>CAMOUL010000045.1 GCA_946626605.1 uncultured Bacteroidales bacterium | reverse complement strand
TGAAGATACCGCTGATACGTAAGACCTACCACGAAGCGAACTTCGACTCGCTTATATGTGTCGTTAAAAGCGATGTCTACAACCATACCTTCCCCAATAAGATAGATCCTCTCCACCCGGAATCCTTTACCTTCAACCTCGGTACAATGAATCACACCGGTCGTCACGTGCTGGACGTAGCGAACATGACGATGGAGGTGCTGGGTAAGGACGAAACGGACGTAACAACATCCGGCGGTATGAATTTGAACAGTACAGCCATGGCCGAGGTACTACTCTTGGACGATTACGGTAATACGCCGAGTTGGTGTCGTATCTCCGGTAAGACGGCCACCACCATTACGGTAGAATGTACGCAGAGCGGTATCCGTACGCCGCGTATGGCGTATTTACGCATCTTCTATATCGTTATGATAGATGACAAGATGTATGTCGTCACCGAACAGTTGACCGTATCCCAACCCAGTTATTTCCAGTATGCCAACAACCAGCACCTGGTTCACTCTCCCGGTGCTTCAGGCGATCCGCTGCGAGCTGACGGTATGCAGCAGGTACACGAGAACAAACGCATCCTCTATTACTACCCCGAGCAGGATGTCGAACTGCCGATTCGCGACTACCACTTCTTCGGTTGGTGGCGCTGGTTCCGTGAGGGCGCAGGCGAGATAGGCGACTCGGATATACCGGAAGCGAGCTGGCGAAAAAAGCCACAAAACACCGGTTCCGGAAGAAGCGGCTCCTATAACTTCCCGTTCCTTATCATCGGTGACTCGGTCAAAGTACCGAATACGGCAACGCCTGATCTAAATGACTCCATAAAAGTATTGGTGACGATGGGTCGCTACACCGTCTTCCATTACAAGGCGGCAGATTATAACGACAACAAGAAAACTCCTCCTGTCAAGGTTGCGCGTGTAGCACCGCCGATCACAACATACGGCGTGGCAGAAAAGCCCACTGTGACCTATGCGGCTGAGATCAGTAACTACTACGACAACCTGCCGATGTCCTTGACGTCCAAAAACCAGGTGGATACCGCCATGCTGGACACCATGTCCGCTATTCCGGAGCCGACGCTTTCGTTGCGCGAGATCTTCGAACTGCATCCGTGGACGGAGATGGCAGCGCGTCTGGATGGCTTCAAGAGTCCGCGTACAACGAACGATGCAGGCACCTATGAATTGGCGAACGAGAAATACATGGAGGATCACGTCATGATGGCTCCGCTGGGCAACGAACTGCTGCTCTCCACCGAGCAACGTTACATCAAAGAGCACCTGCACAAAACGAAACAGTCGGAGTCGCTATTAGGCTACTATATGCGTGACGATAACTGGGGTACATGGAGTGAAGACCTTGAGCGCCAGGATACGATGATCTGGTGCGGCGGTTGGGATGCTGTCTGCAAATGGTACACCTACGACCCCAAGACCCAAAAATACACCGTATGCAACCACTCGACAACCGTGAGCGACGACTTCCTGAAAGTGCCGGCAAAGCAAAACATCACCAACGGACAGGAGTTTGACACCGTATATTATTGTTTGCGCGCACGCAGCTGGCAGACGATATTTCCGGATGATGACCCATATGATGGCATAGAAGAGGAAGAGACCGACTCGGGTGCTTATATGTTCAATATCTGCCGCTATAAGCTGATATATCATAAGCCCGGCAAGTACGGTCCGTTGGCTGAGACGAAAGACAAGGCAGGCAATGTCAAAGCCCTGATCACCAACGACGATATAGAGCAGCACTACGAAGTGCTGGAACGCCTGAATTTCGACTACAACAAGCCGGGACCCGAATATACGGTCTATCCTCACCCGCTGCCGTGGGCGGATGCGTCGTACGGTTATACGTACCCCGAGACACCCGACCTGCCCCACAACCGACTGCACGTCCATTCCGACTTCCCGAACCATGGTGAGTACGGACTGATCAACCGCATTCCGACAGCAAGTCATTGGGGGGACGGTGTGACGTCCTATTGGCGTCCGATGGAGCAACACGGAGGAGCTTCCAACGGATACATGATCTACTGCGACGGTATGTCGTCGTCCGGTCAGGTAGCCGCCCTCTCGCTGGAGACGCATCTGTGCTCTGGACAGAAGATGTTCTTCTCCGGTTATGTGTGCAACCCCAGTAGCCAGACCGGCAAGTCCGACCCGAACTTCACCTTTAGCGTGCAAGGATCGGTCAACGGAACCGATTGGGTGGATATCACCTCTTATACCACGGGAGGTATCAAGCCCTCGAGCCAGTGGAGTCAGATCTACTTCCCGATCGTCTTTGACGAGAATATCGACTACAAACACTTCCGCGTACGAATCTACAACGTATCATCCGACTGGGACGGAAACGACTTCATCATCGATGACATGTGTATCTTCGCTACCAAGCCGCCGTTGATCGCTTATCAGGCCAATACGGCTTGTAAGGAAAAAGCAGACGAGGACCTCCCGTCGCATGTCATCCTGCGCGTGGACTACCAGGGTATCGTCGGCGAGGGTTATAATGACACTACCGTATTCTATACCCTCAAGAGCGTCAACAAGGATCGAGTTGTCACGTATGTACATATGATAGACGGATATCTGGATCAAGAAATCCATAATGATACCATCTGTGGTAAACTCTTTATCCCGGGCAAGACCTACGAACCGACGAATCCGGACTCGATCTTCGTCAACATGAACCAGTTGATCGACACCTTCGATGTCTC
>CAMOUL010000044.1 GCA_946626605.1 uncultured Bacteroidales bacterium | reverse complement strand
GCGGATGTGTTAGTGTTCTATGTCTGCGGACACATGTTCGCGTTTCTGGACATCGACCATTACGGCATCGTGACGCTCAAATGCCAGCCGGAGCGGATAGACGAACTCAAGGCACGCTATGACTGCATCGGAAAACCGTTTAACCTGCCGTCCAAATACTGGATAGGCATGGATGCCAACGCCGCTGAAGAGGACTTGCTCAAAGACCTCACCCGCAACTCCTACGAGATCGTCAAAGCCAAATATACGAAGAAGTAACCAAAAATCACTATCTTCTTGCATAGTTGAGAAAAAAGCAGTACCTTTGCACCCAAAATCAGAAATATGACCTATTCGGAATTTACCAAACGGGCAAAACGCTTCATGCGCGAACGTCTCAGCCTGACTGACTACACGGATGTGCAGGCGGCAAGTGCCAATATCCGCAGCAACATCCCTTTCCGCGGACCGAACATCTACATTCTCTTTGTGGCTATTGTCATTGCTTCGGTCGGACTAAACGTCAACTCCATACCGGTCATCATCGGTGCGATGCTTATCTCGCCGCTCATGAGTCCTATTATCGGTTTCGGGCTGGGCTTGGGAACCAACGACACGGATCTGTTACTGCAGTCGCTCAAGAACCTCGGTATCATGTTTGTTATCAGCCTTTTGGCGTCGACGCTGTATTTCCTGGCTACGCCTCTGGAGACCGACAACCCGACCGAACTGCTGGCACGCACCAACCCTTCCGTCTATGACGTGCTGATTGCTTTCTTCGGCGGTATAGCAGGCATTCTGGAACTCTCGCGGAAGGAGAAGGGGACGGTACTCTCCGGCGTGGCAATCGCTACGGCACTGATGCCGCCGCTCTGCACGGTCGGTTACGGGATAGCCAACCTTAACTGGCATTATGCCGGCGGAGCGTTGTATCTCTTCTTTATCAACTGTATTTTCATCGCGCTGGCTACTTTCCTGGCAGTCAAGTACTTGCGTTTCCCCGTGGTGGAAGAAAGAGACGGTACTTCGCGCCGGAGAATCATCTCCTATGGTTTGTTGATCCTCGTTGTGCTGGTACCCAGTTTCTTCACGGCATATAGTATCGTTCGCGAGAACCGCTTCACCACCGAAGCACGGCATTTTGTGAAGGAGAACCAAGCCATAGGCGGCACGTATATCTACGACTACAGCACGGATATGTCCGTCAAACCCTATACCCTCACGCTGCGGCTTGCAGGGGAGGCGCTGAGCACCGAGGCCCGCGCGCAGCTGTACGCCAACGCGGAGAAACATGGTATCTCGCATGCGCAGATCCTTTTTGCCGATGATGCGACGATAGAGGTCCGCCGCCTGAATGAACGTGAGATCATGCGCGACTGGCTGGCTTCCACCGAGGCGCAGTTGCGCCAGAGGGACGATTCGATTCGCGCACTCCGGCAACAACTGGATGCCTATAAAGCGCTTGTTCTGCCCACGGAGCAAATCAGCGCCGAACTGCGCGCACAGTGGTCGTCCATAGACCGGATCACCCTTGCAAGAGCAGACTCCACCGTACTGCTGGTCATCTCCGAGAAACAGGCGGCAAACCATAAGAAGGAGACACTAACCCACGAAGATCTCGCCCGTATGGAGCAGTGGCTTGCCATCCGCCTGAATGTCCCGTCCGTACAAGTCATAAAAAACAACTGATACCCAACCATGACAATAGACCAATTTCGTGAACGAATGGCAACCGATGAGCCGATTATTGGCGGCTCGGAGTTGCACATGGAATTCCATAAATACTCGCAGGAAGCCCTGCGTATTACCGCCGAGATCAACGGCTCGTACCATACCCCCGAGGAACTGCGACGGTTGTTGAGTGAGTTATGGGCGATAGATGTGCCGGAGTCGTTCGGTATGTTTCCGCCGTTCTATACCGATTGCGGCAAGAACACGCATGTCGGCGAACGGGTGTTCATCAATATGGGATGTAAGTTCCAAGACCAAGGCGGTATCTTCATTGATGACGATGCGCTCATCGGTCATAACGCCACACTCTGCACGCTCAATCACATCCCCGACCCGGCTCAACGGGCAGGTATGACCGCCAAACCGATACACATCGGCAAACGCGTGTGGCTTGGCGCAAATGTGACCATCCTGCAGGGCGTCACCATCGGTGACAATGCCATCGTTGCCGCCGGAGCCGTGGTGACCAAAGATGTCCCTGCCAATGCCATCGTTGCAGGTGTTCCCGCGAAAGTAATCAAGATGATAGAATAACCAAAATCGCCCGGTGTGAGCGTTGTTCTAATTAGATTATCACAGTTGTGATGTCTTCGGCTTCGGCGAGATTGAGTTTCTGACGGACTTGGGTCTTGCGCTGGTAGATGGTTTGGAGACTTTGACGAGTGAGCATATTGATCTCCTTGGTGGAGAAATCCGCTTTGAGTAAACAACAAAGTTGCAGCTCCTTTTCGTTCAACACATCTTTGTATTTGTCCCTAAGACGTGTATAGAAACCGTCATAGACCAAATCGATGGTTTGGTAAATGCTTGGCCAGTCAATGAGGGCATTGGCGGTTTCCTCGTTCAAGGCCATGAGACGCGCAAGCAGTTGTTGGTTGGCTTCGGTGGGTGTTCCGGCAATCGTTTTGATGACACCCAATTGCTGTAACATCAGTTTGCGCACACTCTCCTTATCGTCCGGTTTATCTGCTGACGCCAACATGTTACGCAGGGTCTCAATTTCTTCCTCTTTCTCCAACAGCAGCCTTTGACGGCGGCGGTACAGATAGACGAACAGTAGGATTCCGCCCAAAGTTACAAAGAACAGCATAATTA
>CAMOUL010000043.1 GCA_946626605.1 uncultured Bacteroidales bacterium | reverse complement strand
TTCCGCGGTTTATATTCCCGCCAAGCTGATTATGTCTTACAAATCTAAGATACATCGTATAACTGTTTTTCAAATTCAATGCAAAGATAAGGGGTTTTGAAAACACACTCATAGGACAACGCCAGACATCACTGAACTAAACGATGTTTACGGCTATAAACAAAGAAAAGCGGCTGTTGAAACAGCCGCTTTAGATAGGGAGAAAAAAGGTGTTCAGGGTTAGCAAAGAGCTACTCTGCCAATAGATGGAATCTCTAATGACACCTGTTGACCAAGCGCCTTGAAGAGTTTACAGATAGAGGATAATGTAAGGTTTTTGCCATTCTCCAGACGTGAGATTTGCGCTTTTTGAACACCTACCATCTCTCCTAATTGTTCCTGTGATAACGATTTAGCCAGACGAGCTTTGCGAATCGCCTCGCCTACGAGCATCAATTCTACTTGCTCATCATACTCAGCACGCGCTGCTGTACCCTTGACACCTACGTGCTTATCGACCATTTGATCTTGTGTGTAAAATTGCATTGTATGCCCTCCTAATTATTTTTGATTAAAGTATGGGTGCAAAGGTACAAAAAAGTTTCCATATACGGAAACATTTTGGTAAAAAAATGTAATTTTAATGCATTTTTTATGCTTTTCGTCCATTTCTACACCTCTATATCATATTTCTCGCATAGATAGCGGACGACTTGCGGTGGAAGGACTTTGGTCTTGGGTGTGATACCTTGTGAACGGAGGTAGTCGATGTCCGAATGGAGCCAGCGGCGGAAAGTGTCCGTGGACACTCCCGCAGCTGTTGCCAGTTCTGATTTAAGCATTGCTTTCATAGGCTTTCGTAGCAATTTTCCACAGTTGCTTTCTGCTTTTCTTGGATCCCTCTGCCTTCATCCGTGCAACGATCCGGGCGATGGCGGCGAAACGGGCATGATGGAGTTTTTGTTTTTCGGTAAGGGCGCATTGGGCCTTCGGCAAGTTGCACAAAGAGACACGTCCAGATTTTTTGTCGGTACGGAAATACATGTTTCCGAATTTACCGGAAATAGCGGCGATACCCGCCATCATTTTGACTTTCGGCATAATACAATAAATTTTAGAGTTAATGATTAATGGTTATGTTTTCCTGCGTACCTCGCCGCGAAACGTTTCTGGTTAGCGGCTTCAGCAGGTGTTTTGACATGCCCGGAGCGGTCCGGGCAGCGGCAGCTGTAGAGTTTACCTTTGGATGATCGGCGGATGTAATATCCGGCTCGTTGATAGACCATGCCATACATGGATTCTATCGGCATAATAGGAATGATTCTCATATCTTTTTTATTTTAGTGTAACAGTACGTAGAGGTCGCGGTCACGTCGCGGTCATATCGCGGTTTTGAGCCGTAAATAGGCCTCAAATAGGCAGTAATTAGGCAGTTATAGGGTGGATTTTGAGCGGATGTCGGATAACATCCGACCTAATGAACGATGTTTTGCCGCATAGCATGCGGCGCAATGGACGAAAGTTTTTAGGCTGACAGGCTGACGGCTGACACCCTTGTTTATATATCTCACACACGCGTGGGTGTGTATAGTTTTAGGAAAAGGGTGTCAGCCTGTCAGCCGTCAGCCTCTACCTTCTATATTACGATTAGCATTTACCTCCTCTAATCCCCTCTCCCTTACTATCCATCCGCGCGTTCCCTTTTTCCCGATCCGCTTGCTCTGGTAGCCTGCCTGTTGCAGTACCATCCCCAACCGGCTTAGTGGCATCGGTTTCTTGATGGAGCCCCAGGAGACGAGTTTGTCGGAGATCTCGGCAGTGGTCATGAACCGGCCTTCGCCGGCACGGGGGATGTCGAAATAGACGGCGAGGAGCTGCTCCTCGTTCTCCTGGGCACGGAAGTCATCGTTATGCGCCTCAAGGAGGTCGATGTCGTCGAGGTCGAACCAGTACTGGAAGCCCAAGTCGATGAGGTACTTCGCCTGCGCGTAGATCTGCTCGTACGGGAGGGTGATATAGAAGGGGTTGAGGATGCTCTGCGCCTGGAAGGGCAGCCATCGGCGGTTGCCGGTGATGTCGGTCAGGAACTCCTGTTTGTTGCCCGACGCACAGAACGACGCGAGCCTTATCCGCCGCTCCTTGGTATAGCCGTAGGCGGCACGCTCGGAGATGTCCGAGGCGGTGATGACGGACTTCATGACGTTCAGTTCGCGCGGGCCCATGGCGTCTATCTCGTCCAGGGCGATGAGTCCGTACTCGGCTATACGCAGCCGCTCGTCTTTGTTGAGCTGGGTGCTGTTCGCCATCTTACAGCTGTAGGCACGCAGTTCAGGCGGCAGGAGGTGTTCCAGCCACGTGGTCTTGAAGATCCCCTGCTTGCCGACGAGGACGAGCACCTGCTGGTTCACCACCTCGTCGCTGAGCCACGACGCCACCATCGCCACGAACCACTTGCGGAAGCAGTTCACCCATAGCTTCTGCTCCTCCTCGCCGCCGGCGATGGTCACACGGCTCGCGAGCCAGGCTATCCAGTCAGGTTGGTCGGTGGTGTACGGACGGCAGTTGAGCACGTACTCACGCAGCGGATGGACGTCGGGGATGCGGTGGGACTGCAGCACCGCCAGCACCTCTTTGGCGGCGATACTCAACCCGCTCTCCGCCGAGCAGTCGCAAACGATATCGTTCACATCCGCCGTCGTGATATCCCGCCAGCCCGTAACCTGTAACCCGTCCCCCATCACCGCGATCTGGACTTTGTTGGACACCACGTCGTGCCGCAGCCGCCCCGATGCCACGTAGTTCTCATAGATGTAGGTACATACGATTTCTTGTCTA
>CAMOUL010000042.1 GCA_946626605.1 uncultured Bacteroidales bacterium | reverse complement strand
GAGCGCAACACTGGCAGTGTTGAGGTGAGCGGTTCGAGTCCGCTATACTCCACAAGACATATTTTTTCTTTCTTCTTTTCCCTGGCATTTGATGCCGGTAGTATAAAAAATTGCATGGCGATATTGGCAATTTTGGCGATATCGCCAATATCGCCACTTTCGCCAGTGCATTTTTTTCTTTCGTTTATTGCGTCGGAATGCTATTCCGACATCTTTTTACTACGCCGCGCGAGGGACGAATCGTTAGTGATTCCTTGGAGATACCTTGGTGGTTCGTTGGATGTTACGCTACCCAATACGTACCCAGAGAGTAGGCAAACCGTTCATTACACATTTTTATAAAAAAAATCGCCAGGGAACTATTTGACGTTTTTTGGTCAAAAATTCGTATATTCTTGCTTAATTCAGAAAAAGACAGTAACTTTGCATCACTTTTGAATGAGTTTGTTTAATCTTAATTCGTTACGTGTATGAAAAAGATCTGTCTTCTTCTGTTTGTATGCCTCTTTGCCGGCTTTGTACGTGCCGACTTGTCAGAGGACTTCAACTCTTTAACTTCCGGTTCGTGGTCCACAGATACGAATGTCGATCTCCCTTCCGGTACATGGACCTTTGGTGGAAACGCCCAGCGCAACAGTTCCAATTCCGTTGTTTCCATTAAGTTTAACGCTGCGGGTGCATACATGATCTCGCCGGCGATAGACAGCCTCGCAACGGTAGAGTTCAAATACCGCTCCGGTGGTAGCAACAAGAAAGTGGAGATTGCATACCAGATCGGTTCGGAGGAATGGCAAGTGTTGGACACACTCTCTATACCGTCTTCTTCCTCTTCGTTCTCTACTTATTCGCACGCCGTTCCGGCAGACTCCTCTTTATCAGTGCGCGTGCGCGTGAAAGGTCTGGCGAGCAGTATCTTCATCGATGATGTTGTCCTCAAGAACCCTGTGCAGGGTCAAGGTCAGGGAGGAGGAACCGTTGTGCCAGGAGAACCCGACCCGGAGTTCACGAGGCCTGAGTTTGTCGCTTCGCATGCAACCTATTACATCTCCCCGGAGGGCAATGATGCTACCGGCGACGGATCGTTCGAAAACCCCTGGTACAACCTCGGGAAGGCAGTCTCCGTGGCGCAAGCGGGAGATGTCATTTTCTGCCGCGGAGGACGCTATCTCATGTCGTGGCGCGGCACAGACGGCAAACTGACCGTCCGTCTCTCGCAATCCGGTACCGCGCAGGCTCCGATTGTCATTTCTGCCTACGAGAACGAAGCGCCGATCTTCGATTTTGAGCAGCAGTTATTGGATTGCAACCGCAATAAGAACAATGTCGGCGACCGCGGAATGCTGATCACCGGCGACTACTGGATCCTCTTCGGTCTGCATCTCATGCACGCCGCCGACAATGCCATCAAACTCGAAGGCTCCCACAATCGCATCGAGCGTTGCGAGTTCTCCTATAACCTCGATACGGGTATCCAGCTCGGCTTCGGGCATAAGTTCTCCGATACGTTCCCCGGCCTCAGCAGCAATGATGGTTCCCATTGTGCCTACAACGATATCGTCGATTGTGACTCCCATCATAACTGCGATTATGACGCTAACTACGGCTCTGACGCGGATGGTTTTGCCTGCAAGATGCATAATGGTATCGGCAACCGCTTCATCCGCTGCCGCGCTTGGCGTAACTCCGATGACGCATGGGACCTCTTTGAGACCGACTACGACGTCATTCTCGCAGAGTGCTGGGCTTGGGAGTCCGGTAATGCGGCGGATCACCTCTGGGTAAAGCAGTACTTCGACGGCTCCGCTTCGTTCTCCGGAAACGGCAATGGTATCAAACTCGGCGGAAACGGTACCGGCGGATCCAGCAAGGGTATTCACTATGCGTACCGTTGCGTTGCCTTCGGATGCGATATATCCAGTTCCGTTAAGGGCTTTGACTGCAACAGCCACCAAGGCGGACACGTGCTCATCAACTGTCTCGCGTTCGATAACTCCTATGATTTTATGTTTGAGTCCGGTGGTTCGGATGCCAACACCTACTATTACAATAATGTCTGCTTCGGCAAGCAGGAGGCGTGTGTCGGAACAGATGATTACAATGCTTTGGGCACCTCGCTCTCCAAAGATGCCTGGACCAACCATCTGGTGACTTCTTTCTCCCGCTCGGATTACGTCTCTTTGGCGGAGGCGGATGCTATCGCTCCGCGTCGCGGAGATGGTTCTATGCCATCCCGGTTTGCACGTCTCTTACCCGGTTCTAACCTCGTGGATGCAGGATTTATTCCTCCGGTATCCGTTACGCCTAACCTCGCGCAGCTGGAGTCGGACTTCCCCTTCCTCGCTTCGCCGGTCTATGGTACAGCACGCGATTTGGGACCATATGAGCTCTTCCAAGAGGGAGGAGAACTCTCCGGCGTCCAGCAGATTGCAGCTCCTGAGCATAAGGGAGACATTGCTGTCATGCTTGGTAACTCCTCTTCCGAGCGTATCGTACGATTCTCGGTGCCTACTGACATAGCTGCGGCTTCTATGACTATCTATGACCTCTCCGGCAGGGCTATCCGCTCTGTCTCGCTTGTCGGTCTGACCCACGGTGTGGACTACTATCAGCCGATAGACATAACGGGTCTTCATGGCCTCTATATCGTCCGCATCGCTTCGGAGAACTTCTCCATCGCCGCCAAACTGCAATAAGCCTCTTTCCTTTGGATTTCAGCTCTCCCGCTCCAGTACGCCCAATGGATGGACATCTACGCCTACCGGTTTATGGAGAAGGTGATTTAGGAATGAGTACATTATCGATGTTTAAACCATAACTCCATAACCGGATCGGAGAGGAAAA
>CAMOUL010000041.1 GCA_946626605.1 uncultured Bacteroidales bacterium | reverse complement strand
TCACCTCATGGAACTTCGCCTCTAATCCGTCTATTTTATCGAGAATGTTCATCTTACACCTTACACCTTACACCTTACCCCTTACACTTTACACCTTACACCTTACACCTTACACCTTTCACCTTTCACCTTTCACCTTTCAACATGTACGCCTGCAGCGTATTTTGCAACAGGCTTACGATCGTCATCGGACCTACGCCACCGGGTACGGGGGTTATATAGGCGGCTTTGGGTGCTACGTTTTCAAAATCGACGTCTCCCACGAGTTTACCGTCCACGCGGTTGATACCTACGTCAATAATAGTCACCCCTTCTTTCACCATGTCTGCCGTCAGTAACTTCGGGCATCCGGCAGCTACGATGATGATATCGGCGGTGAGGCAGATCGACTTCAGGTCGCGGGTCTTGGAGTGACAGATCGTCACGGTGGCGTCGCCTAATGAAGCGGCACTCATGCTCGGCAGACTCAGGTACGGCCGTTGCATCAGCAGCATCGCGATGGGTTTGCCGACGATATTAGACCTACCGATCACCACCACATGTCTGCCTTCCGTCGGTATCTGATAATACGCCAACAGTTCGCGTATGCCGCGCGGCGTAGCGCTGATGATAGACGGCAGACCTTGTACGGTGCGTCCTACGTTCTCCGGCGTGAGACCATCTACATCTTTTCGGCGATCGATAGCACTCATGATCGTGGTCTCCGAGATATGTTCCGGCAGCGGTAACTGCACAATGAAGCCGTCGATGGTAGCATCGTGGTTCAGTCGGCTCACCTCGGCCAATAACTGCTGCTCGGTGATATCGGCTTCGAAGGCGATCTTCTCGGCTTCGATACCTACTTCCCCGCAGGCTTTGATCTTATTGGCCACATAGGTCTCGCTCGCAGGGTTATGTCCTACGATGACGATGGCTAATTTGGGTGCTCGTTTGCCTGCTGCCTGCAGCTGTGCGATCGTCTCGCGCAACTCAGCCCGTTTCTCGGCCGCTACTTTCTTTCCGTCTAATAGTATCATTCTTCTTGGTCTTTTCTCCAGCGTTTCATGTTTTCGAATATATCGCGCCACTCTCGCCGCGTGATATACCATTCGGTATTTTTGCGAGGCGGACGATACACCGGTCGTGTCTCTATCTGCACGTGACGAATCATCGCAGAGTCCATCTCCAAGGCTTGCGCCAGACTGTCTCCGGCGATGAGCGCATCCTGTTCAGCCACTTTATGAATACGTAACTCATCCACGGCTAACTCGCTCTTCGGGTCATCCATCGGCATGGCTTTCACCTCGCGGATGATGAGCGTCAGCAGGGAATAGAGACCCACTAATGCCACGACCACACAAACGGCAATCAGCCCGTAGTACGCCTGTTTGTCGCGCATACGTAGTTCGCCACCCCATCTCCGGTTGTTTTCTTTCTCCCCCTGATAATGGTGATGATGGTGGTGATGATGTTTCTTCTGATCTTCACCCCATCCCGGCTGATATGTCTTACCGTCTTCCGCCAATTACCGTCTTTTCTTATTTCGTCACACTCAAACGATTAGACTATCGTCTTTTCATCTGTTGCACCTTGCGCATCATCTTCGAGGTCTGCTCGAATTGTTTGAGGAAGCGGTTGAGTGCTACGATATCTACACCTGCGCCTTTGGCGATACGGGCCTTGCGACTACCGTTCAGCAGACTCGGGTTCGCACGCTCAGCAGGCGTCATACTATTGATCATCGCCTCGATGGGTTTGAACGCATCGTCGCTCACCTCCACGCCTTTCAACGCTTTGTCCATACCCGGGATCATACCCATCAACTCCTTCATCGAACCCATCTTCTTGATCTGGTTCAACTGACCTAAGAAGTCATTGAAGTCGAATTGGTTCTTGGCGATCTTCTTACTGATGCGTCGTGCCTCCTCTTCGTCGTACTGCTCTTGCGCTCGCTCCACGAGACTCACCACGTCACCCATTCCTAAGATACGATCGGCCATACGCGCGGGATGGAACACATCAAGTGCCTCCATCTTCTCGCCCGTACCGATGAACTTAATCGGCTTATTGACTACCGAGCGGATAGACAACGCCGCACCACCGCGGGCATCGCCGTCGAGTTTCGTCAGTACCACGCCGTCGAAATCCAGACGATCGTTGAACTCCTTGGCGGTGTTCACAGCGTCCTGACCGGTCATCGCATCGACCACGAACAAGGTCTCGCTCGGCGTGATAGCCTGCTTGATAGCCGATATCTCCTGCATCATCTGCTCATCCACAGCCAGACGACCGGCCGTATCGACGATCACGACGTCATAGCCGAACTTTCGTGCCTCCGAGATAGCGTCCTGCGCCTTCTTAACGGGGTTCGACTCGTTCTCACCGGTATATACTTTCGCGTTAATCTGCTCGCCTAATACACGCAACTGCTCGATAGCAGCCGGACGATAGACGTCGCAGGCCACGAGCATCACTTTCTTGCCCTTCTTTGTCTGCAGATAATTGGCTAATTTTGATGCAAAGGTTGTCTTACCGCTACCTTGGAGACCCGCCATGAGGATGACTGCCGGCGTACCTTTGAGGTTAATCTCCTGCGCTTCGCCACCCATCAAGGCCGCTAACTCATCGTGCGTGATCTTGACCATCAACTGGCCGGGACGTACCGCCGTGATGACGTTCTGACCCAGCGCTTTCTCTTTCACCTGGTCGGTAAACTGCTTCGCCGTCTTGTAGTTCACATCGGCTTCCAACAGCGCTTTGCGGATATCTTTTACGGTCTCCGCGATGTTAATCTCCGTGATGCGGCCTTCGCCTTTAAGAATCTTAAAACTTCGTTCTAATCGTTCCGATAAATTATCAAACATAT
>CAMOUL010000040.1 GCA_946626605.1 uncultured Bacteroidales bacterium | reverse complement strand
GGCACGTTCCCCCGTCGCGGTTAAGTCGTTCCCGTAAGATGATCCCGTGATGCTCGGGTCCTACACACGACCATCACGGGATCATCTGCGGAGGAAAAGCAAAGAACCAATTAATGACAAAATGGTAAATGGCCAAATCGTAAATGATTTGATGGGTAAAGTATTTTTTGATCCCGGAATCGAATCCGTCCGCGGAATCCTGATAGGTACCGATCCGTATTACCTGCGGCGCTATCCGGCTCGCGACGGCGGCGTGATGCATATCGTGCAAGCCCGTCCCGACCGGTCCGGTCACACGCCTTCCGAAGCCGAGGCCGCCAACCGTACTGCCTTCTGCATCGCTTATGGCAAGGAACGGCACCGCGAGTTTATCGAGCGGACCATGAAAGGACAATTGGAAATCGAATTTACAGACTAATGGCAAAGAAATTTTTGAAAACCGATCTCGTGCGATCTCTGGAGAAGCATGTGGGTGCGCCGGTAGGCACGGAGGGGTTGAAAACCCTGATCTACGGCTGGCGATGGAAACAGAGAATCACCTCGCATGCTATCTATGTGCGCAACTGGCTGACCTATGAGGAAACGGTATCGCTGAGCGAGTACGCCGGATACGATCTGACGGAAATTTAAGAAATCTTAAATCCGCGAAAGCCGTTCTTTGGTCATCTCGCAAAAAAGCAGTAATTTTGCATCGGATTTGAGAAAACAAGATAATGGATGACCGGGGCGTTTGTTGCTTCCTTCTCAGTCCCGCTCATCCAAAAAGGAAGGTCTCCAATCCGGTGCACCTTAACAATTTAACAATTTAACCTAAACCTATGGCTAAGATTACGCTACATGGTATGTTTGCCCGCGTGATGGGCAAATTCAACCGCTCGGAGACGCTGTATTTCAAGCGCTGCAACTGTGGCAAGGAGCAGTTAGGTGTGGATCTGCTGAACCCCGTCCGGAACAACAAGGACGCCAAAGTACAGGCATGCCAAGCCGCACTGAAAACCGCAGCACAGGCAGCCAAGACCGCTCTCGCGGATCCCGCAGAGCGTGCTACCCTTGAAGCGGCGTTCAAGGCGCAGAGCAAGTACACCTCCCTCTTTGCGTACACCGTTGCGCAGAAGTATGTTAAACCGAACTTCGACTAAAATGACTAAGAAAGAAATCCTCAAAGTAATCATCTCCGTGCTGATTGCGGCGTTGACGGCATTGGCGGCAGGCTTGGGACTGAGTTCCTGCAACGTCACCCGGACCGTCACCACGCGAAGCGAGGCATGGCAGAAAGGCGACACCTCCGTCGTCATCCAGACCAAGACCGTCGAGAGCTACGACGGCTCACGGAAGTATTAAGAGAGTAAATCGAAAATGCGCAGTCATTTTGGCCTACGCGGCCTTGAGCGTACTTGCTAATTAGGGCGCGCTCACAAGCGAGCTTGCAGCGCCCCCTAACTACCAAATCCGCCGTTGAGACCCTTGATAGGGCTCAACAATGACTGCTTACAAAAATACGGGCTTACAGCCCTAACAAAAATAAAGAAAATAGCCATGCGGTGCGTAGGATTTATTGGTTGTCCAAAATGCCCCAAAACAATCCCAAAAAATCAATAAAAAATTATTTTCTTAATTTTTGTAAGCGTTAGCGCATTTTTGTAAGGCGGACGGACGGCTATCAAGCCGGACAAGAGGAAGATTATTAAGGCGCGTATCATGCTTGCATGAATACGCGAATAAAGAAGATTACGCTCAAGGCCGCGTAGGCCGAAACCGCCGCATTTTCGGTTAAATCAAAACCAAACCTATTGTTCAATCAAACCTAAAAAACCTTAATTATTATGGCATCAGTAACTTATTCAGCCGGAATTGATCATGTGTCCGGCGCATTGGCAAAACCCGGTAAGAGCGGTCAGCACAGCTGCGAGAAGATGTTGCTCGCGACGCACCGTACCGCTGCAACGACCTCAAACAAGTGCAACCGTCTGTACCTCCGTGTACCGGTGAAACGCACCTCTCCGCTGACGCAGCGTGAGCACCAGATCCGCAACCGTTTCATCGGCGTTGCTGCGATGATCCAGGAGCGCAGTCATGACCTCTCGAAGATCACGACCGACCAGCAGACCTTCATCGCGCAGAAGAACGAGCCGAACGGCTGCAAGACCATGAAACAGTGGTACTGGCGCGTCTGCGGCGCTGAATGGGATCAGCAGCACAGCTAATCCCCGACCCCTCCCTAAAAGGAGGGGCTTTTTTATAGCCAAACCCCCAAACAAGGCGCAGCCCAAACTAGCACCTTCGGTGCCAAACCCTTAAAAAAATTCCGATTTTCCTTGCATATATCAAAAAAAAGTCGTACCTTTGCAGCCGCTATTCAAAATAATTTAAGCCATGAATACAAAACAATCCTCTTCTCTGAAGATCATTACGATTGTCGCGATGATGTTTTTGTACGCGATGATCTCGTTTGTGACGAACCTTGCTGCGCCTGTAGGTAAGATCTGGGGCGCATCGTTTGACGACCCTGCTCAGGCGGAACGCATGGGTATGCTCGGAAACCTCTTCAATTTCCTGGCGTACCTGATCATGGGTATTCCGGCAGGTAACTACCTCTCTAAGTACGGCTACAAGAAAACCGCCCTCACGGCGATCTTCCTGGGCTTCATCGGCTTCGCCGTACAATGGATGAGCGGTGTCTTCGATAGTTTTGCTGTCTATCTGTGCGGTGCGCTGCTCGGCGGCTTCTGCGTATGTATGCTGAACACGGTAGTGAACCCGATGCTGAACCTCTTGGGCGGCGGCGGTAACCGTGGTAACCAGTTGAATATGGTCGGCGGTACGCTGAACTCCCTCTCGGGTGCGTTGACGCCGATGCTGGTAGGTGCGATCATCGGTGAGAGCCTTGCGGGCAAGCAGATCGACGATGTGAACGTTGTGCTTTATATCGCGATGGCTGTCTTTGCGTTGATCTACCTCATCATCCGTTTCACGCCGATAGAGGAACCCGCCGGCGCAGGTCAGCAAGTGACGTATGAGACCACTCCGTGGGCTTTCCGTCATCTCACCTTAGGCGTGATCGCAATCTTCTTCTACGTCGGCGTGGAGGTCGGTATCCCCGCTACGTTGATCAGTTATCTGACGCCGAAAGTAGGTTTTGCGGCTGCAGGTCTGATCGCCGGTCGTTACTGGATCCTCATGCTCATCGGCCGTTTCGTAGGTTCGACGATAGGCGGTAAGGTATCCAGCCGCACGATGGTCATCTGCGTAGCTACGGTCGCTATCGCCCTGATGGTAGCCGCCATGCTGATCGGCGACTCGATCATGGCTAAGACGATTGTTCAAGGCTCCGTGATAGAGGTGCCGCTGGCTTCGACGCTGCTGGTTCTCTGCGGTCTCTGTACGTCCGTCATGTGGACCTCGATCTTCAATATGGCAACCGAGGGACTCGGCAAATATACTGCCAAAGCGTCCGGTATCTTCATGATGATGGTCGTTGGCGGCGGTGTCGTTCCGTATCTCCAGAGTCTGATAGCAGCTCATAACTGCCTGTTGAGTTATATCGTTCCGATCATCGGCGTGGCGTACATCCTCTATTACGCTCTCTGGGGATCGAAGAACGTCAACACGGACATCAAGATTGATTGATGTCGTACGCTCATTAGGCGAAGAAAATTGCCTTTACGGCAATAATCGACAGAACGATAGTGGCGGAGAACCCCGAGGGCGGAGAGTCGC
>CAMOUL010000039.1 GCA_946626605.1 uncultured Bacteroidales bacterium | reverse complement strand
TCATTATTCATTATTCATTATTCATTATTCATTATTCATTATTCATTATTCATTACCTCCCTCCAGGAGCTCTTCCTCCGCTCCCGGGATATAGCGCTTCAGCACACGGGCCACACCGGTGGTCCAGCTGTTGATGGAGTCGTTGTCCATCTGCAGGCCGCTGATCATATGTACCACTTGGTCGATCGGCATGCCATAGCGAAGGACGCCAGAGATGAGTTTGGCATAATTCCAGAACTCGCGGTCGAACTTATAACTGAGTCCTTCGACGGTCGTTTTGAAGCCGCGGGTGTTGACAAACTGGAAATCATATCGGTGGTGGCCGTCTTCTTTTGGCACCTTGATAATCTTCCCTTTTGTCACGGATTTGGGCAAGGCGATACCCATCTCATCATCCGCCAGACCGGTGAAGATCTCGTACGGACGACCGTCCTTCAGTCCCACGAAGGCAATCCATTTATCTTTCTGGTTCTGGAAGCGCACCACGTCGCATTCCAATTCTACCGGTCGCTTCAATAGCGTTGTGTTCTCTTGTATTTCCATAAATCAAAAATTACAAATCACAAATCAAAAATCACAAATCAAAAATCAAAAATCAAAAATCAAAAATCAAAAATCAAAAATCAAAAATCACCAATGCTCAGCTTTGCTGAGCAACTCGTCTCTCCTGCTTCGTTCTTCATCTGATATTGCACCCCGTCGTCAGTAACGAGGTAATAGATCTGCATCTCTTCGCCGAGCATCGCTTCTTTGCTGTAGTTGATGTCGAGTCGTACCTTCTTACCGTAATAATCCGGCAGGTATGCGTCCGTCATCGCCTGCAGGTAACGGCAACTGTTGCAATGGCCGTTGTAGTCGATATCCGAATAGACTATTTTATGCGGCATAGAGCCGGTCGGCTCGGGAATAGTGGTCATCCGTACGCGCGGCATCTCCAGCACTTCGCCATCGATGGCATTCTCGAAGATCGGATCATCGAAATAGTTCACGATCTCGCGTTTTTGGAGATCCAATATCGCCCAGACGGTCTTACAGATACCAATGAGCCGGTCGCCGGAATAGATGCGGAAATTACGGGTACTGAGCATGTGTGCATTGGATTCTATCCAGGTCTCGAACCGCACGCGCTCACAGTGGGTCGGTAACTCGTACATCTCTACCGAAAGGCGGGTCAGGATCCATGTCAGTCCTCTCGGGTGCAGCACGGCAATACCGAAACCGAGTTCATCGGCTACCGTGCCGGCTACTTCCAGCAGGTAGTTCTCCAGGTTAAACAGCCGCAGTCTCTTGCGCCCGTCCACTTCCTGGTATTTGATCTCATATTCGTACGAATATTTCATTAAATCAAAAATCAAAAATCATAAATCATAAATCATAAATCAAAGTTTACTTGAGATACTTGTCAAGGAAACTTCGGAACTCTCTTTGCCAGAGAATACCGTTCTGCGGCTTGAGCACCCAGTGGTTCTCGTCCGGGAAAATCAATAACTCCGCCGGTATGCCGCGCATCTTGGCTGCATCAAAGGCTGCCATGGCTTGGTTGGCTAAAATACGGTAGTCTTTCTCGCCGTGGATACAGAGGATCGGTGTGTCCCATTTATCGACGAACTTATGGGGACTGTTGGCGAAGGTGCGTTGCGCGATGGCATTGTCTTTCTCCCAGTACGCGCCGCCCATATCCCAGTTGGCAAACCATTTCTCTTCGGTTTCCAGATACTGCATCTCCAGATTGAAGATGCCGTCGTGCGCAATAAACGCTTTGAAGCGGCCGTCGTGATGACCGGCTATCCAATAGACGCTGAAGCCGCCGAAGGAAGCACCTACGCAACCGAGATGGTCTTTGTCCACATAGGGTTCGGTGCAGAACTCATCGATGGCGGTGAAATAATCGCGCATACATTGACCGCCGTAATCGCCGCTGATCTCTTCATTCCACTCCATGCCAAAGCCGGGCAAACCGCGACGGTTAGGCGCCACGATGATATAATCTCCGGCAGACATCATCATGAAGTTCCAACGGAAGGACCAGAACTGCGAAACAGGACTCTGCGGACCGCCCTCGCAATAGAGGATGGTCGGATATTTCTTTGTCGGATCGAAATGCGGCGGATAGATGATCCACGTCAGCATATCCTTGCCGTCCGTCGTCTTCTGCCAACGCGGCACAACGGTAGAGCGCTCGATCTGATTGTAGATATTGTCGTTCTCGTGTGTCAGTTGCGCCAGCGTGAGGAATCCGTCCGGGTTATTGGGTTCTTCGAGCAGGTCCATCCGGTATATCTCGTTCGCCTGCCGCATGGAGTGACCTAATATATATACGTAATGATCGCATACGTCGCCTAAGCCCAAGTCATGTTGACCGCACGTCAGTCGTCCGATCCAACCGCTCAGGTTCGCCTCGTAGATATCGATCGTCCCGTTCCAAACGGCATTAAAGAGCAGGGTGTTTGCGTCTTTCCATTTAAACTCATCTACGTTGGTGTCCATATGCTCGCTGACAAAGATCTTCTCGCCTGTCTGAAGATCCATCACCATCAGGCGGTTCTCGTCGCTCTCGTAGCCGTCCCGCTCCATGGATAACCAGGCGATATACTTGCCGTCCGGTGAGTATGCCGGATTCGTGTCATAGCCCTTGTTATCCGCGGTGATATTGCGCTCGTCCTTTAAACTCTTGACGCTCGACTCTCCACTCTCGACTTTTATCAAATAGATATCGCTGTTGGTGGAAACGGCATAATCCAGACCGGTCTTCTTGCGGCAGGTATAGGCGATCTCTTCGTTATTGGGGTTCCAGGCCAACTGCTCGATGCCGCCGAAGGGTTTCATCGGGCATTCGAAAGCCGTACCCTCGAGGATGTTCACACCTTCGCCTACCTTCGCACTCTTGATACGTTCGCCTTCGCCGTAGTAATCGATCTCCAACGGACAAACGAAGGGTTGCGGAGCGGTCTCTGTCCACTCGTCCCAGTGTTTGTACATCAGGTCTTCGTGTATATGACCGGTAGCCAAAGGCAGGTCCGGATATTTATCGGCAGTCGTCTCAACGGTCTTCACCTGTTTGATCAGGATGATCTTATCGCGCATCGGAGAGAGCAGGAAGCCCTCGATATCCTCCGCTCCTTCTACCTTCACTTCTTCGCCGTCGCGACGCAGGTACAGCTGTCCGCCGCGCATGTAAGCGAGCCATCCGCTGCAACCGAACCAGGCAGGTTCATAGCCCACGAACTCATCGAAGACACCTAACTCACCTTCGATATCGAAAGGATTGCATACGCGGATCCAAGAGGTCGAGCGGTTCTCTTCTACGCTGTAGTAACTCACGGTATAAGCCACCCAGCCGGTCTCGATATCCGATACGACGCTGCCGATTCGGCCCATCGCCCACAAACCTTCCGGCGTCAGACGTCCGCCTTCAATCGTGATCTGCGGCTTCGTGATAGGAGCTTTACCTTCCTCTGCCTTCTGGCAACTTACACCCACTAATGTCATTGCTGCCATAATAAAAATAGCTAATTTTTTCATACTCATAAACTTTGCGGTGCAAAGTTACTGCTTTTTTTTGACATATGCAAGGATTTCGCTCCAATTCTTCACTTTTATTTGCACATGTCAAAAAATTTGTAGTAATTTTGCAAGCGAAATAGAAAGTTACCATGGAAGATAATTTCGCAATACAACTGTTTGAAGGAAATAAGGTCCGTAGCGTAATCTCTTCCGAACGTGCCTCCGATAAAGACCGCATCACCGAACGGGTCATCAACCTCGTCGAAGCCGGCTAACTGTAAAATAGGCATTAACGCATCGCTCCGGCGGTGCGTTTTTTAAGGAGCGTGAGCTCCGCTCTTCTTCGTATTTCGTCGAATACCATTCGACATTTTTTCGCAGAAAAATCTCCCTTTTCTTGCATATATCAAAAATTTTCTGTAATTTTGCAGCGCAAAATCAAAAATAACACG
>CAMOUL010000038.1 GCA_946626605.1 uncultured Bacteroidales bacterium | reverse complement strand
GGAGCCCTGTTTAGGGCTTTTTGTAACCCTGCGGGAAACCAATCCCGCAAGGCTTGGTGCATTAATTAGCGTCGTGGACGAGACGGACGGAGTAGCCGCAGCTGACCGACGCAGCATGGCGGACGGAGTAGCCTTTGGAATGGAAATAGATGCAGTATGCTTTTCCGTCCTCTTCTGCGGGTGTAGCGGACCAATAGTATCCTTTCTGGTTCACCTCGGACACGTTCTTGCTCCATCGTGATCCGGCAGCAGGCAGGAAGACCGCACCCGCAGCCTCCATAGGAGCCCACTGGCTCTCGGTGTAGCTATTGGACGCATAGGCGTCGCCGGTGCACTGGTAATACGTGCCCTTGTCCACAAAACCGTTCTCGGTGCCGGGAACGAACGTACTACCGGCAGGTAGTGTCCATCCGTCCGGCAGGAGAATCAGACCGTTCGTGCCGTTGACGCTGCCGAAGCCGAAGAGGGAATCGGCATTAGCGCGTCTCTCGAACACGTATTCCCACTCCGCGGCGGTCAGCGTGCGCCAAGTCATGCTATAATCATTGGCGATGGTATTCGTACCCCAGTCGGTGAAAACGGTAGGATAGTCCGACGTGTAGGTAGAGGATTCGTAGGGTTTCTCCGCAGTGCCCCAGCCGAAGAGGTCAATAAAGTACTCGCAGTAGCGCGCGATCTTGGAGTTGTTGTCTCCTTCGATATCGTATTGGTTTGTAGCTATCCGCCAAACATCGCCGCCGGGATGGTGTATCAGGTTGCCATGCGCGAAGAACACCTGGTTGGCTTTGGCTACGGAGAAGGCAATGGGATTCAACTCCTTAACCGGCGTGAAAAAGCCCGGATGGGCTGGACCGCCGTCCGGACGGGCATAGGTCTGGTCGTCGAAAGAAGGGTCGTATTTCGTTCCCTTGCCGCCCTCCAATGCCTCACAGCCTTTAAACATCAGACTCGAATAGGTCAGTGCCTCATTATCGCTCCAGTCGTCGTTGCAGTAAATGGTCTCCAGCGAAGTGCAGTTGTAGAACATGAGTCCGATCTGCGTTGCGCTCGGGATGTCGGCGAACGACCGCAGATCCAGCGACTTCAGCGAAGAGCAACCGGCGAACATCAGTCTCAGACTCATCACCTTCCCGACCGGCAGGTTCTCCAGTCCCTCTATCTCCGTCATGTTCTCATAGCCATAGAACGTCTCCGTCTCGACATCCATGTCCCAACCGAACAGGCTTTCCATGGTGGGATAAGGATACTCCTTCATAGAGGGGTCAACGACCACTTTTTTCACGTCTTTGTAATACTGACGCGTTTCAGAGCTGCATTCCCGCGAGCCGTCTTCCACGTTTTCCGCTTTATAAATCTCTTTGAATTGCCCCTCCCTGGAATTCATCTTGTTGTCGCAGTAATAGGTCAGCACGCCGGTTGCGGCATCAAAGACGGTATAAACTTGTACGGGGTCTTCCGGCTCCGGGTCCTGTCCGCCCTGCATTTTCTCGTATGTCTGAGTGAAGGTAATGGTGGCCTTTACGCCGTCTTGCTCTTCTGTTTCGACCGCTACAAGCACCAACTTCTTGGCGGTAAGTTCTTTTACCTCCGCCGTTTTCGTTTCCTTCTTATCAGGATCGGTCATCAGGATTTTGTTGTCCTTGAACACATACGTACCCTTCATCGAATCCTTGTTCCCCTCTTCTTCGCTGGTCGAAATGAGTGTACCATCACTCTTGAACTCCAGCGTCAAGACATAAGGCGGCATTTCCGGGTTCGTTTGTACTTTGTCGCCGGTTTTCGTCTCTGCTACTTGCGAGACGAGTTTCCATTTGCCGATCAGGTTTTGCTCTTCGAACGGCTCGATGTTCTGGGGATTGTCCTTACCGCATCCGGTAAGCCCCATTGCGCTTGCCACCGCCACCAGCAGTACAAGCAGTTTTGTTAAAATCTTTTTCATAATAGTTGTTGTTTGGTAGTTTTTTGTCCTATTCGATATGTCGATATTTCGGTTTTTGTAACCTTGCGGCGGGTCAGTGCCGCAAGGCTGAAGGGTCTGTGTGGACCGTGTCCGTTAGACCTGTTGCTACTGCGGTCTCACGCCGTTCGGATCCATTTCCGGGAGCATGGAGTTACGCTCCTTGCACTCGATGGTGATGTCGTGGTCCGGCATGACGAAACGGAAGATAAATCCTTTGTCTCTCCGGTAATCCGGCCGGAAATAGCAGCCGTCCACCAGGAAGGTGTAATCGGTGTCGGTAGCAATCATGGGATAGTAGATGACCACCTCTTCCCCCGCTTTCGCCTGCTCCGGCGGAGCAATCTGTTTGCCGCTTTTCGTCATTGCGCAAAACCAATACTTCTTTCCGGCATAATCAATCCGGTAGGTGGCAGAGTTGTCTTCTCCCGCGCCACCGGTAGCAATCGTCAGTGCCATAATCAATATGTTTATCAGTTTTATCATGTCTTTTAACTTAACAATTATCTCTACTTTAAGCCATCCAGGTCGCATACGAGGCGGACGGAGAAGGCATCTCTGACTCCGTGTAGCGTTTGATGAGTTATGTCAAAACCGGAAACGTCGAATTGGAAATGTATCGGATCCACTTCCCATTCGGCAATACCTAATTTTTGGGTATACATGTCCGACGTCCAGTAGTATCCGTTCGTACCGAATTCTCCTACAGAAGAGTTATACATATATCCGGAAGCGGGAAGGAAGACGGCACCGTTCGCTTCCATCCTTTTCCAATCTTCTATCGAATAGATATTCGAGCTGTAACCTGTCGCATTGGCATTGAATTGCAAACCGGCAGGCAACACCCAACTATCGGGCAAGAGGACAAAACCATGTTTGTTATTGACAGTAGCCCTTCCTCTAAGGTTTTGCGCATTCGATCGTGAATTGAGAATATAGTCCCATTCGTCACTTGTCAGAGTTCTCCAACTGTTATGCTCCCAAATGTATTCCGTCCATGGATCGTGGATTTGATCACTTCCCCAATCAATAAAATTATAAGTAGTAGTCTCTGCTTCAGGTCCTTTACCAGAACCCCATACGAACAAATCCCGTATGTTAGCTACCAGTCCGAAGCACTCATACTGATATTTGGCAAAACGCCATAAGGTATGATACCCAGATACGTGGAATTGCAGATTGCCTTCAGAGAAGTACACTCTTTTTTTGCGGCTGACAGAGAAGGGTTTCCGAACATAACAGGAGACCTCCGCTCCCCGTCTTACTTCCACTGTTTCGGTTAAAGAACCATCGGCAGATGTAAAGGTGAACGTGGCGTTGGAGGGTGTAGTTGATGCCGTAGGCGCAACAATGACGGAGATAGTAGCCGAACCGGTACCGGAGGTAGGATAGAAACTTGCTACTCGAGTGTCGGAGGAGGTGCCGGTCCATGCGCAGTTGCTGGTCAGATTAAGGGTAAATTCTCCGCCCTCAGCGGTGGCTGAAATCAAGACAGGATAGACCCGCAAGGACGGCTCTGGAACCGGCGGCACATATGCATCCCGGTGGATATTAATACGCGTTTGCTCGTTGCCAAAGGAAGTGCGGATGATGATAAAACCGGTCGCTTCCTCCGTGTCCGTAGTGGGCTTGACGGTCACTATCATCGTGGCATCGCCGTCGCCGGAAGTGGTGGAGACGGAGAAGATCTTCGTTCCTACCAGCGAAGCCGTCCACGGGTAGTTGGACTTGATTTCTACAGGTACTTCATATCCTTCGGCAGGTGCGTTAATCGCAATCGGAGAGACAGACAAAGAAGCTGCCGCTTTGCCTTTGCGGGAAACGGCTACCTGGGTTACGACGGGTTTGTAGTTATCCGAACGGTCTTCCTCGATGGTCAGGATGCCGGAAACGGCGTCCATAGAGGTCGCTTCTTCAATAGAGAAGGAGAACGAACCGTTACCATCACCTTCTGCTGCGTCGGAGAACTTCAACCAGTCCATATCCCAGGTCTTCCATACCCGCCATTTGGCGTTGGAGGAAACATTGACGGTGAAGGTTCCTCCGTTCTCGGGAGCGGTTATCTCCGTCGGATCCACCGAGAGAGAAGTAGCCTCCGTACTGCCGCGGGTGATGGTCACTTGTTGGGTTCCTGCGGCTTCGCCTTCACCGTAGGGGGCGATGGTGATGGTCGCTGTTGTCTCTTCAGGCGTCGTAGCCGGCGAGACGGTAACGGTGATATTGTCGTTGTTGACAGAGACACCTTTGTTCACTTTCGCCCAGCCGGTATTGGAAGAGGCGGACCACTTGATATTACTCTCTATCTGGACGGTATAAGTACCGCCTTCTTTCGGAGTATTGAACTCCGAATCAGAGACAATACGCAGATACGGAGCGGCTTTCGCTGCACGGGTCACCGGCAGTTGGAGGGTCTCGTTGCCGGAAGTGAAGGTGACTTCTCCTTTGGTCTCCGCGGACTCTTTGTTAGGCGAGATCTTGATACGTACCTCGGTTGTGCCTTTCTCGCCGGAGGTAGGTGTTACACGGATCCAGCTCTCGTTGGTGGTAGCCGACCATGCGCCATTGGGCGAGGTCAAGGTAAGCGTGTAGTCACCGCCCGCATCGGGGCAGGTGATCAACTCCGGGTTGACGGACAGGGTCTGCGGAAGATCTTCCGGGAGGTTCTTGTCCTTACAACCGGCTGCCAGCAGCACTACCGCCGTCAGGAGGAATAAAAAGATCTTTTTCTTAGCCACAAGGGCACGATTAAAATTAATTTTCTTCA
>CAMOUL010000037.1 GCA_946626605.1 uncultured Bacteroidales bacterium | reverse complement strand
ACACGCCGCCGTCCAAAAGCGGTTTGCCGAACAGCGGATTCAGTCCGTACGAGACACCCGCCGCCACTCCGGCTGCAAAGCCGAGAACTGTTTTCTGTTTCTGAGTCATATCAAAGGTTGGGCGATGTTGTCAAATTTTTTCAATTGTCTTGATTATTTTAGCGGGATTGCCAGCAACGACCACATCGTCAGGGATGTCATGCGTGACGACCGAACCGGCTCCAACAATTACGCGGTTTCCTATAGTAACACCCGGACAAACGATTACTCCGCCGCCCAGCCAGCAGTCATCTCCTATCCGTATCGGCAGACCTGTTTCTATGGTCTGACGGCGCTCCAGATAATCATGCGGATGGTCGGGTGTCAGCAGTTGGCAGTTGGGCCCGATGAGCGTGTGGGCGCCTATTGTAATACCTCCTCCATCCAAGAATACTCCATTGAAATTAACCATCGATCCCTCGCCGATAGTGATCCTATTGCCGTGGTCGCAATGGAATGGTGGCACGATGATCACTGAGGGATGCGCGTCAGGGATGAGGGCTTTGATGCAACGATGTAACTCGTCCATGTCCCATGCGCCGCATTGATTGAGGTCGCGCATCGCATAATACGCCCGCAGGATATTCGCCTGGACCTCCTTGTCCGTATAATCATACGGCAAGTTATGAAGCATTTTTTCGTATTCTGTCATCATTTTTTCTTGGTGTATTTGGCTTTGACTATCTCATAGATAATCTCTCTCCATCCGTTTGGGAGCGAGACGTTCTCCATCGCCGCTGCCGCTTTGAATAACGGAGCAATCTCTTCGTTCGTAAAGCCCGCTATGCCGCAACCGATACGCGTCACGCGGAAGAGCAGTTCCGGATGTTGTTTGGCGTATTCAATAAATTCATCCACATACGGACGGATAGTCTCTACGCCGCCTTGCATGGTAGGAATGGCGTAACATTGCCCTGTTGGACCGACTCCCACACCCCATTCTGCACCAAAGAGCTTGTGCGCCATATGCGCCGCTCCGCCACCATGCATGCCCGCAAGGTTACTGCCGAAGACAAAAATCTCGTTCGGCTTCAAAGAAGTGATATACTCCGGTGTTACATGTAGTACCATACAAATTCTACTAATTTACAATCAAAAATGAATTTCGGTACAAAAGTACAAAAAAAATCCCACATACGCAAGGGAATGCAAGGATTTTTTATAAGCACTCAAGAAAATCAGTAAGGTAAATGCGCCAGTTGCGCCATGTATGACCGCCATCGTTCTCCATGTAGAAATGGTCTATTCCGCTTTTCGTAAGCCGTTTGTGGAAACGGCGTCCATTGTTGATAAACATATCGGATCTTCCCATATAAATATGGTAAGATATTTGTGATTTGTGATTTGAAATTTGTGATTTTTGAGGTATCTGTTCTTTATAGATCACCGGTGAGAAAAGTCCGACAGCTTGAAAATGTTTTGGGTAGCGGTTGACGATATTCGCCGCAATACGTGCGCCGGAAGAAAAACCCGCTATATAGCGTTGGTCGGACACGCGGTACGTGGTGTCTATATATTGCATCAGATCCTCCAGCGCGTGTTCCAAACTATGGTCGCGACACAAACGCGGATAGTGGAAGACGTTGTTCCACAGCGTGTGATGACTCGGACGGTCTTCATGGACGCCGGTATTGCAATCCGGCATGACTACAATCATCGGCGCTATGGAATCGCAGGCAATTAAGTTCTCAATAATCTGAATCACTCTCCCCCGCTCCGACCAAGAACCCTCGTAGCCGTTGATGCCGTGCAGCAGATAAAGAACGGGAAAAAACCTCTCCCCATCCCTCCCCTCAAGGGAGGGAGCAGAGTACCCCGCCGGCAGATAGATATTAACGCGTCTGTAAATATTCTCCGCACGATCGTACCATTTGGTTTGGATAAGTTGTCCTTGTATTTCGGGTTGGAGGTACAAGTCAGCCTGTGGCGTTCCGCCGACAGAGACAATATTCCATTTATGAACCATCTGCCAAGCGGTGTCGTTATTGTTCGGATCGGGCTTGCGCTTGCCGTTAACGCGAAAACAATAGGTGTACGTCTCCGGCACAAGTTGTTTAGTGGTTGCATGAAAACATCCGTCACTCCCGCGGTGCATCTTGATTTTGCGCGTCCGCATATCGTTATACCTTGTGCTATCCTTGCCCGAGTACTGAAAATCGCCCAACACAGAGACCCGTTTTCCGGGCCCGCAGTAGCAAAACGAGACCGTGCTATCCTTATTTACCACGAATGACGGTTGGTCATAAGCAGAAGGCAATACAATCCGATGTTTCCTTGCCCAGCCAGGCATGGAAACACCAAGAAGCAGCAGAAGAAGCAAGTTAACCCCTTTATTTCTCATGTGCCAACAATGGATTATTGTACACTAATTTGATATTATCCACCCAAATGGTGTTCCCTGGACAGCCGGTGAAAGGCGGCATCGAACCGGCCGAAATCTGAATAATCAGATGTGTCGGTTGCACATCTTCGCGGAAACCCACTTCCTCAATACACACCATTTTGCCTTCGCTGTTATGGGTTTTATGGCGATTATTAGAGAGTTCTTTGGACGCCTTGCCTGCATCTCCATACACTATGGGCAAACGAAAATCGTTTTTCCAATCGGTGGTTTGGTTGATGTATTGCACCGCCGTTCCCACGCGGTACGCATAGACGTGTCCGTTCTCTTCCCAGCGATGTTGGAGGATAAGTGTGATGTGTCCTTTATCACGACCTGCAACCTCTTTGACTTTGGTCTTTGCGGGCGCATAAACGGCAGTAGCATTCTGGATGAGCGCTTTATAATCGAGGATGAGCGCACTCGGACGACCCGTAAACGGCACACCCATATCGATTGCCGAATTAGGATCGTTACTTTGTTTCATACCCACCACATCAATCATCTTTCCTGTGAAAATCGAACCCGTAGCCAGAGCTTTGAAATCAATACCAATCGCACTTACCGTCTCCAGCGTGCTTTCCATACGGCAACACGTTCCTTCGCCTCGTTTCTCGGGTGTAACAGACACCGACACCTTGTCGATGCCGAATGCTTTAGCGTGCGCGTTGCTGCTGCTCCACGAACCGCCTATCTTGTACAAGGT
The DNA here is from genome assembly GCA_946626605.1 of uncultured Bacteroidales bacterium. Taxonomy (GTDB): domain Bacteria; phylum Bacteroidota; class Bacteroidia; order Bacteroidales; family Paludibacteraceae; genus Colicola. The sequence continues at coordinate 1,705 of CAMOUL010000037.1, read as the reverse complement.
CTTCGTCTGACCGCCAATAAGCGACGATTCTTTTATCGTACTGGACTTCCAATGCTCGAAATCTCCAAACGGAATCGGCTCTATTCGCTCTTGAGCGTGTGTGCCAAGCGCAATAAACAAAAAGGTTATCACTAATCCTGCGACTAATGCGCCGACTAAAAATCTATTCTTCATTTTCAATTTCAAAAGTACGTTCTAAAAGTAATCATGATCGCCGACTACCACAAAAAGAAAGGCAAACGAATACTATGATGTGCAACCGCTTCTTCATTTCTCTTTTCCTGTGCCTTTGCGCAATCGGCTATTTCTTCTTGCAGCATCTCTTCAAACTGCGTTACCGAGTTCTCCAGGGTGTATCGTTTGGCGGACTGATAGTACAACTCGCCTATGTATTTACGCTCGTTGGGGTGGTCCAGCCAGTAGTCGATGGCGCGTGCCAGGTCTTTTGGGTCGCCGGGCTTGAACAGACTGCGGCCGTCCAGCGCGAACTGCGGCGTTGCGGACACATCGCTGTTCGCAATTACCGGAACCAGACCCGTTGCAAACGCCTCGATACAACTGATGGCCTCGCTCTCCATATCACTGGCATGCACATACAAATCGGTCATTCCGAGGTGGTGAATCAACTCTTCTTTGCTCAGATACAGGAACATCGGTTTGTTAGCCAGTTTCTCGCCCAGCGCAACATATTCATCGTATTTCGGACCCTTCCCTGCAAAAACCAACTGAATCTGGTCTGCATACTTGCTATACGGCACCGCATTGATGAGCACGTCCTGACGTTTCTCGCCGGACAGACGTCCGACCATCGTAATCACTATTTTTCCTTCCAACTCTGCACTCTTTGCGGGACGCCCGTGATCGATAAACTCCTTTCCCGCCTCCAGAAACTCGTCCTGGATTCCGTTACTGATCACATGGATTTTGGCGGTGTAGCCGCGCTCGGCTATCATGTCGCCCATGAATTTAGACGGCACATGTACATGACGCACACGGTTATATATGTTGCTTCGGAAACCCTTGTAAAACAGCTCATTAAACCATTCCACTTTGCCCATATTCACCGAAGAAGTCATGTTCTCCGGCTGGATATGAAAAGCAGCCGTCACCGGTTTGCCTATTTCGTTGCAATAATTGATTGCCTCCATTGAGATGCCAAACGGCACGAAAATATGCACTATGTCCGCCCAGTCGCATGCGTCATGCACGATGTTTTTGTTGTTTTTCGCAAAACTGAAATCATGTTTGTCGCACAATGGCTGGAATACCGGAATATTGAACTTTTTTGTCGTGAAATCACCATCTGTTAAATTGTTCTCTTTGTACTCCGGCGTATCCCAACAAAGTGCACATACTTCATGCCCTCTTTTACGCAATTCTCCGGCAAAACGCTGCGCGGAAATACTTGTCCCGTTATTCGTCGTATAGAAACTGTCTATGACAAATAAAATCTTCATAATTTTTCTTGTTTCGTGAGTCATTTTTCAAAATCGGCTGCAAAAGTACTGCTTTACAAGCAATTAGCATTCTTCTAATTCATACGAATATTGTTCTAATTCTACTAATCTGCTTGCACATGTCAAAAAATTGTTGTACCTTTGCACACGAATTGTTCTAAAACGCATATAATACATGGAGACACAAAAGCAGGAAAACGACATTTTGCTGGACTTTTCAGGTTTTGAATGGGTTAGTTTTATCCCCG
>CAMOUL010000036.1 GCA_946626605.1 uncultured Bacteroidales bacterium | reverse complement strand
TTAACCGCGAAAGTTTGTGTGACTCGCACGTGCAATGAGTGGCCACTCGCATACAACCCGAGCACAAAACTTTTTAAACATTATGAAAACAAATTTTGAAGTCATTGACCAGTTTTTCAGTGCTCAAATGAGCGCAAACGAGAGTGAAGCAACCTTAAAAGCCCTTCGTCCGCAGGTGGAAGAGGCAGTGAAGGAACTCATTCGGCAACAGGGTAAGCCGGCGAACTTCACCGGTACACTCGAGTATCACGGGTTTAAGATCGTGGTGCGTCGTCCGACGTCGTACACGTGGGAGCAGAACACCCAGATCCAAGATTCGAACCTCGACTTCTACAAGCAGTTGCACGGGTATTACGAGCAACTCCAGGAGAATGTCAAAGAGGCGCGTGCGGACCTGAAGCGTGCGGCTGAGAAGCTCGCCAAAGCTCATCCCGATTCCGAGTCCATCAAACACGGCTTCTCCATCGCCATCATGGCGTAAGATGCTTCTTATCCCTCGGCTCCGCTCCCTCTTAAGTTACCCCCCCCACTTATACCTTGTATCTTTTTTGTGTAAAATGTGAGAAAATTAATACAAGCTATACTAAGAACTATCCCACTTACACCTTGTATCTTTTTTACAAAAATACATGCAAAATTAATACAAGCTATCCGGGGGAGAAGCAGATCGTTAGAGGCTGCCTTGAAAAAGAAAGCCGATAAAAGAAAAGAAGCAAAAGAAAATTAAAAAGAAAAAAGCAGCAGCTGTAACACCCTACGTATAACGTAATGGCTGCTGCTGCAAAAATTAATGTTATGGAAAATCAAATTATTACAGCCAATGACGTATGGCAGCTGCTGCAGCCTTCTGAAACTTTCGATACGAGAGGTCGATATGAGCGCTGTCTATGCGTTTGGAGTAAACTGGATGCGGCAAAGCAGTCGCGCGTTTACCACCTCATCGCCGAGAAGAAACAAAAGGGCGATTTTATCAATCCAAACCCTTGTTTTGCCTTGGACGATGCCATTCAGGAGGACGAAACACAGCAGGCCCGGGAAGCCATCAAAAAGCGCAAGCAATCACTCACCTTCTCTGAGTATTACGCTCGCTTTGGCACGACTGCCGAACAAGGCGGATGGAAAATGGAGAATCCGACAGGCAATCAAGTAATTTATGTTAAAGCGGGATAGTATCCCGCACAATGAACAAACGTTATTATGGCAAGAGTGACATTTAAGGCCGGGCAGCCGATACAGAGTTTGTCCGGGACAATAGGTAACCTGACGTATCGAACGATCAACGGAAAGACCTTCGTGCGAGTACGGGGAGAAGTGGGATTGGCATCGAATGCGAGTACGGAAGCGAAAGCAGCGTACAGGCGGAAGACGATCGTAGATGAATGCGTGCGGATCATCCAAGAGGAGATAGGCGATATGGCAGCTGCTATTCAGGCACGGGCGGGGATTAGAGCGGCGATGAAACGGTACTACGAGCAGTTTAGTACGGAGACCGGGAGTCGGCTGAAGTTACAAGCGAAGATGCTGGAGGCGTATCGCAATAGGCGACAAAAGCAGGACTTAGGTAGTACAAGAGTAGGTAATGAGTCCAACAAAAAGTGACGGAAGTATGAAAAAGATTAGTATGAACTATATCCAGGCGCGCTTGCAATCGCGCATGAACTACGAGCATCCGGATTTCGCGTTTGAGGTGTTGCTGTACGGTTGGTGCAAGTATCGTAAGCACCACAAAAACTGGTTGAGCGATGTGAAGCGACGAGGGTGGCTGAGTTTGGCAATGGCCCGTGATTTTGCGGCCTATTGCGGCTACCTTTTTATCTGAAGCACGCTCGAACGTGCTCTGCGAGCCCACTTTCTTGGTGGGTTCGTTTTTTTGTTGTAATTTTGTGTCGGATTTCAAAAAAATGTGCCATATGAAAAATGAACAAATCTACAAAATCGTTGAAACCATCGTTCTCGCGTTATTAACCTGCTGCGCGGTTGCGCTGGGTATGACCAGTTGCAAAGCGTGGCGGACGATCACGACCACGGCGTCCTGCGTTCAGTCCGCGGACTCGACCAAGAATGCCGTAACCATCACTTCCAAAACCGTCGAAGAGTATCAGGGCGTCAAGAAGAAGTAATGGGAGAGTACATAAAACTAAATAAAAACTTGGAGTGTTTTAGGAGCGTTGCTCCTTGTTCAAAGAGTTACCAAAATCCCCTTGTGAGTAAACTCCCAGATGGCTTTTACTAACTCTTCTAACACTCTTCGAGTTAAAGCACTCCAAGCGATAAACATAGATAAAGCACGTCCTATCCAAACGCGTTCTTATACACGAAGTAACAGCGTTGAATTTATTTAGTTTTATTGCTTTTGAAGGCTTTTCCCGCAGGGACGGGGGTTGGGGATAAAAACTATCCGAAAGCTTGCTTGCGAGGAGTTTTTAGCCACAAAAACCGAAAAGCGCAGAGCGCTAAAGCATTCAAAAGGGTTTATTTACTAAAGAAGTAAGAGCTAAAAAGACCGGCTCTATAAAGAATGGTCAACAAATATATGTAAATCCCTAAAAACTTACTCACTATGGGAAAAGTAACCTATTCGCCGGGTATCGAGTATGTCAACGGTGCCTTGGCAAAAGCGAAGAAGAAAGACGGTCACCGTTGTGGTGATTATCTGATCGGTACCCACCGTACCGCTGCAACGCAGAACCCGAACTGTACCCGCCTGTACATCCGTAAGGGCACTTCGTACGAGCGTACGTCCCCGCTGACGTCCAATGAGTTGGATGCTCGCGCTCGCTTCGCCGCTGTGGCAGCTGCTGTGAAGGCTCGTAAGAGCGATCTGAACCAGATCACCACGGACCAGGTCAACTTCGCGGCTCAGAAGGACACGGCCGGTGGTAAAAAGACCATGCGCGCCTACTTGTGGAAAGTATGTGGAGATGAGTACGACACAGCCCACAATGGCTAATGAGCCGTGTAGTGTTCCTGCGGAACGTGTAGAGTTGCTATGCAACGTGTAGTGTTCCTGCGGAACGTGTAGGAGCGACCGAGAGGCCGCTCTTTTTTTGTTCTTTTTCTTGCATATGTCAAAAAAAAGCAGTACCTTTGCACCATAATTACAAAACCGTCATTATAATAGAAATTAAATATGAAAACGATAGAGGTAGTTGCAGCAGTTATCTTCGACGAGCAAGGACGGATCTTTGCTACGCAACGGGGATACGGCGAGTGGAAAGACTGGTGGGAGTTTCCGGGCGGTAAGATAGAAGCCGGAGAAACACCCCAACAAGCCTTGAAACGCGAGATACGCGAGGAGTTAGATGCTGAAATAGAAGTCGGTGAACTATTGCGGACGATAGATTATGACTACCCTGCTTTCCATCTGACGATGCATTGTTTCAAATGCAAACTATCCGGAAGTCACGTTACCCTTCTTGAGCATGAAGCGGCAAAATGGCTCGCGCCGTCTGAACTACACTCCGTCCGCTGGCTTCCCGCTGATGAGCAAATCATTGATATTTTAAGTACTTATGGATACAACCACTAACCGGATCAAACGCTATTTTATGAAAAAAATACTATCCATTATGATAGCCGTATTGCTATGCAGCATCACATTCACATCCTCCGCTCAACAAACACGAACCGATGCTTTCCATGACGCTTATGCCTTGCAGCAAGTAGTGGTTCTCAGCCGGCATAATATCCGCTCGCCTCTCTCCGGACCGGACTCTGCCTTAGGACGGATCACCCCGCATAAATGGTTCCAATGGTCATCGGCGCCTTCCGAGTTATCGCTACGAGGAGGTGTGCTTGAAACCATGATGGGCCAGTTTTTCCGGCTCTGGGCGGAGCGCGAAGGACTCTTCGCGCATAACGCACAGCCCGATGAGACAGAGGTGCGCTTCTATGCCAACTCCATGCAACGTACTATCGCCACGGCTCGGTATTTCTCCTCCGGTATGTTTCCTGTAGGGAATCTGCCCGTCGAGCACCATTACCCGGTAGGCACCATGGATCCGGTCTTCACACCTCAGATCACTACCCTCTCTGCGGATTATTCTGCACGCGCTATCAGCCAGATAGCCAACCTCTTTGGCGGCGGTTCGTTGGAGGGAATAGGTCAGAAAGTGGATTCCAACATCCTGCTGGCAGAGCGGGTGATAGATATCGCGCAGAGTGTTGCATGCACGCAAGGTGACACCTGTCATTTTAACACGGATGACACCAATATACTGCTTCAACTCAATAAAGAACCCGCAATGACGGGAGGACTCAAACTGGCGTGCTCCGTCTCCGATGCTTTGGTGCTACAGTACTACGAGCAACCTAACGACTCCGCCGCTGCTTTCGGGCATTCGATCACTATGGAGGACTGGCGCCGGCTATCCGCTATCAAAGATTGGTACGGAGATGTGCTCTTTACAGCACCGCTTGTGGCGATTAACGTAGCACACCCGCTGCTGCAGGAGATGCTGTACGAACTGCGCACCACCAGACGCTTCTCGTTCCTCTGTGGACACGATTCAAATATCGGCAGCGTCCTGGCGGCACTCGGACTGAACGATTACGATCTACCGGGAACCATCGAGCACAAGACCCCCATCGGTTCCAAATTGGTCATCGAGAAATGGCTCGGTACCGACGGAATCTATTATGCCTCGCTCAACCTTTGCTACCAGACGCCCGCCCAACTCCGTTATCAGTCGCTTCTCGATCTGGACAACCCGCCGATGATCTACCCCATCTGCCTGAAAGAACTGACTCCTAATGCCGACGGACTCTATCTACTGACTGATCTGGAAGCACTCATAGAGGATCGCATCGCGCAGTACGATGATCTGCTGAACGAGACCCAATCCATCC
>CAMOUL010000035.1 GCA_946626605.1 uncultured Bacteroidales bacterium | reverse complement strand
TATCCGCTAATTCCACGCCGTCAAGCCATGTGTCAAGTTTTCGAAAGTTATGCATTTTTATCTTGATTCTTGATTCCTGATTCCTGATTCACAATTTATTTCTTCAGTAACTGTGCATTAAGGGCTTTGAGGGTTTCGAGGACGTTGCAACGGACGTGGATGAAGTTGGTGATGCCGAGCTTCTGGAGGTCCTCCATGCACGCCGGAGCACCGGCAACGATGAAGAGCTCTTTCTTGCCCTGCAGCTTCTTCCATGCCTTCGGCGCGAGGGTTGCGTACTCGTCGTCGGACGAACAGAGGACGATGATGTCCGCTTTCGCCTTGCGGGCAGCCTTGATACCTTCGGCGATGGTAGCAAAACCGTTGTTGTCGATGACCTTGTATCCTGCGCACGCGAGGAAGTTACAACTGAACTGCGCACGCGCGATACGCATAGCGAGGTTACCGATGGTGAGCATGAACGCAACCGGCTGTTTCTTAGCTGCTTCGGTCTCTAAGCGCAGTGCCTCGAACTCTTCGGCAGCACGGGCGACTGGCAGCGTCGGGAGTAAGGAGTCAGGAGTAAGGAGTAAGGACTTATCACCATTGCAGGAGCATTTCGGTCCTGATTCCTGATTCTTGACTCTTGATTCCTTGCACGTACAAATACTGCTGCAAGCACCGGCGTCGGCTTTGATCTTCTTGCCGGCTTTCTCGGTGAAGTTCGGGAACTGGTTCGAGCCAAGGAGCACCTCTTTGCGTTTAGCGACGTCAGCGAGACGTGCTTTGAGGTTAGCCGCCATGTGCTCCTGTACCTTGCCTTCGGCAACGAGCTGGTACATACCGCCGCGCTCCTGGATGTCGAGGAACTGCTTCCATGCCTCGGCAGCGATAGAAGCCGTCAGGTTCTCGAGGTAGTACGAACCCGCTGCAGGGTCAACGACCTTATCGAAATGTGCCTCTTCCTTGAGCAGCAACTGCTGGTTACGGGCGATACGCTCGGAGAAATCCGTCGGACGCTCGTAGGTGATATCGAACGGCGTAACGGTGATTTCATCCACGCCGGCAAGGGCTGCAGACATCGTCTCGGTCTGCGAACGAAGGAGGTTCACATACGCGTCAAAAATAGTCATGTTGAAACGGCTCGTTTCTGCGCTGACGTTCATCTTAGCAGCGTTGCGGAGAGCGGTGGTGAAGATCGGGTCTTTGTATGCCTCGACAATCTTTGCCCACAGCAGACGGCCTGCGCGGAACTTGGCAATCTCCATGAAATAGTTACCGCCGATACCCATATTGAAACGGATGGCGTTGGCAGCGCGATAGTTAGGCACACCGGCTTCGGTGAGCATCGTCATGTACTCGGCACCCCAAGCGAGGGCGTACGCAAGCTCCTGTGCCGCGTAAGCACCCGAGTTGTTCAGTATCACGCTGTTCACGCCTACTACCCGGTAACCCGGCAGCGATTTGGCTGCTTTGACGGTCTCGGCGATCTTAGCGGACACTTGTTCGCGGGTCAGGGCTTTGCCCTTGAGGAGCATGTTCTTGATCGGATCGACGTTGATAGAACCGATGAGACCCTTGGTGTCATAACCCATACGGCCGTAGTAACGCACGAGGATGTTCGCCAGCTTCGGCGCTGCGCAGGCGCAGATGGAGAAGTTGATGGCTACTGCCGGTGCATAAACGCCGTTGAGGAGCGTTTTGATGAAGTTGTACGTCAGTTTGTCTTTGTCGAGACAGAAACCGAGGGACGTGATACCTTTGTTGAGCACCTCCAGCGCTTTCGCATTAGCCTTGCGTGCGTTCTTGCAAGCGCAGATGTTCTGGCGGATTGCCCATTCGTTGTTTGTACGCGTACCGCGGACGTAAGGGAACTGACCGGGCGCAGAGACGGTGGTCTTCAGGCCTTTGAGGTCCTCACGGCGGTAGAACGGCTGCACGTTGAATCCTTCCGGCGTGCGCCATACCAACTTCTTGTCGAAGTCGGCACCTTTCAGGTCAGCGATGATCTTGTCCTTCCACACTTGCGTGGAGACCGGCGCAAAATCCGCTAACATGTTTACTTTGTTGTCTGCCATGATGGTATTAATTAATAATTATTAATGAATAATGAATATCTCGTTGTTGGGTGTTTTCTAGTAGAACTAGTTAAGTTTTCTAAAACCGCACAAAGTTACTGCTTTTTTTTTATCCACGCAAGAAAAAACGCATAAAATTTCGAAAATTTTTCATTTTTTTTGCCATTTCACGTAATTGCGGACCCTTTTTGTTCTATTTTACCCCAATTTCATGCTCTCCTCTAACCCATAACCCCTAACCTCTAACCCCTCAAGCACCTCCCATTGTCTCCAAACCGCCAAAATCTGGCTGTTTAGTGGGTATTTTACGCTTTTCGCCTGCAAACTGCATTTTTTTCTTGTGTATGTCAAAAAAAAGAAACGCGCACACACGTACGCGTTCCTCATTAATATATGTCCGAATGGCTCAAACGGGTGTCGAGCCGCTCGACCGGATCAACCTCCGAAATTCGGACGCCGCCTGTCCAGAGGGCATTCCCCCGAAGTTCGATCCTCTCACTTTTGCACATGAGGCGATTGTGGCTTTACACAAACCACCGTACGGTGTCCATACAACAAACACTCGGTCTATCCAAGTGCAAGCACCTGATAAACCGAGCGTTGTCATATAAGGGCTTATGCCCCGTTTGTGTAAAGCTACATGAGCCTCATGCGTCCTTATCCTCCGAAGTTATCGAAGCGGATGTCTGCGTCGTCTACGCCAAGCGAGTGGAGTAGGTCGAGGACGGTCTTGGCCATCATAGGAGGACCACAGAGGCGGAGCGTCGTCCCGCATATCGGGAAGAGCGGCCTCTGCCGAGAAGGGCGTATAGCGTCATGCTGCTTGAGGTAGGTGTCGCCCGTATCTCCCGCGCCCGCTCTCGCTCTCTGCCGCATCTCCGCTCTCGCCATCCCCGCGCGCGCCAGCGCGCCTCTCTCCGCCCGCCTCGGGCACACCCCGCGCCACACTCCGCGCCTCTGTACAAGACGTGGGATGCTAAAGCGTAGGTTATACCGCCCGGGGCAAATCTCTGGTCTCTCTCAAAGAAAAAAAATGGGGGCTTTCTTTAAATTTATTACTTACCGAAACCTTTCTAGGCGGAGGCCGCTCCTTCCAATTCAATGGAAGGACGCTCCGGGGCGCACGAGACTACTACAAAAGTGCTTGTTGGGCTTTGGGGAGTTTAGAAGCTATGAGATGATAGGATGAGGTGATAAGTTCTTGAACGAGGGTGTCGTCAAGTTCGTTCAGATAGAGATCATTCCAGTGTGTTTTGTTCATGTGGTATGCGGGACGAATACCGTCATACTGAACGCGCAGTTCCGCGCTATCTTCGGGTAACAGTTTAACGGCGACACGTGGTTCGGGTGCGTCGAGTTGCATCAGTAGAAACCATTTGCCGAATATTCGCCACGAAATCCAATTCTCCGCGAATAGTTCTTCTGTGACAGCGGGGTTAATGGATAGTGCGAAGTCTCTTACCTGTTCTATGTTCATATTCGTAGTTGTTTGTGCGTTTGCGAGTGCAAAGGTAGTGAAAAATTCGCATATATGCAAATAAATGTGCGCGTATTGTGCTATTCGCACGCGAAAAACCGACTTGTCGGTAGATACCTACTAAAAATCTAAAGACGGTGAGCACATTTGAATGTGGTCACTCAGCACCGCAGGTAAATGCCCCTATTCAGAGGACGTGGGTAAGAAATATGAAGTATTTCCCAAAAGAAAAATGTAAAAAGGATCAAGTAAAACAATACAAGTACAATACAAGTCCGTGAGGAGACCGAACACCATATTGAAAGCCCCCATTATATAGACAGACGTACGAAGTACACCATATTGAAGAGAGACCAGAGATTTTGATGTCGGGCGGGATAGACGGAGTTGGGGTTGGTGAAAGTCTTGTACAGAGGCGCGGAGTGTGGCGCGGGGTGTGCCCGAGGCGGGCGGAGAGAGGCGCGCTGGCGCGCGCGGGGATGGCGAGAGCGGAGATGCGGCAGAGAGCGAGAGCGGAGGATATATGCCCTTCTTGGCGGAGGCCGCTCTTCCCGATAAGCGGGACGATGCTCCGCCTCAAGCAGCATGATGCTATACGCCCTTCTCGGCGGAGGCCGCTCTTCCCGATATGCGGGACGACGCTCCGCCTCTGCGGTCCTCCTATGATGGCCAAGACGGTATTGGATCTCCTCCATTCCCTCGGTGTGGGCGATGCCGATATCCGATTTGATAATTTATAGACAAAGACCGTGAGCGAAGCGAACACCTTATTAGGGGGAAAGAGAAAAACCAATCAACAAAGCCGTGAGTGCAACGAACTCCTTATTAAAGAAAGAAAAAATTTGTCCTTCTCCTTGTTTATATATCGCGCAAGAGCGCGGAATTTGCAAATTCATTTCCAAAGCTTGACAAATCGTCAAAGTCTTCAGCCGACAAATTATACGATTCAGGATAATTATACATCGTGGTCAGCACTATATGCACGAGGCGTGTAGCCTCGTCAATATCAAAATCTTTTGATGTCGGCTGAACGCGAGGATTATAATTATCATACGATGCGCAGCTCTCCGGTTCTTTGGGAGAATTTGTAAGAAAGCACGCAACGTGAAATATTAGCCCCGTAAGAGAGTGCGCGTTACTATCTAAAACGGGTCGCCTATTGGGAAGTCTGAAATCAGGGCGTTTTTCGTAAAGTTGCGTCAAAAAATCAAAAACACCTTTGTCATCCAGTTCGTAATCACGTTCATTAGATAGGACATATATAGACGGTGTGTTGATTTCGTTGAAACTGGGGATAAGGCAAATGATCATATTTTTATCTCCGACGAAAAGGAACACATCTTCCCAATCCAAATCCTCTGGACTTTCCTCTTCCGCGATACATAAATCCGGCTCAATAGCAAGCAAGCGCTTGCGACACCGGTTCAGTTCATCTTTGGTAAGTTTATACTCCTCAAATAGTACCGGGTCATTTTCAACGCATAAAAACATATCGGGTTTATCTGGTGGTTACTTTGAGGACACGCTTCTCGTTATCGATTTCAATCTTACCAAGACGTTGGAGTATTGATTGGCCAAGCAATAATGGTGCTCGCTGACTTTTCGACACAGATGCGCGAACGTCTTTAAGTTCCAGCCCTCCAAAATTTATTTGTCGAAGGTTAATAACGGTGCCTTCAGAAATATTGCCATCTGCCGTTTGATAATGCTGCTTTCCAACAATATCCTTATCTGTCAGATAACCATTCTTGAACATAAAATTCGCTTCTACTTGTGACAGGCTCACGTCACTTGCTCCTGTATCAAAAACGAAGTTGAGCGGTAATCCATTAATGGAGCAATCCACTTTTGTCACACCATTGACGGCAGTAAAAGGAACTTCAACAACTCGCAGAGTAGCAGATGACGTAATCTTTTCGCCGCTTATGTTCTGCTGTACCTCTTGTCTCCGTTTCTCCACCATTCTTTTATAGGAGTCCAAATGGCGGATATTATCGAGGTCTTCATCAATCTCTAAGTGATGAAAGCGTACCCAATTATTATCAAGCGACTTTTGCATATACATGAGAGCCTTGGCCGTATCACCAACCATGGAATAAATGCATGCTGCATCGTATGTTTGGCTAGAGTCGCTTTGCAACATCTTTTCTATCCACTCAATTGCCTTTTCGTCCTGTCCAAGGAAATGATATGCAAAATGGGCATTACTATCTGCATTTGGAACTGTATCTATCTTTAACAGCATTTCACATTCTTTTATGGCTTTCGCCGTATCGCCTAGTAATAAATAACACCGTATCATTCCGTCATATGAATAGGTGTATGAAGGATCAATGGATTGAGTTATTATGAAATCTTCAATAGCCCCATCACATTGATGTAATAAACGTTTCCACCAGCCGCGACGATAATACCCATAAGAACCTCTCGGGTCAAGCTCTATGTAAGAAGACATGTCTTCGATAGACTTTTCAATTTGCCCCA
>CAMOUL010000034.1 GCA_946626605.1 uncultured Bacteroidales bacterium | reverse complement strand
CTATGTATCAAGATTTTCAACAACACCTGCAAAAAACGCTGAATGAGATTCGCGATGCAGGTCTCTATAAGAACGAGCGCGTGATCATCACCCCGCAGTCTTCCGGCATTGCCGTAGAAGGCGGACAGGAAGTAATCAACTTCTGCGCGAATAACTACCTCGGCCTCGCCGATAACAAAGAACTCATCGAAGCCGCCAAAGCCCGCATGGATGCGCGCGGTTACGGCATGGCGTCGGTACGTTTTATCTGCGGTACGCAGGATACGCACAAAGAGTTGGAGCGCGTCATCTCTGATTTCTTCGGTACCGAAGATACCATCCTTTATGCCGCATGTTTTGATGCCAACGGTGGTCTCTTCGAGCCGCTCTTGACCGAAGAGGATGCCATCATCTCCGATGCCCTCAACCATGCGTCGATCATCGACGGCGTGCGTCTTTGCAAGGCGGTGCGTTACCGCTATGCCAACGGCGACATGGCGGATCTCGAGGAGCAACTCAAGAAAGCCCAGGCACAACGCTTCCGCATCATCGCGACGGACGGCGTCTTCTCTATGGACGGCAACGTCTGCCCGCTCGATAAGATCTACGAGCTGGCGCAGAAATACAACGCCCTCGTCATGGTCGATGAGTCGCACTCCGCCGGAGTGGTCGGTAAGACAGGACATGGCGTTACGGAGCTCTATAACATGCGCGGCAAAATAGAAATCATCACCGGCACGCTCGGCAAAGCCTTTGGCGGTTCGGTCGGTGGTTTCACAACCGGTAAGAAAGAGATTATCGACCTCCTGCGTCAGCGTTCGCGTCCGTATCTCTTCTCGAACTCTATCCCGCCGATGATTGCTGCGGCTGGTATCAAGACCTTCGAGATCCTCACACGCTCCAACGAACTGCAGGACCGTCTGCACGAGAACACAGCGTACTTCGTTGCCCAAATGAAAGCGGCGGGTTTCGATATCAAACCCACGCAATCGGCTATCTGCGCAGTGATGCTCTACGACGCACGCCTCTCGCAGGAGTTTGCTGCGGCGCTCCAGAAAGAAGGAATATACGTTACCGGCTTCTACTATCCGGTGGTGCCGAAAGGTCAGGCGCGTATCCGTGTGCAGGTTTCCGCAGCCCACACGCGCGAGCAATTAGATAAATGTATTGCCGCCTTCACAAAGATTGGCACGGTTCTTGGTGTATTGAAGTAAATTATGAAAGCTTTAGTCAAAAAATATGCAAAACCCGGCATCTGGATGGAAGAAGTGCCGATGCCGGAGGTGGGGGTCAACGACGTCCTGATCAAGGTCACCAAAGCCGCTATTTGTGGCACCGACCTGCACATGTATAAATGGGACGAGTGGTCGCAGGCTCATTGCAAACCGCCTTATACGATGGGGCATGAGTTTGTCGGAGTGGTGGCCGAAGTGGGCGAAGGAGTCCGGAACTTCTCAATCGGCGAACGAGTCACGGCGGAAGGACATATCGTCTGCGGACATTGCCGAAACTGCCGCCGGGGCATGGGACACGTCTGTGAGAACACCATCTCCGTCGGAATCATGGGCAAAGATGGGTGTTTCGCGGAGTACGTCACCATTCCGGAGTCCAATGTGGTCAAACTGCGCGACGAGATACCCGATGACTTCGCAGCGATCATGGATCCCTTCGGCAACGCTACCCACACAGCCCTCGCTTTCCCGCTCCTGGGTGAAGATGTACTCATCACCGGCGCAGGACTCATCGGTACGATGGCGGCAGGAATATGCCGCTATGCCGGAGCAAAAAACATCGTCGTGACGGATATCAACCCGCTGCGTCTGGAGATTGCGAAGAAGATGGGTGCGACCCTCACTGTGGATGGCTCCAAAGGCGAGACGATCGCCGATGCGATGTTCCAACTCGGTATCCGAGGCTTCGATGTGGGACTGGAGATGAGCGGTGCCCCCGCGGCCTTCAATGAGATGATCGCGCACATGTACAAGGGTGCCAACATCGCCCAACTCGGTATCCTGCCGTCCAACACCCAGGTGAACTGGTCAGACGTCATCTTCAATGCCCTGACCATCAAAGGTATCACCGGCCGCCGCATGTGGGAGACATGGTACCAGATGGAGCAGATGCTCCTTGGAGGACTCGACCTCAGCCCGGTCATCACCCATCGCTTTAAGTTCGACGACTTCCAGAAAGGCTTCGACGTCATGGTCTCCGGACAGTGCGGAAAGGTCCTTCTCGAATGGTAAATCACCTCGATATGTCGAAATTTCGATATCTCGATCTGTCGAAAAATAACTAACAACAAATATTAACAACAATGAGAAAACTTTTACTTAGCGCTCTGCTGCTCATCTGCGGCACCGCATTTCTCTCTGCTCAATCCCGTGAGGGTCTGACGGAGTACAAGTTGGAAAATGGTCTCACTGTTCTTCTCTGGGAAGATCATGACGCACCGGACGTAACGGGCTACGTAGTAGTTCGCGCCGGAGCTGTGGACGAACCGAAGGAGTACACCGGACTTGCGCACTACCTCGAGCACATGCTCTTCAAGGGTACGCAACGCATCGGCGCACTCGACTGGGAGAAAGAGAAACCGATCTATGACTCGATCATCGCTTTGTACGACCAGTACAGCGATGCCACCGATCCGAAAATCCGTGAGCAACTCGCCACCCAAATCAACGAGTGCTCCATGCGTGAAGCGAAGATCTCTTCGACCGAGGATTTCTTCAACATGCTCGATCTCATCGGTGCCGAGGGTGTGAACGCCTATACGTCTTACGACCTTACGGCGTACCACAACTCCTTCCCGGCTGCAGAGATGTACCGCTGGCTGACGATCTTCTCCGACCGTCTCATCAACCCGGTCTTCCGTACTTTCCAGGCGGAGCTGGAGAACGTGTTCGAGGAGTACAATATGTACGCCAACGAACCCTCTTCCCAGGCACAGAAACAGCTCATGGAGGATATCTACAAAGGTTCTCCGTACGAGCGTGACGTCATCGGTCTGCCCGAGCACCTCAAGAACCCGCGTCTCTCGCGTCTGATTGAGTTCTACAACACCTGGTACGTGCCGAACAACATGGCGCTCATCATCGTCGGTGACTTCGATTCCGAGTCCACCAAACCGATGATTGCTCAGACGTTTGGCCGCTTGCAGCCGAAAGAACTGCCTTCGCGTCCTTCCTATCCGGCTGTCAAACTGACCGGAAAGAAGCACTATAACCTCGGTTACAACCCGCAGGTCGCTTGGGTGTATCAGGGTGTTAAAGAAGGTGATGCAGACCAGGATGTCCTGGAGTTCGTTTGCAACCTTCTCTACAACGGTCAGACAGGTCTCCTCGACCAGGTCAACACCAAGGGTGATGTGTCGGCTTCGTATGCGTTCCTCGACGCGCGTCGTAACGACGGTCGTCTGATCGTCATGGCGGTGCCTTATTATGACGCCAACCAGCAGATGTTCGAGTCCGACAAGGCTACCGAGGCTATCGTCATGAAAGAAATCGACAAGATCAAACGTGGCGATATCTCCGACGACCTCATCGCGAACGTAAAGCACATGTACGCTCAGCAGTACAAGGCTTTCAATGAGTCGCCTTCGACCAAGATGTCCGTCCTCGTGGACGCATTCACCTATGGCAAACCGGTTGACGATATCTTCACGGCTAACGAGAAGATTCAATCCCTCACCAAAGAGGAGATCGCACGCGTCGCAAAGAAATATTTCAATGCCGACCACATGACCATCTCCTTCGACGAGGATACCAAGAATATGAAGCCGAAAACGCTGCCGAAACCGAATATCAAACCGCTTGATCCGGTGAAGAATGCGAAGACCGAGTACGCAGAGGAGTTCCAGAAACTGCCGAAGGGCGAACTCAAGCAGACCTTCAATGACTTCAACGATGTGAAGATCTCTTCGCTGGGCGAGAACGTGAAACTCCACTATACGCCGAACACCAAGAATGATATCTTCACTCTCATCCTCCGTTATGGCGTGGGAGAGCACGAGATGCCGCTGCTGCCGTACGCTGCGATGCTCATGGAGAACGCAGGTATCATGGGCAACCCGGCTATCGAGGGTAAGGACTTCGACCAGCAGATTGCGCAACTCGGCGCTGCGGTTTCCTACGGTTGTAACGACTCGTATTTCTACATCTCCATCTCCGGTGAGGATGGGAATATGAATAAGATCATGAATCTCGTCAACCGCCAGCTCCTCATGCCGTACCTCGAGCAGAAACAGCTCGATGCGGTCAAGGGTAACGAGTTCTTCTCGCGCTACAGCCGTCAGAAACGTACGGCCGTGCAGAAGTCTGCCCTTATGCAGTATGCCCTCTACGGCAAGAAGTCCTCTTTCCTCGACGAGGTGAAGTTTATCGACATCTGGAATATGGATGGTGTACAGGTTCAGCGTCTCATCGCTTCGGCCCGTACCTACGCGCTCGACGTCTTCTACTGCGGTACGCTTCCCGAGGACAAACTCGTGCCTGAACTGCCTCTGACCGAAGGTATGCAGCCTTCCAAGTCGCCGTTCGTGCAGGACCGCGTGACCTACGACAAACCGACCGTACTCTTCCTTCCGAACAGTAACGTACAGCAGGCGGACCTCTATTTCTACATCAACGGTCGTCCGTACGACATCGCTTCGGATGTACAATCTGACGCCTTCAACCAGTACATGTCCGGCGGTTTCACGGGTGTGATCATGAATGAGATCCGTGTAAAACGCTCCATGGCATACTCGGCTTATGGTGTGAACGCTACGCCGGAGCTCCCGGGTAAGGACTGCTACTTCATCGGTTACGTGGGTACCCAGTCGGATAAGGTCAACGACGCCATCTCCGTATATATGGATATCCTGACCGACATGCCGAAGGACTCGACACAGTTAGTTGCTCTCAAAGCCGCCCTCAAGCAGGCTGCGCAGACCGCTAAACCGTCGATGCGTTCTAAAGCCGCTGCTTATGAGTACTGGCAGCGTCTGGGTTACAATGACGACCCGTCGAAAGTCAACGCTGCAGCAATCGACGCCCTCACTTTCAACGATATCGAGAAGTTCTACGAGGAGAATATCAAGGGCAAACCCGTTACCATCATCCTCATGGGCGACCCGAAGAAGATTGACGTGAAGGCCATCGAGAAGAAACTCGGCTGCAAAGTAACCAAACTCTCGCCGGCTAAACTCTTCAACTCGACCCAAGAGTTGATGGATGCCGTAATGTAAAATGGCCAAATGGTAAATGACAAAATGGTAAATAGCGATACTTTACGAGCCCACCGCAGTGGGTTCGTAAATATCGTTGGTAACCCCAATGTTGGCAAATCTACGTTGATGAACGCCTTGGTGGGCGAGCGCCTCTCGATCATTACTTCGAAAGCGCAAACGACCCGCCATCGCATTCTCGGTATCGTTAACGGCGAGGACTTCCAGATGGTCTATTCGGACACACCGGGAGTCCTCTCGCCGAACTATCGTCTCCAGGAGAAGATGCTGGAGTTCAGCCGCTCGGCACTCGTCGATGCTGACGTCCTTCTCTATGTCACGGAGCCTCAGGACACCATTGACCGCAACCCCGACTTCATCGACAAAGTGCGTCGCATGGCAGCCTCAGGCGCACGCGTATTCCTTATTATTAATAAGATTGATCTGACTACGCAGGATACATTGGAGCGGTTAGTGGAGTTTTGGCATACCCAGCTCCCCGAGGCAGAGATCTTCCCCATCTCCGCACAAGAGCGTTTCGGTGTATCCCAACTCTTCGATGCTATCAAAGAAGCCCTGCCAGTCGGACCGCCGTTCTTCCCCAAGGACCAGCTGACCGACAAACCCGCACGTTTCTTCGTTGATGAGATCATCCGCGAGAAGATTCTCCTCAACTACGACAAGGAGATCCCGTATTCTGTCGAGGTTGAAGTGGAGTCCTTCAAGGAAGAGGACAAACTCATCCGCATCGACGCCGTCATCTACTGCGAGCGCGATTCCCAGAAGGGTATCATCATCGGCAAAGCCGGTTCGGCTCTCAAGCGCGTCGGCTCCCAGGCTCGTAAGGACATCGAGGACTTCTTCCAGAAGCAGGTCTTCCTCCAGCTCTTCGTCAAAGTGGACAAAGACTGGCGGTCCAACATCTCCCGCCTCAAGCACTACGGCTACGACCTCTCTTAATAAAGTATCCGCCATGCATGGCGGATTTTTTTTTGTCCTTTTCCCTGCGCTATTCCGCTGGATATATGTCATTCTCCGTCTATCTCTGCCATTTTGTCAGCCTTTCTCTGCCAAATCTCCTTTGGCACACGTTTTGTCTTATTCGTAGCGAACGATTTCGATATCTCGATATCCCGATATGTCGAAATCTCGGAAAAAAATACGAAATTAATTAAAGAAAGGAAAAATACTATGTCTAAAATTATTGGAATTGACCTCGGTACCACAAACTCGTGTGTAGCCGTAATGGAGGGTAACGAACCTATCGTCATTGCTAACGCGGAAGGTAAGCGTACTACTCCTTCTGTAGTTGGATTTGTTGAGGGTGGCGAGCGCAAAGTGGGCGACCCTGCTAAACGTCAAGCCATCACAAACCCGACCAAAACTATCTATTCGATCAAGCGTTTCATGGGCGAGACCTACGACCGCTTGCAGTCTGAAATCGCGCGTGTTCCTTATAAAGTAACAAAGGGCGACAACAACACTCCCCGTGTGGACATCGACGGACGTCTCTACACCCCGCAGGAGATCTCGGCTATCATCCT
>CAMOUL010000033.1 GCA_946626605.1 uncultured Bacteroidales bacterium | reverse complement strand
TTGCAAACCTCGGTTTCAAGAACGACATCGTAAAAGTACGTGACGGCTACGGACGTAACTACCTGCTGCCGCAGAAGATTGCTATCATCGCTAATGAGAGCAACAAGAAACAGCTGGCAGAGAACCTCAAACAACAGGCTCACAAAGCTGCGAAAATCCTGGCTGACGCTCAGGCACTCGAGGCTAAACTGGCTGAGACCGTAATCGAGGTTAAAGTAAAAGCAAATGAGGACGGTAAGATCTTCGGTACCGTTACCACCCAGAACATCTCTGACGCTCTCAAAGCACAGGAGATCCTGATCGACAAGAAGGTGATCACCATCGCTGAGCCGATCAAGGAACTTGGTGAGTACAGTGCACAAGCTCGCCTCCACCGCGAGGTAAAAGCAGAGATCAAGCTGAACGTAGTAGCTGAGTAATGTTAAACATTTAAAGAAAGGAAAAAAGCAATGAAAGCTGGAATTCATCCTGATAACTACCGCGTAGTAGTTTTCAAAGATATGTCTGACGGTACTCAGTTCTTCAGCCGCTCTACTGCAGCTACGAAGGACACGATCGAAATCGACGGCGTTCAGTATCCGCTGATCAAGCTCGAGATCTCGAACACGAGTCACCCGTTCTACACCGGTAAGTCCAAACTCGTGGACACCGCAGGTCGTGTGGACAAATTTATGTCTCGCTACGGCAACCGCAACCGCAAGTAATCCTTGCGATTTTCAAGGGGCGAGCACATGCTTGCCCCTTGTTGTTTTTTTAAAAAAAATCACTATGAATAACACATCCCTCTGGCGCGCATTAGGCCGCAATTTCATAATCTCCATCCTCCTTTTCGGATCCCTTTTGGGACTCCTCTGGCTCGTAGAATGGTTCCTTAATTGTCAATTGTCAATTGTCAATTGTCAATTATTAAAATGGCATGATCCCGCCTGGGTAGTCGGCATTCCTGCCTCTATCATCGGCGTTGCATATATCTTAACGGTTCGTGACCCGCAGAACTACACCGGATTCTTCGCAGGCATCGTCATGTCGATTCTCTTAGGCATCCAGTTTCTGCTGCAAAGTCAATACGACAGCGCGTTTCTCTTCTTCTTTGTCTTCATCCCGTTCCAACTGATGTCCATCTATAAATGGAGCCGCTCCAAAGACGACGGGGGCGCCTCGTTCGAACCGAAATTCCTCGACACCCCGCGACTTTTCCTGTCCGTCGCGCTGTTGCTCTTCATTACCGCAGGAGATGTTATTATCAATATATATGCCATTCATGGCGCACTCGCTTTGGACGGATGGAAAGAAGCTGTCATTCTTTTGCTCAACGGCTTTCTCATCTCCTCTTCGTTCCTTGCCAACTACTGGCTCATCTATCGCAAGACGGACTCATGGATATATTGGTTCATCTACAGCATCGCCGGCATCGGGCTGTTCATCCTCCTCGGCAATATATTCTCCATCGTCCTGTTCACCTTCTTCCTGGTGATTAACTCCATGGCAGGCATCGCTTGGCTCAAAGCCACCAAGCCGGAGAATATGGGCTGGTTAAAGAAAAATCCGTAATCCCGTAATTACGTAATCCCGTTATCCCGAAAAATATGATCAAACGAAAACAAGACACCGTATTAAAAGTCGCGGAACCTGCGCAGCTCATGGACTTCCTCATGGCGAAGATGGGCGGCATGGCGAAATCGTCGGTCAAACAACTCTTAGGCCAGCGGCGTGTCAAAGTCGGCAACGCCGTACAGACGCGGCATGATTTCCCGCTCCATCCGGGCGATATCGTAACCGTCTCTTCCGGCCGCGGCAACAGCCAATTGACGCATCCCAAACTGCGCATCGTCTATGAGGACGACGACCTGATTGTGGTGAACAAGCAACCGGGACTCTTGACCGTAGCGGCTACACCCGGCAGCTCCGAGACGACGGCGTTCTCTATCTTACGCGCGTACGTAAAAAAACAGAACGCGCGCGCGGGCATATATGTCGTACATCGCCTCGACCGGGAGACCTCCGGTCTGCTCGTTTTTGCCCGCTCGGAGGAACTCCAGCATTATATGCGCGAGTATTGGCGGGATTTGGTAACCGACCGGACGTATATCGCCCTCGCTGAAGGCATCCTCGAGCCACGCGAAGGAAAAATAACGACCTGGCTGACCGAAGACAAACGCAATGCGGTGGTTTATTCCTCCCCTGTGGACGACGGCGGCGATATCGCCATCACGAATTACAAGGTACTCAAAACCTCTAAACGCGACGAAGTCGCAAATAATTCTCAATTGTCAACTGTCAATTATCAATTAGTGGAGCTTCACCTCGAGACCGGCCGCACGAACCAGATCCGCGTGCATCTGGCGTCCAAAGGATGCCCGGTGGTGGGCGACCGCAAGTACGGTCACGGCAACGAATCCAGCCCTATTGACCGCCTATGTCTGCATGCAAAAGTGCTGGAGTTCATCCATCCCGTGACGGAGAAAAAGGTGCGTTTCGAGAGCCCCGTTCCCAAAGAGTTTAACAAACTAGTATCCTAGTATCCTAGGACCCTAGTACCCTAAAAAAATACATCATTATGCGCAAGATCCTTACACTTTCAGTTCTGTCTGCGTTGCTTCTTCTCCCTTCCCTTCAGGGAGGGGATGGGGGTAGGCTTTCCGCCAAACGTCGCGTCCACACTATCGGCGACAGTACGATGAGCGATTACAAACCCGCTGCCACGCCCAAACGCGGCTGGGGAATGTATCTGCAAGCCTTCTTCAATCCCGACTCCATCGAGGTCAACAACCGCGGCAAGTCCGGTGCTTCCACCCGTACGTTCTACGAGACGGATAACCTCTGGCCGTCCGTCAAGAGACAGATGCTGCCCGGCGATTACCTCATCATCCAGTTTGCCCATAACGACGAGAAATGCAAGGGCGAAGATGTCTATGTCCAGAACGCCAAACTGCGTGCGGAAGGCAAAGACACACTGACCGACATGCGCGGCACGGAACCGAACACGACCTACAAGGTATACCTGCGCAAATTCATTAACGAAGCGCGGGAAATGGGTGTCACGCCGATCCTCATGAGCCCGATCTGCCGCGCGTATTTCAAGGACGGAAAGATCAATGCCGAAGGTCGCCATGACCTGAGCAAAGACGGTATCGACAAGAATTACGTCCGTTGTATGCGGGAAGTGGCGGAAGAAATGAACGTACCTTTCCTCGACATGACGCAGAAGAGTTGCGAGATGTACGAAACCACCGGACAGGAGAGGTGCATGAAGGAGTATTTCAACTGCGGCGACAAGACCCATACAGGCCAGGCTGGAGGCTTCCTGAATGCCCATCTGGCATACCTGTTGATCAAGAACTGCCCGCAGTTGAGTGAGCTGCATCACCTGGTAGCATTGCCGCCGCTCGAGGTCAGCGTCTCGTACATCCGTGCGATCGAAGAGAAAGGTCGTCTGGAAGCCTTCAAAGCCGATGGTACGCCGTTTGCGACGACCCTGAAGAATGCCAAGACGAAAAATATGAAACTCGCCAAAGCCGGTTACGCTCCTTCGGACGGACTCTGGCCCGCAGGGGAGATTGACGAAGTGGCAAACCGCTACATCGAATATACCATCACCGCCGAGAAGAAAAAAGGCATCGTCATTGAGTCCATCATCCTGCCGGTTAAGGCGAAAGGCGGACCGGGCATGAATATCCATATCAACTACGGTTTCGGCGACGAATTCCGCAATGTAACAACGATTTACGAGAACACCGCCCTGCCGAAAAACAAGCCCGTTCTGGTCTCTTTGAACTACCCTATTCTCATTCCTGCCGGCGAGACTTTGCACCTCCGCATCCTGCCTTGGTACGACTCTAACGGAAGATCGCAAGGCAAGAAATTCCTCTCCCTCGGCGAACTCAAAATCGAAGGCAAGAAGTTGAAATAAAATTATTTTTCCGAAAATACTTGCATATATGCAAAAATTTTACTACCTTTGCAGCGAAAAAGCAAAGGTAGTTTTTATTATGAGTACAGCTTTAGTTATCATACTCGCCGTCGCAGTGGTCATCTTTGGTTTTTGGATCATCCAATTCTCCAATTTCCGCAACGAGGAAAAGAAACGTCAGTGGGAACTGAAACGCGAATCCCAGAAGACCATCTCTCCCATTCGTCTCAGGGCGTACGAGCGCCTGACGCTCTTGTTGGAACGCACAAAACCGGAGCACATGATCATGGAGCTTCGCCAGAACCAGCCGGACGCATTCACCACCTGGACCATCGGGCAGGTTCAGCAATACTTGCTGCAGACCATCCGAGCGGAGTTTGACCACAACCAGAGCCAGCAGGTATATGTCTCCGACGAAGTGTGGGATATGATCATCAACGCCCGTGACCAGATGGCGGCGTTCGTCATCGCTATCGCCGGCCAACTGCCGCCGAATGCCACTGTACAGATCTATATCCAGACACTGATGACCGCCTATTCCTCCAACGGTACGACGCCGACAGACAAGGCCTTGGAATACCTTAAAAACGAAGCAAAAGAGCTTATGTAATGAAAAAAAGAATAAAGAATAAAGACCGCTACGCTGAAAGAGCAAAGACTTTTTGGTATCGACTAATGCTGATTAGTCTTTATTCCTTATTCCTTATTCCTTGTTCCTTCGGGCAGACGAACGACAGCATCTATAACGCTACGCAGATCAAACTCGACATCGCTTCGCCGGTAGTCATCGCAGGCATACATCAATGGCAGATGCAACACTACGAGATAGCGGCGAACGTACAACTGGCGCGACGCTTCTTCCCCACCCTCGAACTCGGCTATTCCGGAGGAAAAACCCATCGGGGAGACAGTATCCAGTACAACGCCCACGGAGGATTCTTCCGCGTGGGATGCGACATCAACCCGCTCAAAAAGAAGAAAGACTCGCCGCACGCCCTCTTGGTCGGACTCCGTCTCGGAACAGCCGTGCAAACAAAAGGCTATACCGATTGTTGGGGAGAGATTATTGCGGGATGCCAGGTAGAGATAGCGAAAGTGCAGAAGACTGCCTTCTACATGGGATGGATGGGACGGTTCAAGGTCCTCTTCACACGAGACAAAGAAGGACTGACCGCCGATCAGATGAAACCGATCTACATCCCCGGATTCGGCAATAGAGACAATATCGGATGGGGATTGAACTACTACCTCGGTTGGAGATTCTGATTCACGAAACACGGTCGAATTACGGTCTTCGAACGACAGTCGAACGACGGTCAACCGACGGTCAACCGACAGTCAAGGCTAATGTAAGTACAATGTTAGGCACAAAAAAAATACCTCTATAATGAACAAAACACAATTAATGAATCGCGCAGCGGATAACATTCGTATCCTGGCTGCCGCAGCAGTAGAAAAAGCAAAGAGTGGTCACCCCGGCGGTGCTATGGGTGGCGCAGACTTCATCAACGTCCTCTTTAGCGAGTTCTTGGAATACGACCCGGACAATGCCGGTTGGGAAGCGCGTGACCGTTTCTTCCTTGACCCCGGACACATGGCGCCGATGCTTTACGGACAGCTCTGTCTGGCAGGTAAGTTCACGCTCGAAGACCTCAAGAACCTCCGTCAATGGGGTTCGGTTACACCCGGACACCCGGAGCGCGAGATTGAGCGAATGATTGAGAATACATCCGGTCCGCTTGGTCAGGGACACACCTTCGCAGTCGGCGCAGCCATCGCGGCGAAATGGTTCAACCAGCGCTACGGCGAGATTCATAACCCGACCATCTATGCCTTCATCTCGGATGGTGGCGTGCAGGAGGAGATCTCGCAGGGCGCAGGTCGTCTCGCAGGACACCTCGGACTCGACAACCTCGTTATGTTCTATGACTCCAATGCCATCCAGCTCTCCACGGGTTGCAGCGAAGTGACCTCCGAAGATGTAGCCGCCAAATACAAGGCTTGGGGATGGTACGTACAGGAGATTCCGGGTAACGACCCCGACGCTATCCGCGAAGCGCTCATCAAAGCGAAAGCGCACAAAGGCGAACCGTCGCTCATCATCGGTCATACGACCATGGGCAAGGGCTGCGTGACAGCCGAAGGAGCTAACTGGGAAGGCAAATGTTCGACCCACGGTGCGCCGCTTTCCAAAGCCGGAGCATCCTTTGAGAAGACTATCGAGCATCTCGGCGGCAATCCCGAAGACCCGTTCGTCATCTTCCCCGAAGTGAAGAAACTGTACGATGACCGCGCAGCGGAATTGCGCGACTTGTGCAACAAGAAATACGAGGCATACTACGAGTGGAAACAAGCGAACCCGCTTGCTGCCAACGAATACGAGACTTTCATGTCCGGCGAGACGCCATGCATCGACTGGAGTCTGATTGAGCAGAAACCCGGAGCCGCTACCCGCAATGCTTCCGCAACCGTCCTCAGCCATCTGGCAGAGAACGTGGGCAACATGATTGTTTCTTCTGCGGATTTGAGTAATAGCGATAAGACCGACGGTTTCCTCAAGAAGACCCACGCTTTCAAGAAAGGCGATTTCTCCGGTCAGTTCTTGCAAGCCGGCGTGTCCGAACTCACGATGGCGTGCGTCATGATCGGTATGGCGCTTCACGGCGGTATTATCCCTGCCTGCGGCACGTTCTTCGTCTTCTCCGACTACATGAAACCCGCGGTACGCATGGCGGCCCTCATGGAACTTCCTGTTAAGTTCATCTGGAGCCACGACGCGTTCCGTGTCGGCGAAGATGGTCCGACGCACGAGCCGGTTGAACAAGAAGCACAGATCCGTCTTATGGAGAAACTGCATAACCACAGCGGCAAACCCTCCATGCTCGTTCTCCGTCCGGCGGACGCAGAGGAAACGACGCTCGCATGGCGTTTGGCTATGGAGAACAACGACACGCCGACTGCCCTCATCCTCAGCCGTCAGGACATCGCTCCGGTGCCCAATGTCAACCTTGAAGGCTTCCGCAAAGGTGCGTATATTGTCTCGAAAGACGAGAACCCGCAAGTTGTCCTTCTGGCTTCCGGTTCGGAGGTTTCCACCCTTCTCGCAGGAGCAGAACTGCTCCGCGCAGAAGGCATCCGTCTGCAGATTGTCAGCGTGCCGTCCGAAGGCCTCTTCCGCCAGCAACCGCAGGAATACCAAGACTCCGTCCTGCCGAAAGGTATCAAGCGTTTCGGTATGACCGCAGGCTTATCTTGCACATTGGAATCCCTCGTTGGCGAAAACGGCGCTATCTGGGGCCTCAACTCCTTCGGCTTCTCCGCTCCGTACAAGGTCCTTGACGAGAAACTCGGCTTCACCGCTCAGAACGTCTACGAGCAAGTCAAGAAGTTGCTATAAGAATACCACAGAACGATGGACGATAATTTTGCCATACAACTCTTTGAAGGAAAGCGTGTCCGCATCGTGTGGGATGCCGAGCAAGAAAAGTACTATTTCTCTGTCGTAGATATAGTACAGGTGTTAACGGATAGTGCCGATGCCAAGCAATACATTAAGAAAATGCGCGCACGTGATCCGGAATTAGATTCCAAGTGGGGTACAATTTGTACCCCTGTTGAAATGAGAGCTTTTGATGGAAAACGGAGAAAAGTTCAAGCCGCTGATTTACAAGGTATATTCCGTCTCATTCAGTCTATCCCTTCCAAGAAAGCCGAGCCTGTCAAACAGTGGTTGGCTAAGTTAGGTGAGCAGCGCATAGACCAGATGATTGATCCGGAACTGACCTTCCAGATGGCAGTGGAGGATTATCGCCGCCAAGGTTATTCCGACAAATGGATTAACGAAAGGATGCGCTCCATTGAGATGCGCAAAGAGTTGACGGACGAATGGCATCGCGCAGGTATTACAGAGCAGAAGGATTTTGCGATTCTCACGAATGTCCTCACGCAGGCTTGGAGCGGAA
>CAMOUL010000032.1 GCA_946626605.1 uncultured Bacteroidales bacterium | reverse complement strand
GTAATAACCAGCTAATCGGGCATCGATTAGAAATCGCCTTATAACCCCTCGTCGCTTGCTCGACGTAAAACAGCAAGGACAGGCGCAAACGTGCGCCAAATGAAATATTAATTAGCGTTTGCTATTTGTTCTACACCACGTTAAAACCTAGGAAATTTTAATTCGGTAGACAGAAGACAAATTGTAAACGTCCGCATGCGCGGGCGCATTTTGTTGTTTCTGTCAGGCAGTTCCTAGGGCCGTAACGTGGGCGACAAAATCTCGTCCGCGTTTTTTTTGTGCCCTATTGCCCCAAGACAGAATGAGTAGCAAACATAAACAAACGCTACCATGACTCCTATACAGCAATCCAAAGCGGCCGCTGCGTTTGTGGCACATTGGACAGGCAAAGGTTACGAAAAAGGCGAAAGCCAAATCTTCTGGACAACCCTCCTTAACCAAATCTTCGGCATTGAACACCCGGAGCAGTTCATCACATTCGAACAGCAAGTCCATCTTGATCACACATCGTTCATCGATGCGTTTATTCCTTCGACGCATGTGATGATTGAGCAGAAGTCGCTCGGAAAGAACCTTGCGGAAGGTATCAAACAATCCGACGGCAGTGTGCTTAATCCTTTCCAACAGGCAAAGCGCTATGCGTCTGAATTACCGTATAGCCAGCGTCCACGATGGATTGTTACGTGTAACTTCGCTGAGTTCTGGGTCTATGACATGGAGCAGCCAAACGGCGAACCGCAGAAGATTCTCCTCGAAAACCTCGAAAAGGAATACTACCGTTTGCGGTTCTTGGTAGATGCAGGAAACGAACATCTCAAGCGCGAGATGGAAGTATCCGTTAAGGCCGGTGAGTTGGTCGGTCTTATCTACGATAAACTGCTCGAGCAATACATCGACAAAGATAGTCCCGAAACGCTTCGTAGTCTCAATATCCTCTGCGTGCGCCTCGTGTTCTGTCTCTATGCCGAAGATGCCATGCTTTTCGGCACCAAAACGGCTTTCCATGACTACTTAGCCCAATATCAAGCAAAAAATATACGCCGTGCTTTGATTGATCTGTTTGATGTGCTCGATACGCCAGAAAACAAACGTGACCCGTATATGGATGACGCACTCAAGTTCTTTCCGTACGTCAATGGTGGACTCTTTAGCCATGACGAACATCTTATTATCCCTCAGTTTACGGACGAACTGAAAGAACTGATACTTGCCAAAGCATCCGACGATTTCGATTGGAGTGAGATAAGTCCTACTATCTTCGGTGCCGTATTCGAATCAACATTGAACCCCGAGACACGTCGTTCCGGAGGAATGCATTACACCAGTCTGGAGAATATCCACAAGGTTATTGATCCGCTCTTCCTCAATGCTCTTAGAGAAGAGTTCGAAGTTATAAAACAATCTTTACCTGCTCCGAAACAAGATTTTAAGAAACGGAAAGTATACGAATTGCCCACATCGGCAAAACAACGCCTATTAGCCTTTCAAGACAAACTTGCTTCGCTTACTTTCTTTGACCCTGCGTGCGGTAGCGGCAACTTCCTCACGGAGAGTTATATTTCGTTGAGACGCTTGGAGAATAAAGTTCTTAGTGTGCTATATTTAGGCCAATCTGTGATAGGCGAATTTGCTAATCCTATTAAGGTAGATATTCGCCAGTTCTATGGTATTGAGATCAATGATTTTGCGGTCTCTGTTGCCACGACGGCATTGTGGATTTCTGAGCAACAAATGCTTCAAGAAACGGAAAAGATAGCCTCGTTTAATATTCAACCGCTTCCTTTGAAACCTTACCATAACATCCACGAAGGCAATGCGCTTCGACTCGATTGGACAGAAGTTATCGCTCCGGAGAAACTCAACTATATTATGGGTAATCCACCGTTTGTAGGAACTAAATATCAAAGCAAAGAACAGAAAGAAGATATATTAGCAATATGCCCTGATTTAAAACCACTTGATTATGTTACTGGATGGTATAAAAAAGCGGCTGATATAATTCAAGGTACAAATGTTAAATGCGCTTTTGTATCCACGAATAGTATAACGCAGGGCGAGCAAGTTGCTCCATTATGGCACACATTAAACAATGTTCATATAGATTTCGCCTACCGTACCTTCCGATGGGATTCCGAAGCCGATATCAAAGCGCATGTACATTGTGTAATAATCGGATTCTCCGTCGGGCAGAGTACTGAACCAAAATATTTATATCTTGAAAGTGGGCAGATTACCGTCTGCGATAATATTAATGGATATCTTTTACCAGCCCCGAGTGTACACATTGAGGCACGAAGAGATCCTATATGTGTAAATGCACCAAAGATGTCAAAAGGAAGCCAACCGACAGATGGAGGTAATTTATTACTCACGAAAGAAGAAAAGGATAGTTTGTTACAGGTATCACCTCAGTTCGAACCATATATTAAGCGCTATATGGGAGCTGATGATTTGATCAATAATAGAGAGCGCTATTGTTTATGGTTGGTAAATTGTCCTCCAAATATCTTACGCTCATCAAGTGAGGTTTTGCGTCGATTAGAAGGAGTACGTCAATCTCGATTAGAAAGCACTAAAGAGGCAACTCGGAAGTGGGCAGATATGCCATCTGTCTTTACTGAGAATCGCCAACCAGATAGAGACTATATTATTCTTCCGGTTGTTAGTTCGGAGCGTAGGAGATATATGCCTATGTGCTATGTTGCAAAAGATGTTATTGCAAATGCTAATGCTCAAATGATACCTGATGGAGATTTGTATTCATTTGGCGTTTTAATGTCAAATGTGCATAACGCATGGATGAGAGCAACATGCGGTCGTTTAGAGACTCGATATGCATATTCTGCGACCATCGTCTATAACAACTTCCCGTGGCCAAATCCGACTGACGAGCAGAAAGCTAAGATAGAAGCTACAGCCCAAGCCATCTTGGATGCTCGTGCTAAGTATCCGGATTGCTCTCTCGCCGATCTTTACGACGAAGTAACCATGCCGCCAGAGCTCCGTAAAGCCCATCAAGACAACGATCGTGCCGTTATGCAGGCTTATGGCTTTGTTCCCGGTAAGACTTCCGAATCGGAATGTGTCGCTCGTCTCTTCGAGATGTATCAAGAGTTGACCAAATAACCCCCTAAAAAATAATATTTTTTAGTTTTCGCAGCACACTGTGCTGCGATTTCTTTCTTGTTGATAAATTTTTCTGCCAAAATTTGCGCATATCAAAAAATTGTAGTACCTTTGCACAAGTTTCCAAAAGTATGAGAAACACGTAGAAAATCTTCTAAACGTATATAGTACTTGCTTTTTCTGATATGAATGAAGAAAGAATAGCTACAATTAATTTCAAAATCCTGAACGAAATTGCATTTAAGCACACCACATATTTATCGAAATGTGCGGTAAATCTTGATCGAGAAGGTGTGAGATCAATTCCATACTTGCTCAGGATACTGAAAGCGGAACCTGCCGATGTGTATGAAACATTAATAGAAACGTTTGCAACGACCAAAGAAGATTACAGAGGCATTTCGTCCACGAACATTACTCCAGCCGTTAATGATTGTTATATCATTTGGGGACGAATGTATGTCATCGCATATTTCGCGTTGTATGAAGAGGTCTTCTGGCGCAAGGTAGTATTACCTAAAATCTACGATATGATGCCTAATACCGCCATTCGCAATGAAATGAGTATCGCTGCAAAACACATTGATACGTATAATAAAGATAGAGAGATTTGGCTTCAGAGTTTTATTGAAGCTGGAGCGCCTGCCGCGGATGATTTTGCATTTTTAGTTGAGAGAAAAGAATTGCAGCAGAAAATAGCAGACTTAGAAGAACAAATAAAACACAAAGATGCAGAGTTAGCCCAAAAGAATGCGCGCATAGCAGATTTAGAAAAACGAGAGAATGCCGCTATAAAACTAACCGGAAGACCGAAAACCGTATTATTTGAAGATGAAACAGATTGTAAGAAAGAAAAGGAACTACTACTCTCTTATCTTAAGAAGCACAATTTTTCGAGCACAGCCATTACATCTGAAAAAGATAACACGCTAACGAAGATACTTGCGGTATTCTATTGGCATTGGCAGAAAAAATATCATATTAAAGCAGTCAATGCCTCCGCGTACTATCGATTTCTGAGAGAAACATGCCAATTAAAATTCGATATAACGGAAAAAACATTTGCAAATGTTATGGGGAAAATATTACGGAACAAAACGACATACCCTAATATTACGGGTGAAGTGAATGAATTTATTCAAAGAAATAGTACACAAGAGATTTTGTAATACTATCTCAATAGCCTGATTTTTCCTATATGAGAAATAGATAAGGACTTTTGCCCATCGTGGTGAAAGTCCTTTGTTTATGTGGATAAAGCAATTGCCTCTCGCGAAAAAAGCACTAATTTTGCACTCGATTACGACCGAGTGCTTTTTTTGTTTTATGCAAAAGTAAACCAAAAACAAGCATTTCGCGTATATACGAACATTAATAAAAAATAGATATGAAACGTTTACAAAAACAATTAAATCGTCAAGAGAAAGCGCGGACTTTCATCGAGGAGAACTATCTCATGTCCGACCGACTCAGACGCGATGTCATCCGTGACCAAGTCCAGTTACGCGATGCAGATGACCAATGGCGGGATATCACTACTGCGGATATCAACGATATCGTCTGTGCCGCCTCTGCGGAGTCCGACATGGCTATCTCTGCCAAAGAGGTCATGGCGGTCTTGTTCTCTCATCAGGTGCCCGATGTCCACCCCCTGCGAGAGTATGTCGGCGCATGCCCGCCGTATGATGACTCATCTCCGGATTGGATCGGATGGCTGGCATCACTCGTTACCGTCGAAGGGGATGAAACAGAGCAAAATCGGTGGAAACGCTGTTTCACCAAGTGGTTCGTGGCAATGGTCGCATCGTGGATCCAGGATGATATCGTCAACCAGCAGGTGCTCGTCCTTATAGGCCGACAAGGGATCTATAAAACGACCTGGCTCGACTATCTCCTGCCGCCTGAACTCCGCCTGTACGGCTGTAAAATGGCGAACGCTACCCAACTCAACAAGGACGAGCGACTCCGTATCGCCGAATACGGACTCATCGCCCTCGATGAGATTGACTCGATGGGTCTCAAAGAACTGAATGTCATGAAGTCCGTCATCACCGCGGCCGATGTCGCCGAACGGGCCGCGTATCGCATGAATAAGGAACGACGCATTCGACTCGCTTCCTTCTGCGCAAGCGGAAACAAACGTGAGTTCCTTACAGATATGAGCGGTAATAGACGCTGGCTTCCGTTTACGGTGACCAACATCACCTCCCCGAGAGACCTCAGTATCCCCTATCAGCAGATCTATGCGCAGGCCTTGTATCTCTTCGAGCATCATTTCCAGTACTGGTTCGATCTGAGCGACATAGAGGAGATCGAGCAGCATAATGAGCAGTTCCGGGCACAAGAAAATGAGGAGCAACTGCTCGAAGTCTACTTCGATATCCCCGCTGAAGGAACCGGTAAGTTCATGACCACTGCCGAGATATCCGATAAACTCGTTATCAATGGTTCCATTAAGAAACCCATGAGCCTCAGTCGCCTCGGAATGGTCCTGCAGAAATTCGGCTATCAAAGCAAACGTATCGGCAAATCCGGCACCAGAGGATGGATCGTTCGTGAACGCGATGCCGACGAAATTAACGCCAACCGGAATCTGGCGGCAAGGGACGAATACTGACAGGCTGACTGGCTGACACCCTTTTTATAATATTCACACCCGCACGCACGTGCGTGAGTTTATAAAATAGGTTGACTGCCTGTCAGTCGGCAGCCAGTACAAAGCGGTGGATGACGCACTATTATCCTGTCATTGTGCTGCCATTTACCCATCATTTACGATACCACATCGTTACCACTACGTACCGTCGTAGCAATATATGTGTTTAATTTAAATTTTTAATGTTTTATGAGAGTAGAATTAATTCTCCCGATTGCCAAACTACATGGCAAACTCAGCGGCAAAGCGCCGTACTATTTCAAAACGGTTAACGGAAAAACCTTCGTGCAACGTTGCCCTAATCGTCGTACACAACCGGTCACAATGGCGCAGCAGGCCGCACGTGAGCGATTTGCCACCATCGCCGGGATGGTAAAACAGATGCTCGAAGAAGGATCCACTAAAAGCAGAAAGCAACTGTGGAAAATTGCTATCGAAGCCTATGACGCAACACATTGACAAAAAGCAAGTCGCTGACCGGTTAGATGCCGCTATCGGCTACCCCGCCGGGATGGAAGGCCTGAATACCCTCCTGTACGGCTGGACACGAAAAGACGAAAATCTACGGGTCAATATCCGACATCGAACCTGGCTGTACGACTATGAAGTCCGAGCGCTCAGTCGCTATGCCGGCTATAATCTGATGCCTGCGGAATTTGATTCCGTTTGCGACACGTAATACTTGCGTATATCGGAAAAATTTCGTACCTTTGCATTGTCTTTTGGATAGATAGGATAATGGTTGTTTGAGGCGTCTATCGCCTATCCTCAGCCTCACTCAACCAGAAAGGGATAATCCAAAAGAAAGCCGGCTAAATAGATTGTTTAACTACCTAAACTTTAACTACAATGGCAGAGATTAAGCCGATGGCGCTCATTGAGAGCATGAAAAAGAAAGTGTGTATGCACAGCGATGTGTATTTCCGCACGAACAAAAAGACCGGTAAGGTATACACCGGCAAGTTATGTTATCCGTCCACCAAGGAACCGAGTGCGGCGCAGATCGCAGCGAAAGCTCGTTTCGCAAAAGTCGTGGCAGCAGTACGTACGATTCTCGCAGGATCGAGCGAACAGAAGACCGCTTTGGTCGCTGAGTACAACGCTCAGAACAAGATCGGATCGCTCTTCGGCTACGCGATGCACAAACTCAACGACCAGTACGACGCAAACGGCGACCTGATCGGCGGATAAAAGTGATTTATTAACCCTTTAACTATTGAAAATTTATGGCAAAAGTAGAATGGAGTGCCGGTATCGACCATGTGTCGGGCGCACTCAGCAAACCGGGCAAGAACGGTCAACACTCTTGCGCAAAAATGCTCCTTGGTACCCACCGTATAGCAGCTACGGAAAGTCCGGATTGTAACCGTATTTACCTCCGTAAAAAGGTAAAACGTTCCACTCCGCTGTCGTCCAATGAGTTGGATGCACGTGCTCGCTTCAGCGCCGTGGCAGCTGCTGTGAAGGCTCGTAAGAGCGATCTTAACTCGATCACTCAGGACCAGATCAACTTCGCTGCGCAGAAGGACACGGCCGGTGGCAAAAAGACCATGAAGGCTTACTTGTGGAAAATTTGCGGCGAGGCGTATGATGCCGAGCACAACGGCTAAATTTTCCACGGGGTCCCCGAGGATTTTTAATCCTTGGGGAAAGCGTAGCAACCCCGAGTACTTACTACTAAAACGCAGTTTTGGTACACGTACGAGGGGTATGCAAGCGCGGAAAGTGTGTGGCGACATCTATGATGCTGCCCACAACGGCTAAGGAAGGAGGTAAACCATGAGCAAGCAACAGATCATTAAGATTGTTATCTCCGTGTTGATTGCAGCGCTCACGGCACTGGGAGCAGCCTTCGGACTGAGTTCGTGCAACGTGACACGGACGGTGACGACCCGAAGCGAAGCATGGCAGAAAGGTGACACCAGCGTGGTGATTCAGACCAAGACCATTGAGAGTTACGACGGAACTCGAAAATAGTGGGGTCCCCGACGGGCGCTAACGAAGTGCACCCGATGGGGAAAGCGTAGCGCACGGCGAAAGTTCATACGACCGAAGTATTCGGGAGTCGTACTGAGCCGTAGCGTAAGCGCCGAGACTTACGACGCGAGCAAGAAAGGCATTTATTAGCAAAGAAGGCGGCAGCAATGCCGCTTTCTTTGTAGCGTAGCCGACACAAAAACAAGAGAGCCCGGGGATTTCTCCTCGAGCTCTCGAAAGTGGCGGCTACCTACTCTCCCACAACGCAGTGCAGTACCATCGGCGATGCTGAGCTTAACGACCCTGTTCGGAATGGGAAGGGGTGGGACCTCAGCGCTATAACCACCTAAATAAAGGTTAAAGTTGAAAGTTGAAAGTTGAAAGGAAAACCTCCCAAAATCCAGCCCCAACTTATGGGGTTGACACATTGGACGAATGCAAAGCATTCGCGAGCTTGAGCAACAAGCTCGGGTAAGGTGAAAAGTGAAAGGTGAAAAGTGAAAGGAAAACCATTCATCCACTCATCCACTCATCCTTAAAAAACTTTTTATAGAAAAAGATTCGGGCAATTAGTACTGCTCGGCTTTATGTCA
>CAMOUL010000031.1 GCA_946626605.1 uncultured Bacteroidales bacterium | reverse complement strand
ATACGGATCGACCAGCCCCACACGGCTACCTATTCCGTACGCAATAACGGTCAAGTGCCGCTGACGGTGGAGCGCGTCACGTTCCTGAGCGAAGGGCTGCGGGTGGTCACTCCGCTGCCGATAGAGATAGCGCGCAACACGACACAGAACATTGAGATCGAACTGACCCCTGACCGGGAAGGCGCGTTTGCTACCACCATGCAGATCTATTCCAACGACCCTGCCAACCGCATGAAATCGGTTGCGCTCTCGGCAGATAGCTATGAGCCGAACAGCCTATCTTTTAGAGAAGAAACAAAGGGCACGGAATACCATTTGTACGTAGATCTGGATAATTATTCCGAAATAGCCGGAGTGCAGTTTGATGTCACGGGCTTAACGCCATGGACGTCATATGCGCTTACTTCCCGTGCTAACGGACATCAAATAGTGGCACAACCCATTGACGAAAACACCTATCGCGTCATCCTCTTTGCATTTAGTAATACCACACTATCCGGTCATGAAGGAGCTATCGTTGAATGGATTTGGGATGCAGAATCTGCAAATGACATAAATGGACAATTGATCCAAATGGAAAACGTTGTGTTGGTTCATCCATCCAAAGGTAACCGCGAGGCAGAAGCTGCAGATCCATTTACTACATCTTATTCGCCATCTTATCCTTCAGATATTTCCAATGCTCCCTTCCCCTCATGGGTGGGTTTGGAAGAGGCTTCCAAGATTCTCCATAACGGCCAGATCTTCATCCTCCGCGGTGAGAAGATATACACCATCACCGGCGCAGAAGTCAAGTGACCAAGTACGCCAAGTGGGCAGTACCAAGTACAAATCTCACGGGCGGCTCAGTGAGTCGCCCGTGTGTTGTATTAATGGTAAATAGACTTTAGATTTTCAACAAAAACACACAAGATATTAAATATACTTTAGATTTTTGTAATATGTCAATAACTACTCATATTTGAGTACTTATAACATAAAAATACATTAAATACTCATATTTGAGTACTTAAATTTGCATATATCAAATATTTTTTGTACCTTTGCACCGAAATTCAATTATAAATCGTAAATCTGTAAATCGTAAATGGTATGATAGAGGCATTTGAGACTCCGGCATCTGTTGCCCGGGCGGTTGCAGAGCGAGCCAAACAACGCAGAACGGCTATGCGTCTCACACAGGCGGAATTGGCACAAAAGGCAGGCCTTTCCTTGTCGGCTTACCGGCGTTTTGAGCAAAGTGGACAGATTGCGTTTTCCTCCTTGCTGCAAGTGGCATTTGCTTTGGATTGTATGAGTGATTTCAATACCCTTTTTGCCGGTACGTCTTGGGCTACGATGGACGATATGCTCAAGCAGGCAAAACCCGCCAAACGTGTTCGCCATGATTGATGTTCAGCAAATAGAAGTGTGGATGCACGGTCGTCAGGTAGGACGCTTGGCACTCACGCCGCAAAGACCGCAGACTTGTGCGTTTGAATATACAGCGGAGTGGTTGCAAGACGGATTTAGTATCTCGCCTTTTGAGTTACCGCTTACGCCCGGTCTGAAGATTGCGCCGTACAAACCTTTCGACGGACATTTCGGCGTTTTCTCGGATAGTCTTCCGGACGGCTGGGGACAGATCATCCTCCATCGTCATTTGGCGCAGCAAGGTATTAACAGTCTGTCGCTCAATCCGCTGCAACAGTTATGTCTCGTAGGCTCAAACGGGCGTGGCGCATTGGAGTATCGCCCAGACGAAAGCATTCAGCATACGCAGGAATACATGAACTTGGCGCAAATAGCTACGGAGTCGTTCGCTATTCTTGAAGATGACAACTATGCCGGCAATCATATAGCGGAACTGGTTCAGCGCGGCGGTTCACCGGGCGGCGCGCGACCCAAGATCTTCTTGAAACAAGGAGAAGACGAGTGGCTCATCAAATTCCGCGCCAAAAATGATAAGAAATCCATCGGACGGGAAGAATATCGCTATTCACAGTTGGCAAGGAAATGCGGCATAGAGATGCCGGAAACAAAACTGTTTGAAGATCAATGGTTTGGCGTCAAGCGTTTTGACAGAGTGGATGGTTGCAGGCTGCATGTGGTTAGTGCGTCCGGGCTGTTGCAAGCCGACTACAAGATTCCGAGTATTGATTATTTTCATCTGTTTAGTATATCCGCACGCCTGTCTCACTCGATGGAAGAGTTGTGGAAGATATACCGGTTAATGTGTTTCAACGTATTAATCGGAAATCGCGATGACCATGCTAAGAATTTCTCCTTTATCTATGATAAGG
This sequence comes from uncultured Bacteroidales bacterium, assembly GCA_946626605.1. GTDB lineage: Bacteria > Bacteroidota > Bacteroidia > Bacteroidales > Paludibacteraceae > Colicola. The sequence continues at coordinate 11,623 of CAMOUL010000031.1, read as the reverse complement.
AATGGCGGTTTGCTCCGGCGTATGACTTGCTACCTTGTGGGGCCGCAGGTGATTATCACACCACTTCTGTCAATGACAATCCGCTGCCCGAACGTGCAAATGTGCTTCGTCTGGCAGAGCGAGTAGGGCTCGATCTCAAACATGCTGCGGAAATTTATGATCAAATAAAGAACATTGTATAAAATATATTTTATACCTGCCTCATGGTCTCACCACTTCTTCTGGCGGAAGAGGCCGCCGAGGAGGGAGAGGAGGATATAGAAGGGATAGAGAATCTCCAATAGCAAAGCTATTGAGAAATTGATAATTGATAATTGATAATTGATAGTTGTTTGCTCCCTCATTTGCCGCCGGCGGATGAGGGAGTATTCTATCGGGAATTTGATCAGGAGGATCAGGGGACAGAGGAGCTGGAGGAGGTTGGCAGCCACGATGAGTGCGCCGCAACGGAGGATGTCCGGGTCGGTGTATTTGGGTGCTTTGCCTGCCCAACGCATTCGCTGACGGAAGAACGCCCGCCAAGTGGTTTGAGGACGGACGACGGCGGTGAAGTCGGGTTCGTCGATGACGGAGATTTTGTAGCCGCGCTTTTTCATCGCTTCAAGCAAGAACATATCGTCGCCGGAAGGGATCTCCGGATGGAGGTCAGGTTCGCAGGCAAGCCATGCCTCGCGACGGACGATGAGGTTCGCGCCGGAACACATGACGGCATGTCCGCGTTTGGCGGTACGCATCGTCAGCTCCTGAATGGCGGCGTATTCGGCAATCTGTAATAAATTGAAAATTGAAAATTGAAAATTGAAAGTTTCTTGTCTATTAGCACGACCCAAAGAAGGAGAGGATTCCATGCGGAGAGGAAGGATGATGAGATCGGCGTTGCCGAATTGACAATTGACAATTGACAATTGACAATTATTCATTGCCGCAGACGGCAGTACGACATCGTCATCGTGGAGCCAGACATATTCTGTCGTGGCGGCGTGGATGAGTTTGGAGAGGGCATGTTTTTTGCCTAAATTGTCATCGTTGACGCCCCGAATAGGGGTAATATGGGTAACCGACGGAGTACTTACATTGGCTTTGACCGTCGGTTGACCGTCGGTTGACCGTCGTTCGACCGTCGTTATTCGACGGTAAATTTCGGGGAATTGGGGATAGCTTTTGGCGATGCAGTTTTGTTCGGATTCAGCGACCGGAAAATCTGCGGCAAGGAGGGCCATCGCCATTCGGTGGTCGTTGCGGACTTCGTGGAGTCGGACGGCTTCTATGCGGTCGGACTCTTTGTGGCGGAGACGGTCGGTGCCGGTGGCTTGGAGAGTTATTCCGAGGCGTTCACAGGTTAAAGCGATGGCGGGATAGAGATCGGGGCAGTTGGTGAAGTCGATGGAGACCGCGTTGCTTAAAGTCGAAAGACCGCGTTGCTCAAAGTCGAAAGTCGAAAGACGGTCCTTCGGGCTGACAGACCGGATTAGGGCTCCATCTTCTACAAACTCTGTTTCTACGCCGAAATATTTTGCGTAGAGGTCAGCGACGATGCGGTCGCCTTGAAGGGAATCGGGTTGGAGACCTTCAAGGAGTAACTCGCCGCCATGGATGGCTATGTACTCGTACCAGTAAGAAGCACTGCTCCAGCAGGCTTCTAATTGATAATTGATAATTCTCTGCCGCAAGGGCGCGATTAACTTCGTTTTTGATAATTGATAATTTTCTGCCATGCGGCGGCTCATCGTGATATACGGCGATTCGTTTTCGGCTACGGGAATGGGTTCACCGTGGAGGATGAGAGCGGAGGTCGTTTGGGTGGTGGGTGCCCCGTCACGCTCCATAAGCCGCGGATCACCGGTAAGGGTGATCGGTGCGCCGGGATAACATTTGGCGATGTGGACTTGGAGGAAGCGGAGGGCGGTACCGCAATTCTTGAGGAATATAGAAAGACCTCCAGCCCCCTCCGGCTCCCCCATGGAGGGGGAGGGAGAAGATGCATATTGGGCAGGTGTGCCAAAGGTTTCACGGATTCGTTGGAGGGCATCGTGGAGGACGAGGACATCGTCGGGCATATCCGAAGAGACCCGCATAAGCGGATCTCCGTGGATAGCCTGCAATAGAAGGATTCTATTTGCAATACTCTTCGATATTGGAAGGGAAATTTTCAATTCACTACTGTTCTTTTTTAACAAAAACCCATAAAACCCTTTTGAAACCTTTTGCGCTTTGCGCTATGCGTACTTTGTTGATAAAAACTCCTTGTGTGCAAGCACCCAGATAGTTTTTAACACCAAACTCCGCTCTCTAACGAGTAAAAGCCTTCAAAAGCAATAAACATAAAAAACAAAATCTATCAATTAACATCGGGTAGCGGACTGTAGTCGCGGGAGTAACGGAGATGTTGCTCGATGTAGCCTTCCGTGAAATCGATTTGGACGTCGGTGATGTTGCCTTCCGCGTCACGAACGGCGGTATAGACGGGGTTCACGAAACCTTTGTATGGCGCGAGGTTGAGTTTCTTATAGCGAGCCAAAATCTCTTTGTGGAGGTCTTGGTTGACCTTCACGGCGTATTTCTCGACCATCTCTTTCGCCGCCGCGTAGTCGCCTTCGGAAGTGATGCGTTGGATCTCTGCGAGGAGTTCTCCATAGAGACGACGGAGGCCCTGGTAATCGTTGATGCGGAGGTAGTGCTTGCCGTCACGCTCGATGATCTCCACCTCTTTGTTCGTCGCGTGCTCATAGACCCAGTTGGCGATGAGTTGGCGGTTGCGCATGTGCGCCTCCTCGATGTCCTTGCCCGGCTCGATACGCACGAGTTGGGTCATGAGGCCGTTCATCTGCTGCTGGTAGTAACCGGCCTTGAAGGCCTCTTCGTTGGGCAGCAGACCCAGTTCCACGAGTTTCGGATCGCCGAGGAAATACAGGCCGAAGAGATCTGCGCGGGCTTCCTCGATGGTCGAAGCGTGTTCTTTGAGGGCATCTTTGGTCACACCCGGCAGGAGTTTGCCGGAACCGTGGCCGACGCACTCGTGAAGGTCGGTATGCAGGTCGCCGCAGAGGGCTCCGTATTTCTCATAGAGGCTGCGGATCTCATTGTCAATCATGAACTCCTCGTTGAAGCCGTTACCCTTCGCTGCCTCGTTGTATGCGTGCATGAGGTTGTCGATGGTGACGGACTTGGAGCCGTACTCTTTGCGGATCCAGTTGGCGTTCGGGAGGTTGATGCCGATGGGCGTAGCAGGGTAACAATCGCCGGCAAGGATAGCGGCGGTGATGACCTTGGCGGTTACGCCTTTGACCTCTTCTTTTTTGTATTTGGGGTCGGTCGTGGAGTGGTCCTCAAACCACTGGGCGTTGTCGGAGATGAGTTGGGTGCGCTTGGTAGCCGCGAGATCTTTGAAGTTGACCATGGACTCCCAGGTACCGGTGATGCCGAGCGGGTCGGAATAGGTCTCCGTGAAGCCGTTGACGTAGTCCACGCGGCTGTCGAGGTCTTTGACCCAGGCGATGCAGTACTCGTTGAAGGTCGTGAGGTCGCCTGTCTCGTTGAAGGCGATCATCTTCTCGATGGCGAGTTTCTGGGCGTCGTTCTCCGCATATTTGAGCGCCTCTTTGAGCCAGTAAACGATCTTTTCGAGGGCTTCGGAATAGAGCCCGCCGACTTTATAGACGCGCTCCTCGATCTCGCCGTTGTCGTTCTTCACGAGCTGGGAGTTCAGACCGATCCACTTGGGTTCGGGGCTGTCGTCTTTATGCAGGGCGTACCATTTCTCCGCCTCCGCCTGGGTCACACCCTCGCCGTAGTAGTTGCCGGCGGAGTTGAGCACAAGATCCACGCCGTCCTGCGCGGTCGTGCGCTTGGGCATGACAGCCGGGTCGAACATCACAGGGATGATCTCCTCGTCATAGGCGATACCGGCTTCTGCACAGGCGTTGACGAACCACTCCTCGGAGAACTCCGGCAGGAACTTATCCTCGGAATAATGATGGTGGATGCCGTTGGAGAACCAGACGCGTTTGAGGTAGCGCTCGAAGGCAGCGAACTCGTCCGTATTCTTGTCGTACGGATAGTTGAGATAGAGCGCCTCCAACGCACGACGGATCCGGAGGTTGTAACGGCCGTTCTGGTCAAAGAGGATGTCGCGTCCCCAGAGGGCCGCCTCGGAAAGGCAATACACGAGCTGCTTCTGCTGCAGGCTCAACGAATCGAACTCCGGCACGTCGTAGCGGAGGATTTCCAGGTCATAAAACTTATCCACGTTGTAAACAAATTTTTGCTGTTGCTTTTGGCAACCCACAAAAAGGGACAAAGTAACGATGTACAATGTACAAAGGATTCCTTTTTTCATCAGATTCTCTCCAATACGGTCTTGATTAATTCTTTGATACGCGGTTTGTAGTCGGTGTTTGCCGCCTCGATCTTACGCTGGGCAATAACACAGCAGACAGTCATAGCGCGGTGTCCCATATGGAGCGCCAAACCTGCGATGCAGGAGCCTTCCATCTCATAGTTGGTAATCCGCTGACCCTCGTAACGGAAGTCGGTAATCTTCTCATTGATGTCCGGAACCGCCAGATCGACGCGCAGCACACGTCCTTGCGGACCATAGAAACCATTCGAGGCAATCGTACAACCGCGCATCATATCGTCCTTGGCGATACGGTCCACCAACTCAGGATTAGCTGCTACCACATACGGCACTGCAGCTTTCTTCGGATAGCCCACAAAATCGACAAAAGCTTTCTCGAAGCCCAGATCAGAAATCTTGTCGCGGTCGTGATAGAAAGCCAAGACGCCATCAAAACCGATAGATTTTTGACTCACAAGGAACGTACCCAGAGGAATATCCTCCTGCATTCCGCCGCACGTACCGATACGGACGATGTCGAGGCTTCTTTTCTCCGCCTTCTCCGTGCGGGTCGCGAAATCGATGTTCGCAAGCGCGTCAATCTCGTTCATGACGATGTCGCAGTTATCGGTTCCGATACCCGTGGAGATACAAGATATACGCTTGCCCTGGAACTTACCGGTGATGGTATGGAACTCACGGCTCTGTACATCGCACTCTATCGATCCTTCGTCAAAGAAAGAAGCTACAATATTCACTCGATCCTGGTCTCCCACCAAGATCACTTTATCTGCCAAAAACTCAGGCTTGAGATGCAGATGAAACGCAGAACCATCCGCATTGATGATTAACTGCGAAGCTGGAAATGTTTTCATGTTATTGGTTATTTACGGGATTACGTAATTACGGGATTACGCGACTAAGCTTCACCTCCGGTAAAAGGCACACTGATGGTCGAGCCGGGAACAGGTCCACCGATAGGATTGATCGTGCCGAACTTCTGCTCATATTGAGCGATGTTGTTACCTAATGCACCGAGGATTTTCTTCGCCTGATCCGGCGTTACGACAACTCGTGCTACCACGTTTGCCTGCGGCACACCCGGCATGAGCTGTGCGAAATCCAAGACGAACTCCGTTGGAGTATGCGCAATCAGCGCAAGGTTTGCAAACACGCCCTGCTGTTTGTCCGGGGCGATATTAATGTTCAGTTGTTTTTGTTCTGCCATATTCTTAAAATTTTAAAGGTTTACCATTTATTGTTTCTTTTCGGGACGATGAGCATCCAGAGGTTCACAAGCGGCAACGCGATATCAAACCACAAGATGCTGCACATCCCAAACCGTTTCTGCCCCATGCGACGCGCGGAGACATTGAGAATCGCCGCTTGCGTGATCCAGCGGACAAGGAACAAACCCACTGCAATCAAAAACGGCAACGCAGGAACCGCCATAATCGTCTGTGGCCAATAAAGAACCATCATCGCTATCACCATCGCATAAAAGAGACCTCTGGTCATCGGCTCTAACGCCAACCGGAACTGTGTCTCCTGACGGTAATTAGGTGAAACAGACAGGTGTCTTCTCTTCTGCTGCCACCACGCTTTGATGGTCTTCTTGGAGATTGACCAAGTGTAACTCTCGCGAGAGAGAACCACCGCTGTGTTTTGCTTCGTCGCCACCCGATTGACAAACAGATCGTCATCGCCTGAGCGATTTGTCATCTGCCGGGTAAAACCACCGGACTCAAAGAACAATGCCTTGCGGTACGCCAAATTGCGTCCAACGCCCATATACGGATGGCCGCATATCGCCGCGCCTAAATAATGCAAACCGTTAAAGAGCGTGTCGAACCGCTCCAGACGGTTAATAGGTCCCTTCTCCGCAAAATATGCGCCGAAACCGAGAACCAAATCTACTCCTTCCCGTTGGTTAAAACCGCTCATCATCTCCCGAATCCAATGATTCGACTCCGGTACGCAATCTGCGTCCGTCAGAAGCAAATAATCATACTTAGCCGCCTTCGCCGCCAGCGTCAGAGCCAGTTTTTTCGTCGAACCCACGCGTGCGCCGTAAGGCACAAAAGTCAGACGCAACCGCGGATCCTGAACCATATAACTCTCCACCACCGCACGGGTGTTATCCTCCGACTCATCATCTACTACAATCACCTCGTATTCCGGCCATTCCTGCGTCAGCAGAGCCTGCAGGTAATTAGCGAGATTATCTCCTTCGTTATGCGCCGAGAGAATGACAGAAACGCCGGGAGTATTTACCATTTGGTCATTTACCATTTGGCCATTTGAGGGCACTTTCTTCTTATCCCTCCTTATTCTCCGCGCAGGAGCTGCCATGTATCGGCCATAGAAATAGATTTGTGCTATAAACAGAGCCGCCAAGATTCCTACGAGCGTCCAGTCCAACGTATTTAGTTCAATTGCTATCAAAACGATTATTTATTTTTGATTTGTACCTTATACACATGCGTGCTACTGCCGTCTTCGGCTTTCACCGTGATCGTCCAGGGCGTGCCGTTAACCTCTCCGGGAACAACACTCATCTCTTCTTTGCCTAATTTACGACCGTTAAAACGCGCAGTCTCGCCTTTGATATTCGTCAGACTTCCGATGCCGCGATAGCCCGCGATAGTAACCTCCGCTGCACTTCCTGCCGGCAGGACATATGTCTGCACTTTGCTGCTATTCGGATCAAAAGCCTTCCATTCCTTGCCGTTGATGACGAACTTATCAATCTTTGACGAATAAATCAATTCCACATCATCGACATACAACGCATTACCATCGTACATACCGTCATTCGCACGGAAAGCAGGATAGTTACCGGCAGAGAAAATGACATTACACATCGTCGGTTTCGCATCGCTCATATAGAAAATCGGCACTTTGATAAGCGTCCACTCGTCATATTTAGCCCGCGCGCGATGCCATCCCTCAGCAATCTGTTTGGCGCGCGTCTCTATCGTACACTCGTTACCGTCGGTCTTCTGACGGATGTCGCTCTCTTCGTTGATGCGCTCCGTCGAAGTGCAACCGCCTTTCTTGTTCTTGTACTCCGTTCCCTTCGAGTTGCCGGACCAAGCATAATACAGCAAATGAAAATCCTCTTTCTCCGGCGCAGGTCCAACACGTTTCACCCATACAGCCATCGTGTCCGGACGATATTTCCAAGCGATACCTCCTTCCGTTCCTGCTGTAGCTCCGCTGACATTCAAGCCCTTCAAGTACTGCCAAGGCGTACCCAACGACAGATAACCCGGACCGATAGCGCCGATCCCGAGTTTCGGAATACCCACCGCACGGTCTGTCACATAAGCACTATAACCGGTTCTACCCGGTTTCTGATACATAAACGTAAACTTGAATCCCGCCTGGTTGACATTCGATCCATGCCATTCGGTCAATTGCTTATCGCCGTTGAACTTATCTCCCCAATTCTCAAAATGGCTGTCCGGCAACTGCTGTGCCAGCATAACTATCGAAGAAAAGATGAGACAATATAAAGATAAAATGGTCTTTCTCATTTCTTTTTTCGTAAAATCGCTGCAAATTTAGTGAAAATTTTCTATTTACACAAGTAAATGCGATTATTTTTCACAAAATTTTGCATATATGCAAGAATTTTAGTACTTTTGCACCCGAAAAGCGTTGTATGGCATGAATACGTTCGGTTCAAAATGGTCTTTTACCTCCTTCGGTGAGTCTCACGGAGCAGCTATAGGAGGTGTGTTGGACGGAGTTCCCGCCGGAATCACCATCGACATGAACCTCATCCGCACGGAATTGGACAAACGCGCCGGACGGACAATACACGGACTCGAACAAGACTTAAGTAAGACTCAAGTAAGGGTTTCAGCCCGCGCAAAAAACGAACCCGATGAGGTAGAATGGCTCTCCGGAGTACTCAACGGAGTCACCCTCGGAACACCGATTGCTTTTCTCATCCGTAACAAAGACGCGCGGCCGGAAGACTACGAGTACCTCAAACACACATACCGCGTCGGGCATGCCGACAAAGTCTATGAGCAGAAATACGGTATTCGCGACTACCGAGGAGGCGGTAGAGCTTCCGCCCGGGAGACCGCTGCACGCGTGGTGGCAGGTTGTCTCGCCAAGCAGGAACTCGCTACCAAAGGAGTGTGCGTTAATGCACGCTTGATCCAAGTGGGCGCAGAGACCGACCCTGCGAAATTTGCAGAGACCATCGCTGCTTACCAACGCGAAGGAGACTCCATCGGAGGCATCATCGAGTGCCACATCAACGGCTTACCGGTCGGAACAGGCGAACCGATATTCAACAAGCTGCAAGCAGAACTGGCCTTCGCGGTAATGTCCATCAATGCCTGCAAAGGCTTCGAATACGGCACTGGTTTTGAAGGAGTTACGCAGCCGGGCTCCGCCATCAACCACCTTTCCGGAGGCATAGCAGGAGGCATCTCCGATGGTTCGGAAATCATCTTCCGCTGCGTCTTCAAACCCACGCCCACAACAAAAAAAGCATTAGATGAGTTATTAAATAGCCAAATGGTAAATGGTCAAATAGTACATCGTTCAGACCCTTGTGTCGCAGTGCGAGCTGTCCCCGTCGTCGAAGCCATGACCGCCCTCGCTTTGGTACAATTTTTATAATAAATGTAATACAATTTTAACCCAATTAAAACCTCCCATCGAGCTTGGAGGGCTCTCCCCTCGGGACGTACGCTAACAAAGTGCGTGCGGACCGAAGAGCGAGAGCATGGCAAAAGATCATATGAGCGACAAAGTCGCGAATCGTTCTGAGCCATAGCTCGCAGCGAATGGCAGAAAAGAAATTGAAACGCTCTACCAACAAGATTTTGGCAGGAGTATGCGGCGGAATCGCCGAGTATTTTGAGGTAGATCCCACCTTAATCCGTGTGGTTTATGCAGCTTTGTCTATCTTCACCACCGGTTTCCCGGGCTTGTTGCTTTACCTCATTCTGATGCTGATCATGCCGGCAGCAGGTGGCAATGACGGCCAAAACAACATCCAAGACGCAGAAGTGGTAGAATAACCCCCACCCCGCTGCACGAAAAAGAGACGACTCATCCCGAGCCGTCTCTTTTCATATAAAAACGTCCTTGCGTTATTGTATTCGTTGACCTTGAATCGTATAGATGGCATCTCCTTGCTTGATCAGGAGTTGACCGTCACGAAGCATTTTCACGCAACGCACCTCACTCTTCGTAGCCTCTATACCGGTTGCCTCTTTGCGCGCCATACGGATTGCCGCCACGCCGCCATCACCGCTCGATTGTGCCGAAGCGATAGTGAGCATGAACGGAGCCGATTGCAGCACTGCAAATGTGCTTCCGGCAATCAACAGTTTGGTCTTTCCGCCTAATTGCTCTCCATTGATATACACATTGATTTCCCGTTCTTTAGACGCCATTGACTTCAGCACTACGGTGTCGCAAGCCGGTAGGAAGAGCTCCACATGGGTCTTACCCGCTATCTCACGGCTGTAATCTTCATCGGTCTTGGAGAAACGCCATTTCTTCGTTGCATCAAAACCATAAGCGCCTTTTACCCAACTGCTTTCTGAGCCATCAAAGACGATCTCGTTAGCAGTAAACTCAACCGGTGTTACTGGTTGGATATCCATCGTATAAGTGGCGGTGGACTTATCGAGCGCCGTAACGGTAACGGTATTACCATTCTGCGTCCAAGTCGCTCCGTCACTCACTTTATAACTGCTTACCGTCGGTACATCCTCTCCTGCCAGATACCAACCACGGATGATGGTCTCATCTGCGTTGATATAAGCGTAATACCCGTTCGTCAAAACGACCTCGTGAATCGCTTTGAGCGTCGAATCAACTGTCACAGGAGTCGGATCAACCGAACCGGACTCGCCCGCGCGCACGTACTTGTAAATAGGAGTATCTTTTTTGCTATCCGAAGTAGTGTAGAAGATAGAATCGTTGAACCAAGCAAGCGACTCGCCTTGCTCCTCTTTCTGGTATGCCATTACCTGCACCGGATTGCGTTGCGCGGTAGCACTCAGGCTTTCTGCTCCCTGACGCTCCCAAAGAAGGATATATTCCTCGTTCTTGATTGCCATCCAGTGACCATCAGGAGTGATATCTCCACCGTTCGCCAGTACGAACTTGGAGCCGTTACCCAGCGCACACACTTCGGTCAGACGCTGTACACCCGTTCCGTACGTAGTAGAGAATGGCAACTTATACAGATGACATACACCATCCACCTTGTCGGCGATGTAGAACATCTGCTCCACATTGTCGTACATCAGCGTCTCGGTGTTATGCGCCGCATTGTCCGGATAACCGAAGCGGATTGTATTGACCGTCACGGTTTGCGTTCCGGAACTGATTGCCGGCTCCTCAAAATAGTAGATATAGTAACTGTCGTTAAACTGCAATTTATTATCTCCTATTGCGCCGACGAAGACATAGTTTTTGCCTCCATAGACGCCCGTAGCGATATCTTCCCAGTCGTCACGGGTCGTACCCGGAGTGGTCAGATTGACCGTCATCGCTAACGTACCATCCGGCTGGATAGCAATGATTTTGCGCTTGGAATCTACGTTCTCGTCGCCATGTGCCCAGAGGTATCCGGGGGTCGTACGGGAACAAGCGAGACCGCTGATCTCTTTCATCACACTCTTCTGTTGCGTGCCGCATTGCGTACGCGTGAACTCGGTATTTTCCTGCAAGATTGTGCCGTTATAGTTAATTCCGGCGCCCCTTGCAATGGTAGCGGACATAACGCCCGCTACCAAAAACAAAAGGATGCGTTTCATACGCCCTAACGATTTGTCATTCTACCACTACCGGTTTGTATTTCGGCACAAGTGCCTTCATTACGCTCCAACCGATGAGGTAAGCTACCGCGCAGATGCAGAAGATGATCATGTAGCCTGCTTCTTTACCCGTAAAGCCCATGAATGCGAATGCATCACCTAAACCTGCGGAGTAGTCGAAGAGAACACCCGAACCTTTGTTGATGAGGAACGAGCCTACACCGCCTGCCATAGCACCGATACCGGTGATGGTTGCGACAGCCGATTTCGGGAACATGTCACCCGTGGTGGAGAAGATATTCGCGCTCCAGCTCTGGTGAGCGGCACCCACGATACCGATGATGATAGCTACAGCCCAAGGACCCATTTCACGGCCTAAAGGCTGGGCAAACAACGCCAGCAATGGGAAGAACGCAAAGATCAACATAGCTCTCATACGACCTGCGTACGGCTCCATGCCTTTCTTCTCCACGAAGATCTTCGGCAG
>CAMOUL010000030.1 GCA_946626605.1 uncultured Bacteroidales bacterium | reverse complement strand
GTTCCTCTAATTCTTTGTTAAGATAATCCAGTGCTTTTTGATGGTCTTTCTCATTAACGTAGGCATCAACTCCACGTTGATAATTGTAAGAAGTGGGACGCTGTACAGGTTTTGCACAAACGATAATGCTGCCCAAACATAGTGCAAGGATGAAAGATACTTTTTTCATAGTGTTTTTTTGATTTAATAGGTGAAACAATTATAGACCATAGAACTTGTCTTCTTGGCTTTTGCGGCGGTAATATTCTCTACGTTCTTTCTCGGACATATTGCGGACATCTTTCTCATATTCACTTACTCTACCATAGAAAAAGAGCGCCGCATCAGATTGCCTATCCCAAGCATCTTTGAAGCCCTCGTCGGTATATTCAAAAGCGAGGTAGTTATCTATATGGAGTTCTTTGGCCATATGCTCTGCATACGTAAGGCGGTCTTGTACCTTGTAACTCGGACCTATGAAGTTTATAGTACATCCCATATCTTTGAATTTGTCAATAAGAGAAACCACCTTTCCCAAATCGTATTCTTTGGATGCGTTCTCCATGCCGTCACTGATGATAGTCACAACGGCTAATGTTCTCTCATTAGAACTTAGACGTTGCTCCAAGTTCGTAAGAGACAATCCAATAGCATCGAACATGGCAGTACATCCGTCAGGAATATATTGCGACACGCTTAGGTTCTGCACCTTAACGATGTTTTCATTTTCAAACACCTTTGTTACATCATTATTAAACACAAAAAGAGAGGCGAAATGCTGTTGCTCATTCGGGTATGTTTTCTGTGCTTCGCGAATGGCATTTAGCGTCTGGTTGTAACCAATACGTGCAGCCTTGCGTAATTTTAGCATTGACCCGCTCCCATCTAATATAATGAGATTATAAATCTCGAGAGCTTTAGGATTGACCTTAACTCCGCTTAGATCAATAGGTTCTACCTCTGGTACCGGTTCTTGTGTGGGGATGGGATAACCCGGAAAAACAGGGGCAACCCCTTTGTGGTTCCGTTCTCGTAACCACTGAAAGAATTTGAAAATGAATACAGTGGCGACAATGCCAACAATAATAATTGCTGTCTTGCTCATAGTTAGAGTTGTTTTAGAAGGTTAATAATTCGGTTTTAAGGTTTAGTCAATATTCCAGTACGCATCTGGTTCGCCATCAAAGGCATCGTTGATGGTTTCTTCATCGAAACCAGCTACATCATGGGCATAGGTGCCCTCATAGTCATCGTGATAAAATCCGTCATCATCGATCCACATAGTTTTCTCCTTTCTTTTTGCGTTCTACTTTTGTTTGACGGTACAAAAGTACTACGAAGTTGTGCAACCTATTTGCACAAGGAGGAGAAAAAGAGAATTCTATAAATGTATGGTTTCCCAACAGCAATCACTGCAAGGGCTAAAACCTAATTGGCATAGTAAATCCTCATCGAAAGAAAGTGTTGGGTTATATTTAAAAATATAGTACCATTTTAATATTTCTCTAATTTCGTTATATATACTTTCATTTTGAATAACTATTCGATGCTTCCCGCTTACGAATTCGATTACCTTAAGGTATTTAATAACCTTTTTAAGTTCGTTCATGTCTGCAACTGCTACGGCAATCGGAATCATATCTTCAGTGAAACTTTTATCCTTGTGTGTAGTCCGAACAATAAAGGCTTTAAATGGTTCTTTTGTTGTTCTGTTTTTTAAGTCTGGAGCAAAAAAGAGTTCCTTCCCTTCAGATAATTGTTCCTCTAGATAATCTTTGGCGTTGCATACTCTTTTAATTTTCGCTTTATCAAAGCTCTCATCAGTTGTTAACCATTCATTTACGTGCTTCGCCAAATCATTTAGTAATTCCTCAATGCTATTGTACACCATTGTGACTCCAGAATTACGATGATAATCAACAATAGTTGATTGTATACCATATTTAGCATGTAATCTCGCAGCAAAGACATCATTTTTCTCTTCTGTTAGAAGGTACTCATTTTCTTTATACCACTGGCGGAATTCATTTATTGCTTCTACACCTTTTTCACGTATGAATTCAGGGATTTGAATACCTTCAAAATCTTTGTGCAATTTATTACAGTTTATATTTGCATGGTATGCTGGATTAAATTCATGTACGTATTTATAGGAATCTTTCCAATCTAATCTTATTAGTTTCTTATCAATAATCAACCGCGGATTTTGAAGAAATTTTTCCAATGCCAACAGCGCTTTTTTATCATCAAACAGGATTATTTCATCAAGGATGTTTTTCTGTTCCTCTGGTAGATCTACTCCATTCAGGAAGTTAGTTACTTCTTCATCAGAAATAACAACAGAAGGATTGAGCCCTTTACAAATTTTGTTAAAATTTGCATTAGTTATATATGCCATAAGATATTAAATAGAATTACTATGGTTAATGTATTTGTTGATATGCTCACGATCATGTAAGTAATAGATATTGGCATTCATAAATTGTACAACATACAACTCATCCTTGCGTGCTTCAATTTCTTTTACACTCAACTCACCCATATAACTACTGAATGCAACCGTGGTGAAATCTCGGTCTCCCTGTTTAGTCGGGAACATGAGTACAGCAGGAAACTCATCACCTGTCTCTTTATTGACAAAACTAGATGCTCGTTTAGGTTGACCCATTTTACGAGCAAAATCTAATAAGGTCCACACTTGATATTCTTCTGGCTTATTCCAAGGTAATTCCAATTGCTCCTTTATTGTAGTTATATATTTTCTTAGAGTTTCACGAACTGTGTTAAAATCGTTATACTTGTAAAATTTTTCAAGCTTTTCATTCGCAGTTTTCCCCTCTACTTGACATCTATGGAATCCTTCATTTCTAACAAAACGCAGATTGTTAATCATTTTATATGTGAAATCTGGCTGATCTTCCGTGGATGGAAATAATTCACCACACAGAGCAAAGATTTTACAAGAGATATCAATATCACCAACACCCTTTTCTACAATCTCTTGAGTTTTAGGATTCACCTTGTGCTTAAAATTAGAGTGTGCTTCTAGATAAACCATTAAATCTCCGAAATTTGGAAATCTTTTTGCGAAATAGTAATTGGTGATATTTTCAATTTGATAAAAGGCATTAATACAAAAGATAAAGAAGCGTTCTTCGTCCGCTATCTGAGTTGAGTGTGCCGCATCTTCCATACGCATATTATCAACTTCAAGCTGTGTGCGCAATATATCTTCCTTGATAAATGAGTAATCAATGCTCTTATATCCGGACAAATGCATAGCATCACGTAAATCACTAAGGTCTGCATTGTCAAGCATCTTTCGCAATGACTCTCGGATTTCACTATTGCGTGGATCTTTCAACTTCTCTGAAAGAGTCTCCAATAGTGTTTCAAGTTGTTTTTTATTAACTCTGATTTTCATAATATACTCACATTGTATCTACTAACATTTGTAAAATGTCATAGACGGATATATAATCAACGTTTGTATTGTTATCTAACATATTATTAGGTTTACGCCCAGTTAAATTTAGGTAGCGCTGACGTAATTTCAGATATGTGGGACTCTCTGCTCCTTTTACCATTTTTAAGTAGTTTAACTTTCCCTCTAAAACTCTATCCAGACCTGGGCAATTTTTATGAAGGTGACCTTTATCTTTTAAATAGAAAGGTGTAAAATATTCATCTGCCCTTTGGTAACCATAATGCTCCCATAGATAAAGCCACTTGCGGATCTGATTAATGTAACGTTTAGGAACATTAGTTTGTTCATTGACAATAATGCCAGTAACTTCCTGTCGGTATCTCCTCCCCTGTAGTCGAGTCTTTTCATTATTTGTATGCAGGTGTGGTGTTGCCTCTATAATTTCTGCTAATTGCTTTCTAAATGCAGAACCTTCTTTAAAGATGTTCTTTGAATGCGAAAAAGTAATATCATCCGCATACCGAGAATAATTTGCTCCATATTTTTTTGCAAGTCCAGATAATCTTCGATCTAATGTAGAACAAAGAATATTAGTAAGGACAGGAGAAGATGGAGCACCTTGCGGAAGAACATTGCGTTCCACCCGTTTATATTCACCGTCAATAAGTCTTTCTACTTCATGCTTGTAACAACAAAGTGAAGCGATAAGATTTGCTATTTTTTCATTTATATTAAATTCCCTTACTAAGCTATTCCGAACTTGATACCATTCGAAGGAATCAAAAAAATCCTTTAGGTCTATATTCAGCACAAAATGTTGATTTGTATGCTTTTTCGCTCCATCTGTTATGTTAGCATCACGAATAAAGCCGCAAGCACCATCTACTTGTTTATACAGTTCTACTAAAAATTCGGATATTAATTCCTGAATTAGTTTTAGTCTCGGTTGTGGGGCGGAAATTGTACGTAGTTTACCTGATTTTTTCTTTATGAAAAACTCTCGATACATTTCTTCTGAATGATGAACAAAGAAAAAGATTTGTTTGGAAGTTATTTTGTCTGTATGCTTAGGATATTTTGCTGAATATACATCATTAAGTAATTCAACGAAAGCTTCTGCTGTCATGTTTGACAACATAGAAAGTTTATCCATCGTACTTTTGGACAAAACCATATTTTTCTTTTTCTCTGCCATATATAAAAATGTTCTTTGAAAGCACATGTCTACTTATTCTCACCTGCCTTTAGGCTCTTTATGAAGGCCGCCCTTCATCGAGATATAATCTCCAAATATAGAAGGAGTGGTGATATAGATTCCTATTTTAGGTTTGGTCAAAAATCTCTTGACATACAGCCACAACATGTGTGGCGCCTGAGTTGATTTGCAGAAGAAAGTCCTCGCCAACTCATATTTCAATAGTATAAGACATGTCTTTCAAAGAACGCTTGTTTTTCAAATCTGGTGCAAAGGTACTGCATTTGTGTGCAATCTATTTGCACTACGAATATAAATCGTGCATTTTTGCGATTTTTCCCGCTATTTGTTGCCGTAACGCTTCCGGCTGCAACACTTCTACATCATCTCCGAACCAAAGCAGTTGTGCTTCCAATTCACGGTTTGGAATGACGGTTATCTCAATAATGCCTTGCTCCTTGTCTTTAATCTTCTGCGAGTGATGCAAAGGTTTTGATAGCACGTATGGGAGACGACGAGGAGAGAAACGCAGCAGAATATGTTCCGGTTCTGCATCCTGCGGGATAGTTACTCCTATCACATCGTCGAAGTACTCTGCAAAATCTATTTCCGCGGGCATGTACGCGATATTAGATAGGACTATCTCCTGTATGCGGTCTAACGCAAGAAGCATCATCTTCTGCGTTTGATTGTTCATTGCCAGCAAGAACCATCGCGAGTTGTGCTGTTTGATATAATACGGATGGATGGTACAAACGAAAGCGGGTTTGTCGTACGGTTGGTACACAATATCAATCGTTTGTTGATTGCTGATATAGTCAAACAACGGTTCCAGATATTCCAAGCCTTGCAGGTACTCGTTTGATTCAAAGCCAATAACCGATTCGGCATGTGCATCTAAATGGAGTTTGGCTTCAATTTTTGTTACCAGTTCGGTCATCCATTCAAACTGCGGTAGTCCTTTGAAGCGACCAAGCATAAGGAGTGTATCTTTCAGTTTGGCCACCTCATCATCAGAGAGGAGGGATTGTTGCAAGCTGAATTTCGGGTCTTCATACCGATAGTAAATACGGCCATGACTATCGGGAATATGCGCAATGACGGTACTATATAACGTTTCAAACTCATTCAGATCATACTTGACGGTACGCACACTTATCGGTTGGCAATCTTTTGCCGCCAGAGCTTTGTTGCATTCAGCCAACAAATCTTCTATATAATACCGCCGCGTTTGATTTCTCAAACAGCGGTCCAATGCATAGTGTCGTATGAGTTTTTGTTTTGTTACTGGCATATCTGAAAGCTTTGCACACAAAAAGTGCGCAAAGTTACACAAAAAAAATGACATACGCAAGGAAAATATGTAGTTTGCATGCAAAAACAAAGATTTATCTTGTATATGTGCAAAAAAAGTTGTAACTTTGCACGCTTTTTTGCGTAGAATAAAACTTTAAATATACTATGGCGACATTTGCTTTATACACGTACAAGTTCAGACATGTTGACAACATCGGTGTCTTTGTCGGACAGGAGCAAGAGACCACCGTTGCGTTAGATACCTTGGAGGAACGTCAAGATTTCCTGCAAGCTATTTTCCGTGATGACCTAAATCAGCAGCGCAAGTTCAATTGCTTCCGTACAGAGGAGCGCAAGAACAAAGAGACCGGAAAGAAAGAGAAGAATTCGGTCGGGTTCGATTGTAAGACTTTGTGGGAGCATAATGGGTTCATCATTTTGATGGTGTCGAACAAGAAACATATCACTCGTCATCAGCGCTTTCAGAAATTCAAAGATCAAGATGAGCCGTGGTGTCACGTAGTGATAGACAACCGCTACGGACAGGAGTTTATAGCGATTGAGAAGAACGGTGCGTTTACGTCGCCTAATATCGTAGCGGGTATATTAGAGGACTCGTTGCGTGCGCGGTTTACGCCGCATCATGTGACAATAGAGATAAAGAACCAGTACACTCCGGATGCGTTCTGGCAAGTAGTTGACAAGCATAGGTCAAATGGCATCAAGCAGGTGGCATTCCATTTTGCTGCACCGAATAACCCGTGGGCAGCGGAGTTGCTTGGCAATATGAACGAAGCCGCCAAGGGTATGCAAGCCCGTCCGTCGGCTGTATTCTCCTCGCCGGATAACGAACCGATAGATATTTGTGCTGACAATGAGGAGTTGAGGAAATACGTGGAGTTGTGCGCCAAGCAAGGTGAGGATATCACAGTGAAAGTCGCCGGAATCCGTGCACGCATCCACATTCTGGATGTTAAGGATAAGTTCGTGTTGGTGGTCATGGATGAGACGCTTTACAAGAAGATGGGCGAGAACGATCCGGACTTGTTTGAGGACGAATATCCGACGCTTTCCGCATTCTTTGATAACGTATTAAAACCGGCAGCCAATGTATAAGCGTTTAGACGAAGAGACAGCACGGAAGAATCGTGGTTATCACGAGAAAGATGATGCGTATCGTATCGTCTATGACACACTTGATTGGGTGAGTTACGACACGCATGACCTTAGTCCGGAGGAGATTTGGACGGAGGCTAATTCGATTATCGAAGAACTGCGTGCCACGCCAGATAAAGAGTGGAAAGCAGGTAAGTTATACACGCAGTTGATGCGTCGGTACGATAGCTTTATGGCGCATGATAAAGCGCCTATTGAGCCGCGTTCGGAGGAGCAGAGAAAGACCACGACGACGCTTGTGCTTTATGCCACTATATGGATGCTGATTTTGGATAAGAAAGTTGAGAAGAAGGAAGACCATCCGTACTACCCACTCATCAATACTATTCTGCTGCAAATCAACGATTTTCCGCTGTTCGACAAGATGCTTGCCAAGACCAAGCAGGATGAGGAGTTTTATGAGAAAATAACGACGCACGAGATCCAACCGCGTGACTATTTGGTGGACGGTGCAAAGTTGTTTATGTACACCAAAAAAGAGTTGCCCGTTCAGCGCAAATATGAGATTGACGCGGAGATACGCGACAGTATCATCGACGACCGTCCGAAAGTGGTGGTTGAGAAGTTACGTTTGTTGCAGAAAGAGAGCAAGGAGATTGCCATTCCGCGAGGGAATATACAGACGCTTTGCAAGTACTTGAATGAGCGATACGGCACGAACATGAAACCGAACTCATTCTCGGTGGCGGTGGACACCTATTTCTCCGAAATCAAGTAAGCTAAATTCACTTCAAGTTTATGCCCTTCACATTGACGTGTGAGGGGCTTTTTTGTGCCCTTTTCAATCAAGGATTTTTTCAAGAATCGGTCAAGTTTAATCCATCCAAATCAAGGCTTATCAAGAAGTGAAATTTCACTCGTATTTTATTGATATATAGTTTGTTAGATTGAAAATTTTGCAGTACTTTTGCACCGAATTCAACGTTGGATTTGTGCGGCTGATATAGAGAGCCAATCAAATTAACGGCTACCGGTAGCCATTTTTGTTTAACGCTAAAAAACTAACAGAAATGGCGACAAAACAAACTAATCGTCATCCTCGGACGGATTGGACGGCGGATGGCACAGAATTGCACTTGGTACGACCCCTTGTGCGTACTAAGAACAAACCACTTTACACATCAAAAGACGGTGTTCCTTACTCGCGTATTCTACGCAAGGACAAAAGCACCGGCAAGTATGCATGGCAGTACCGGCGTTTGACGGCGGGACCTGACACGACCGTGAATAGTAAGTTTAACAGCGGTCGTAAGCAGCGGTACCTCAAAATGCACGACGGTTACGGGAATATCCTGGTTGCACACGCGGTGTGTCTGGCATGGAATGGTCCTCGTCGAGTAGACGCAAACGGACATGCGTACGAATGTCATCACTTGAATGGTATTACGACCGACAACCGCGCGTGTAACCTTATTTGGTTATCGCAGGCGAAGCATCGGAAGTATGATGCGCGGCAGAAGCAGTTGCAAGAACTATTAGGGGACTTGCTGATCTATTCTCGCGAGGACTTTGATAGGTGGCACGCGATGCCGGAAAAGGAGTTTCAGGCGATGCTGAAGAAGTATCACCGTGACCCGGATTTTGACCAGATGGAGTACGAGATGACGCACCACATGGAGGTGTGAGCGGAATACCATTCCGCGCAACGGACGATGTGAACCGGAATACGATTCCGGGCTAATAAACGAAGAGACGGGATAATATCCCTAACAATTAACAAAGCTAATAACAAGGCGGGAGTGTAAGCCGCATATGGATATGCGGCGCATAAACGCTACTAAAAACGATTAAGAAAATGAACACATACGAATTCACACAGGCATTTATTAACGCAAATGACGCAGTATTGAACCATGTAGATGCTATCGAGGAAACTCGGGCACTGTCAGAACTCATCGACGCTTGCAAAGAGCGAATGGCAGAGATCAAGCCGGACGCGGTGGAGTTGGCGCAAAAACTGATGGCCGAGCAAGGTGTCATCGGTAGCGAGTTTGAGCACAAAGGTAAGTACTACCAGTTGCAGGTAGATGAGACGTTTGAGTTTGTTGACCAGAAGGAACGGTACAACGATGCAATCGCCGCTCAATGGCGTGCGAAAGCTGAGGAGCAGAAGGGTTTGAAGGCGAGTGTTTCGGCACTGACAAGCGAGATGAAGGGTCTGCTCAAGTCATGGCGGTTACAGCACCCGAAGCGTGTGCCGGATAGCATCAGTTATACGTTCAAGGTGCTTCGCGTTCGGCAACAAGGTCGCAAAGATCTATACCACTCCGCTAAATAGATGGGCGACTTGTGCCTCCGCTCTCCCCACTGGGCGCGCTACGTTAGCGCCCATCGGGGACCCCGAATGTAAAGAAAGGGCATAAGAAAAAGTAAGCAAAAAGAATTACAAAGAAAACTCCCCCCCTTCCTCTACACACGTTGTAGGGGATAGGGGTAGAGTTGAAAGTTTAAGGTTTAAGGTTTAAAGTTTAGAGAGATGAAAACGTCTTTTGAAATAATCTGGGAGTTTTTGGCTCCGGCGGAACAGTTCCTGAACAGGCGGGAGGCGTGTGAGAGGCTTTGGAAAGGGTTGCCTTTGAAGAAACAACGGCAGATATACGCGACGTTCGTTTGGCAGCGGGAGCAGCGGATTGAGATTGAGGAAAATCCTTATTTTGCCATCTCCCATTGCAATCCGCGACCGTTCAACTACAATGGGTCGAACGTGGGTTTGCCGAACGATACGAAGCTGTTTATCGCCAAGTACGGCGAGCACTACGGGGTTTATAGCAAACTCGACACGGAGGCTTTTGAGATGGAAGACCGCAAAGCGTTTAACTGAATTAAAGCTATGAGTGCCTATCCTTTATACGATGTTCCATACTTGGTGCGGGAACCGAATGACTCCTACATGTCTGCGGTACGACACAAGATAGAAGTGCGAAACCAAGCGATTGTTGATGATTTTTTCATTGCGCGGGACAAAGGACTCAATCATCGCCAAGCACGTATCGAAGTAGCAACGAAACATCAACTAACAGAAGCAGAAGTGGAACGCAAACTTGTATGGTTTTATCAAGAAGCCAAGAGACGAAAAAAGTACGATTTCTTGGAAAAATTTGCATCTTGGTGATACACATTGTTTAGTATCGTATTATCTTTGCACCGGATTTTGAGAGAAGTCCGGTGTTTTGGTAGTCTAAGAGCAGCGCAAGGTCAGCGTAACCTCTGCTACTTGAAACGAAGTTGAAATGAACTTAAAATGATATAAAAACGGCATAAAATGCCGTGATAATTAACAAAATATTTTATTAACCCCAAAAACCTAAATCACTATGGCAAAGTATGAACCGATTGAGATGGTGAAGTCTTACAGCGGTAAAATTTGCGAGCACAGCGATGTGTATTTCGCGAAAAAGGGTAAGACCTTGTACACCGGCAAAATCTGTAACCCGCGTACCAAAGCGTTCAGCGCTGAGGAGTTGGCTCGTCAGGAGAAATTCCGTCAAGCCCGTGCGGCTGTGAAGGCTCTGACTGCGGAGCAGAAAACCGCTTATGCGGAGGCGTTTGCGAACCAAAAGAAGTATTCTTCGCTGCAAGGGTACATGTTCGCACAGGAGTATGCGAAACTCGTGTAAGGCGAACACGAATCTAACGGATTAAGGACATAAACCTAAATAAATGTTCTTCATTAATCCAATTTTTAAACCATTAAACCTAAACCTTAACAAATTATGGCAAAAGTAAAATGGGCTGAGGGTATCGAGTATGTATCCGGCCTTTTAACCAAACGCCCGAAAGCGGGCAGTATGCACAGTGACCACTGTAGTGCTCTGTTGGCAACCCACCGTGTGGCAGCCACCGAAAACCCTGTATGTACCCGTCTCTACATGGTAGGACCGTACAAGCGTTCGACCCCGCTGTCGTCCAATGAGTTGGATGCTCGTGCACGTTTCTCCGCTGTTTCCGCTGCTGTCAAAGCACGTAAGAACGACCTGATGAAGATCACCCAGGACCAGATCAACTTCGCGGCCCAGAAAGACACTGCCGGTGGCAAGAAAACCATGAAGGCGTACCTGTGGAAAGTATGCGGCGATGAGTACGATGCGCAGCACAACGGCTAAAGAAGGAGAGCGCTCGTAAGCCCTAACACGATGCCGATAGCGCATACACCCTTCGGAGTAACTCGCCCCCTGCTCGACGGATTTTTCCGTACCCCAACGAAAAAATACGCCTCCGAGAGGGTATATGCTAAATCTCCCTGACGGGAAGGGCTTACGAGCCGTAAAAGAAAGGAAAAATTATGAATAAACAACAGATTTACAAGATTATCGAGACGATCGTGCTGGCGTTGCTGACGTGTTGCGCGGTAGCGCTGGGAATGACAAGTTGCAAGGCGTGGCGCACCATCACCACGAGCGCGACCTACACGCAGGTAGGCGACAGCACGAAAACAACGACCACTATCGTGACAAAAACTCAGGAAGAGTACACCGGAGTTAAAAAGAATTAGCAAACGGGGAGCCAAATGCTCCCCGTTGCCGTCACCGATAGGTACCCCCCCCTAAAAGCCAAATAGAAACAGCACCGCAGGTATCGCTTAAGTTAAGGCTCGTGCGACTACGGGCACAGCCCTTGTATAGCACTATGCCTTACTCTACGCTCTCCCCACAAATTAAAATTTGCGGGGACCCTAAAAGAGACGCGCGCATGCGCGACATATAAACAAGGAGAAGGACAAATTTTTTCTTGATGAGATGGACGGTGGGTTAGAGGGGTGGTGGGTTCGGGAACAAACAAGCCGCGAGAGAAACGAGCACCGCAAACAAACAAAAAAAAGAAGCGCACGGATTAACGTGCGCTTCCAAAGGAAGAATTATCCCCCAAAATTATCAAATCGGATATCGGCATCGTCCACACCGAGGGAATGGAGGAGATCCAATACCGTCTTGGCCATCATAGGAGGACCGCAGAGGTAGTACTCGACATCCTCGGGGGCATCATGCTGCTTGAGGTAGGTGTCGCCCATCACAGGAGCGATGAAGCCCGGGGTGTACTTGATACCCAGTTGGTCTGCCTTCGGGTCCGGACGGTCCAGCGCCAAGTGGAAATGGAAGTTCGGGAACTCCTTCTCCAGAGCGAGGAAATCGTCGAGGAAGAAGACTTCGTCGATAGCACGTGCGCCGTAGAAATAGTGCATCTCACGGTCACGGCAGTTGCGGGTCTTCAACATGTGCATGATCTGCGCACGCAGCGGCGCCATACCGGCACCACCACCAACCCAGATCATCTCCTTCTTACTGTCATAAACAGGACGGAACTCGCCGTAAGGACCGCTCATGCGCACTTTGTCGCCCGGTTTGAGCGAGAAGATATACGTGGAAGCGATACCGCAGGGTACGTCCATGAACTCCGGTCCGTTGGGGCACTGCTCTTTCGGTTTGAAAGGCGGGGTAGCGATACGGACGGTAAGGGTGATGATGTCGCCCTCGTCGGGGTAGTTAGCCATCGAATAAGCACGAACGGTAGCCTGGGTGTTCTTCTGTTTGAGTTTGAAGAGCCCGAACTTCTGCCAAGCCGGCAGATAGAGGTCACCGATGAGCGATTTATCGAAGTCGCGGTCGTAGTCGATGTCGTACTCAGGGATGATGATCTGTGCGTACGAACCCGGCTCGAAGTGCATGTGCTCGCCCGGAGGCAGTTGCACTTTGAACTCTTTGATGAAGGTAGCGACGTTCTTGTTGGAGATGACTTCGCACTCCCATTCTTTGACGCCGAGAACAGCTTCATCGACCTTCATGGTGATGTCTTCTTTTACTTTCACTTGGCATCCCAGACGCCAACCTTCTTTCTGTTGCTTACGCGAGAAATGAACGGTCTCAGTAGGCAGGATCTCACCTCCACCGGAGAGGACCTGGCACTTGCACTGACCGCACGAACCCTTACCGCCGCACGCGGAAGGCAGGTGTACACCTGCTTCACCGAGTTGGGCAAGGAGCGAACCACCGGCAGCGACGTCATAGACCTTGTCGCCGTTGATGGTCACTTTGACATTACCCGAAGACACCAAGTATTTCTTAGCTACCAAGAGGATAGCCACGAGCAGGAGGATCACAATGAGGAACACTCCTACAGCATATAAAATTGCAGTCATATTCATAGTGTTGTCCTCCTATTAAATCTCCAGTCCGCTGAAGCACATGAACGCCATCGCCATGAGGCCCACGGTGATGAACGTGATACCCAGTCCCTGCAGCGGTTTGGGAACATCGTTATACTCCATTTTCTCACGAATACCTGCGAGGCAGACGATCGCCAAGAACCATCCCAGACCCGAACCGAAGGCGTACATGAACGCATCGCCGAGAGAGGTGATAGCCTTAGGATCCACTGCGGGCAGGCCGATACGCTGCTGCATGAAGAGCGAACCACCCATGATAGCGCAGTTCACCGCAATCAGCGGCAGGAAGATACCGAGGCTCGCATAGAGCGACGGGCTGTATTTCTCCACAACCATCTCCACCAGTTGCACGATAGCGGCAATGACGGCGATGAAGAGGATGAAACTGAGGTACTCCAGATGCAGCGGCTCCAGCACGAGCGTCTGCAGCAGGTAGTTAACCGGCAGGGTAACGACGAGCACGAAAGTAACGGCTACACCCAGACCGGCTGAGGTCTTCACGTTCTTTGAAACGGCGAGGTAAGAGCACATTCCCAAGAAGTACGCGAAGATCATGTTATCCGCGAATATCGAGCGGACAAATAAACTTAAAGCGTGTTCCATTACTTAGCCTCCTTATCATTAATTGAACGATGTACCCAGATGACACAGCCGACGAGGATGAGGGCCATTGCCGGCATGAGCATCATACCGCAGTTCTCGTAGCCGGCGGCATAGAACGATTCGGGGATGATCTGGAAGCCCAGAAGTTGACCCGAGCCGAGGAGCTCGCGCACGAAGGCTACGATGACCAGAATGATGGCATAGCCCAGACCGTTGCCCAGACCGTCGAGGAGCGAATCCCATGCGTTATTGGTCATGGCGAACGCCTCGAGGCGACCCATCAGAATAC
>CAMOUL010000029.1 GCA_946626605.1 uncultured Bacteroidales bacterium | reverse complement strand
TTGTCGATACCACGGAGGAGCAGACCTACGTTATCACCAGCCTCACCTTGATCCAGCAATTTGCGGAACATCTCAACGCCGGTTACAACGCTCTTCTTGCCCTCAGCACCCAGACCGATCAGCTGAACCTCGTCACCTACTTTGATGACACCGGTCTCGATACGACCCGTTGCTACAGTACCACGACCGGTGATGGAGAATACGTCCTCAACCGGCATCAGGAACGGTTTGTCAACGGCACGTACAGGCAGCTGGATCCAGTTGTCGCAAGCGTCCATCAACTCCATGATCTTCTCTTCCCACTGCGGAACACCGTTCAGTGCACCCAGTGCAGAACCGCGGATAACCGGAGTGTTGTCACCATCGAAATCATAGAAGTTCAACAGCTCACGCATCTCCATCTCAACGAGGTCAAGCATCTCAGGATCGTCAACCATATCGCACTTGTTCATAAATACAACCAGGCGCGGTACGTTTACTTGGCGAGCCAAAAGGATGTGCTCGCGGGTCTGAGGCATAGGACCATCAGTTGCAGCAACTACGATGATTGCACCATCCATCTGAGCGGCACCGGTAACCATGTTCTTTACATAGTCAGCGTGGCCCGGGCAGTCTACGTGTGCGTAGTGACGGTTAGCTGTTTGATACTCTACGTGAGCGGTGTTGATAGTAATACCACGCTCTTTCTCCTCAGGAGCGTTATCGATAGAATCGAACGAACGCTGCTCTGAAAGACCCTTCTTTGCCAATACAGTTGTAATAGCTGCGGTCAGAGTCGTTTTTCCGTGGTCAACGTGACCGATGGTACCGATGTTAACGTGCGGTTTCGAACGGTCAAATTTTTCTTTTGCCATAGTAATTCTTTAATTTTTATTAACGTTAATAAACAAAAATTGTTTAACTTTCAATTTTCAATTATCAATTTTCAATTTAAAAAAGGCCGGTCAATGTTTGACCGTTGACCAACCTTTTAATTGTCTCTAGAGACCAGAGTTCGCGTTTACACGCGATCTGAGCTGCTTCCGAGAGTTGAACTCGGGACCTCATCCTTACCAAGGATGCGCTCTACCACTGAGCTAAAGCAGCATTGAGAGCGAAAGACGGGACTCAAACCCGCGACCCCCAGCTTGGAAGGCTAGTGCTCTATCGACTGAGCTACTTTCGCGTCGCGAGCAGCACTGCCGCGTTGTTGTGTGGGTGCGGATGGATTCGAACCACCGAAGTCGAAAGACAGCAGATTTACAGTCTGCCCCATTTGGCCACTCTGGAACACACCCATTTTTCAATGTTCACTTTTTCAAACTATTTCGATTCTTTGAATCGAGAGCCTCTAGTCGGACTCGAACCAACGACCGCTGGATTACAAATCTAGTGCTCTACCAACTGAGCTATAGAGGCAGATCGTGTGCATTCTCGTTGTGCACGAACTGAGCCTTTTTCAGGCGTTCGTCCATACACTTCCGACGAAAAAGCGTGCAAAAGTACTGCTTTTTTTTGACATGACCAAATATTTTTGCAAAAAAATGCAATTTTCAGTCATTTTTCTTGTTTTTGAGACCCGAATACCTCATTTTTTGTCTTTCTTTGCCCTCGGATGCGTCTCCATATATACACGCTTGATCTGCTCAAAAGTCGTGTGCGTATACACCTGCGTCGTACTCAGAGACGCATGACCCAATAACGCCTGAATCGTTCGGATATCTGCCCCGTTATCCAACATCGTCGTCGCAAACGTGTGACGCAACACATGCGGCGAGTGCTTCTTCAGCGTACTCACTTCTCCCATACGCGTGCGCACGATATTATATAAGGTGTTCTTCGTCATCGGCACAACTTCGCCGGACTTGGATTGCTTGACGAAAAAAGTCTGCGGACCGGTGATAAGTTCCGCTCGTGCCTTCATATACTCCTTGATCTGCTCCGCTAATGCAGGTCCGAAAGGCACAATCCTTTCCTTTCTCCGTTTACCAAAGATACGTACTTGCCCTTGCTGCAGATCCAAGTCCTTATCCTGCAATCCCAACATCTCCGCCTGACGCATCCCCGTCTGATAGAGCATCTCGATAATCAAAGCGTCGCGGATGTCCTCAAACGAGTCGCCGCACGTCGCTAATCGCTCATCACTCAACCGTTCCTCTTCCGCCATCTCCGCCGGACGGAAGAAAACCGGCAACGGCTTATCCGCTTTCGGAGGAACAACACGCGCCGTGACATCACGAGTCACCTTGCCCGTACGAAGCATAAAACGATAGAAACTACGCAACGCGGACAACTTTCTTTTGACCGAACGCGGAGACTGTTTATCTTGCTCCAGCATTTCCAGCATCCAGGTCTTGACATCATCCTCTCCTACTTTACGAACCTGTTCTGCGCTCACCACCAAAGGATCGGCTCCTTTCGCTGACCAACCCATGAACCGACCAAAATCCCGCAAGTCATCGCGGTAAGCCTCCACCGTACGCGGCGAATACTTCCGCTCGATAGCGATATAGTCCAAAAAATGCCGAATCATGGTGCAAAGGTACAACAAAAGTTTGACATATGCAAAAAAAATCGCCCGTTTGAGCGATTTTTCCTTTATTTGCGTTGCTACTTATACTATCCTTACTACTTCTCAACGGCTAAGCTTCCATTGAGGAGTGAAGGGTTCGGCAACCGTTCCCAAGAACGAGTCATTGCAATAGACAAAGGCCTTCTCCGCTTCAAACAGGTTGGAGAAATGCGCAGAGTAGTAACGCAGCGTGACCTCGCCCTCCTGCGCAGAGAGATAGAGGAAGAAGAGCCCTTTTTTATATTCGGCTACACCCACACATTCCTCTCCTACGAAAGCAGCGAGCATATCAGATTCACCTACCACCTTATCATCGACGGCTTGCCCTTCAAGAGATGTGACTTGGACGACCACGGTCATAGAAGACAACATATCCGAACTGTCAGAAACCAGCCAAGTAGGACGCGGTTTGTTCCCCTGAAGCGTTAGGGGATCATTATTCTCCTTCTTGCAACCCACTGCCAAAAGCAGCATGGCGCAAAGGAGTATAAGCTTACAATTTCTTACCTGTAACATCATATTTTTCATTGTTTCGGATGATTACTACATGATTATTTTCAATGATCTTATACACGCGACTCGGATCCTCGGGAACGAGAATGACGGGTTCCAGAAGCGATCCGTGATGTGCATCAGGAGCATAATGAACAGAAGATGGATTATTGAAGATGGTCAATGGGGTGCCATTCTCTGTTTCAAAGCGAACCGGTGAGCCGCTCAAATCGGACTGGATTGTAATGAAATAGAGAGAGTCGATTGGTTCAGACACTCCTGCCAACTCATCCCCTATATATACACGGATAGGTGAGGGCTGCGTGCTGACAGCCGACCGCTCTATCTTCGCAATCATGGTCATGTTAGTCGCAGCCTTGGGGTTCGAGAACAGGGTTGATTGTGCATCTTCCTGCTTGCTCATCTTCTTGGGTGCCTGCGTCGTAGTCTGGTGGTAGAACGGTATTACAACCGAACCCAATCCCAGACGTCGGAAGAGGTATCCTTCTCCCGGTCGGAGAGCAATGAGGTTTCCTTCCCATCTCTTATCCTCGGAGAAGACGGCAAAGCGGTCATGCGCCTTGATGATGTCGCCCGGTTGCGCTTTCTGGAAATAACTTGCGAGCGCTTCGGAGATCGGTGTGGTACGGTTGAAGAGGCAAGGCAGCATACTCCATTGTCCGTCTCCACGCACCTTCACCCACATAGAGTCTTCCGGCAGCAAGTCACCGGCTATACGCATTCGGTTTTCATGCTGGCTATAGACCATATAGATTTGCGAATAATGCAGTTTATCCAGCGTACCCATAAATTCCGCCGAGGTCTCGTCATAGGTGCCAAACTTGCGTGTATTGGGGTTCTTGATGATGTCGCCTTCTATCCATGAATCATTGGCTGTCATGCAGGTGGACAGCAAGCCGCCGGACGCCGTGAGATCCATATTGACGGATATCCAGTTCCATCCCTGCTCCAGATCAATCATCTGTACTTCGCTGCCGAAGGTGGTCAGGATGAGAGGATCGGTGTCGCCGCAGTTATAGACGAATCCGTGGGCAAAGATCACATTGCGGTTGGTTGACAAGTCATAGACCCTGCCGGTAGAAGCTCTCCATAAGCGGAAGCGTATCGGCTTGCGGTTCATCGCATCCTCACCGTAAACAGTCAGGAAGACTTTCGATTTATGGGTCGATTCGTTGAAAGAGACATGATCCATGCCAACGCACTCGTTCTGGTAGAAAGCATAGACGATGTCGTTGGGGTCGGTGTCATATTCAGTGTCGTTCAGTTTGACCTGTGCACAGACGGACATGTTGAGCGGATATTTGTGCTCGTCAATCTCCTCGTAGGGCGGTATTGCCTCTATGGTCAGTTCCACGCGCATAGGTTCGCTCAGTCCGTTCTCGTCGGTCACGTAAACGATATCGTCGTACACACCGGGAGCCATGTCGGTATTGGCGGAGAAGGTGAGATAGAGTTCCTCCGTGGGGTTGATCGAACCATATGCAGCGTTAACAGTGAGCCAATCGGGCAAGGACTCGATGGTGTACGGATGCAGTTTGCCGGAATGGTTGAGTACGCGGGTGACATACTCCACTCCGTCGGTCTCCTCGCCGTAGATAGCGTGCATCTTGATGGTCTTTTCCTCCCATTTGAGCGCGTTCTTATCCACATAGGCCGTCCAAGTAACGGGAGAAACCATGGGGTTACCGTTGAGATCCTCCACATTGCGGACGGTGACATAGATAGCACGCTTGTTAATCTCACGATCCAGCATATTCAGATTGATCATGAGTTCGTCATTGTTAAACGCCCAATCGAAATTGAGCTTGGTCAGCTTGCCCATGTTATGAGTCGGCGCGGAGGTCGATTTATCGGCATAGGTTTCGATTGGGGAAGCGGTAGTGTTGAGAATGAGCGGTACCTGTTTGTTAACAATCGTGCCGTCAGTGGTCTTGAATACGCGCTGGTCATTGACCGAGAAGATCTGCTCGTAAACACCATTGCTGTTCTCCTTCATCTCATTGAAAGGCAGAAAAGCCATCAGACCCATCTCGTTACCTACCGGAGAGATCATGGAGATGGACTCCAGGAGGGACTTCGGCAGAGCCTGCTCAAAGATCGCGAACTCGTCTATATTACCGGTAAAATTCTTACCTCCGAAATACATGGCGCCACTAATCGGACCCAATTTGCGGGCAGCGAAGGTCTGCTTCAGGATACCGTCTATATACACCGCCACATTATTATAGGTTCTATTGACCGCCATGGCTATGTGATGCCATGCATCATCCGAATAGGATCCTGCCATCGGCCACGAAGTGCTGTCCGAGTAAAGGGTCAGGCCTCCGCTCGTCACCATCAGTTCAAAACCATGCTTGTTATCCGTCCTTCCGGCGGAGAAGAGCGTACCTTTGCCGGTCGTTTTAAACCAGAAGGTAAGGGTCTCATCCTGAATGTCGGAGCGGCTCATCAGGTTACCGTCAAGGGGTATCCGTTCATTCTCCGGAACACGGAGCGATATACCCGTCTGATGCTCCCAGGACGTTCCATGCGTGTACAGCGTCGCACCGGTAGCTTTGTCCATCAGGACATCACCCGTACCCTCATCCATAGGATAGTACGCAATCAGTTCGCGCTCGTAGCCGGTCAGCCGGTGCATGTGGGTCTCTGCTACCTCATCCGCACTCAGCGCTTTGGACCAGAGGCGTACCTCCATCATGTTTCCATTCAGATTCCGACCGATAACAATAGGTGCATTAATCATCGATACCTTGACGAAATCCATGAGAGGAGGCGTATTCGGATTGGTTATATCCTGCGTTCCGACATAGAAACGCACAGCTCGGGTGGTATGGTCATATTCGGTCACAAAGCGCGTAAATGCAGTCGGGGGCTCAGGGAAAGGCAAGGAATGAGTAGCCAGTAACCCATTGATCAACAACATCAAGTGATTATTGCCATATACCAGATTAATGCTTCCCTTCTCGGATCGCAATTCAAGAAGCATGGCAGTCTGACTCGGATCATTCAAACGAACCATCATGTCAATCGTAAACGATTTATCCAGGAACGACCGCAACACTTTGGACTCGGCATACGAATCCATGGTACCGCCAAAATGGAGTGATGTACCGGCCGCAATACCCGATTCGTTGGTATATCCTGCCAACTGGAAGTTGTTGTCCTCATCGAGGTAGTTTCCTGCTATCGGTTCGTTGAACCGCAGCTTGAGGTTGTCGCCTACGCCCAGTATCGCGTTCGCGGGTTCGGGTTCACCAAAGACGCGTGGCGGACGGGTGTCCTTGATACCGGTCAGGACAGGCGAAGACTTGGTTACATAACCCGAACCGTGACGGCAGTAAGAGACGGCGCGCAGATCGTACTGCTGCTCCATCGGATCCCGCTCGCCGTAGAAACGGAAGTTCTCGATGCGGCCACCCTCGATCATTGCTTTGGACCCCGAAGCCTGTTGATAGAGACTATCCTCCGCATAATAGGAACAAAGGTTCACCCATGCGTCATTGGACTGGGTCGTTAGTTTGTATTGCAGTTCGATATGGTCAAAACCGTCGTAGTTCACATCAAAGCCGTCGATAGATACCGGCATGTAATAGCCGTTCTCGTCACGCGGCGATAAGGTGTTCATGATCCATTTATCCGATGGAGAAGAGATATTCACGTCGCAACTAACCGGCATGTAATGGACGGAGAAGCACACTTTCTGACAGGTGATCGTAGGAGTACATTCCGATTGCAGGATAAGACAAATGTCTTCATAATCATAATCATCTCCGGCACGTACCTCGATGGTCTTGATGATCGGCGTATTGCCTTGGAAGCGGAACTCGCGTCCATCGGATAGAGGAACACCATCGATACTTATCTTGGCGCCCTTGATATTGGTGGCATCATCCATCTTGAGGGTCATGAACACAGCCGGACCGCTGGCAGCCCCCACGACTTCATCGGCTTCGTTCCACATCGTCAACTTGAACTTAGCGGCTTGATCATGCGGCACATTACTGATCTCATGACGGTTAATAACCATTTGCGGGTTCTCTATCTTCTGAGTGGCAGCATTCAGCGGCGTACCAGGGTTATAGAAGACGGTCGAGTCCGCCGCCTCCCAAGGACACCTGGTAGCGCCACCTAAAGTGGAGTACATCAGTGAGCCAAAGAGGTATTTGTTCTTATTATCACTATTGAAGTCGTGTGCGTCATAACGCGTCTCTTTCGATTGCTCATTGAAATCATCCGTCAGCGATTTATACACATTGAACGTCAGATGCTCCAACGGATTGAGAGACAGTACGTAGCCGGTGGTCTTGCTCGAGCCAACGCTCTCCCCATTCTCCGGCAGGAGGTTAAATCCGGTCTCTAAGATAAACTTGCAGTCCAGATCGAATTTCACACCACCCACCTCCGCTCGTACGTACTGCGAAGGAGAGGTACCTTTGTCGGCGGCATTCAGGTGTTTCATCAGTAATTGCAATCCTTTAGACCCTTTGAACAAATCCTTAAGACGCGCTATTGCCAAAGGACCAAAGCCGTCTCCGAAAAAGCCACTCGAGCTCGTTACTCCTTCACCTGTCTGGTGATTCCAGGGCCAAGCGAAATAAGCAGAACGGGTATCTACATACGAATACGACTCGGTGTATGTCTGCGTCAGACCGCCGTTGATAGAATGGGTGGCAAGCGGTGTTTTGGTCATAGCTAACACTTTCTCCGCCTCGTTGGTAGCAAGAACTCCGATCCAATTATCCACGGCTTTGTTGTCCAGCTGTACTTGGTCGAAGATCATCCAGTTCAGCCCGTCCGGCGTGATGATCTCGTAGTATCCTTCTTCACCGAATCCGAGGGAGTCCGGATGCACCTTACTCCAATAAACCGGCCGGTCTTTGGCTATAGCTTGGGTCACCGCTTCCTCTCGTGTGCCGGTCAACAGAAGACTGTTACGATGGTAGAGCAGATCCGGAATGATTGTACCGACTATATACTGATGGGTATAAGCGAAGGAGGATCGGATAAATTTCTTGATCAGCACATCCTCGGTTCGCATCAGATACCAGGGTTTGCCGTTGGCGTCCACACCCTGCTGAACGATGCGGTAACTCTTGTTGTCGATTTTCGCTTTTATCTGCTCGAAAGAGATGGAGTCCACGATGCGGAAAGCGTCGGCTTTGGAGGTCATCACACCATTGGTCACACCGATATAGACATCCCCGTTGGTGCCAACCTGGAAGGGACCGGAACCGGTCTGAATACGCTCGGTGGTCTTAAACTCGTAGTCCGCCTGGTTATATCCATACCATTGTACCGTAAGCGGGAAATTCCAATCGGTCGTTTTCTCGACGGTATTGAGTACGCCTGCTGTAGCACCTGCTGCCGGAGAGCCTGCGTAGGTACCTACGAAATACTGACTGTTATTTCCCCATTTGACGAAGAGGTTCAGTCCCACACGGAAATTAGAAGGGTCTTTGTATTTGACGTGATAGGAAGTACCCTTCTCGAGGTAAGCATACGAGCCGCTTCCGGGAGGGTCACGAAGTATATCGAGTAGCGTTATACCTGTCGAAGCTGTATCGCGCTGCATGAAATCCGTTGCTTTCTCCACCGCTCCTAAGACATACGCCCGCAGCGGATTGGAGGAAACATACTCTCCTTCGCTCTCCACCGAGAAATCCAATGAATGCAACGCATTCTCTCCGGTCTGGACATAGGTCACCTGGTCGAAAATCACGTTCACCAGAGCGGAACCGTTGGCATCCAGCGGCGCGGATTGGATATCCGTTGTTTCACGCATGCCGTTGTAAATCTTAAGGTTTCCTCCCTTGAGGTAAACACGGTCGGGTACGCGCGTGCGGTCATTATTATAATAGTAATCCTCATGGGCGGACACGCGGAACTGGTACTGCCCCGCCGTAAAGACCGGAGCACCAAAGAGGTAACTGTAACTTCCGTCCGCTTCTTGCGACACCAGATCCACTTTCATCTCCTCCCCATTGAGAGCCTCCGCTGTCCAGGATTTCAGACCGTAATAATCATAATCGTTGCCGTAAAGCGATTGTTTATAGGTCACCTCTATCGGTGTACGATAGATGATGGAGAAGATACCGGGTTCAGTGTTGCTCAGATCAATCGTCTCGCTGGTTTTTCCTTGCGCGAAGAGCGTAGCGTAACCCTGCGCCGTAGCTTGTACCACCTTGTACTTGGTCGGGAAGAGATCCGCCTCGTACTCACCGGTGATGGGATCGGGGTTGATGACGATCCGTTTATGTTGGTAATGGATCCGGGTAGCACCGATCGTGTATTCCAAGGTATCACGGGTCAGATCTTCGGGGTCACGCACGATATAGGCGATGTTATCCCCTTCCAGTTCGAGCACCAGTTGCAGGTTATCACCGATATTATTACGGCTCAGCCCTTGTCCGAGCGGTAAGGAAGCCTGGTCGATACCGCCGACCACCCTACCGGCGAGACGTACCTTGGTCTGATCCCATATACGTACGCCGTCCAGCGCCTTGGAGAGGGTCAAGAGACTGTCGCCGTCGATACGGACAAAGCCGTCACCCTCGAAGGTATGACCCTTCTTAACGATCTGCAGCGTGAAAGCGGATCCTTTCGGTACCGAGATGGAGAAATTACCGGACATGTCGGTCTTCACCGCATCACCGGATTTCTTGACCATCTTGCCGTTCAGCAGGATATTGGCATCCCGTACCGGCACCGAGGACAGTTTATAGAGCACCCTTCCCGAGAAACGGACGGAAGAGATATTGTCAAAACTGAGGTTCTCCACCACGTTGTTCTCCGCGGAGAGGGTGACGGTAGCCGTCGGGGAAGAAGTATTGTTGAAGACGAACTGCGCCGTCTGGGAGGTAGGCACAATCGAATAGGTCGTCGAGGTACCGTAAAGCAGGCTGTCGAAGAGGAAAGCACCGCGTTCGTCTGTCAGCATCTTGATATCCTCCGCGCCGTCTCGTGAGAGCGTGACGGTGGTACCATAGCAACCGCTTCCATCCTCGTATTGCACCCTACCGGCTATCAAGCCGTAGGGCGAACGACGGCCTTCCGTGGAGGCTGTATGAACCGTCGTCGTGCCGTTACAGGAGAAAGAGGTTGAGACGCGATACTCGTAGCGCTGACCGGGTACGACCGGGTGCGAACCGTTCGCCTCGTCGAAATAACCCTCTGTCTCCAGAATAGCGATCGTGTCGAAAGGTGCCTCCGAGCCTTGTATGCGGCGTTCGAGGATATAGTGATCTACCGAACCGGCGGTAGGTTGCCATGTCAGAATGATACCCCTTTTGTCGGTACCGTCGGTGGCTTGGAATGAGGCGATTTGTGCCGAAGCGCTGGTATAGAGGTCCGGACCGGTGATCTCTATCGGTTCCAGCTGTTCCTCCTTCTGTAC
Source organism: uncultured Bacteroidales bacterium (assembly GCA_946626605.1). GTDB lineage: Bacteria > Bacteroidota > Bacteroidia > Bacteroidales > Paludibacteraceae > Colicola. The sequence continues at coordinate 4,257 of CAMOUL010000029.1, read as the reverse complement.
CTGGAGCAAGGCGTTGCTCTGATCAATACGCACGTCGTACCGGAAATGAACGCAGCTCATGTCCGCCACATCCGTCACGTGCGCCAGATACGACCCGTCGGGCTGCCGGATGATACTGTCCTTAGGCACGCGGATCTCCTGTTTCAATCCGCTCTCCACCACTGTGCGGGTGAGTACCAGGTCCGCGTTGCGCTCCCATACGCAATGGTCTCCGGCTAACATCGTTTGCACTTTGGCTTCCAAAGACGGGTATAACCTGTTACGAAGCTCGTCCTGATCGATCTGCGCAAGAACCCTTGCCTGCAGCTCCTCATCCGTGAGGACATTACGCTCGTCCTTGGCTTGATTATAGGTCAGCGTGAAGAGATTTTGATCGGAGTTTACCTTAGTGTTGGTATAGACAGTTATTCCGCGTGTCGGAACCGGGAACGAGAACGATAACTCGTTTCCTACATAGCCTTTCGACTCATCAAAAGCATCTTTCCAAGCCTTGGCTTTCACCGTCACACGCGCACCGCTCTGCGCAGTAAACGTATTCCACGGGTGCTGTATTTCGAGAGGGGTTATTACGCCGTTCAGCTCTTGCACTGCCGAATAGTGTACAAACAAGTAATCGAAACTGCTCCACCCTGTATTATCCGATTTGATCGCCACCGGCACGGATACTCCGTAAGCCATATTAGGATCAACCGTTATCTCCAAACTGGTACGATCGACGCTGGGCATCACCGGTTCTATAGCGGGGTTGTCGATCTTGAGCAAGAAATGTACCTTCCGGTTGTTCTCAAAATCCGGATCGAGGGTATAAGGTTCCTGTGTAGGAGCCAAGGGAGAGAGATAATTACTCTTGACAATGGAAGTGGTAGCCATATAATCGGACGGGTTCCATCCCCACGTAGCGGCGGACGCACGGCGAACGCGGTAGAAGAGCGAAGCGCCCGGGATATTCACATCCGAATGGAGCGTAGCGGTAACGCGTGCATGAAGCCCATTAGCGTTTTCTACCTCCACCTCATTTTGCGTCACCGAAATCTTGTTGGTATAGGAATCGGTATAGAGACTGTCGTCGTGGAAGAGCTGCAGCACATCCTCAGCGTTATCGGTAAAGGAGTAGTTGTTCTCGCCGGTGACATAAGGCACCACCCCTATGGACCGGGCGTCCGAGAAATCCTCTTGGGTAGCACGTTGCACCTCGTACATATCCGCCTCCAAGATGTCCTGGTCATTCGGATAAAGCGTGTGCCAGCTCAGCTGCACATCACCCGTCACGCTGTTCTGCGCATCCTTGACCTCCGATGCCTCAAAATTATATATCTTGTGGTAAGCGGGAATCATGACCGAGTTGGTCTTGAGACGCTGTTTGACACCGCCGTCCTTGTTGACCCATACATTGAAATCCGCATAGAAATGGTCCTGTACGGAGTCCTGCATGTCCACCAGAATCTTCTCGCTCCGCTCTGCCTGAGCTACCTCCTTTGATGGGTTTAGAGAGGTGTGATACGAGATAGGGTCTTGGAAGGTCATATATTGAATACCGGCTTTTCCCAAGGTATTGATGTCACTTCCCGCCATGCTGTAGAAAAAGGGATCGAAGAGCTGCGGACTCTGCGGAATATCGCCGCCGTCAAAATACGTCTCCCACTGCCACCAATAGGCGTTATGCAGGTTGTTGTTCTTGACGTAGTAATCGCGGACATTCAGACCGATGTAGAACTTCTTGTTCTGCAGCTCCACGGGGATATACCAGTCAAACTGGATATAGACATGATGCTTGCCATAGGAAGAGTTCTTACGCGTGACATAGATCCAATTGGCTGCGCTGCTCTCATCATTATCACCGATTATCCAGTGGGATTTATCGTGGGCATGAAGGGTCAGAGGGACCGAATTATAGGTGTTGGTTACGACGCAAGTACCAGTATCTACCAGCAGGTAAGCAGTACCGCTTCCTCCCGAAAAACGCCCCGTGTAATTAGGGTTACGGGTAGCACCGAAAGAGGCGATACGGTGTACATTCGCCGAACCGCGTCCCTGCCCGGGCTGCTCACTGAACCATACATAGGAGTTGTTCGTGTTGTTGTTGTTGGCTGTTTGGGGGTTCAGATAATACGTATTATCATCCCCCTCGCCGTAGATCCACAACGGGATGGTGAACCGCAACACGCCGTTACCCATACTCATGATGGAGTAGTTGTCTAACTTCTGCAAATAATCGTTTCCCGCCCGCGCCGTGAACGGAGCAAGCATGAAAGCACACAGAGCAAGCAGGATGGATCTCAACCGCTTGCCGAATGGATGGAGTGTTGTTCTCATCATATAATTGCTTTTAATGGTTTATTTCTTTTTCAGAATACCCGTCTCCGGGGTGCCTGTGCTGTCTCCTGATCGCCACCTTCACTGGTCTCAATGCTGGCACTTAATATCAGTCCCACCGCCTGTACCGGCTGCATCTCCACGGAGGGAGTTATGTATTTACGCATTTTCATATTTTTGCATTTACTCATTTTCGCATAGGGTTATTTGATGATTTCACCGAGGACGTTGTATTCCTTGCCACCATGGCGAATAAGGAGGACGCCGTTCTTGATGACCTTTGTACATGGTACATTGTCCCTTTGGACATTCTCAACGCCGGTAGCCGTATTCTGTATGTGCCAAACGGCAGGCATATTGCGGTATCTGGAGGCTACTTGGGACTGAGACTGGTTATTGAACTCGTGCCCGTTCGGACCGCCGCCATCCAGATAGAAATACGCCCGAAAACCTTTCATCTTCGAGTCCGGATATTTTATGTCATCCGGCCAGTAGAGCGTGTTGTTTGCCCCCAGGAAGAAATTGTAGTGGGGAATACCCACGGTTTCGTTATAGCCCGGAATACGTTTCCGGGGATAGAGGCCGTGGAACCTAATGTTCTCGTTGCCGGGGTCGGACGGCGCTTCTGAAACGCCTGCTGCTGCCCAGTTCTCCACGCCGTCAAAACGCAGCATCGTCATTCTTTCCCCGGTATTCGTCCAACGGAGCAGATAGGGCACGCCCATCTGCAGTCGAGGAACGGTATGAGGTACTAACTCCAGATTCAACTTCTCATTGCCGGTTTCGTGTCCGGTCACCGTACCGCCGGCGAAGGTGAACACTTCCGCGCCTGCCAACGGCGAGAGCTCTATATTCGGCACATCGAAGGGAAGGCAGAGGGTATAGAACGTAGCGTCTTTCCCCAAGGTACGGCGCACCAAGGCAAAAGACTTCGTACGTGCCTCCGGCAGTTTTGCCAGAAAAGCCTCCGTCTCGTCCATCTCGTCTAAGACAACAACCGTCCGAGCTAAACGAACGGGGTAATACACATATTTGGTTTGATTATTCCAATCGTGGATATCCGACGCACCGGATTGATCGTTGAATCGCATACAATAAGCGTTATCTGCACTATACTCATCCGCTGCCCAGTACGCACCGTGATCACTATCATTCTCGGTCTCATCCGGATCGTCTTTTTTCGTCTCCGTAGTGTTATGACCGTACCCCTCGCATGGCAGGAAAACGGCGCCGGACGATGCCATGATCGCCCATTCCTCAGAGGTGTACACATTATTTTCATACGCGAATCCTTCTTGCTCTACCGTGACAAAAGGAGGCACGCCTTCCGGTTGCACCCATCCATCCGGCAAAATGACCAAACCGTTTTGACCGTTCACGCACCCCAAGGCATTCAGGTCGTTCCCGTTCTCGCGACCCTCGCCGTCTGCGTTCACCAGGAGATAGCTCCACTCGTCGCTCGTCAATACACGCCAACCGTAGGTATCCTCCGTCGGCAGGGAGAACCATTGCATCAACCGGGACTCGTTCGCCTCTTTGAACTGGACGTACTTGTTGGGGCCCACTGAGAAGATACCCCGCGGAGCCTGCGGGTATGGGTCGCCTTGCCCCATAGCTGGCAGACATATCGCGGATACCGATGCCACCACTGCCAACAAATAAAGAATATTCTTTTTCATCATTTATATATATGTATATAGTTTTTGTGATTATTCACGACATGAACAATATCGGCGCAAAATTACAAAAAAAATTGTGCGTACGCAATATGTACACGCAAATTTTTACGCAAAGTACCTTTTTAGGTCATTTTTTTACGCAAACTACCCTTAAGGGTGTCAATTTTTACACATAAATAAAAAAAACGCACCCGAAAATGCGTTTTTTACTGCTTTATCCTATCAACTCGTAATTGGTTGAACGGCCACCTTCGTTTGTCTTTCG
>CAMOUL010000028.1 GCA_946626605.1 uncultured Bacteroidales bacterium | reverse complement strand
TCGAGAGGTCATACGAATTGAGCGAAGTAGTCACCTGACGGATGACATAGTAATAATCCTTACCCGGCACTACGTTAAAATCAACAAACTCTGTATCTTGCGAGTCAATGATCGAGGAGTTAACAGAGATGGTGTCAAAATGATATTCAGTCTTATTCTTATTCCAGATAGTATCAGTTGTCCAACGGTAAATATTGTAGCCGAGCAAGTCTGCAAAGTCTTCTTCGTCCGTTTCCCAAGTAAGTGTAACTTTTCCGAGTCCGGCTTCTGCCATCAGACCAGTACTCATCGAACCGGCAGCTGCTACCTCCATGTGGAAACGGAAATTCTCTTCGGGTATCTCAAAATGCTCGTTGTCCTCTGCGCCATAGACTTTGAACGTATTCAATCCGTCGGTTACGGACTTACCGTCAATAGTAAAGTATGCGGTGTAAATGGTACTATCCGCCGACCAAGAACCATTCTCTGCTACTTGGTGTTGCGTGTATGGTTGACGCACACCGAACGAAACGGTCGGTGCAATACTTACATCCATCGGACGGTTGAAATAAACTTTGCACTCATGTTGACCAACACCGATAGGCGGCAACAGCTCAAATTCATCCTGAGCATCAATGCCATCTACCAGAATCTTCCATACAATGCCGTGAGCCTCACGAACAGGTTGAGTTAACATATTAGTAATATCAAAAAATGCAAAACCATAATTTTTACGTATGTCAGAAATCCCTTTTTCTACGTTTGGGATTTTAGTACTACCGAAATAAGATGGATCTGACATCGTGTATACTGTAAGCGATTCAGCTTTTGCGCCAATATTGACTAATATGTTAACCTTATTAATATTATTGAAAACGTTGCATGCGTATATGGTGTTAGAGTAATACCATGCAGGATATCCTGGATAAATACCGTCATTGTACGTCACTGTTAATAAGTTGGCTATAAAATTGGTATTTCTTGATGATATATTACTGTACCCTACAGAATACGAATTATCATACACGTTACATTTTTCCAAATTACTATAATTAATCAAATACGAACAATCATTGTCAATAAAAATACAATTTTCGAAATATGCACCTTGAATGCCTTTATTATCAGAAAATCCGAGATTCCTAAAAGATACATATCTCAATGTGTCTTTAACAGAATAATTATTAAACGAAATACACGTTATTTTGCTCATGTTATTATCGGCACTCGTTATTGTAATAATACTATCGGGAGTTCCATTTGCAATAAACCTTCCTGCAACCGTAATCCCCATGCCCTCTTTTAGTTTTATTGTCGTGCCAGGCAACAATGTTAAAGTCGCTCCTTGAGCCACTCCTAAAGTCGAAGTTACGATGTAATGTACATTTGGGAAAAGAGTCATGTCATTAGTTAAAACTCCTCCAATTTCAACACCATTTTCTACACTCAGCGTTATCGTCTGACGGAGCGTGTCCGCTGCATTATCACATATAGCAAAGAAGGTCATGTTTATTTTACGTCCATCGGCGCAATCGGGGCTAATGGTCATACGATATGGATTACGCGAAGTCGCTTTTGCGTAACTGCTTAACGGTTTGCCAAAATAAGCGGTATCTTGGAGCGAGTGAATAAGGGTAGTATCATCCCATACCCAGTCGCCTTGATTATCAAAACCGGCTTTAATCCAGAAACGTACATTCTCTGCTTGTCCCCACGCATTTTTGAAGATAGGATAGAACTCTATCGTTTCTCCTGCGTCCGCACGGTTGTCGCCATCACCGAAAGTGGTGTCGGTTAAGTTAGCAGTAACCAATGCCAATTCCGGGTGACGGTCGGCATCGGTGATATTATAAGCGGAAAGAATATCTATATTGCCGTTGCTTGTATGAATGAGGTCACCGAAAAGTAATTCCCAACTGAGTGTTTCTTTCGTTTGCAATAGTCGGGAAATAGCACCGGCTACCAACGGGCAAGCCATCGAAGTTCCATTCAGGTTTTTATAACGTCCACCGGGGAAGGTACTCATAATATTCATACCCGGCGCACGCAGTTCGTAGTTGTATAGTTGACTTTCGCTGAACGAAGAGTAAATTGGTCCATCTTCATCGTAGTTACTGAAAGAAGCAAGATTGTCTCCTGTCAGTTGATTAATGCCTTGCATACTAGCCTCTACTCCTAACACAAAAGAAAAAGCAGCAGGGAACATTGGTGCTCCCATTTTTTTATTTACCGGACATTCATGAGGTATTATACACATAAAATCATTACCCGCAGCAGCTACCAAAACTGCATTGGCATAGGCGCGACCGAGGGCTTGTTCTTCGGCTATGGAGTAACTATAAGAGCCGATAGACATGCTAATCACATCTGCACCGTTAGCAGCGGCGTAGTCAATACCTTTGACGATGGTGGCTACGTCACCTGTTCCGTTCGACTGCATGACTGTTACCGGCATAATGAGTGCGTCAGGGTTCGCGCCCGTGATACCTATACCGTTGTTGCCCACCGCTGCGGCTATACCGGCGCAGTGGGTTCCATGACCATTGAAATCGTTGGTAACACTATGGTTGTTGATAAAATCCCATCCGTGGATATCATCCTTGAAGCCGTTGGCATCATCGTCTTGGTTAGCGATACCGGCTGCTTCAGCGGCATTCGTCCAGACATTGGCTGCCAAATCGGGGTGCTCGATATCTACGCCCGTATCCAAAATGGCAATCACCGGACGTTTACTGCTTTTCTTGGGTTTGTCCCAGAGTGCAGGAAGATTGATGGCTTGCAGACCCCACTGCTGGCTATAGAGAGGCTCGGAGGTATAGGTCTGCTGATCGGCTGTCGGGATAGAATCATCGTACGGCAACGCCATGGTATAAACGATGTAGTTCGGCTCTGCGAACTCCACCTCTTCCTGCGCTTTCAGTTTGTCGATGGCATCAAACATTGTCTGTGCTTTCTCTGCATTGAGGGTCAATCGGTAGAGTTTACTCAAATCCTGAACCTTTACCTCTTTACCGTTGTATGCACGGCGTACACGACCGACGTTCTTGTGTCCGGTCATTGGCATGAGTTGTTCTATAGAATCCACACCCAATTCTTCAAAGAGGGCATCTACAGCATTGACTTGTGAGGTGGCAAATTTCGCCTTTCTCGGCGCACGCATCTGTACGGCGCCATCGGCTTTGAACTTGACGAGGATCTCGCCCTCGCGATAGGCGTTCTGGTTTACTCGGTCAATCTTAATGACCTCATCTTCGTTGTCCGCGCTCTGCGCAAACAATGTACCTGTAGCGGCAATGAGTCCGACCGCTAAGAGTAGGAAATGTTTTCTCATAATGATAATTGTTTGGTTAATATGGTTGTTAGTGTTATTTTATAAACAAAAGCGTGCGCTTTCGCTGCTTCATTTGATTATCTGAGGTCTTCGACTACCTTTATTCTTCAAATAAATGCACGGAAAACTCACGCTGGTACGTGAGCGTGCATAAACCATGCTTGAAGAATAAATGATTTCTGAAGTTGTCGAAGTTCCAAATAATCAAGTTGGGCTTATTACGCTATTTTTAGACGCACGCTTGCGCCTTATGTCTTATCTTAATATATTTTTCACCGCTTTTTTACGCTGTCGGTGAGGTCAGACCTGGATATTTTATACCTTTAACAACTCTTCTATTTTTTGTAAAAGTTCGTATGCTAATGGTTTTAAGGCCTCTAAATCCTCACGCGAAACATCATAGATAACATCGTAATCCGCCTTCTCTCGCATTTATCCAAATGTAGCTGCGTCAAAACTTGTTTATCTTCATTTGTTAGACTCATACTAATACGATTTTATCGTTCTCTACATTATGATAGAAAGGCGTGAGATGGCGTTGCTCCCATTCTTGACGGGTATAAAGCATCGGATTTATCTCTTGACCTATTTGCCAGCCCAATTCGACGAACGGGTATGCATATATGTAGAAATCTTGCAATTGCTGTTTCTCTTCATCCACCAATACCAGCAAATCCCAGTCGGAGTCAGAGCGATTATCACCACGAGCCCGAGAGCCATACAGCCATAGATTACTTCCTTCAGGAAGAATCTGTTTGCCCATCGTTTGAATGTGTTGTAGGGTTGCAGTTTTTGTCATAAAGGTCGTGATTTTGTATGTCTTTGCAACTTTTGGCTGCAAAGTTATAGTTTTTTTATGATATATGCAAGTTTTACGGCAGAAATTTACAAATTTTATGCAAAAGTAACAAAAAAGCAACCTCTCGGTTACTTCAGTCCTTCGATCAGTTTGTCGAGGGAGGGGATGAGGGCTTTCAGTTCCTCTACGGACACATGCTTGGTGACTTCGGCGCCTAATCGGTTCGGGATGTCTTTGGCTTGTTCCTCCAGCGCTTTGCCGGCGTCAGTCAGGCAGACGATGCGTTGCCGCGTATCTACTTCGCCCTTGACGCGCGTCACTAATCCCTGACGTTCCATCCGTTGCAGGAGCGGCGTGACAGTATTCGTCTCCAGATGAAGACGTTTGGCGATGTCGTTCACCGGCTGACGGTCTTTTTCCCAAAGAACCAACAACACCAGGTACTGCGGGTACGTAATCCCCAAGGTCTCGAAATAGGGACCGTACGCACCGGCAATCAACCGCGCCGCCGTATAGAGGCGGAAGCAGAGTTGGTTATCTAATTTCAGTTGTTCGTACACGTTACATCATTTCGATGAGGAAGTTCTCGTAACCCAGTTTGTCGATATAGTTGAGGTACTGCTTCTCCCAAGCCATGTGCTCTACTTCGCCGTCAATCCATTTTAAAAGTTAATTACAATAGTTTCAGGATCTCTGCCTCTATGTCTTCGGGTTTGGTGGTCGGAGCGAAACGGCCGACTACATTACCCTCGCGGTCCAAGAGGAACTTGGTGAAGTTCCATCGGATGTCGTTCTCTTTCTTGAAGGTCTTGCTGATGCCTTTGAGCATCGTAGCGGTAGCCTTGGCTTTCAGACCCTCGTATTTCTCCTCCGGACCGTTCTCCTTCAGATACGTAAATACCGGACTTTCGTTCTCGCCGTTCACCTCGATCTTCGAGAACTGCGGGAAAGATACTTTGTATTTGAGTTGGCAGAAAGAAACGATCTCCTCATCGGAACCCGGTGCCTGCTGACCGAACTGGTTGCAGGGGAAATCGAGTATGACGAACCCTTTGTCCGCGTATTTCTTATAGAGGTTTTCGAGCGCCTCGTACTGCGGCGTAAATCCGCAACCGGTGGCGGTATTAACTACTAAAAGGACTTTGCCTTTGTACTCGTCTAATTTGACTTCGTTCTTTTTGGTGTCCAGCACCGTAAAATCATAGATCTTCATAATTTTATCTGTTTTAGAGTTATTTTCTGTTTGTGCGCAGACCGGGAGGTATGATTTGTGTCGCTCGCGATTGAAATCGAGTGCAAAGGTACAACAAATATTTTAATATCGCAAGCGACATATCTATAAATGGTGCATTTTCTTAAGGAGAGTATATAAATTATTAAAATACATACTATATATAAAACAACACACGCGCGTACTAATTAAGGTACGCGCGCATGTATGCGTAAAGGGGACTAGAATACTAGGATACTAGGGTCCTAGTACCCTAGTATTATTATACCACACCGCTGAAGCCCATGAAGGCCATCGCCAGGAGACCTGCGGTCAGGAGGGCGATCGGAGTGCCCTTCATTGCCTCGGGCACTTTGTTGAGTGCCAACTGCTCACGGATACCTGCGAAGAGGACGAGCGCGAGCGCAAAACCGATTGCTGTAGCGAAGGCATAAACGGTACCGGAGAGCAGGCCGTAGTCTGCGCCGAGCGGCAGTTTAGCCAAGAGCTTGTTCTGGTCAGCTACGATAAGAGCCACACCGAGGATACAGCAGTTGGTGGTGATGAGCGGCAGGAACACACCCAGAGCCTGATAGAGCGCCGGAGACACTTTCTTCAACATGATCTCGATCATCTGCACGAGAGCGGCGATGACGAGGATGAAGAGGATGGTCTGAAGGAACTCTACGCCCCAGAGAACCAGTAACTTCTGCAGCAGATACGTAACAACCGTAGCGAGCGTGAGCACGAACGTAACGGCGGCACCCATACCCAGCGCGGTGTCAATCTTCTTACTTACACCCAGGAACGGGCAGATGCCCAGGAACTGGCTCAATACAATATTGTTAACAAATATTGCAGAGATGAATATCAGAAAATATACCATAATTTTAATGTTTTGGATTAAGAACCGCCCTTCGGGCTAAAGGAATAAAGAATAAAGACTCAAATGTTTTGTATCGTCGAAGCCGTTTAGTCTTTAATCTTTTAGCGAAGCGGTCTTTGTTCTTTTAGCGTTAGCGGTCCAATTTATTTTTTCTGCAGTTTGTTGACAGCCGCCATGAGGTAGGCGAGGCAGATGAACGCACCCGGAGCGAGTACGAAGATCAGCGCTGCGAACTGGCTGCTGTAGAGTTGGAAACCGAAGACGGTACCTGCACCCAGGAACTCACGGATAACACCGAGCACGGTCAGCGAGAGGGTGAACCCAAGACCCATTCCCAGTCCGTCCAATGCGGAGAGACCGACGGTGTTCTTCGCTGCAAATGCCTCTGCACGGCCAAGTACGATACAGTTCACCACGATCAGCGGGATGAAGAGACCCAGCACATCGTAGATAGCCGGCAGGTAAGCCTGCATGACAAGTTGTACCATCGTCACGAACGTAGCGATGACTACGATGAACGCCGGGATACGTACTTTATCCGGGATGAGATTCTTGAGGAGCGAGATTACTACGTTCGAGCAAACGAGCACGAAGAGCGTAGCCAAGCCCATGGACATACCGTTAACGGCACTGGTGGTAGTAGCCAGCGTAGGGCACATACCGAGAACCAACGCAAAAGTAGGATTCTCCTTGAGAATGCCGTTGGTCAATGTTTTCATTGCGTTACTCATAATTATTCCTCCTTTTCTGCGGGTTGTACTTCAGTTACTTCAGCGGGTTGCTCTGCTGCCGGTTCTGCACCTTGCAGCTGGCTTGCGCCGGAAGCTGCCTCAACAGCCCCTTCAGCAACAGCTGCGTACGCTTTGTTGACAGCTTTCAGGAATGCGCGGCTGGAGATGGTAGCAGCGGTGATAGCATCTACGTCTCCGCCATCTTTGTTGACAGCCAGTGCGCCGGCTTTCTTACCGATGATAGAGCGGTTGCCGGCAGCGTCCTTGAACCAGTGGTCGATATGCGCACCCAGACCCGGAGTCTCTGTTTGCTTGAGAACGACGTAGTCGAGCACTTCGCCTTCTTTGCCCAGACCCACCATGATTACTTGCGGGCCGTCGAAACCGACTTCAGAGGTCTCTACCGCGGTAGCTACCCATTCGTCGTTGATGAAGGCTTTGTAGATGGTCAGCCCCTCAGCCTGCTCGGGTTCTGCGATAGAGCAGCCCTCCGGAAGCACAGCGAGGATAGCGGCCTGCTGTTTCTGAGCCTCTTGTTTAGCGATGGTGGCTTCGGTGACAGCGTAAACGCCTGCCAGAGCTCCTGCGGCTACCATAGCGATGATAACCAGGGAGAGCACCATGTTTTTGAATGTACTTTCTAATTTTGCCATAGTTTTTCGGGATTAAGGACCGCTCGCTCTGCTCGCTAAAGGAGTAAGGAGTAAAGACTTAAATGCCTTGTTTAGTCGTAGCCGTTTTGTCTTTATTCTTTTAGCGAAGCGGTCTTTGTTCTTTATTCCTATTTCTTAGGTTCGCCGAAGTGTTGCGGACGAATCTTGTTCAACAATGGAACGCAAGCGTTCATGATCAGGATAGCGAAGGACATACCTTCGGGGTAGTTACCCCACGTACGGATGACCATCACAATGAATCCGATACCGATACCGAAGATGATCTTTCCCCACGCGCTCATCGGGCTGGTGACGTAGTCGGTTGCCATGAAGAAGGCACCGAGCATCAGACCTCCGGAGAGGAGTTCGTAGCCGATATAATGGCAGGTGTCCAGTCCCTCAGGCAGCGCACCGGCGAGACCTGTGCAAGCGCAGAAGCAAGCTACTGTACCGAGGATGGCTACAGGGATGTGCCAGGTGATGACGCGGCAGCAGATGAGGATAATACCTCCGATGAGCAGCGCAGCAGCGCTGACCTCACCGAGCGAACCGCCCATGACGCCCAGGAACGAATCCATGAGAGACGGCAGCTGGTCAATGACGGAAGAGTCACCGGCTTTGACGATGTGCTTGAGATAATAGAGCGGGGTAGCGCCTGTCTCAGCGTCCACATACGCACCGTTGAAGCCTTGCGGCGTCGGCCAGGTGGTCATCTGTGCCGGATAAGCGATGAGCAGGAAGACACGACCTACGAGAGCGGGGTTGAAGGGGTTCTGACCCAGACCGCCGAAAGTCATCTTACCAATACCGATAGCTACTACGGCACCGATAATAACGATCCACCAGTCGATGGTAGAAGGAAGGTTGAAAGCGAGCAGCAGACCGGTGAGGACGGCCGAGAGGTCTCCGATGGTCTGACGTTGCTCTTTGAGCACATAACGGCTGATAACATACTCAGTGCATACGCAGGCGAGGATGGAGATACATGCCGTAATCAATGCGCCCCAGCCAAACTCGATAACCGATACCACATAAGCAGGCATCAAAGCGAGAATGACCAAAAGCATATTCCGGCGGACGGTATCACCACTGTGGGCGTGCGGAGCCGGAGCGACAATCAATTGTTTCATAATTTATGATTTCAAATTTATGATTTAACATTATTTTTTCGCTGCAGCGGCACGCTCACGGAGGATGGCGCCTACTTTTGCTTTACCCGGACGAATACCGTCTAAGAGACGGCGGTGAGCAGGACAGGTGAAGACGCAGCAACCGCAGTCGATGCAATCCATGATGTCATGCTTCTCCAGTTCGTCCCACATCTCCAGTTCGCTGAGGCGTTGGAGCAGGTACGGCTCGAGTCCCATCGGACAAGCCTGTACGCACTTGCCGCAACGGATACAGTTCTCTTGCTCCGGACGGATACACTCTGCTTCCGGCAGGAAGAGAAGGCCGGAGAGACGTTTGTTAGCCGGCATGTTCTCGATATGATCCATGGCGCGTCCCATCATCGGGCCACCGCCAATGATTTTACCTGTATCTACAGGTACTCCTCCGGCGAGCGCAATCACTTCCTCGATCGGCGTACCGAAACGAACGCAGTAGTTACCCGGGTTCTTCACGGATTTGCCGGTTACGGTCATGACGCGGCTGATGAGCGGTTTGTTCTTCTGTACTGCCTCATAAACGGCATAGATAGTAGCCACGTTATCCACTACGGCTCCCACTTCGATCGGGAGTGCACCGGAGGGTACCTGGCGACCGATAGTGGCATCGATGAGCTGTTTCTCGCCACCTTGCGGGTAACGGAGCTTGAGCGGCATCACCTCGATACCGAGTTGCTTCTCTGCCAGCTCGCGCATGTGTGCGATGGCATCGGGTTTGTTGTTCTCAATACCGATGATGGCGCGCTGAACGCCCAGAGCTTTCTTGAGGATCTGGATACCGATGATGATCTCCTCGCCGTGCTCCATCATCAGCTGGTGGTCACAGGTCAGATACGGTTCGCACTCTACGCCGTTGACAATGAGCACTTCGGCTTTCTTGCCCGGAGGCGGCAGCAGTTTGACGTGTGTCGGGAAGCAAGCGCCGCCGAGACCTACTATACCTGCGGCTGCGATCTTGTCGATGATCTCCTTCGGCTCCAACGTACACTGGTGTACGAGGTCCGGCTTGCGGTCAATCTCCGGCAACCACTCGTCGCCCTCTACGTCGATGTAGATAGCTTGTCCGGGAGCGCCCCATGCGTCGGTCCACTCACCGATCTTGGTGATCGTACCGCTTACAGGAGAGCAGATGTTTGCACTCACGAATCCACCGGCTTTCGCCAGCAGTTCGCCCACTTTTACTTTCTTGCCAACCTCTACCACGGCTTGAGCCGGCGCACCGATGTGCTGTACCAGAGGAATGATTGCCTGCTTTGGCAGCGGGCACTCTTTGATCGCCTGGTGTGCAGAGTATTGCTTGTTGTCCTGCGGATGAACTCCGCCAATATGAAATGTCCTCATTTATTTATTCATTTACACATTTACACATTTGTTCATTTGTTTTGCGCCATGGCGATGTTGAGCGGGAAGGCGGCTCTCGGTGTAGCGAGTGCTTTAATCTTCTCGGCGATAGCCGGATCGAAGCCCTTCTTGTCGCCGGTTTGAGCAGCAGGAGCTGCTTCTTCTGCTGCGGCTGGCGTAAGGATCTTCTTTACTTCATCCATGGTCGGGTCACCACCCACAGGGCATGCCAGACCCTCTGTACTACCGGCTTTGACGCACGCTTCTGCGAAGTTGCGGCAACCGGCAAATCCGCAGCCACCGCAGTTGGCGCCAGGCAGAACGGCCTGTACCAAGTCGATGCGCGGATCTTCCTCTACTTTGAAGAACTGGCTGACAAAATAGAGCAGGATCGCTGCTACCAAGGCTGTCACGCCAAGAACTCCCATAGAAATCAGAATCAGATTCATGTTGGTTGTTGTTTTAAATGTTTGTTATTAGAATTTTTTAATATTTTTTATTATATACTCCGTGTGTGCTTCCAATATACTCCGTGTGTGCTTCCTGCCTAAGTCCTCCATCGGATGCTCATCGGGTGCTCATCGGATGCTCATCGGGTGCTCGCTATGACGTCAAGCCTTCCGCGCCGTGAAAGTAAACTGCTTCTGAAGGCGGTGCCTGAACTGACTGAGCGCCAGGTAATAAAGGGCGATGGAGCATAAGGCGACAGTGCCCACGATCGCTTCGTCCCAGCCGGTCAGCACATCCAATACCGCGATCACACTCATCATCACAATAAAAGGTAGCACGTAAGCGAGCAGTACGGCTTTCCAAGCCAAATGTTCGCGCACTTCTACCTCTACCTGGTCGCCGACTTGCATCGGTTCGAGCATCACGGCGTCCATCTCTTTTTGCTGGCTCTCGGTGGACATACACATCGATTTCGCCTTACAAGCGGAACAGGCGGATGACTGTACGATCTGCACGTGCGCCAACTCCCCGTTGATGCCTGAAACGATACCTGTATGTCTGATCAATTCGTCCATAAATCCATAAAAAGCGCACAAAGGTACAAAAAAAATTTCATATACACAAGCGTGCGCGAACATTATTATAAAAAAAGTGTCTTTTTTCGACAAAAAGCTAAAAAAACCAAGATTTATTTTTTAAAATCGAATATTTGTCGTACCTTTGTACGCTAAATTGAGTTATTATGCCTAGAACCGTATCTAAATCGAGAAATCCCTTATCGGACGATCGTCCGAATGAGCGCGCCATAAAAGTAGAGCAAACCGGCTGGTGGGAGGCGGTGAAGCGTATCTTGAGTGCTCGTGAGACGCGAATGGTAGCAGGAGTCCTGCTGCTGGCTTTTGCTGTAATCGGCACTATCGCGTATGTGAGCTTTTTATTCACGGGCATGTACGATCAGTCGATCTTGTCGCTGGATCATGCGGGACGCGTAGAGAACCGCGAGGCGATACGTAATCTGTTAGGTCTGCCGGGTGCTCGGTTGGCACATTTCATGATTGATGGCACGTTCGGTTTTGTGAGCGTGCTGCTGATGCTGATGATCGCTATTTACGGTTTGCGGTTGATGCATGTTTTCCGGGATATACACGCTATCAAGCTGTTCTGCGGCGGCACGTTCTGGGTGCTCTGGGGAGCTGTCGTTTTGGGCTTTGCGCAACAGATGGCACACATGGGCATCTACCGGTGGGGAGGCGCTTTCGGTAGTATGACCGCGGCGTGGCTGGTGAGCTACGTGAACATCATCGGCACGATGGCGATTTTATTCGTGACGCTGGTTATTTTCCTGATAGTGACCGATCCTCGGTTTATCGACCGGTGCAAGGCTTTCGGCGAATGGTGCAAGGGACTCTTCACGAAGAAACCCAAAGATCCCAACGATCCCAAAAATCCAGAAGAACCGGAAGAGCCGGAAGTGCATCCTGAAGAGAATCCTGAAGAGCATCCGGAAGGTAATGAAGTGACGATTGATCTGCCCGTTGACTTCACCATTGAGCCGATCAGCGAAGAAGAACCGAAGGTGGAAATTGAGGAGCCTTTGGTAGATGAAGACAACGAGCCGCTGGGTGATGCGCCGATTCCCATGGACGAACCGGAGGCGAAGGAAGAGAGCGATAAGAAAGACGGAGACCCGAACTTGGAGATCGAGGACGTCAACGAGGATGAGTTGTATACGAAGGACCCGGACAAACTCCTGGAGAAACTCGGTCCGTACGATCCGCGGAAGGACTTGGAGTTCTATAAGTTCCCGAGCCTGAACCTGCTGAAGGTCTATGACAACGAGACCGCTCCGGTCATCAACGAAGAGGAGCAGCGCAATAACGGTGCACGTATTGTGACGACCTTGCGCAACTATGGCATAGAAATTGATAGTATCAAAGCGACGGTCGGTCCGACGGTGACGCTGTATGAGATTGTGCCGAAAGCAGGTGTCCGTGTGGCAAAGATACAGCAGCTGGAGAACGACATTATGTTGTCTCTGAGCGCCACGGGAATCCGTATCATCGCGCCGATGCCCGGAAAAGGAACGGTGGGAATCGAGGTACCGAACGAGAAGCCGCAGGTGGTGTCCATGCACTCGGTCATCGCCTCCAAACGCTTCCAGGAAGAGACGAAAATGCGTCTGCCGATCGCGTATGGTAGGACGATCACGAACGAGGTGTTCATGTTTGACCTCGCGAAGACGCCGCACTTGCTTGTGGCAGGTGCTACGGGAACCGGTAAGTCCGTCGCTATCAACGCCATCATCACTTCGCTCCTCTATAAGAAACATCCGGCAGAGTTGAAACTTGTGATGGTCGATCCGAAGATGGTAGAGTTTGCGCCGTACAAGCCCTTGATCAAGCATTTTCTCGCGGCACAACCGGATACCGACCCCGACCAGGTGGTGATTACCGATTGCGACAAGGTCATCAACACCCTGAATTCGCTGGTGATCGAGATGGAGAACCGGTACAAACTGCTGATGGATGCCGGCGTGCGCAACTTGGAGGATTATAACGACAAGTTCGTGCGTAGAAGGCTGAATCCCAATAAGTTAGTGGGCGAAAGCTTGCACCATCAATACCTGCCCTATATCGTCATTATCATCGATGAGTACGGAGATTTTATCATGCAGGCAGGCAAGCAGGTGGAGACGCCGATTGCGCGTATCACGCAGAAAGCACGTGCCGTCGGAATGCACATGATCCTGGCGACGCAGCGTCCGTCGGTAAACATCGTCACGGGTGTCATCAAAGCGAATATCCCGACGCGTATTGCGTTGCGGACGCAGAGTGTCATCGACTCTCGTACGGTGCTCGATGCGAAGGGAGCAGAGCAGTTGATCGGTCGTGGCGACAGCCTCTACGCCGGTAACGCAAGCGTGACGCGTATCCAGTGTGCTTTTGTCGATACGCCGGAGGTGGATGAGATCGTGAAGCATATATCCAAACAGCAGCGCTATACGGAGCCGTATCAGTTGCCGGAATATATCGGCGAAGGCGGCGACGGCGAGGCGGCAGCCCCGGGAAGCGTGGATATGAAACGACTTGACCCGATGTTCGCGGATGTAGCGCGTTACGTAGTAACGAAGCAAGAAGGATCGACCAGCCGTCTGCAGCGTGCCTTTGAGATCGGTTATAACCGTGCAGGCAAACTGTCCGATCAACTCGAGGCGGCAGGTATTGTGGGTCCGAACAAAGGTCCGAAAGGCCGCGACGTGCTGATTCAGGACCTCTCGCAACTCGACCAACTGTTAGAAGAATTGGGAGTAAAATAACATCGAAATATCGAAATCCCGAAATATCGAAATGACGAAATTATTAACTATATTAACCATCCTTAGTTCGTTCCTGACGAACTTGGAAACCAAAACCCTGCAATCGGATTTTATCGTTACGGTGGCAGAGGAGGTGAATGCGCCGATGAACTATCCCGGAGAATTGACCATGCATGGGCCATGCTTTAAGGTGGAGATGTTCAATATCGAGGCGGCGTATGACGGCAAGACGATGTACATGTACTCGCCGGAGACGGACGAACTGACGCTGACGAACCCCACGGAGCAGGAACTTCTGGAGAGCAATCCGCTGTTGTACGCAAAAGCCTTAGTGCCGGTTTGTAATATCGTCGAACGGACTTCGCAAGACGGCTCGCAGACCATCGTGACGCTCACGCCGAAGGACCCGGAGCGTCTTCCCGACGGAACGGGAAGAGCGGCCTCCGCCGAGAAGGGTATAACTAAATTTGTTCTTCGCGTGCGAAACAGCGACCTCATGCCGCTGTCGGTAGAGATCAAAGAGGGCAAGAAGACCTCGACGCTGAAGATGAAAGAGCCGAAATTCGTACAAGGAGCAAAAGAGGCGTATGTGATCACGCCTGAGAAAGATACATATGTAAATGATATGAGACTATGAATAAAGTAAAATGTTTGATTATAGGATCCGGCCCTGCGGGCTATACGGCAGCCATTTATGCGAGCCGTGCGAACTTGCAACCGGTATTGATTGAAGGACCGCAGTTGGGCGGTCAGTTGACCACGACCACCGAAGTGGAGAATTTCCCCGGTTATCCGGACGGCGTAGAACCGTTCCGGATGATGGACGATATGAAACGTCAAGCTGAGCGATTCGGTACCAAATACGTTTCCGGTATCGTGACTAAAGTGGATTTCTCCGTCAGCCCAAAGAAAGTGTGGGTGGAGGATACCGAAGAGTACGAAGCCGACGCAGTAATCATTGCGACCGGAGCAAGTGCCAAGTACCTCGGTATCGAGAGCGAGCGGACGTATAAAGGCCGCGGCGTGAGCGCGTGTGCGACCTGCGACGGCTTCTTCTATCGCAAGAAGACGGTGGCAGTAGTCGGCGGCGGAGACACGGCGTGCGAAGAGGCAAACTACTTGGCAGGGCTCTGCGAGAAGGTCTATATGATTGTCCGCAAACCCTATCTGCGCGCTTCGGAGATCATGCAACAAAGGGTTTTGAACAACCCGAAGATCGAGGTGCTCTTTGAGCATAATACGGTACAACTGACGGGCGAAGGCAAAGTGCAAGGAGCGGATTTAGTGTACCGCAAAGGCGAGCCGGATGAGGCGATGAAGCATATCGCAATCGACGGTTTCTTCCTTGCCATCGGTCATCATCCGAACACAGAATTATTCAAGGATTTCATCGCCCGCGATGCCGAAGGATATATCATTACCGAAGGTCATAGCACACAGTGCTACCAAATGGTAAATGGTAAATGTACAAATGGTAAATTAGATGGTGTTTTCGCTGCAGGCGATTGCGCTGACCCACATTACCGCCAAGCAATCGTCGCTGCTGGCAGTGGTGCGAAGGCCGCTATAGAAGCAGATAAATATATCAAGAGTTTGTGATTCTCAAAGACGTTCGCAATTCAGTACGAACACTTTGAGTCCTTCTACTCTAAAGGACACGCGCAGACCCGCGTAATCCATTTTATAGACCCGCTCCGGATTGTCTTGATAACCCGGTCGCGGGTCTTGGCGTAGAATATACTCAAGATCAGCTTTTTCCTGATCTGTAATAGGAAGGTTTGTCCAGACGATTTCTAATTCATAATCCTTCGTCTCTTCCGCAAAACCGTTTTTTGCATCGGGATGGCTGTCGCTGAAACTCAGATACGGCTTGATGTCATAAATCGGCGTTCCGTCCAGGACATCTGCTCCGGATACGATCAGTTCGCCGTTTTCTACACGTATTAACTTAACGCTACTCAGACAGATGGGATTAGGCCGAAACGGACTGCGTGTGGCGAATACGCCCATCCGTTTGTTTCCTCCTAATCTTGGCGGGCGCACCGTCGGAGACCAGTCTAACTTATCTCCCTCTCTTGTGGAGAGGGTTGGGGTGAGGTTTGCCCCCCAAAGCAACCATAGATGACTGTAGCCCTCGATGCCTCTCAGCGCTTCAGGTATGGCGTAATCCGGCTCGAACACAATTCTCGTCAGAATCGGACTCTCCTCTCTGCTTTGTCTCGGAATGCCAAATTTATCAGTGTGCCCATTTCGGGCATATGCAATCACTTTTAGGGTCATAAGAAACGCAAATTTGGCGCAAAATTACAAAAAAATAAGCATTTATGCAAAAAAAATGCAAAAAAATTTGGTCATGTCAAAAAAAAGCAGTACTTTTGCATCCGCTTTTCGAAAAAACAATAATCCGCATGGTTTCCTCGGAATGTAAACCATCGAAGCGCGGTGCCATAGCTCAGTTGGTAGAGCAAAGGACTGAAAATCCTTGTGTCACTGGTTCGATTCCCGTTGGCACCACAAACGCTGAAAAAAGACTTTCACAATCGTGGAAGTCTTTTTTGCTAAGTAAAGATAGTGTCTACTCATATCAAATCGCTTACTTCTAATGGCACATAATCAATCAGGTCTTGCGGCGTGAGGCGGAGTTGCATACCACGCTGACCGGCAGAGACATAGATCTTCTCATGCAGCAGACACGTCTCGTCGATGTACGACGGAAAAGGCTTTTTCATCCCTATCGGACAACAGCCGCCACGGATGTAACCGGTAAGCGGTAGCAGTTCCTTCTGCGGAATGGGTTTGCAGGATTTGTTGCCGCTGGCACGAGCCGCTTTCTTCAAGTCCACCTCACATGCTCCGGGCACGACACAGACAAAATGCTTAACCTTGTCGCCCTCCAGTACGATGGTCTTGAACACGGCATCCACATCTTCGCCTAACTGCTGAGCCACGTGCGTAGCACTCAAGTCAGACTCATCCACCTCGTACTCAATCAACTCATATGCTATCCCTGCCGCATCGAGCAACCGGCACACATTCGTTTTCTGTATCTTCTGAGCCATTAGTTAATCTCCTCCAATGCACCGGTAACGGAGTCGATGATAAAACCGCGGACGGTGATATCCTTGGGAATGAGCGGATGGGTTTGAATGGTCTTGACCGTCTTGCGGACGGATGTCTCTGTGTCGCGGAAACCTTCGAGCCAGTGGTTGAGGTCAATGCCGCATTCGCGGATGATATCGAGTGTCTCATCCTTGATGCCGCGCGCTTTCATAACGTGGTGGAAATGACTGTAACTCATGTGACATGCGCCGCATTGCGAGTGCGCTACTACCATGATTTCCTCTACTCCAAGTTCATAGATGGCCACAATGAGACTGCGCATCGCCGAATCAAAGGGCGTGATGATGAGTCCGCCGGCGTTTTTGATGATTTTGGCATCGCCGTTCTTCAATCCAAGTGCCGCCGGAAGCAACTCCGTCAGACGCGTGTCCATGCACGTCAGAACGGCTAATTTCTTGTCGGGATACTTGTCGGTCACATACTTCTCATAGCCCTTCTGCGCCACGAAAGTCTTGTTAAAATCAATAATCTGGTCTATCATATCAAATCTCTATTTAAGTTCTAACATCCTCTCCAAGGTATTCACGGCGGATGTTATGTCTTCCTCAAACCGCGCGTGATCTTTAAGGAAATCCGCCTTGTCGTCAGAGATAGCTCTCAACAACTCATCGCTCATTTCGTCCACATAGGACGCGATGGCATATTCGATGTCATCCTTCTGCCAGTCGAGCGTGGAATGGATGTAGACGTTCCGCTTCTGATGCAGAAAACTATAGGCTATCTCTATGGCTTCTTTTGGTATCATGCGTCGTAGCCAATTGGTCTGAACTGTTGCTGGTCTTCGCTCCAAACGAAGCCATTGGCGAACAGGTAACTCTTTATCTGCTCCGGCTCTTGATTGAACGCATAGCAAAGCGCTTCGAGCGAGTCGAATTCTTCATCTCGTAGGAGCATGTTCACGCTCGACACGAGTATCGCTGGATTTTGCGGTAAATGGTCCATATCTCAATGCCCTCTTACAAATCTTTAATCTTTAATATTCATTACTCGTTTAGCGTCCCGTAAAATTGTCTCATGGTCGAAAGCCAACTTTGGCAACGCATTCAGCGGCCACCATTGTGCTGCAGCGGCATCGTCCGAAGCGACTGCTTCCGGCATAGTGGTCATAGCAGCATAAGCCGCTGTGATGACACGTCCACGC
>CAMOUL010000027.1 GCA_946626605.1 uncultured Bacteroidales bacterium | reverse complement strand
TGGTACGTCATTTCGCCCACTTGCACCGGTTCGGTACATGCTCCTTCTTCGGTGGCTCGCATCCATGCCTCAAAAACGCCGCTTTTCTCGGTCTCTTGGTGTTGAATTGTTATCATAGTTGCTTTGTTTTAGCAGTCATTTACGTTCGCATCTCGTTCGCATAACGGATGTTTTAGTAGGATTTCCTTCCAGTTCCAGAAGTTTCTTTTTTATCTCCGTTCCGTATTCGTACCCGCCTATTTTGCCATGCGCGGCAATGACTCGGTGGCAGGGGATGATGAGGGCGATGGGATTGGCTCCGACGGCTTGTCCGACCGCTTGCGCGGAACGGCAATCCACCATCCGGGCAATCTCTCCGTACGTCTTGGTCTGACCAAACCAGATGGTAAACAAAGCCGTCCAAACGCGCTTCTGGAAAGCGGTGCCTTGCGGATTGAGTCGCGGCACGTTACATGGCCGTTTTCCGGCAAAATAATCATCTAACCATTGGATGGTTTCCGCGATAATCGGCGGCGTTGGAACCGTTTCTCTCGGAGCTTCTTTGGGGACGGCTGAGGCTTTCTCGCAGCAGAACCGCAGACTTGTTATCGCCTGACCGTCACTTTCTATGACGATAGGTCCCAGAGGCGAGGAATATGTGGCGGTATATGTTTTCATAACATGCCGATAGTTTCGAACATCCGCCGATAGGCAGCGGCTTTCTTGTCAAGGGATAGCGGATAAGCGCGTGAGGAGGACGGCATTCGCCAGAAACGGATCGTTCGTCCGGCAAAACTTGTTTCGACAGATTCACCGACTTTGGGCAGAACGCAATGAAGAGTCTCTGCTAATGTTTGTGCGGCTTTGCCGCCTGTGCAGCAGATGTTATGGCAGAGTGGTATTTGTTGCAACAAGGCAGCGATGTCGGTCTGTTCGACTATTTCCAGATGTTCATCCGCTGCGTTGCCTTGCAAGCGAATGACGGCTTGCGCCGTGTCGAAGATGGCAATGCCTTTTGTTTCGCAGAAAGAGACGATTTTGTCGCGATTGAATACTTTTTGTACCTCAAAATGTGTCTTGTCGCCAAAGAAAATCTGTCCCATGATCCGCCACATGTCGTTCTGCGGGTTAGGATAGAAGAACTCCATACACCACCGTTCTTTGGGCGGCGGAAAACTGCCGAGCATCAGCAGCTGTGCGTTTTCCGGCAGAAATGGCCGCAACGGATGACGTTCTATTTCGGGTGTGGAAGACATCAGTTCTCTTTTTTTACAATTCTAATCCGTTATTCTTATCTGTAAAAACAGAAATAATACACCGCAACGATGGCTATGGCAAGGTGGAGACAGAGGATGAGAGGGAGGCCGTAGCGGAATCGGGGATGCTGGGTCTTGTGATGCCAGACTTTCATGCCGAGAAAAGCACCGACACTGCCGCCCAAGAGGGCAACGGAGAGGAGACGGGCTTCCGTGACACGCCATTTGTCATGCCGCGCCTTCCATTTGTCAATGCCATAGAGAAAAAAGGCAAAGATATTGATTGCCGCGAGGTAGAGCAAGAGAGCATATAACAGGTACTTAGTCATCTTCTTCGCATTTGAAATAGATGATGTCCGCTTCATCCGTGACATGGCAATCGAAGAGATCAAACGCCCCAGGGAGGAAATAATCATCCGCGTCGGCGAAAAGAAGCCACTCTCCGCGTGCTTTGCGCAAGGCGATATTACGTGCGTACCCGGCTCCGCAGCTCTCGTGGGTGTAGCGGTAGTTGACGTTTTCCAGTTCCTGATAGTTCGCTATGATTTTCGGGTCGCTGTTGTCATCCACGACGAAGACCTCGATATCTTCACGTTGGGGGATGGAGCGGAGCAATCGATTCAACAGATCGGGGATGTCCTTATGCGGAATGATGACGCTATAACGGATTGTGGGCATGGGGCTCATTGCGTATATTTTTTATTCGTTAATTATCTGCGGTACTTCGAGGAGTTCCATGATATCCAACATCTTGTACCAAACGTCCTCTATCTCGCTATGCCAAGAGTTATGGAAATGACCATAGTACCAACGCTCCAACGGATGTCCGTCACGTTTCAAGTGCGCCAGAAGAGCATCCATGGTACGCCGCTCTGCGTCACATTCTTCGAGCAAAGTCGGATCGTTCTGCGCCCAAGAAGAGAGGCCGCTTTTCGTTTGAAACTCACAGAATGAAGGAGCTGTGTGCGTCACTACAATGTCAATCTTCAGACCAGCATCCCGGATGGTGTCCAAAGAGGAAGCATCGTATTTAGGTGCTTCGTCCCGCCAGTAATAGACCTTACCGGGATGGCGAGCCATCTCATGTTTGCGGATTTGCCGATCGACGCTGATTGCGCCTCCGACACAGAGTACCGTTCGTCCGCAGGATTGGATCACGGCATAATCCGGCACCGTGCGCCAGCGCTTGTGCTCCACAGCCGTATGTCCTGCTGTGTCCGTCGCGAAATACGCAGGGTCGTCATGATTGCCACGCACCATCGCTATCCAGCAGTTGTTCTGCGCCAGACGTTTCTCTATACGCCGAAACACTTGGTCATACGCACCCGGTTTCTCAAACCCGAATCCGCAATCTCCTGCCACAATCACCAGCGTATCGTGCATTCCGTAGCGGACACACATTTCGTACACCAGCGGTACAAACTCACCATGTATATCTCCGCAGAGAACCAGCGACTTCGCTTCCGGATATGTCAAAACAAAGGGATTCATTCCTGATCAAAAAACTCTTTATTCCAAAATTTTTCCAATTTCGCTTTGATGACATTCATTACCCGTTCGAACGGCAAATCGTCTTTGTATTTGATCTTCTTTAGAAATGTATTCCATCTCGCATTGCGAAACTCATCCATCGCAAATTCCGGCGAAAACAGGTGCACACCATCTGAATAGCCGGTTTCTCGGCATCGGAAAGTATTGCGTATAGCTTCTGCCAATACCTCCTGCTCCACTCCATCGTGCGACAATATCATATAGACATCGAAAAAATCTTTCATTCGACTATTTGCCTCATCCCGATCAATCATAGCATGGAACTTCTCAGCCACCACCGTTTCCAACGAATATGCCTTTAGTCGCACCTCGGGTATGCGTTCCAAGAGTAAAGGGTACTCCAAATCAACAGGAGCCGGAGTTACTACATCTCCGAAACCGATATCTATAGACATCTCATAAACTATCGTGTCCATTTTTGCTTTGAATGGCAGTCTTACACCAGGATATTTCTTATCAACGGCAATGGGAGACGGAATCATATTCGTTGTATCAAATGTCACTCCGTCTTCCTCGCACGGGATATCCAAAATTTCTTTAAATACGCGCATCAACTCATTGCTGTCCCGCGAGATGCGATTCGCCATGAAATCCACATCCACAGTTGGTCTGCAATCCAAACCATTATGTGCATACAACAAAGAACCACCCTTCAACAAGAATTGCTCCCGGTACTTGCTTACCGACACACGATAAAGCAATCGTTCGTTGAAATAACGCTGAAGGATATACATGTACTCATGCTTCCCTTCCTTGTGGATATTCAGGAGACGCTCGCGAATTGAGTGTCCGATGTTCTTCGGTGTGCGCTTGCTCATTCCATCAAGATATTTAAGTAGTTACCCAATATTTTTGCGACTCTAAGTGTTTTCGCGTATTCCATCATGAGACCGATTTTTCGATCCGGACGTTTCAAATAGGTACGAATAATCTCCAGACACAAATCCTCGCCTATCTTGTTGCGGTATCGCACAGCATCGCACACACTTCTTTCGGCATTAGTCATTCGGACTTTATGTGCTGAGTACTCCACTTCTTCTACGCCCAAAGTCAAACTCTGCTCATTCCAATAATATAGCGTAATCATCTGTTTTTGTGCGAATACAATCTTCCGTTTAGCATCAACGGCGATGCAGAAAGTGGGAGGATTTTGCATCGTCAAGCCATAGAATGCCCACGCATTATACAGGCATACTACGCCGCCAGGCACGACAGATTCTACATCTATCATCGCATCCATGAACGCATATGGCAACGCATAGACGCCTTTTCTAACACGCACGAGTTTGCCGTTTTTTTTCGCTCGTACAATGCGGCGATAAGTGTTTTCATGGGATCTTCCATGCAAACTTATCATTCCTCCTTGCTGAGTTACTATGTCTTCGATTTTATCCATTATAGGTTAATATTGTACCATTTGCTACGGAGTTTAATGTATACTCTCCGTAGTATATTGTATTATTTCGCTGCAAAATTACTACATTTTTTTTAATTACGCAAGTATTTAGGCATAAAAATCCATATTTTCTGCATTTTTCTTCATCCGCTGCCTATTTTTGGGGAGTTTGACGCAGAACTTTTGCCCCAAAACCATCAACTTGCAACTTCAAACTGCGAGTTTTTGGTGATTTACCTTTCAATTTTCATTTTCTAAACATTTTCTATCTCTAAAATTTGTCCACGTCAAAATCTTTTTGTATTTAGTCCGTAATTCGCGCATAAAATTTACGGGCTACAATGTATTTCGTAATAAAAAATTTCGGGGTCAGCATGATTTTTTGCTCAAAAAATTTGCGGGATACAAAAATTTTTAGTACCTTTGTACCCAAAATGAACGAGATGAATCCACATATAGATGCGCGGAAGGAGTCGCTGCCTTATTACTTGGCGGAGGAGTTTGCCATGCATACGAACCGGCCGCTGTTTATCACGGGGAAAGCGGGAACGGGAAAGACGACTTTTCTGAGGAAACTAAGGGAACAGACACCGAAGAATATGGCAGTCGTAGCTCCGACCGGAGTGGCGGCTATCAATGCCGGCGGAATGACTATTCATTCGTTCTTTCAGTTGCCCGTCCGGACACTTATTCCGACGCCGCAGTCGTACAAGCAACTGTTCGCAGAACAGCGACTTACGCAGCGCAAACGGAACCTGATTTATCACTTGGAGATGCTGGTCATCGACGAGATCAGTATGGTTCGCGCGGATGTGTTGGATGCGATAGATCAGGTGTTGCGGCGGTATAAATACCGCAAAGATCAGCCTTTCGGAGGCGTGCAGTTGGTGATGATCGGCGACCTGTTTCAACTGTCTCCGGTGGTGACGCGCGGCGATGATGAAGAGGCGATGCGGAAGTATTACGAAGGGCCATATTTCTTTCAAGCGAAGGTGATGCAGGAGTTGCAACCGATTTATGTGGAGCTGGATCATGTGTTCCGGCAACAGGACCAGACGTTCGTGCAACTGCTGAACGAAGTGCGTGAGAATCAACTGACTGCGCAAGGTCGTGCGCTGCTCAATGCGCGGTATAACCCGCGGTTTCGGAACACGGACGAGGACTTCCATATCACCCTCACGACCCATAACCGTTTGGCGGATGAGTTGAACGAACGCGAGCTGGCCAAACTGCCCGACGTGCCGCATGTTTTTACGGCAGAGATCAAGAAAGATTTTCCGGTGAATATCTACCCGACGGAGGAAGTTCTGACGCTCAAAACCGGTGCGCGTGTGATGTTTGTGCGCAACGATGACCAGAAGCCGCGGCGATTCTACAACGGCAAGATCGGCGTGATCACCGAGATCGACAGCGACAAAATCATTGTGCGATGCGAGGACGGCGAGATTGAGGTGACGCGCATGGTGTGGGAGAATATACGCTACCGCGAGGACGAGAAAACGGGCAAGATCGACGAGGAGATCTTAGGCACATTCACCCAGTATCCGCTGCGACTCGCGTGGGCAGTGACGATCCACAAGAGCCAGGGTCTGACGTTCGACAAAGTGATCATCGACGCGGCGCGCGCTTTTGCGGCAGGACAGGTCTATGTGGCGCTTTCGCGTTGCCGGACGCTGGAAGGGATTGTGCTGTCTTCGAAGCTGGATTATGTGGAGTTAGACAACGATCCTTCCGTGCTGCGTTATACGGATAATCAGCCGTCGGTGGAGACGATTCAGCAGGCACTTCCGACGGCGCGCAAGGAATATGAGATTCAGCTGTTTAGTGCGCTTTTTGATTTCCATCGGACACTTTCGCTGGTTGATCAAATGCGCAAGATGGTAGTCTCCAAAGTGTCGTTCAACGAGGAGTGTTTGCCGTTCTTGGACGCGTTGCAGCCTGTTTTTGTCGAGTGGCAAGGCATCGCCGATAAGTTCCGCCCGCAACTGACTAAACTGCTGCTGAACGGCGACAAGATGCGTCTGTGTGAGCGTCTCCATGCCGCGTGCGGGTATTTTGTGCCGCTGATGAAGCCTGTCGCACAAAAGATAGCCGACCATCCCTGCCGTTGTAAGAACAAAGCGGACGCCAAGGATTTTGAACCGCTGCTGAGCGATTTGTTCTTAGGGTTGCACGAGAAGATGCATCTGATGCAAGCGCTGATTAAGACGGACAGCCCTTCTTCGGAATCGCTGTTACAGGCACGCAATTCATTCGTTGCACCGATGGAAGATCTTCAGCCGATCATTGGAAACAAGAAGAAGGGAAAGGAGAAAAAGCCCGCCAAGAACGAATATAAAGGCAGCGACTTAGACGACATGGCGGTGGAGGGGATGATTCATGACATGTTGGAAGATGGAAAGCCGTCGTCGTTCTTGTTGGATTTCATTAAGATGATGCGTCAAAAGCCCGCCAAGGATGTGTCCGAGACTTCGCAAGCCGGCGCACGATGGACGGTGGAGGACGATTTGCGACTGCGTGAACTATACCAGGAAGGCACTCCTATCGCCCAAATAGCCAAAGAGTTTGGACGCACGAATGGCGCTATCCGGTCGCGTTTGAAGAAATTAGGTCTGGTTGAATAACTAATCCTCCTCTCTCTTTTCGCTTGCCAACACCGCCCTCACGAAGTTTGGGAACTGAGACGGGCGCTTCTGTTTATAGCATAAATTTGTGGAAATTCACCAAAATATGCTATAAAATGACATTTTTTGCGAACAAAGGTAGTATTTTTTGCTTAAAATATTTGCTCAATTCAAATTTTTGTTGTAATTTTGCAGCGTAAAAATGTGGCATGCCACAAAAATATGCTATTAAGTATGGAGTTTAATCGAGATTTGTACCTTAAGAAGCTTATCAGCGCCAGCAAAAATGACATGATCAAAATCGTCACCGGTATCCGTCGGTGCGGTAAGTCCTATCTGCTATTTGAAATCTTCCGTAACTATCTGTTATCGCAGGGAGTGAAAGAAGATCATATCATTGGCTTAGCGATGGATGATATAAGCAATAAGTCATTGCGTGACCCGGATAAGTTGTTGGAATATATTGATAGCCATCTTATCCATGACGGGCAGACAAGCTATGTCATCTTGGATGAGGTACAGATGGTAGATGATTTTGTGGGCGTACTACTGAGTATGACCCATAAGCGGGATGTACAGACATACGTATCGGGCAGTAACAGTAAGTTCCTGAGCAAGGATGTAGTAACCGAGTTTCGCGGACGCGGATGGGAGATTAGGGTTCGTCCGTTGAGTTTTGCGGAATACTATGAGGGTGTGGGAGGAGAAAAAGCAGAAGCACTGAATGACTACTACACGTTTGGTGGTCTGCCTGCTGTAGCCAAGATGGAAACACCGGAGGAGAAAGAAGCTTATCTAAAAGATGTCTATCGGACAATTTATCTAAAGGATATCATTGAGCGTAACCACCTGCAGAACGAGGAGGGATTGGAGGAGATCTTCCGCGTGTTGGCATCATCGATGGGAACGGCTGTTAATCCGACGAAGATAGCCAATACATTCAAGTCCGCAGCCCAGATCAAGATCGGTGTGAATACGATAGCTAAGTATATCGAGCATTTGAAGGATGCGTTTTTAGTGAGCGAAGCGCTGCGGTACGACATCAAAGGTCGCAGGTACATCGGAGCTGACAATAAGTACTATTTTGAAGATCCGGGTATCCGAAATGCCATCTTGGGTTTCCGTCAGATAGAATTCAGCCACATGATGGAGAACGTACTATATAATGAGTTATGTGCGCGCGGGTACAGCGTAGATGTGGGGTTGGTAGAGATTTGGGAACGAAACAAAGAAGGAAAGACAGTTCGCATCAAAGTAGAGGTGGATTATGTAGTTAACCGGGGTTCTCAGCGCATTTATATCCAATCGGCATACATGCTTCCGGACAAAGAGAAATCCGACCAAGAGCAACGGCCTCTGACGCACATCAGCGATAATTTCCGCAAGGTCATCATATCGGGGGATTACACAAGAGGTTTCTACAACGATGAGGGTGTTTATCGGATAGGAGTATTTAATTTCCTGCTAGATAGAGACTGTTTGAATAACTAACCCTCCTCTCTCTTTTCGCTTGCCAACACCGCCCTCACGAAGTCTGGGAACTGCTTGCGGGCTCGACATAACGGCTGGAGAAGGCTTGTTGGTCATTCACAATGAGTGGCTACCTATGCCGCTGATAATCAGCGCATTACAAAAAGCTATGAAAATGCTGTCGCGTTTTTCGTGTTCGTTATTTTTGTACCTCTTCCGGCATATTTTTGCAAATAAATTTGCATATGTGCAATTTTTGTAGTATATTTGCACCCGATTATGTTGGAAGACTATATCATAGACGACCGATTGCGTTACGAGAACCACTATCTGAAGGTGGCTCAGACGGAAACAGAGATAGGTGGCGTGGCGGGAGCTGCGCTGCTGAGTGCGTTGAACTTCGTTTATCCTAAATAATTAAAAACAATATCGTAATGAAGAAATCTTTTGAATGAAGGAGGATCTATGAAAGAATTAAAATGCCCGAAATGCGGGAATGTGTTTACTGTTGACGAGAGCGACTATGCTGCGTTGTTGAGCCAAGTGAAGACCTCCGAGTTTGAGATGGAGTTGACGCGTCGAGTGCACGAACTTGAGGAGAACCAGAAAGCCCGTCAGCAGGCAGAGCAGGCACGTCAGGCAGCCGAGCAGAAGACTGCACAAGCCCAGATACAACTCCAACTCCAGACGCTCCAAGCCCGTTTGGATCAGGCTGAGCAGCAGAAGCAGCTAGCCGTGGCGCAAGTGCGTCAGCAGGCTACGGAGGCATACATGCGAAAAGAGCAGGAGCTGGCGCAAGCAAAGACTCAGTGGGAAGCGGAACGCAAGGCGGCGCAAGAGCAGATAGCTTACTATAAGGAGCTCAAGACGCGCCTCTCTACCAAGATGGTCGGCGAGACACTGGAGATCCATTGCTCCACCCAGTTTAATCAACTCCTCCGGCCGCTCATGCCTTATGCCTATTTCGAGAAAGACAACGAGGTGGTCGAGGGAACGAAGGGTGATTTCGTCTTCCGGGACAAGTCCGAAGATGGGGTAGAGTATATCTCTATCATGTTTGAGATGAAGAACGAGAACGACGAGACGGCAACCAAGCACAAGAACGAGGACTTCCTTGCCAAACTGGATGCCGACCGGCGTAAGAAAGGCTGCGAGTACGCAGTCCTCGTCTCCATGCTCGAACCCGAGAGCGAACTCTACAACGGCGGTATTGTCGATATGAGCCATCGCTTCGAGAAGATGTACGTCATCCGTCCGCAGTTCTTCATTCCGCTTATCACGCTCCTTTGCCAGACCAGCAAGAAGAGCCTCGACGCCAAACGCGAACTGGCGTTAGTCAAGGCGCAACAGGTCGATGTGACGAATTTTGAAGACAAACTGATGACCTTCAAGGACGCTTTCGGACGTAACGTACGCCTCGCTAACGAGCGTTTCTCCGATGCTATCGATGAGATAGATAAGACCATCGCTCATCTTCAGAAAGTGCGGGAGAACCTCGTCAAGTCCGGCGATAACCTCAACCTCGCGGATAAGAAACTGCAGGAGGTGACCATCAAACGTCTCACTGCCGGCAATCCCACCATGAAAGCCAAGTTCCACGAAGCTCGCGGCAACGACCCGGAGGAGTAAAAAGTACTATAAAATGCAACGTATCTGTGATTTTATAGCCAAATGGATGGGTGTGATCGTGTTGCTGGTAGCCGCACTAAGTCTTGTTGTGCCCTCTTTGCTCGCGTGGATCGGCACGTGGGTCATCAATCCGATGTTAGGCGTCATCATGTTCGGCATGGGGTTGACGCTCTCGGCGAATGACCTCAAGATCGTGCTGAGTCGTCCCAAAGATATTCTCATCGGTTGCCTCACGCAGTTCACCGTCATGCCTTTTCTGGCATGGGCTCTTACCAAGGTTTTCTCGCTGCCGCAAGAACTGGCGATAGGCGTCATCCTCGTCGGTTGCTGTCCAGGCGGAACGGCATCGAATGTGATCACTTATCTGGCCAAAGGCGACCTGGCTCTTTCTGTAGGCATGACGGCTGCTTCTACTTTGCTTGCACCTATCCTGACGCCGCTTCTCGTATGGCTCTTGGCGGGCACGATGGTTGATGTACAAACCACGGGAATGTTGCTCAGCATCGTCTATATCGTCATTCTGCCCATCGTCTGCGGACTGCTATGCCAGCGTTTTATTCCCAAAGTCACGCAAAGCGTCACTCCTTATCTGCCGGCGTTCTCGTCCCTCGCGGTTGCTCTTACTGTCGGCATCGTCGTGTCGCATAACGCCGACCGGCTGCTGACCGCAGGTATGCTCGTCGTGCTCGTGGTGATGCTGCATAACCTCTTCGGACTCGGTATCGGCTATCTGGTCGGACAACTGTTGCGTCTGCCACGACCGAAAAGCGTGGCGCTCAGTATTGAAGTCGGTATGCAGAACTCCGGTTTGGCTACCTCGCTGGCGGTGATGCATTTTGCCGCTTTCCCCTTAGCTACCATCCCCGGCGCAGTCTTCAGCGTCTGGCATAACATCAGCG
This sequence comes from uncultured Bacteroidales bacterium, assembly GCA_946626605.1. Lineage (GTDB taxonomy): Bacteria > Bacteroidota > Bacteroidia > Bacteroidales > Paludibacteraceae > Colicola. Next base: position 7,995 of record CAMOUL010000027.1, on the reverse strand, counting down.
GCGCCATCATCGCACGCATCTATTCAAAAAACAACGCCTTATGAAACGCTCTTTACTGACTTTGGGGATAGCCCTCATAGCCACCCTGACGATGCAGGCACAATACGTCGTGTCGGACAAGTACGACCTCTGGTTCGAGGATACCGACTACGAGATGACCACCCGCAAACCGGAGTATTGCACCGAGCACTACCAGGACCTGCGGAATGGCTGCCAGGTGCGCATCTCCGGCAGAAGGGTCTATATCTATCGCAACGGCTATTCTATTCTTTACGGCGACGAGATCAACGTCCTCTACAACGGCTATTACCGTGTACGCCGCGGCAGCACATGGTATCTCGCGGATGAAGACGGCGACTTGGTGGACGGCATCTACGGCAAGGAGATATTGTATTATCCGTTTGGGTACGTGACCATTCAGCGTTCTGGAGACTACTGGGACATCTACCATTGTTCGGGACGCAAAGTAGAAACCTATTCCTATGAGATTCCGCAAATGTTCGGAAACGGCTATTTTTGCGTCAAGCAAGGCACATGGTGGTACGCTGTGGACGCAAGCGGCGACAAAATCTCCGGCGTCTATGGCGACAATATCTTCCTCCTGAACGACGGTCGCTGGAAATGCATCCGGGGAAGTTATGTGACGTACGTAGAGTAAAGCTTCCGGCAATCCTGCCAAACGCCGCTCCTTCTCCGTCCATTTCGTCGGGATTTGATCCCGATATCTGCCCTGCCGATATCTGCTCTGCCGACATCTGTTCGCGGTGTCCCGTGCCCGCGAGTTTCGCGAGCGGATTTCTCCCTTCGGATTTCTCCTGTCGATACCCCGATAACTCGATCTGTCGATTTCCCGGAAACCCTAAATCTGCCTATTCTTGCCTAAATCGGCATATTTCTGCCTAAATCTGCCTAAATCTGCCTATTCCGGCATATTTCTCCCCTAAAAACTTGCATATTTGAAAAAAAAAGTGTAATTTTGCAAGCAAAATTGTTTTAATCACGGGAGAAAGCTGAAAATCCTTTAAAGAGTAGGCGCAAATGTAATACCATATGAAATTAAAAAAATTATCGGCATCTTTGTTTTTTCTTCTGGCAGGATGTATTTATGCATCAGCAGGAGACGTTACCGTCACGCCGATGTCACCGGGTGAAGCTGCGTATTTTATGAACAACCTCAGTAAAATTAGTGTAGCCCACAATTTTAATGAAAAATCTACTCTCGTTTTTTATGACGAGCAAGGAGAGGTAGTTGCAGAAAAGCCCGTTCAAGGGCGAACAAAAATAACATTCGGATCTCAACCAAGTGGGGGACTGAGTGATGTGGTGTCAGATAATACAGCCATTTCGTTCTATCCGAATCCATCAACGGATTTTATTACGATTGTGGGCTTGCAGTCTCCTACACCCGCTAAAATATACAATTTAAATGGACAATTGTTAATTTCGTCCATGGAGTCGCACATAAATGTATCTAATCTTCAAGCAGGATCCTATGTGCTTCAGGTTGGTTCGCAATGTTTCAAAGTTTTAATTCAATGATGCCATGAAAAAAATATTTGTACTTTTTATAACAATGTCTTGCATTTTTGCGACAAGCGCCCAGACGTACGTTTGGAATAATGGCAAGATTGAGTTGGTCACCAATTCTTGTGATATCCGTTTTAATAAGATTCCGGCAGAGAATTTTGGCTCTCTTGCATCTATAGTAGAGATGAACAATTCCTTGTATTGGTTAATGGGAGCAGATAAATCATATAGAAACCGTTTAGCTTGTGGTTATCAAGGATATAATACGGATATTGAATATAATCGTAGAAGTAGTAATGGAGAGGGCGCCGATATATATAATTTGTCTACAGGCACTGGAAATCTTTCTTCCTCCAATGGTAGAGACCCGTGGTCATATTTTGCAAAATTCGTCTATAATGCATCGATGATTATTGATGGCATTGAACAGTATTGTGATACTACGAATACGGCTTTTGCTTATTGTTTAGGTGAAGCGTTGTTCTTGCGTGCGTTTGCATTATCAGAGATGGTCAAACTTTGGGGAGATGTTCCTACTACATGGAAATTTTTTGGAGGCGCTGTTCTTCCCACGCAACCAAAGCAAGACCGTAATCTCATTTATGAGTCTATTCGGCACGATCTCAAGCGAGCTGCCAATTTGCTTCCTTGGTCAAGTCTGATTCCGAATTATGACCGCTCATCAGCATTGTATCGTGAACCGACATCCTCCGTATCTTCTCCAGAAATTTATATGGAACATCCTAATAGTTATTGTAACTATACAGGTGCTCCAAGTAAAGCTGCTGCATTAGGTTTGCTCGCACGTATTGATTTAAACTACGCAGGTTATGCCATGAAACCTAATAATTTAGGCGTTCCCGGAGATGGATTTTGTATTCAACTGAATTTGGTGGACCAAGAGAAGCGTCGTGCCTTGTATCAAGAAGCCCTTAATGCTTGCGCGCAGATCATTAATCAGGAAGGCAGTTTCAAACTGCAAGCTAATTTTGAAGATGTTTTCAAAAAGGTTTGTGCCGATATAACGGATTATTCCAATTCAGAAGTAATATGGGAGATACCATTTGCAGATGGTGTTAGGGGACAGGTTATGAATTATAACAGCCCCAAAATGTCAGATGCGTTGCATGGATTAATGAATAATTCTGCAGGCTCAAGTCAAGGGGATGCGCAAGTCGTTCCTACGCTTTACTATGATTACGAAGCAGGTGATTCCCGTCGTGATGTAACTATTGCACCCTATTGCTGGGTATATGACGCAGGAGATAGATACAATTCCGATTCAGAGAAAATAGCATTGGCTTTTCCACAAGTAGATGTTAACAATCGTGAAAAGTTTTTATATCAAAGATTAGAGAACATAAATAGTTGGTACTTTGCTAAATACCGAGTTGAATGGATGAGCAGAGACCGTATGGGAAATGACGATGGAGTTAATTTCCCTATAATCCGCTATGCCGATGTCTTGTTAATGTTTTGCGAGGCCTCTTTAGGTGGAATAACCGGAGATGTTCCGCAGAACACCACATCATTAGATGCGCAATCATTATTTAATAGTATTCGCACACGTGCCGGTTTGTCTTCCAAAGCACTCACGATGCAGAATTTGATGGATGAACGCAAGTTCGAATTTGCTGGAGAAGCCATCCGTAAATATGATCTTATTCGTTGGGGTAAATTACGCAGCGCTATGGAAGGAGCAAGGACTCGCCTTGATAATTTGGATGCACATACGGGCGAATTTGCAAATACCACTGATTCTATATATTACAAGTACCGTTACATTGGCGATGAATTAAGTTATACTTCCGGAATAAAAGGTTATATCATTGAATCCATATCGCATACGCGTCCAGCTGATTATGACGAATCAAATGGATGGACAAAAAAATCTGTATTTGAGAATGACATGGAGCGGTATTTAGATAGAAGCAGATACATCTTATATGTTTATGACCATCCAGAATATCTGGACAATCATCAATTGTGGCCGATATTTGATGTAGACTTGCAAAGATCAAACGGCTTATTGTGGAACGATTATAACTATTGATAAACATGAAAAAGATTTCTTTTGTAATATTATTTTCACTTGCATGTATAACTGCAAGTTCTCAAGCATATTTCTATGGAGCTAACGCCATGATAGCAGAATACGAAGAAGCACCGGATAGTGTAATTACAATTCCTTTGTACCGCACTCCGACTCCTGCGCAAAATGTGGGCGCTCTTAGTGGAGTTTTCTCTGTGTCTCCTACACGAAAAGTACGCTTTTCAAGAGGTAACTTACAATACGAGACGACAACCGGAGTGTGGAGGTTTGCTACAAATCAGTATGACACTGTTGGTGGCGATGTAACCAAGCAGTTTGTAGATCTGTTTGGGTATGGAACGAGTGGTTGGTCTGGCTCTGGAGCAACAGCTTATCAGCCTACTTCTACAAGTACCAACGAATTTGATTACACTGCTCAATACGCTGGAGTTACATTGTCTTCATTGACCGGATATATGGAGCAAAGAGACTGGGGAGTTCATAATCCCATATTGAATGGTGGAAATCAAGCGGGGCTTTGGAGGTTGTTAACGTATAATGAATATGATTATATCTTTGGTAGTAGATGGGTACCTTATGGATATGCAATAGTCAACGGTGTTTATGGTGTAGTTTTGTTCCCTGATAATTGGGATGATGCAAATAATCCGAACGATTATAAAATACACCCTGCTTTTAAATATGATAGGAACTGGAAGCAAAATTGCACATTGACTGAAGAAGAACTCAAAGCAGTACTGGAAGAATATGGGAATGACACTCTTAGGGCAGCCCGCCTTTCTGGTAAGTTTTATATAGGCTATGATCCAAATTATGGTAATGATGGAACAAGAGACCTTATTGAATATGAATATGATCCGCAAACTGGGGCAAGAATTTATAATCCAATAGAAAGCTACAATGTAACTCCAGAGGAATGGCTTCAATTTGAAAATTTGGGATGTGTATTTTGGCCTTTTGAAGTTAGTCGTGATTTTCCAGAGAATATCATTAAAGTCAATTCAAAGCAATTATATAGTCTTTACTGGACTTCAACAGATGGTAATGCTATACGGATAGCTTATATTTGGCATCAAGGTGATCCAATTTTTAAGTTTCAAATACAATCGAGGTTAGTTCCACCTTTGAACGTCGGCGGATGTGTTCGATTAGTTCAGGACTATTAAAACTGAAATGTGCGGCTTACAACCGCACATTTTTTTGTCACTTACCTACGGTCTGCCGTTTTACTGTCACGCTTGTTCGCCCTTTCTTAAACCCGCCTATCCCTTCCTAAATCTGCCTATTTCGGCATAAAGAGGCCTATTTTCTCCCCAAAATTTGCATATATCAAAAAAAATGCGTACCTTTGCACTGGATTTAGATAGTGTTCTTTTTCCCGTTTGGAGCAACCGCTTGTGGCCGTGCATCCCAATGTCCTACAACATCCCGTTTTGCCCCGCAACCGCCTCAATCCCACAAACGCCTCGACCCAAAACGAGGTTTTTATGGGACTAAAATTAATCCAAAAGCGCGTGATTAGCGCGTGATAACCGGGTGGTTACCGCGTCATTAGCACGTTGTTCATATGACGTAAACGGGAGGAAAACTTGACGAATACCCGAAATCCTAACTCAAGTTAGAAATCTTGAAAACCTATATTATTAACCGCAAAAATCATGCCGTTTTATGACAAAAGTTAAACTACATGCCCCCGTGGCGGAAATGCACGGAGAATTTGAGAAAAACAGCGGAATTATCATGCGCCAGAAGAAGTATCGCGCACCCAACGGCGCGGTCCTCAAAGTCGGCGTTCAGGAGTCCTATAAGATTGCCCATCCGCGCGATTTCGACAGAACACCCGCGAAAGGCGCCGAACTCGCCAACATGCGCTCTTTCGGCGAAGTCAGCCGGATGACGACCGAAATCATCCGTTCCGAGCGCTACACCGACGAAGAACTTGCCGCAATGACACCCGAAGAACGCGCGCATATAACCGAACTCCGCCTCCGGTTGGAGAACTACCGTACCCGTTTCTATGCCCAATTCAAGAAACCCGACCCGGAAGCGCCTTTCGAGAAAAAACTGCGTCCCGGCGCATCCAAACTCTACCGGAAGCAGTACTCCAAACTCGACACCTTCATCCAGGCCCTCCTTCGTCAAAAACAGCAATAAACAACTAAAAATCCCGCAAATCCTTGCATAAGTGGGATTTTTTTTGTACCTTTGCACTCGCTTTGGAAGGAGACGCCGAGATTGTCTTGCAGCCCCCATTGATGAATTTGACAATATCGCGCAACCGTTGATATGACTCAGAAACAGAAAACAGTTCTCGGCTTTGCAGCCGGAGTGACGGCGGGTGTCTCGTACGGACTGAATCCGCTGTTCGGCAAACCGCTCTTGGACGGCGGCGTGCCGGTGTTGTCGCTCTTGTTCTTCCGTTATGCCATCTCGGCGGTGATCTTAGGTCTCTGGATGGCGTTCCGGCATGAGTCTTTCCGCGTCAACGGACGGGAAATGCGCCTGCTGGTCGTGCTCGGCTGTCTGTTCGCCGCCAGCAGTGTCTTTCTCTTCGAGTCGTACCGGTTCATTCCTTCCGGGCTGGCAACGACCTTCGTTTATCTGTATCCGGTCTTTGTGGCGCTTATCATGGTCGGGCTGCATGTCTATCCCAAATGGCAGGTATGGCTGTCTATAGCCGCCACGATAGCGGGAGTGGTCTTGCTCAGCTGGCCTGCCGCCGGAACAGAGATTCACTGGCTCGGCATTGTTCTTGCGGCAATGTCCGCTTTGAGTTACGCCGTTTATCTGGTGATTGTCAACCGCTCGCAGCGTATCAAGCATATCTCCGAACACATGCTCACGTTCTATGGTCTGGTGGTAGGTGCCATCGCCTTTCTGGCGTACCTGCTTGTTGACGGAACGCCGGTGCTGCAAGGCATAGATACCACTCCGGACGTGCTGAATCTCATCGGTCTGGCAATCTTCCCGACCATGATAGCCATGCTGACGATAGCCCTTTCCACACGCCTTATCGGTCCGACGAAGACCTCTGTCTTGGGCGCTTTCGAACCCGTAACGGCAATCTTGGTCGGCACGCTGGTCTTTGGCGAACCGCTGACGGTGAACATCCTCGCCGGCATCGTCATCTGCATTGCCGCCGTCCTGTTCATGATCCTCAGCGAGAAGTAAAAATAAGATCCTCCGGAACTCATATGACCTACGACGAATACATAGCCCAAGAGCAGCAAGCGATGGATGAGGAGCAGCGGGATGACAGTTGCTTCCTGGAGTATCAGCCCGAAGGGCAGTTTGTTCGCGGACATTAAATCTGACAACACCGCCCAAGCGTTGATTACTTCTTGATGGTATCGGAGTTTTGGTTGTATGCCTTGGCGACACATTTCCACTCGCCGTGCATCTTCATCAGCAACAGGTAATCGGTGAAGTCGATACGACCTCCCCATTTCTCCTCCAGTACGCGCACTACGGCTACCGTCTCCTCAATGGAAACGACATCCACACGCGCCTTGAAGTCCGCTCCGGCACCCACTGTATCCACATTGTGGTAGAACTGCTCAATGGAACCGTGCTCCAACTCGCCGTCCAGATAGCCGAACAATACGGCGTCTTCGGTAAATAACTCGCGGGCATGTTTGCTGTTGCCTTCTGCCACGCTCTTGACAAATTTCATAGCAGCTTCTTCTACTGCTCTGTACTCTGAAATAGGTGCTCTCATAATCGTTTGTGTTTTAGTTAATCATTATTGGGGTCCCCGACGGACACTAACGGAGTGTGTACGGTGGGGAGAGCGGAGGCAATAGTTGCATTTACGATTTAGCGGAGCGGTATCGTCCTTGCAATCTATTTGCCGAACGCGAGTGCAAAATTACAACAATATTACCATATACACAAGTACCGAAAAATTATTCGGGTATAAAATAATTTGTGTATATACTTGCGTAATTCGGAAAAAAGCAGTATCTTTGCAGCAAATTTTAGTGCCCTGATGACATGTACGAACGAAAGATACCCATTGATTTGGATTGCCCATTGAGGCTTACTATCAGTCTGATTGACTCCAAATGGAAATCCTGCATCCTGGATGAGTTGCGCCACCGCGCCATGCGTCCGAGCGAACTGCATAAAGCGTTGCCGGAAGCCACGCCGCGTGTGCTTGACATCCAGCTCAAAGAATTGGTAGATGACGACTTGGTAATCAAGACTATCTACCCTGAACTGCCGCCGCGGAGCGAGTATTCCATTTCGGAACTGGGCATGAGTCTTATCCCGATTATTGACTCTATGCTCGCTTGGGGCGAGCAGCATATGGACTTGTTTGAAAAGAAATACGGCAAATGACCCGCCGTAGTTATATCACAAAAAAGCAGTACCTTTGCACTCAATATGGAGTTACAACAAGACAGCATCATCGT
>CAMOUL010000026.1 GCA_946626605.1 uncultured Bacteroidales bacterium | reverse complement strand
CGCCTTCCAACAATATGTGCCCGTCGCTCAACAGACCAATAAGCAAACTCTCTACAAGGTGCTTCTGACCAACAATCACTTGATTCATGCCTAACGTCAAGGCATCCACAAACGAACTCTCGCGCTCCACGCGCTCTTGCAGTTCGCGAATATCCACTGGATTTTGCATAGTATAATGTAATTATAATTTTCCGATTTCTTAGTTACAAATTCCGTGCCAAAACGAACACTCGCGCAGAAAAATCCCTCAATTATTTGCGTATATCAAAATTTTTTCGTATCTTTGCACCGGATTTAGAAAATCTCCCTTCCGCGGACATCCTTTCGCCCCAAAAAAAAAGACGGGAATTGCCCCCTCCGGATAGGGCAAATAGGACCCATTAACTATGCGCGCCGGGAGCGTCTCATGGTCGTCCTAGACCATACATATTATAACATGCTTGTAATTCGCTGATATACAGATATATATACATAATGTCACGGCACTTGAAATCCATAGTAAAAAACCGTTTGAATAGCATTATTTCGCGCTATATTCCGAACGCCGAAGTCTCCGCCTCCCATCGACGCGGAGTTTGCTATTTGGAGTTCACGCTCGGCATTGACATGTATTATGGTATCATGAACAGCCGTAAGGAAGGTCGTCATTACAACAAGCATATTATCGTCCGCCGTGCCCCCCGCTGGGGAGGCAAGCTCCATCAGCTCTACACCTACCATTTCCCCAAAACCTGGTCTGCGGCCTGCGTAGCGAACCGAGAACTCATCAAAACTGCCCAGAGAATAGCTCATGCCCTCGAGCACGACTACTCCCTCGCTTCCCTCGAATGGCGAATTCGTTTCTTCCGCCATTACTTCCGTGTGTTCAAAGGCGGTGCCGCCCCCGAACCCGGCATGAAAGCCTATTCCCGTTTCTATCAATACACCTTCGTCGCTATCTATCGCGAACTCAAGGCTGCCCAACAACCCTCCACAGAGCCCTCCCTGACTTCCGCAGAATCCTCCCAGTTCGCCGCTGAACAGCCCTCCCCGTCCTCCGCAGAATCCTCCCAGTTCGCCGCTGAACAACCCTCCCCGTCCTCCGCCGAGCCCGCCACGCTTGCCGAAGACCTCTCTTTTGTCCCCATTGATAATACGGCCGCCCCTCGCTCCTTCGCTGCGAATGGAATCCGCATTCCTTTTGCAAGCCAATCATACCCTAATGTGCGAGTATCCCGCTCTTTTTCTGTCTTTTCCTCCCGATATGATCCGCCAAATCTGGCAGATTAGATTTCCCGCTTTTTTGCAAAAATCTTAAAATTTGTGCATTTTGCAAAGTCTGTTTAGCAACACTCTTTTGAGTGTGGCTTAAAAATCGTACACTTTTTAGTAAAATTTGCTATTGTGTGGTTGACAAAAAAGCTGTAATTTTGCACTCGATAAAAAATGGGCTATTTTTGACCCCTAAATCGTAACAAATTTAATATAAATATTAATATGAGTAAATTTTTACAACGAATTTTGGTCATTCTGACAGTAGTGATGCTGCCGATGACGATTTTGGCAGACGGTTACCAGTTGCCGGACCCGAGTTTCGAGGACTGGTCAGGTACTGCTTTTGATGGAAAAATCCAGCCGAAGTACTGGCATGCTTCGAACGTGGAGCAGTCGGCGCTGGGTATGTCGTTTAAATTTAACTTCGCCATCCAGGGCGAGGGTCACACCGGTAAGTACTGTATCGTGGCTCAGGACCAGGTTGTCGGAGCGGCCGGAATCACGGAGACGAGTCCGAGTTACTACTCCTTAGGTTACGGATGGCAGTACTTGGAGGGTTTGAATACCGGTTCGGCTACGGCCGGTACGAAAGGCGGTTATGCCTTCACCCATCGTCCGGACTCTATCTCGATCTGGATCAAGCGTATTGGTAACAACGTGGACAAAGAGGATTTCCACGTGCTGTATTACGCATGGACGGAGACCGCCAAGGGTTCTTCGTATAAGAACAAATCGGGATCTTGTACCTCGACGACCGTAGAAGATGAGGAGTCGGATATCCGTATCTTGCTGGACGGTAACGAGTGTAAGACGGACAAGGCCGGTGGTCAGGTATGCGAAGGTTGGTGGCGCGAGCGTAAGGCGTACGGCAAATGGACGAACCTGCGTATTCCTATCTATTACATCAACGACAACACGCCGAAGAAATGTAACCTCATTCTCTCGGCTTCGAACTATCCTAACTTCCGCGCCAACGACGGTTTGTACGATGGTAACTCCCTGTACGTGGATGATGTGGAACTGATCTATTCGTCGAAGATCCAGACCCTGAAGGTCGGCGGTAAGGAATGGAAGGGTTTTGACCCGAACAGCACGGAGGTGCAGGTTTTCTCTGTTCCGGAAGGTACGACGACAGTTCCGGCGGTAGAGGCTTACCGTGGTGCCGGTTCGTTAACCAACCCGCGCGGAACAACCAAAGACTTCCCGGGACGTAAGTTGACGGGTAGCGAGATCACTATCACCAACGGTACGGTAGGCGGTACCCCGACGACCATCGTGGTGAAGGCAGAGGACGGCTCGAGCACGACGACCTATAAGATCTTGTTCCAAGCTGCTAAGAGTAGCAACGCCAAGTTGGCGAATATCTACTACACCTACACGAACATTAACAACGAGCAGGTGCGCGCTGCTGTATCGAACTTCAGCCCGAGCACCTATAACTACAAGGTGGAGTTGCCCTACGGTTCGAAGGGCGTTCCGACGGTAGAGGCAGAGAAGCAAGAGGACGAGCAGACCATCGCGTACAGCCACCAGCCGGATTCGTTGGCAGACAAAGCCACGATCACCGTGACGGCTGCGAACGGAACATCGAAGCAGGCGTATAACCTGACGTTCGAAGTCGGTAAACTGGCCGATAACACGCTGAAGGACATCAAGGTAGACGGTAAGTCTATCCCCGGTTTTACCCCGTCGCAGGCTGTGTATAAAGTGTCGTTGCCGACCAACACGACCAAGATGCCGACTGTAACGCCTGTCTCTGCGTATGAAGACGGCGAGCAGACCATCGTTCACAAGGCTCCGGCTACCATCGACGGCGGTACGTACACCCTGAGTGTCACCACGCCGGGTAACATCGTAGCAAAGGTTTATAAACTGAACTTTAAGTTGGAGGCTTCATCGTATAGCTACCTCAAAGACTTGAAAGTAGGCGATTATATCAAGAATTTCGACCCGCAGAACACAACCTATTATGTCAACCTGCCGCTGGGTACGACCGCTCTTCCGGCTATCACTTGGACGGTTGGCGATGAGTATCAGAAAGTAGTTCCATCGGATCTGGGTGCCGGTGTAGTTGATGGTACGGTACGTGTGACGGTTACGGCCGGCAACGGTGACCAGACGGTATATAAGATCGTCTTCTCGACGGAGAAATCCGAGCGCTCGACGTTGAAGGGTATTCAAATCGGCGGCGTAGACTTGGAGGGCTTCGATCCGGACGTGACGACCTATACCTATGCGCTGCCTGTAGGAACGACCACGCTGCCGGAGATCACTCCGATCCCGGGCGATGAGTACCAGACGATCTCGGTGACTACTGCCGGTCTGAATGGTAAGACCCGTATCACGGTTACGGCCGGCAACGGAACGACGACGATCTATCAGATTGCCTTCTCCGTAACTACGTTTAGCGATAACACGCTGCAGGGTATCTACCTGGACGGCGTGCTGATCGACGGCTTCGAGGCAGAGAAAGAAGAGTATTGGGTTAACCTGCCGCAAGGAACGACCGTTCGTCCGGCTGTAACGTATCAGTTGGTGAACGATGACCTGCAGACGGCTTCGAAGCGTGACTTCAGTGGTCTGAACGGCGATTATAAGATCACCGTTCGTCCGCAGAGTGGCGCCAGCCGCACCTATATCATCCACTTCAGCGTAGCTACCTCGAGCAACACCGACCTGTTGATGATTTACCTCAATGGGGTAGAGATCCCGGGCTTCCGTTCGGACTCGCTCGATTATATCGACTCGCTGCCGGAGGGTATCACCACCATTCCGACTGTCACATACAAGAAAGCCGAGGAGTCGCAGCGTGTGCTGAGCGTGCTGGAGGGAAAGACCCAGAAAATAACCGTAACGGCGGAGTCCGGTGCAAAGAAGGAATATACCGTTAAGTTTGTTCCGCGTGCTTCGGCGAATGCGTTCTTGAATATGATTTACCTGGACAGCGTTGTACTGCCGGGCTTCAAGAAAGAAGTGCTGGAGTACAGCTATCCGATGACCGGCGAGACCTGTCCGGCTATCACGGTTGACAAGGCTCCGGGTCAGCAAGTCACCATCACTGCTCCGTACGGTGCAGGTAAAGCGACTATCGTTGTTTTGCCCGAAGATGGTGCCGGCAATACCTATACGATTCATTTCACACAGGCCCCCGCTCAAACGGTTCAGTTGGCGGCTATCTTAATCAATAGTAAGACGATTGCCGGCTTCAAGGCTGACTCTACGACCTACAAGGCTACTTATGAGAAAGTACTCCCGACCGTATCGTATATCAAAGGCGATGAGGCCGCACAGACGGTTCAAGTTCTTTGGAAAGACAGCGTAGCCTGGTTGCATGTAGTAGATACGCTGGGTAACAAGGCAGCTTACAACGTTACCTTCACCCGTATCTATTCGTCCAACAACGCGCTGGAGGGTATCTATGCAGACGGCGTGCTGATTCCTGGTTTCGATGCCGCTACCTTGAATTACAGTTATGATTTGGCTGCAGGTAGCGCTTATCCGGAGATTACTTATAAGGCAAAAGATGATGCGGAGATTGTATTCTTCGGTCAGTTAGCTGCCGGTAAATGGGGTATCAAGGTAACGGCAGAGGACGGTACTATTGCTAATTATACGGTTCAGTATAACTTGGCTAAGTATGCTGATGCGACCTTAAAGAAAATGTCTGTGGTAGACAAGACTTTGAGTCCTGCTTTCGATTCGAATATCTTCTCTTATAATGTGAATATCGATGAAGGTGAAGCGCTGCCGAAGATTCTCGTAGAGACTCGCGAAGGTCAGACGGTTTATATCAACAATGTTGATGCTAACCATCAGGAGGTAACCGTATTCGCTGAGAGCGGTGCGAACAACACCTATAATATCGCGTACACGCGCAACGTAAGTAGTAATGCGCTGTTGGCGGATATCTTGATTGATGGCGTTAGTCTGGCCGGTTTCGATTCAGAAGTATTTAACTATGTAGACTCGCTGGATAGAAAAGATAAGTCGGGTAAACTGACGTCGGTTGTACCGAATGTATTCCCGATCGGTAAACTTTCGAACCAGACCATCACGACATACTTCTGCAAGCCGAATGATACGACTAAGATTCATGTAGAGGCACAGGACGGTACGACGCAGGATTACTTCATCTATTTCCCGGTTCGTCAGTCGAATAACAACTTCTTAGGCGACCTCTACCTCGATTCCGGGGAAGCAGATCTTACTTTCAAGAAGACGACCACAGACTATACGGTGATTCTGCCGTACACGATGGCAGAGTGCCCGAAGGTAATATATGAGAAAGACGAGACGGAGCAACGTATTGACTTCATCTCTCGTCCGATAGGCGATACGACGAAAGTGATCGTAGTTGCCGAGAACGGTGAGTCTCGTACGTACAATATCCTCTTCAAACGCGAGGTACTGAAGACCAAGAACTTGCTGGCAAGTATCTATATTCCGGAGATTGATAAGAATCTCAGTCTGAAAAACAAAGACCAACGTTCGTTCGATGTAACGCTGCCTTACGGTGCGCGCACCTTAACGGTAGAATACGAGAAGTCCTATGACGAGCAGACGGTATTTATTGAGCCGGGTGGTGTGAATGAGCCGACTCGTATTACAGTGAAAGCCAACAATGATACCGTAGCAGACGAGGTTTATGTTCTTAACCCGATTAAGACTACTCAAAACCCGGCTGTGCTGAATAGCATTGAGGTAGATGATGTACCGGTAGATGATTTCGATCCGAATCGTTTCACGTACATCGTCAACCGTACGGCTACGACTCTTCCTAAGGTGAAGGTGACCAGATCTTCCGGTGTAGAGTACGACTATGAGAGTTCGTACCAGAAATGGGAGGCAACGGTAACGAAAGACGGCTACACATGCGTTTATAAAATCTTCTTCCACTATCCGAATGACATTATCCCGAATGGTGAATTTACTAACTGGTCGAAGACTTCAAAGTCTAAATCGGACAAACCGACAGGATGGAATGCTCCGGGTGATTGTTTCGATACGTATGCAGGGACTGTTGAAGCCTCAAAATCAGTGGTAAAAGAGAGTGCTTCCGTTGTTCACTTGACGAACTTCTATTGGGCTGCTTTGTTTGGACCTCTGCCTTCTGTTATAAACTTAGGTGATTTGGAATGCTCACCTGCTGTGGCTGCTCAATCTAAAACAGTTCCAAACGGATTTATTTCATACCACAATACGCCGGATGTAGCGAAAATCAATTATAAGTACACTAAAAAGGCCGGAAACGGTGCTTTGTTCCGCTTCAAGTTCTTTGATTCGGATGGCAATGAGCATCCGTTTGATCATAGGCAGTCCTCTACGAAGAGTAGCTACGCAGAATATACTCTGAATTTGGGTACGGATGGTATCGGAGTTACCGGTATGGATATTATTATTGATGCATCCGGTCAATATCCGAAGGGAGCCAAGGATGCTGACCTCTACGTAGACTATATCCGCTTCTCGTTTAACTCCACGCCGAAGGCAGCGAAAGTGAATGATATCGACGCTGTCTTGAACGATAAAGAGTTTACGGTTACCTTGACGGATCCGGAGGATGTGAATATTCGTTCGTATGAGTTTAACGGTCAGGTATCCGACCAGGCGCAACTTCTGAACTGGAGTGCTCCGGTAAAGGGTGCGGACTTCGAAACCCGTTCGGCTACCTTCCGTAACTTCGCAGAGGATGGTACTTATACGGATGGTTACTCGCTGGTAGTAAAACGTCCGTTGGATACGAAGAACCAGTTGAAGGACCTCTTGGTTGATGGATTGACGATTACTGGTTTTGATCCGGCAACGACTTCTTACACGGTTCATATGCCGGCTACTCGTCGTCACATGCAAGACCTCATTCCGGTTCCTGCTTCTTCGTTGCAGACCGTTGCTACCTCTTTCGCCGATTCTACGATGACTATCACTGTAACGCCGGAGAAGGGTGAGCCGACGGTTTACAAAGTTAAGTTTGTAACCGACCTGAGCGATGATACCACGCTGAAGAGCCTTACGGCTGAGGGTGTGGCTTATGATAAGGACGTTCACTCCTACGATATCACAGCTACCAACTGGCCGCTTATCTCGTATGAGAAGAACTCCGACAAACAAGTGGTAGAACTCATTAACGGCGTGATCACGGTAACGGCTGAGAACGGTGCTACGGGTACGTATAAGATTAATCGTCTTGACCCGACAGAGACCACGAATGCTGTCATCTCTGAGTTTGAGAAGGGAACCAACGTCATTTCCGGTTTCGGAGGTGATGATACTGAGAGAAACGAAGAAAAACCCGACGAGGTGATCAAGTTCAAGCGTGCCTACGCTGTCGACTCTGTAGTCTTCGTACAGACTCCGGATTCGATGGAGTGGCTGGTTTACGGTTCGGTAAACAATCGCTATATCTGGCGTTACCCGACGGAGTCGTCCAATAACGCTTACTTGGCGAATATCACCCAAGATGGTGCTGACCTCGCAGACTTTGTAAAGACCAACTTCGACTATGACATCACTTCGGATAGTACGACTGTGCTGGCTTCCTTCGTAGCGGATGAAGGCCAGACCCTTGTTACTTCGATTCAAGAGGTTGAGGGTGGTGTAGAGTACACCGCAGAGGTAACCGCAGAAAACGGCGTCAACAAGAATACCTATAAGATTACTGTGAAACGTCCGATGAGCAATATCGCTACTTTGGATAGTATCCTCTTGGATGACGTGATGGTAGAGGGCTTTGCTCCGACCACGATGGTATATGATGTAACCTTACCTGTTCCGGCTGTTAAAACAGCTGAGCCGAAGATGCCGAATATCACCTACGCAGTAGGTCATCCTGGTCAGAAAGTGACGGTTGAGCAGTTAGGAACCCTGAACGGCGATCAAACGATTCTGGCCGTTGAGAGCGAAGATGGTTCTGTAACCGAGCGCTACTATTTGACGATTGCTTCGCAGAAGAGCTCTTGTGTGGACCTGACCGGTATCACGGTGAACGGCGAGCCTGTTGACCACTTCGAGCCGGGACGTCACTTCTATTCCACTTCGCTCAATACGGAAGATATCGTGATTGATTATACGGCGGATGATCGCTTCTTGAAAGTAGAGCATGTCATCGATACCGTTACTCCGCATCATGCATTGAATTACACCTTGCATGTAGTGGCAGAAGACGGCTCGACATCGGATTACCTGATAGAGATCTATATTGAGAACCAGTCGAACGATGCGCACTTGGCGAACATTACGTTGGATGGAAAGAACTTTGAGGACTTCGAGCGTGCGCTCAACTTAGACCTCACCTTCGATCCGGGTAATAACAACTACGAGATCAACCTGCCGTCCGGCACTACGATCGTTCCGGAGGTAAGCGCCCAGTTGAAGATGGATGGTCAGCAAGTAGAGATTGTCCATAAAGTAAATCCGACTACTAACTTCACCGATTCCATCCTGCTTAATGTGACGGCCGTAGATGGTGTAGAGAAGAATACGTATACGCTGAAGTTCCTTGTTCCGCTCTCCACTAATGCGGACCTGAGTATGATCTTCCTCGATGGTGATTCGCTTAAGAACTTCGATCCGACTTATTACTTCTATCAGGTGGAACTGCCTGTCGGCGTGCATACCATGCCCGAAGTAGCTGCGCAGAAAGGTGAAGGTGGTCAGACCATCAAGTCGATTGAGATTGATCAAGATAAACTGCAGGCAACCATCAAAGTGCTGGCGGAGGATAAGACCGTTCGACCGAACACCTATGTAGTAGTCTTCCATATTACTCAGTCCGATGAGGATAAACTGGAGATGATCTATCAGGATGGCGATTCGTTGACGGGCTTCGATGAGAATACGATGTATTACGCGCTGTCGCTGCCGGTAGGTACAAGCAACTTCCCTGATCTGGGCTGGTTGGAGAAAGACGACTACCAGACCATCACGATGGATACGGTAGAGGCTACGCTCAATACCCTCATCCGTCAAATCGTCGTTACCTCTGAAAGCGGTAAGAAGAATACCTACACTGTATCGTACACCATCGAGAAATCGGATGTGGATACCCTGCAGATGCTCTTCATCGACCATAAGCCGTTGGCTAATTTCGAAGGAAAGACCATTGTTTATCTGGATACCCTCTCTGCAGCCTATGCAGCCGAGTTGGCAGGCCAGCTGCCGATCGTAGAATATACCGTTGGCGATGAGTATCAGACGGTTCTCGTATCGCAAGTGCCGGAGGATGAGTTGAGCGATAAATCGCTGGGTTACAAATCCATCATCACCGTTACGGCTGCTACCGGTAAGACACGTATCTATACGATTCACTACCCGGTTGAGCTCTCGAATGATTCGACGCTGAACATGATCAACGTATCGGCTAAGCCGTTGGCTAACTACGATGCCGAGCGCTTCAACTACCGTCTTGAGATTGCCAAAGAGGCTTCGGTGCCGGTGGTAACCGTCATCAAGAAAGAGGAAGCGCAGACCTACGAGATCCGCGCGCTGGGTGATACGGTTCAGATCGTTGTTTGGGCTGAGTCCAAGAAAGACAGCGCTACCTATACGCTGACCTTCGAGCGTCTGAAATCGGCGAACACCATGCTGCGTGATATCATCCTGACCGATATCAACACCGGTGAGCGTCTGCCGTCGTCTGAGTTCCCGTATCGTCCGGAGGTTTACAACTATATCGTCAACGTTCCGTATGACTCGAAGAAAGAACTCATCTCGCTCATCCCGACGATAGAGCCGGAGTTCTACGAGGAGGAGCAGACGGCCGATACCACGGTTCACTACCTGCCGGACGGCGATATCCAAATCGATATCACGGTAACAGCTGCGAACGAGGAAGACCAGGCGATCTACTCGATCATCTTCCACTTCGTCAAACCGGCTGATGCTACCTTGGCTTCGTTGACTATCAAGGGTGAAGAGTTCATTGACTTCCGTCCGACCAAGACCGAGTACGTCTATGCACACCCGTACGGTACCGATCCGGCGGATTACTTCACGATTGATGAAGTGAAGTACGTGCTGAGCGACTCGCTGGCTGTAGATACGATGTATATGGATGAGTCCGGCGTGATCAACATCGTCGTTGTAGCGCAAGACGGTCGTACGAGTCTGACCTATCTCATCTCGCAAACCACAGCGGAGGATGGCGATAATGCACTCGCATGGATCACCATCGATGGCGATACCATCCCGGGCTTCGATCCGGAAGTGCTCTTCTATACCTACTACGTCTTTGAATCCGACATGCCGTCGCTCAACGCTGAGCCGCGTTCGGAGAATGCCGATGTAGATAAGGGCCGTGTAACAGCAGGCGATACCACTACAATTATCTGTACCGCAGCCGATGGCTCGGAGCGCTACTATTACGTTTACTTCGCGATCACGACCGTCAACCCGGGTGATGTGGCTACGAGCGGCGATGTACTGATCAAGCGTGTACCGGGTGCTATGCAGCTGGCTGCTTATACGGTTCGTCAAGGTGTTTCCATCGCCCTGTACGACCAATACGGACACCTGCTCTACAACGAGCGTGTACCGGTAGCTAACCCGAACGACACCGAGATCGTAGAAGACTCTGACCAGAAGGAATTCCTCAATGATGTGGATGGCTTCAACTCGGGTCTGATCATCGACGTACTGCCCGGACAGCCGTATTTCTACTGCTTCTATTACAATGGCAAAAAGAAACTTGCTTCCGGCAAAATTATGTGCTACTAATTAAAAATAGTATATAATTTCGAAAAAAATCTCACATGCTCTTGCGTATGTGGGATTTTTTTTGTAATTTTGCGGCGCAAAATCGTCAACGCACATGATTGGAATATTCAACGATAACTTTCCGCCTATCCTGGATGGCGTGGCCTTAACGGCGCAGAACTACGCCTATTGGTTACATGCGAAAGGGCACGAAGTACGTGTCATCACGGATTACGCACCGAAGATGAAAGAGGTCATCAAGGCGGCGCCGTATCCTATCAATTTTGTGCCGTCTGTGCCTATCCCCTTCCGTCATCCGTATCGCTACGGACTGCCGTATATCTCGCCGGCGTTCATGCATAATTTCCGTAAGATGCAGTTTGAGTTAGTGCATGCGCATTGTCCGTTTATCACGGGTGACCTGGCGTACGACGCGGCGCAGAAGCAACAGATTCCTTTGGTAGCGACCTTCCATTCCAAATATCGTCAGGATTTCGAGCATAACGTGCATAGCAAGCGCATCGTGGATGCGATGGTTCGGATGATCATCCGTTTCTTCAACAAAGCCGATGAGGTCTGGATCCCCCAGGCAGCCGTCGAGCCGACGCTGCGTGAGTACGGGTATCAAGGCCATGTAGAAGTGGTGGAGAATGGAAATGACTTCTATACGCCGAGACCGCAGATTGAAGCCATGCGGGCGGAGATGCGCGAAGAATTAGGTATGGCGCCCGAGGATATGATGCTGCTCTTTGTGGGCCAACATATCTGGGAGAAGAATATCGGATTCATCCTCGATGCGCTGGCGCTGATCAAAGATAAACCTTTCCATCTCTTCATGGTAGGTACGGGCTATGCCGTGCGTGAGATTCGTCATAAGATAGGTCAGTTAGGTCTGCAGGA
Organism: uncultured Bacteroidales bacterium; assembly: GCA_946626605.1. GTDB lineage: Bacteria > Bacteroidota > Bacteroidia > Bacteroidales > Paludibacteraceae > Colicola. The sequence goes on along the minus strand of CAMOUL010000026.1, from coordinate 9,019 downwards.
CCGCGTGACGATGCTCGGTAATATCCATGACCGCGAGCGTCTGAAAAAGATTGATGCGGCGGCGGACCTCTTCCTCTTCCCCTCGCTATACGACAACGCGCCGTTGGTGGTTCGTGAGGCGGCTGCTATGCATACGCCGGCGCTGATGCTGCAGGAGGCTACGGCCGCTGAAGTGATCAAACCCGATGTGAACGGATTCTTGACCCCGAATGACCTGCAGGCCTATGCCGATAAGATCACGTATCTGCTCGAGCACCCGAAGACCTTGCAGAAAGTGGGCGATAAGGCCTCGACGACGATCTCTCGTTCCTGGGAGAATGTCATTGATGAGGTGATTTTGCGATATCGCGATATCCAAGAGAGTTATAAATTGAAGCACGGCATCATCGTGCCCTAACCAATCACCAATAACCAATCACCAATAATCTTCATGGTTCAAATGTTTCTTTTGATGCTGCTGCAGACGGCGATGCTCGCCTTCAGTCAGGTGGCGCTTAAACTGGCGATGGAAGGCATGCACTGGGAGTGGAGCTGGTCGTTCATATGGCATAATGTCATTCTTAACGGATGGCTGATGCTGGCGGTGACGTTGATGATCGGAGCGAACCTCTTCTGGCTCTGGATGTTGCATAAATACCCGCTCTCGCAGGTCTATCCGCTGACGAGTCTGGGTTTCATCTTCGGTATGTTATCCGGCTGGCTGATCTTCCATGAGCAGGTGGGTTTCATGCAGTGGCTCGGGGTATTCCTGATCATTGCCGGTTGTTTCTGTATCGCAAAAGTATAAGCATATGAAAGAGTGGCGTAAAAGATTTCAAGAATGGCGTAAGAACTGCAAGGAATGGCTGGCGGAGGGTCACCGCGCCAGTTGGGTGGTATTTGCTTTGTTTGCCCTGTTGTTCTTCTTGCAGACTTTGCTCTTCGATCATTTTGCCTTTCGTGAACTGGAGTTGCAGCCTTCGGCGCTAAATCGCTTTGCGATGCTGCTCAGTAAGTTCGCTGCCTCGCTGCTCTTTGCTTCGCTGGCCTTCATCCTTCGCGATAAAAGATGGCTGTTAGGCTTGTCGCTTGTGGTGGATACCTGGTTCGTGGCGAACCTCATCTACATGCGAAACAATCATATCCTGCTCGATGCCGAGGCGTTTAATATGTCCGGCAACCTGCATGGCTATTTCTGGTCGGTGCTCATCTATGTGGAGTGGAAGATCGACTTGATCTTCTATTTCATGACTTTCCTTTTTGGTCTTGTCTATTTCTTCACGACCACGAGCAAACGTCACTGGTGGGCGTGGGTAGGTGTGATTGTGGTGGCTATAGGGCTTCGTTACGGAGCAGAAGGACTGTATGTCAATGACCGCAAGAAACAGCAACAGGAAGTAAAATACGAGGCTGTACCTTTTATCAGGGAGAGAAGGGAGCCGGTTTACGGAACCGATTTCCCCACAGCGGTTGCTAATACAAGCGTCCTTTATTCGCCGTTCTATATCACGTCGGACTACTACTTGATGGTGAATGAGATTCAGCCCGATCGTCCGTTAGCGGAGAATGACTTGGCGATGATGGCGAAGTTGGATAACGGCGAGGACAGCGCAACGCTGAACGGACCGCTGATCATCGTACTGTTAGAGAGTTTGGAAAACTGGGTGCTCACGCCTGAAATCATGCCGAACCTCTATCGCTTGACGCAAAACGACCATGTCTTCTATGCCAACCGTATCCATACCCAGATCGTAGGTGCGCCTTCGGCGGACGGACAGATGTTGGTGAACACCGGTCTGTTGCCCATTAATGCCGGCGCTACGTGTCTGCATTACCCTCGTAACACCTTCCCTGCTATCATGAAGTTGGCGCCCGACAGCGCGATTTGTCTGCTGCCGCACGACACCTGCGTCTGGAACCAGACAGCGATGTCGCCTGCTTACGGATATGACTCTACTATCTGTTATTGCGACATCGATACCATTCTCTTCCAAAAACTCGATAGTTTGGTGGATGACGGCTATCGGTATATCCAGTGTATCACTCAATCCACACATGCGCCTTTCCTCAATGAGAAATATAGCCGCTTGGAGCTGCCTAAGTCTATGCCCTGGGTGATGTATAACTTTATACGCGGTTTCAATGCGTTGGATGAAGGATTGGGATATTTCATTCGTAAGATAGAGTCGGACCCGAACCTGCAGAACTATACCATTGTTTTCACCGGCGATCACCGTATCTTGCACTACGAGAAGCGTCAACAGATGCAGCAGTTCGCTAATATGTGGACGCGCAAGAAGAAAGATGCCGGCTTGGAATGGATAGCGGACTTGACGCCTACCGATGACTGCCTGCCGCTGATCATCTATTCGCCGAAGATATCCGGTAACCCGCGTTATACCGAGGACTGCTATCAGATGGATATCTATCCGACCTATCAGTCGCTCTTAGGGGTAGAGAAATATCGTTGGCACGGCTTTGGTATCAACCTGATGGACGACAAAGCAGAACGCGCCATACATGAGTACGACGCGTTCCCGTTATCCGATAAATTGATTCGCAATAATTATTTCCAGCGATAGCCGAGTGTCAGACTCGCTGACTGAGGATAGATAAGGGCATCGGCTTCCGGTGACCCTTTTTTCTCGCTATAGAATCCGGCAATGTCCGATAGACTGATCTTGTACTGCGCGTTAATCTGCATGCCGAATTTAAACTCGTAACCTACCGTGATGCATACCCCGAAATGGTTGTTATGCAATTGATACAAGCGGCTGTAATCGTAGTTGTCCTCCATCGGTGCGCGGAAAGGAGCCGAAGAGGGTTGTGTCTCATCGAGGTTATGGAACTTATCCTTGATATTCGATGCGAAGGTAAAATGAGTGAAGATACCTCCTCCGAACTGGATATAGCCTTTCTCTAAACTGCCGAAACGGCCCAGGAAATAAATGGGAATATCCACACCGAAGGACCAAAGATGGTTCGCCGTATCGGTCGCAGCGAAATAGTTCTGGTGCGCCGTGAAGATCACCTGCGGCTGTACTGCAAAATGCTTCGAAATACTGAAGTCCAAGAAACCTCCTAACTCACCTCCCACGCGCATATACGAACTCATCGGCTTATGGTTTCTGGTGATGATGAAATTACTCATGTTCACACCCGCCAAGACACCGCCCGATACCAACTTCGGCAGTTTCTCCTGGTCCAACGAGTCCATCATATGCTCGGTGTCGAACTCGACAAACTGCGCTTTTACTTCGTCCAACTTCTGCTGTAGCTGCGCATCACGCGTCTGGGCCTGTACGCTTACCAGCGCACAAAGGGCGATCATTATACATCCAATTTTTTTCATACTACAACGAGAATCTAAAGGTTATTTTAACGCCGTTTCGTCCCCACGCACCTATCTTACGTCTTCCGTGAATCATCACCGGACTGCCGTCCTCATTGAACTGCGGCACGTATTGTATAGGGTTGTTGGGATCCGGGGCCATCTTCTGAATCATATACGGCAACTCATAGTCGTTATACGTGATACGACGTATGTAGTCGATACGAATGAACTTCAAGATATTCTCAAATCCGGCGGTGATCTCCATATACGGTAACTTACCGATCGGCGAGGACGTACGATAGCCGTCTTTGATGTACCCATCGCGGTCAAAGGCATTGTCCACAATACCATTCTCCCATGCCGTATGAGGAAAGTCGTACAGACCCGTTCCGCTTTCCAGATACGGGTTGTTCTTCTTCGTCAAACCGCCATAAATGCCGGAGAACGATACGACGCCGCGCAACTTCAGTTTGTTGATACCCGGAATACGGTTCATAATCCAGCCTTTGAAGAAATACGTGGCATATAACGCAACATACTCGTCCATGAGGAACTCCATTGGCTTCATCTGGTTGAAGGCGCGGTTCGCAAGGAAGATACTCGTACTGCTCTGCGGGATATAGAGGTGGGTGAACGGCGTCTTCTGCCATATCATACCCGTCTGAACACGCAGATCCAAGTGACCGAAGGCAGAGAACCAGAAGCGCTTGTCGAAGAGGAACTCCGTACGATTGTAAATAAATCCGTCGCCGCCGTTATGACGGTCGTCCAGGTAACCCACGTAGTGCGTTAACTTCAGCGTAGGCGCATCTTTCTCCAAGGCAAACGGACTAGGTACTCCCATACGGTCGATATAGACGCGGCTGCCCGGCGAATATTGGAATTCGACATAACCCTCGTAGTTGCGATACGAACCGATATTCGTCATCGAATTGCTCCACGTAGAGTCAACCGGGTTCATCGTCCAGTTCATTCGCTCGTAGCGTAGCGAACCCGCGGCCTCGTTATTTGTGAAGTCAAAACCGGTCTTGATGGAGAATTTATTCCGCCACTCCTTCATATAATCCACTTTGGCATGGAAGACGTACTGCGCAAAAGGCATCGTCGGTGTACTCGTCGGGATGGACATCAAGATGTGGTCACGACGAATGACATCGGTTAACTGACCCGGCTCCTCTACGTCATACTGCGCGGAGAACTGAATATGATGGCGCAAACCGTCATAGGGCTGGTTCTTATGCTTGTCGAAGGTATAGACGATCGTCGCGTTGTATTTGGGACGCAGGTCTTTCGTTCCGAAGGCTGCATAGCCGCGGAAGAAGAACTGATCGTGCAGTTTAGCTGTACTTACGCCGCCGAAACGCAAACGAACACCCTCTAACATGTTCCAACTGATGAAGTTATAGATCGGTCCGATATCGAACTTACTATCGTACATCACAGACGAAGGCTTGGTCGGGACAAACTCCGTGGTCACCGAGTTCACAAACAGCGCCAGACTATTGAAGATCGGAGTGGAGGTGAACTCATGCACAAGGTCCACTACGGAATTCTCATAGGGTGTCAGCGGTTCAGGACGAAGCGTCTGCCATGCATCAGCGTCGAGACGAACTGCCGTAGAGTCATTCGTCTCCACCTCATCGGCCGTCATACTGCTGAATGTCTCCTTGGGTATCGGCGTCTCAAGATCCCAACCAGTGTAGATCTTCGTCTGACGCGCCAACATGCCGCGTTTGTTGTTCAAGATATAGAACTTCGCGTAGGTCGTCGTTCTATCCGGTGCCCAAAGACCGTTCTCCAACTGCTTATAACTATGCTCTACCGAGTAGTTGCTCACGAAGTTCAGGTTGATCTCCGGCGGTACGTTAATCGCATATTTCTTGAGTCGGAACGTGCTGTCGTTGACGATATAGAGGTGACCCGTAAAACCGTAACTCTCTGAGTTAACCGGCACGAACGCGAGGTCAATACACGGATAGCCGTCCACCATGATGGTATCCATAATATAATACTGGTAGAAAGTGACCGCCAGGGTAGAGGAGAGCGGCGAGACGAAGCGGTTGAACAGCAGATTCATGCTGTTCTCGTTGATATCTACGTCCTTGAAAATTGCATTTACGTTCTCTTGGAAACTGCCCGGCGAGATGATATCCTCCACACCGAAGATTCGCTTCTTCTGCAGGATCTTCTTCTCGCGGTGCGGTTTGCGTTGATAGTATTCTTCGTTGATGTGCTCGCGAATAGAAACCGTCACATTCGGATAGACACCCGTCGTATCGATGTATTTCTGCACGAATGAGAAGTTCTTCCAGAACGGCTTCTCCCAGTTCACCTGGATATTATCCAGCGCAAACGACATACGGCTGTAGGTCTGCGCCGTGTACTGGTCGGCCGTCCGCACGTTGAACGAGTCTTTGTGGGCGATCACATTTTTGATCAACTCCACGGCCGGATTACCTTTGCGCTTATAGTCGCGTTTACGGTTCTTCGGCGTCACGACGATATCTTGCAATCCGTATACATCGGGCGTTAACTTAATCTTCACATCCTTGCGGTTCTGGCCTTTGCGTAGCGTTAACATCTCGGTCTTATAACCCAACATCTGGAAATTCAAGGTGTTGTAGCCCGCGGTGTTGCTGATGGAGAAGTTACCGTCTATATCGGATGTCGTACCTACTTCCGAAGGTACCATACCTTTGTTGGTGGTCGATTTGAGGAAGTAGATCTGCACGAAGGGCAGGGTCTCTCCTGTATCGCCGTCCACTACAGTACCGGAAATACTCGTGCGCTGCTCTTCCTGCGCAAACGTAGGCAGGAACAAAAGGCACAATAAACAAACTAATATGTATTTGATCTGTTTCACTCTTGTTTTCTTAAACTCTCTTGGTGTATCAATTCCCAAATATGCAGCATAAAGTCCATAGACAGACTTTTATCCTTTAATTCTTCATTCTTAATCTTTAATTTCTCTACAATCTGCTGATATCGCTCAGGCTGTAACGGAGCTACGCCGTGCGCTTTCTTCCATTTACCGATGCGCTCACTCACTTCCATGCGCGCAGCAATCGTGCCCCATAAGCGTTCATCCAATTCATCAATTTCCGCCCGCAGCCAATTCAGTTCTTTTGTTTCACCACCCATAGGAGATGATACCCTATCGGAGGCATATATCTCCGCCAACCCCTTTGGAGTCAACTGCTGTGCATTGTCGGATAACGCAGACTTCGGATCACAATGTACTTCCACCATCGCGCCATCCAAACCTAACTCTTCTATCTTTTGAATCAGTTCCGGCACTTTAGCCGCTTCACCGCTCATATGACTCGGGTCCAGCAACATCGGTATGTCCGGTCGCGCTAACCGCACTTGATGCGCCATCGCCCAGCACGGCTGATGGTTACATCCACGATGAACCGCTATCACCGGCACTCCCGTCTTTTCCAACCGCTCGATATTCCCGATCCACAAACCCGCATCGGCATTCACGGGATTTTTGATCAGGATCCCTTTAAAATTTCCATTCACCAATTTCCAATCTCCAATGGCGTCTGCTATCGCTTGCACAGCAAGTGGATTGGCAGACGACCTCGCTCCGATCCACAGATAGTCCATTCCCGCCTCCAGCGCTTTGGTTACATGTTCCGGTGTGGCCACTTCGGTCGCTACAGGCAACCCCAAACGCAGTTTCACTTCCTGCAACCATACCAAACCTTCTTCGCCTACACCTTGAAACGTGTGCGGGCTCGTGCGCGGTTTCCATGCGCCCGCGCGATATATAAACGGTATCTCACCGCAAGCGTCTTTCAACTGACTCGCGGTGAGCAATACTTGTTCACGGCTCTCCGCCGCACAAGGACCCAGTATATAAATCGGTTTGTTGATGGACAATCGTTAATAAGTGAGCTGCATTCGGAATACCATAGCATCCGGAGTGAAACCTTCGTAGTAGAAATCCGAAATCGTACAGAAGATCTCTACGAAACCGACTCCGAACGCATAGTCAAGGTGCTGCTGGTAGTAGTAGGGAGTAGTGCCGCCATTTCCATCATCCAGATCCACCGAACGATAGGTCGTCTCCGGCAATGCCACCTGATACGCATTCGACGTGCCGCTGTTGTACTCGCGGTTGATACTCACCTCACCGTAGTTGTACGCACGAGCCGTTAACTCCGGTACATCGAAGTGGCAATAGAACATATTGGCCGATTGGTCGAAGTCCCATGCACTCTGTTTCACAACTAAATCAATTGTGCGTTTGTGCTTCGGCGCGTTCTCCGATTCGCAGGACGTGAAGCCCACAGCCAGCACTGCCAACAGGCAGATAAAAAGATATTTTTTCATAACGCTTTGGGTTAGCATTTTATTATTCCTTTCGGCTTTCAGCCGATTTTCGCTGCAAAAGTACTGCTTTTTTTTCACATATGCAAATTTTATACCAAAAATCGTATTTTATTTGCACATATGCAAAATTTGTTGTACCTTTGTGCCCGATTTTGGTGAAAGGGCAGTTGTGCGCCCCAAACCGTAAACATTTGTAGGTTTATTAAAGTATGATTAAAATTACATTTCCGGACGCTTCTGTCCGTGAGTTCGAGAGCGGTATCACGCCGCTCCAAATTGCTGAGTCGATCAGCTCTCGTTTAGCGCAAGATGTCCTTTGCGCATCAGTTAATGATCAAATAGTTGAGCTCAACCAACCTATCGAGCAAGACGCCGCAATCAAGCTCCATAAATGGGAGGATGCAGAGGCAAAACATGCTTTCTGGCATACTTCTTCTCACTTGATGGCCGAGGCACTGCAGGAGCTCTATCCGGGTATCCAATTCGGTATCGGTCCTGCCATCGAAAACGGTTTCTATTATGACGTGATGCCGCCTGAGGGCGTGGTCATCAATGATACCTGCTTTGTGGCCATTGAGAATAAGATGATGGAGTTGCGTGCGCGTAAAGAATCGCTCGTGAAGAAGTCCATCGCCAAAGCCGATGCACTCAAAGCCTTTGGTGACAAGGGTCAGACGTATAAATGCGAACTGATCTCGGAGCTCGAGGATGGCCATATCACGACCTATACTCAAGGTAACTTCACCGACCTCTGCCGCGGTCCGCACTTGTTGAGTACCGAGCCCATCAAGGCGGTCAAAGTGCTTTCCTGCTCCGCCGCTTACTGGCGCGGCGACGAGAAACGCCCGATGATGACGCGTATCTATGGTATCTCGTTCCCGAAGAAAGCGATGCTGGACGAGTACCTCGCGCTGCTCGAGGAAGCGAAGAAACGTGACCACCGTAAGATAGGTAAAGAACTCGAGCTCTTTATGTTCTCCGACATGGTCGGCAAAGGGCTGCCTATCTGGCTGCCGAAAGGTACTGCCCTCCGTCTGAGACTCGAGGATTTCCTCAAGAAAATCCAGAAGCGGTACGGCTACCAGCAGGTGATCACCCCGCATATCGGCTCCAAACAGCTGTATATGACTTCCGGTCACTGGGATCACTACGGCAAGGACTCCTTCCAGCCGATCACGACGCCGGAGGAAGGCGAGGTCTATATGCTCAAACCGATGAACTGCCCTCACCACTGCGCGATCTACAAGAACAGCCCGAAGAGTTACAAGGATCTGCCTTTCCGCTGTGCGGAGTTCGGTACCGTTTATCGCTACGAGCAGAGCGGCGAGCTGCACGGCTTGACCCGCGTGCGTTCGTTCACGCAGG
>CAMOUL010000025.1 GCA_946626605.1 uncultured Bacteroidales bacterium | reverse complement strand
GAACGTGAGCGTATTGCCGATAGAAGAGTGACCGGAGTGTTCACAGGCAGTTATGTCATCAACCCACTCACGCAGGGCGAGATACCTATTTATATTTCCGATTATGTGCTCGCAGGCTACGGAACAGGTGCTATCATGGCAGTGCCGGCACACGACAGCCGCGACTACGCTTTCGCTAAACATTTCAACCTGCCGATTATTCCGCTGATTGAAGGTGCAGATGTCTCCGAGGAGTCGTTCGACGCCAAAGAGGGCAAGATGATCAACTCCGGTTTCCTCAACGGCATGGAGGTCAAAGAGGCTATTCAGGCGATGAAGGAATATATCACCAACACGGGCATCGGTCGTGTGAAAGTGAACTATCGACTGCGCGATGCTATCTTCAGCCGTCAGCGTTATTGGGGAGAACCCTTCCCGGTTTATTACAAGGACGGGATGCCTTATACGGTTGATGAAAAAGACCTGCCCATTACATTGCCGGAGGTGAGTGATTTCAAACCGACTGCAGACGGTCGTCCGCCGTTAGGCAATGCCGAGAACTGGACCTATAAGGGCTATCCGTTAGAGCTCTGTACCATGCCGGGCTTTGCCGGTTCGTCGGCCTATTATCTGAGATATATGGATCCGCATAACGACGAGGCGCTCGTGGGCAAACAAGCGAACGAGTACTGGCGTCAGGTGGATCTGTATTTAGGCGGTTCAGAGCACGCAACGGGACACTTGATCTACAGCCGTTTCTGGAATAAGTTCCTCTATGATTTGGGCTATGTTTGCGAAGACGAGCCGTTCAAGAAACTGATTAATCAGGGTATGATTCAGGGTCGTTCGAACTTCGTCTATCGCTATATCGGCGAGGGCGCGACGGGCAACCTGTATATCTCGTACAACCTCATCGAGAATCCCGAATACAAGGACAAAGTGCAGCCGATTCACGTGAATGTGAATATCGTCAACAACGATGTGCTGGATATCAATGCTTTCCGTAACTGGATGCCGGAGTTTAAGAATGCGGAATTCGTCTTCTCGGACGGAACGTCCTCTGAACTGACGGGTTACACCGCCGGCGCGAAGCAGTACATCTGCGGATGGGCTGTAGAGAAGATGAGTAAGTCGATGTTCAATGTCGTCAACCCGGATGATGTGATAGCCAAGTTCGGAGCGGACACCTTACGTCTGTATGAGATGTTCTTAGGGCCGTTAGAGATGTCCAAACCATGGGATACGAACGGTATCGACGGAGTGCATCGTTTCTTACGTCGCCTTTGGAACTTATACGAGCATGTAGAAGAGGCCGAACCAACCAAAGAAGAACTGCGCAGTTTGCATAAACTGATCAAGAAGATCACCTGGGATATTGAGAACTTCTCGTTCAACACATCCATCCCTGCGTTCATGATCGCGCAGAACGAATTGACAACACTTAAGTGCAACAAACGTGCGATACTGGAGCAGTTCGCTGTTCTGTTAGCGCCTTACGCTCCGCATATTGCAGAAGAGATGTGGCATCAATGCGGAAACACGAGTTTTGTGATCGATGCAGCTTGGCCGGAGTGCAATGAAGCGTACCTCGTAGAGGATTCGCAGAAATATCCGGTGCAGTTCAACGGTAAAGTGCGCTTCACCTTCGAGTGCCCCAAAGACACGCCGCGTGAAGAAGTGGAGAAACTGGTTCTTGCTCACGAGGATACGGCCAAGTACCTCAACGGTGCGGCGATAAAGAAGATTATCGTAGTGCCCGGCAAGATTGTAAATATTGTATGTTAAGCATCGAAAGGGGAAAAGGGAAAAAACAAAGGGAGGCGAGTTGCCTCGTCTCCCTTGTGAACCAGCTGGGGCTCGAACCCAGGACCCCATCCTTAAAAGGGATGTGCTCTACCTGCTGAGCTACTGATTCCCGGCCTTTTTTCAAAAGCGGGTGCAAAGGTACTACATTTTTTTGAATTGACCAAATATTTTTTGATTTTTTTGTAAAAAAGTAACATTTTCGGGCATTTTTGTCCACCAAATATGGAAATTAAGCTAGAATACAATCGTCGAAAGACCTCAACCGTACAAGTAGGAAACATTTTTTTAGGCTCAGAATACCCTATCCGCATTCAGACGATGGCGAACACCGACACCAACGATATTGACGGGTCGGTAGAACAAGCGCGTCGATGCATCGAAGCCGGCACAGAACTGCTGCGTTTCACTACGCAGGGTCTAAAGGAAGTGGAATCGCTCAAAGAGATTCATTCGCAAGTGCTGACGGCTGTACCTATCGTAGCAGACGTGCACTTCAACTCTGAAGTAGCGGACGCAGCGGCACAAGTCGTGGAGGCGGTACGCATCAACCCTGGAAACTACAGCAAAGATGCTTCGAAACTGGAGGAGCGGTTTGTACACCTGATTAATATCTGTCGCGAACATGAGACCGCTATTCGCATCGGTGTGAACCATGGTTCGCTATCCGAACGAATGATGGATAAATACGGCGATACGCCGCAAGGTATGGTAGAGAGCGTGCTGGAGTTCCTCCGCATCGCGGTGAAACAGAAATTCAACAACATCGTCATCTCCATCAAGGCTTCGAACACTCGCGTGATGGTAGAGACCGTACGGCTGCTGGTGAAGACGATGAACAAAGAGCACATGGCGTTCCCGCTGCACTTGGGTGTGACCGAAGCCGGTGAAGGCGAAGACGGACGTATTAAGTCCGCTGTAGGTATCGGAGCGTTGCTCGCAGAGGGTATTGGCGATACGGTGCGTGTGAGCCTCAGCGAAGCGCCGGAGAACGAGATCCCTGTAGCGCAAGAACTGGTGGATTATTTCGCCGATGAAGACTCCGTTCGTTACGACGGATCGGTGCGTGCGGAAGTTTTGGATAATATCGGCGGCGAAGCAGAGATCCGTTATACTTCGCTTGAAGATAATTGGGAGACCTTCTGTCTGCAGGCTGCCGCCGAAAGCGGACGACTGCTGTGGGAATTCAAAGCGACCGAGTTAACCCTCGTCAATCCGAATTTCTCGGAGACCAAACTGAACTTCCTGAGCAAGGATATCCTGCAAGCTGCGCGCGTGCGTATATATAAAACGGAGTATATCTCTTGCCCGGGTTGCGGACGTACCCTCTTCAACCTGCAGGACACCGTTCATAAAGTGAAAGAGGCTACGGCGCACCTGACCGGCTTGAAGATTGCTGTGATGGGTTGTATCGTCAACGGTCCCGGCGAAATGGCCGATGCTGATTATGGGTATGTGGGAGCCGGTCGCGACCATATATCGCTCTATCGCGGCAAAGAGTGCGTACTGAAGAATATTCCGCAGGAAGAAGCGGTGGAAAAACTATTGGAACTAATTGAACACGATAAAAATAACCATTAAAGATTTTACTACTATGCAAAAATCTCCATTACAGATTGCCCGCCAGAACTACCAGCCGAAGATGCCGGTAGCATTACAGGGCGGCGTACGCCTCGTAGAAGGCGAGAAAACACACTCCGTAGCAGATCAAGAAGAGATCAAAAAACTCTTCCCGAACACCTACGGTATGCCTCTTATCACCATGGAACCGACGCAAGAGAAGAACCACTGCGCCGAGCCGTTTAACGTAGGTGTCATCCTCTCGGGTGGCCAGGCCCCCGGTGGACACAACGTGATCTCCGGTCTCTATGACGGTCTGAAATCGCTGAACCCCAACAACAAACTATATGGTTTCCTGGGTGGTCCTTCCGGCCTTATTGACGGAAAATACCAGGAACTGACGGGCGATATCATCGACGAATATCGTAACACCGGAGGATTCGATATCATCGGATCGGGTCGTACCAAACTGGAAGAGACCTGGCAATTCGACAACGGTATCGAGATCTGCAAGAAACTGGGTATCAAGGCTGTTGTTATCATCGGCGGTGATGACTCGAACACCAACGCGTGCGTGCTGGCAGAGTACTACCTGCAGAAACAATGCGGTATCCAAGTGATCGGCTGCCCGAAGACCATCGATGGCGACCTGAAAAACGAGATGATTGAGACTTCTTTCGGTTTCGACACCGCTTGTAAGACCTATGCCGAGCTCATCGGTAATATCCAACGCGACGCTAACTCCGCTAAGAAATACTGGCACTTCATTCGCCTCATGGGTCGTAGCGCCAGCCATATTGCCCTCGAGTGCGCACTGCAGAGCCAGCCGAATATCTGCCTTATCTCTGAGGAAGTAGAGGCAAAGAAGATGACCCTCAACGACATCGTTGAAGATATCGTCAAAGTGATCGTAAACCGTGCTAATGCCGGACTTAACTTCGGTACCATCCTCATTCCGGAAGGTTTGATCGAGTTCATCCCGGCTATGCGTGTGCTGATCCAAGAGCTCAACGACATGCTGGCTGCTAACGAAGAGTTCGTATCTCTCGATGGCGACGATGCAAAACGCGAATATGTGAAGTCCAAACTGAGTCCGGCTTCTTGCGAACTCTTCCGCTCGCTGCCGAAGGGTATTGCTAAGCAACTCACGTTGGATCGCGACCCGCACGGAAACGTGATGGTAAGTCAGATTGAGACCGAGAAACTGTTGATTGAGATGGTACAGAAACGTCTGGCTGTGCTCAAAGCAAACGGTGAATACAAAGGTAAATTCGCAGCTCTTAACCACTTCTTCGGTTATGAAGGACGTTGCGCTATGCCGTCTAACTTCGATGCAGACTATTGCTACTCTGTCGGTGTAACGGCTACTCACCTCATCGCTGCCGGTAAGACGGGCTATATGTCGCTCGTTCGCAACCTTACCAAGCCGGCTGCTGAGTGGCTCGCAGGTGGTGTTCCTATCACGATGATGATGAATATGGAGAAACGTAACGGTAAGATGAAACCGGTGATCCAGAAAGCGCTGGTTGAACTCGATGGAGCTCCGTTCAAATACCTCCAGGAACATCGTGCTAAATGGGCAAGTCCGGATACCAACTATATCTATCCGGGGCCGATCCAGTACTACGGACCAAGTGAAGTATGCGATCAGCCGACTCGCACATTGCTCTTAGAACGCGCCGGTAAGTAACCTGATCCACTTAGCCATGCGGATTAAAACAATCCTCATACTATTGTTAACCTTTATTTCCCTATCCGCCCAAGTGACGGATAGGGATTTATTGGATGCCTACCATAGGGAAGACATGTCAATTTGGAAGACGTATGTGGACTCGGTAATGGCTAACAGGTTACAGGTTACCGGAGATTATTTACTCTATGAGTACGGGTACTGCGGCTATATCGTAGCAGAGGCGAAGAAAGAAGGTAAGGAGAGTCTGCTGCCGGAAGCCAAGCGATACGTGAAGCGGTTTAAGCAACACGTGGAGGCGCTCAAGAACCAATTGCCCAAAGGGCATTACGAGATGTATCAATCGGCGGTCTACGTGTACGAACTGCGTTTGCATGAGTCGATACATCCCTTCAACGCGATGAGTCTGGCCAAAGAAGCGACTAAATTGGCGCCGAATGATCCGCTCGTGCTCTCATATTACGGCACTTGTCTCTTCTATTCCCCCAAACCCTTCGGCAGCAAAAGTGATGCACTAAAGTGGTTTGAGAAAGCCCAACCGCTCTTCGGCGACGAACAATATACGTACTGTTGGGTACGCAAAGCGAACGAAATGTATATCCAACAATGCCACGACAAACTCAAAAAATAGCCTTTTTACACTTTTTTTGAAAAAAAACGCAAAAAAATTTGCATATATCGCAAAAAAGCAGTACTTTTGCACCCGCTTTTGCCTAATGGTGTAATGGTAGCACTACAGATTCTGGTTCTGTCTGTCTGGGTTCGAGTCCTGGTTAGGCAACAAAACAAACTTAAAGCCAAGCACACACGCTTGGCTTTTTTTTGAGGGAAAAGACATTTACGAAGTATGAAATATTCGATTAAAGACGTTTTTCAACCGAAACTCATTCAGTCGCTGCGTCACTATAGCCGCGCTCAGTTTGGTCAGGATGCCTTAGCAGGTGTGATTGTAGGTATTGTAGCTATTCCGTTAGCAATCGCCTTCGGTATCTCTTCGGGTGTAGGTCCGACGGAAGGTCTGATCACGGCCATCATTGCAGGTCTCATCATCTCTCTGTTCGGAGGAAGCAAAGTGCAAATTGGCGGTCCTACGGGTGCATTCATCGTCATCATCTACGGTATCATTCAGCAGTACGGCCTGAGTGGTCTGATGATCGCGACGATAATGGCAGGTATCTTACTGATTTTGATGGGTTTAGCGCATCTTGGTTCGGTAATTAAGTTCGTGCCCTATCCGGTTATCGTGGGCTTCACAGCCGGTATTGCGGTAACGATCTTCTCGACCCAGATGAATGATTTCTTCGGTCTCAGGTTATCGGATGTACCGGCAAACTTCGTAGATAAATGGATCTTCTACGCCCATCACTTCCAAGTGAATTGGTGGGCATTAGTGGTGGGTGTATTCTCGCTGCTGATTTGCATCTTCATGCCAAAGCTCACCAAACGTATCCCCGGTAGTCTGATGGCGATTATCTTCGCTACCTTCGCGGTATGGTTGCTGAAGTCTTTCGCACCTGCTTCATGGGGAGTCTCCGGTATCCAGACGATCAGCGACCTGTATGAACTGCCGCACGGTATCCCTGCGCCACATATGCCGAACATGGATTTGGCGGAAGGCGAGAGTTTCTTCACCTTAGTGCAAAAACTCTTCCCATCGGCCTTCACTATTGCGATGTTAGGGGCTATCGAATCCCTACTCTCCGCGATGGTGGCGGATGGTGTTATTGGAGACAAGCATAACTCGAATACTGAACTCATCGCGCAGGGAGCAGCGAATATCATCGTGCCTTTCTTCGGCGGCATTCCGGCTACAGGTGCTATCGCACGTACGATGACGAATATCAATAATGGCGGACGTACGCCTGTTGCGGGCATCATCCACGCCATCGTCCTGCTGCTTGTCTTGCTTTTCTTGGGTCAATTAGTGGGTCTGATACCGATGTCGTGCCTGGCGGCCGTACTGATCATGGTAGCTTATTCGATGTCCGGTTGGAAAACGATTGTAGGTACGTTCAAGCATCGCAACCGCGATATGTGGGTGCTGCTGATCACCTTCTTCCTTACCGTCATCTTCGACCTTACCGTTGCCATTGAAGTTGGTATCTTACTGGCTTTAATCCTCTTCCTGATGCGTACGAATGAGCAGACACATATCCGCACCTTGCATACAGAGATCGACCCGAACGAAGACACGGATCTCCAACTCAACCTCGACCACCTCACAATTCCTGATCGCGTAGAGGTCTATGAGATTGACGGACCTTATTTCTTCGGTATCGCGAACCGCTTCGATGAGATTATGATGCACGTGTCCGGTAAGGATTATCCGATTCGTATCATCCGAATGCGTAAAGTGCCGTTTGTAGATTCTACCGCAATGCACAACCTTGGTATGCTCATCCAGCGTTCCCATCACGAAGGTATCACCATCATCCTTTCCGGTGTGAAGACACACGTACTCCACCAGTTACAAACCGGTGGAATAGAGCAAATGATGAATCCTGAGAATATCTGTCCGAATATCCACGTAGCGCTCAAGCGAGCGAACGCTTTGCTTAATGAGATGGATATGGATGGAACTGATAAGTAAGGTCTTCCCCTACTTGTACGGTCATATAGGACTGACCCTGCTCCTCATCCTTGGTAGCATTCAGCACGATGTAATGAACGCCCTTGAAATGCACCGACTGACGAGCATGTTGGTGACCGCTCCACACACATTCTACATGGTATTTTCCCAATAAGGACGTGATTTCGTAGGTCTCCTCTAACGCCATGTTAGAGGTATGACCTTGTGAACCATCCAGTTTCCAAAGATGGGTATGGGTCATCACGATGATACGGCGGTAACCCTCTTTCGACTTTGCCTCCAGCAGGTCTTTTAACCATTTCATCTGCTTGGTACCCAAAGATCCTTCAGCGCTGTCTAAGCAGATATACAAATCAAGTTTCTTGGAACCGTTATTCGTGTCAAACCAATAGCAAGATGTCTTGAAATACGAGCGGTAAATCTGCCATTGTTTGAAATAGATATCGTGGTTACCGGGCGTGATAAAAAGCGTATCATTGATACTGCGTCCACCTACGTTCAATACGCTGTCTGCACAGGGGTAGTTATTCTGCGCATCAATCAGGTCACCGAGGTGTAAGGCTATCTTCGGCTCCACTGCTGCATTGTATTGGTCGATGAAATAATCCAGGTTCTTATGCGTCTTACGCGTGATATGGCTATCCGAGCAAACATATATAGTATAGGTATCCGAACCCATATTCAGATGAATCTCACCCACTGAATCGTTATACGCCATCGATTGCTCAAAACGCGTATTGACGGTCTCTCCGTTCGGCGAGAACATACCCGCCATATCCAAGGTGCTGTCTTCGCTGCATGCCATCAGGCCGCATGTGATTGCAATATAGAATAAATGCTTTTTCATAGAAAATTCGTTACTGGTAGGTTAAAACAAATACGTAAATCCTGCTCTAAACGTTGCGCCGTAGAAGGTGGCGTCGAGATGGAACATACCCGTGGGTTTACATTGTGCCGAGAGGTTGATGCGCCAGTGATCCGCTACATCCACATACGCGCCGATGCCGAACAACGGTTGCCACATACGCTCCATCTGATAGTCATCTACGTTAGAGAAGAGGAACGATAAGTTCCATGGGTTGTTCTGCGGACGGCAGAAGACCTCCAAGCGATAAAGCAGGTTAAACGGCTCCACGACAAAGGTCTCGTCTGTATACCAACTGCGTTGCCAGTCACTCATCACGCGGGTAAACAAACCCAAGTTCACCGATACATAATCCATGCGATACCCCAGCCCCAAGCAGGCCGTATAATCCGTCATCTGATTTCGGGCGATCGCACGAACGTACACATCTGTCTCGATGAAGAGTTCACCTACCGGCATTGTAAACTTCGGACGAAACTGTAGCGCGAGACTATAGACACTCGCTGTCGAGAGTTGCGCTTTCGCCTCCATCTCAAAATACGGATTGAAAGGCATCAAGGCCTGAATATCCAGGTTTCCGTGATGCCCCCATGTGTTGTTATAACTATATTCTCCCATCACGGTCAGCCGATACTCCCGATGGCCGAAACCCGGGTTTGCAGCCATCAACGGTACACCCGCCGCAAGCACTAAAATCAGTAAAAATTTTCGCATATCTATAATCGATAATCTAAAATCTATAATCTCACAATCGTAAGCCCTGCTCCGCCATGGTTCACATCGCCATCGCCGAAATCCAGAGCCACCTGTCCGCGTTTATGACGTTGACGGTTCAAGCCGTTCAGATAGTCGCGCGTCAACTGCTTGAGCGCGCCAGTCCCCGTACCATGCAGGATTGTTACTTCACCCGCACCTACCATCAACGCATCGTCCATATAAGCAATCAGTCGCTCCAAGGCCTCATCGGCTCGATAGCCGCGCAGGTCTAACGTCCGCTCGAACGACACGGTGCGACTATGTACGATATTCGAGGAATTTCTAACCGTTGAAGGCTGCGAGTTAAGGGCTACGCTACCGTTCTTCGCCAGTTTCTTCAGTTCGCTGAAATCGCGCATCACCTTTGGTGTCTTAGGGATCTCTACCTGTGGTTTCTCCCTTTCCACTTTCTGCTTTAGGCTTTCCACTTTCGAGCGTGCTTTCTTCGTCTTCTCCTTGTCCGCTTTAGCCTCTTTGATCTCGCGGATCGTACGCTCAATGGTGGCATTCGACTGCTGCAGTAGGTCGGCCGCCTGTTGACGCGCTTCTTCCAACATCTCTTTCTTCTTGGCCTTGATACCGCTCATCTGCTCCTCATACTGGGCAATTCGCTCTTCCAGTACTTTCTCTTTCTTCCGAATCGCCTCCCGTTTCTTCTCCCAATATCGTTTGTCGCGCGCGATGTCCTGCAGCTGCTTGTCATAATCGATATGTTCCTCGCCCACCAAGTCCGTCGCATAACGGATGATGGGTTCACTCAGGCCGATCTGGCGGGCTATCTCAATGGCAAAACTGCTACCGGCTTGACCGATGGATAACTGAAACAGCGGCCGCATCGCTCCGCGGTCATAGAGCATAGCTCCATTCACCACCCCCGGCGTCTGTTCCGCAAAATGCTTGAGGTTCGTATAATGCGTTGTGATGATACCGAATACACGGCGGTTCACCAACTCTCGTAAGATAGCCTCCGCTATCGCCCCGCCAATCAGAGGTTCGGTACCTGTTCCCATTTCATCGATCAGCACTAAGGTGCATTCATCGGATTCGCGCACGAATGCACGCATATTCCGTAAATGACTCGAATAGGTGGATAACTCATCCTGTATCGACTGCTCGTCGCCGATGTCTATCATCAGGCTGCCGAACAGACCGGCTCTACTCTGCTCCGCTACAGGCACTAACAATCCGCATTGCAGCATGTATTGCAGCAGGGCGACGGTCTTCAGACAAACCGATTTACCTCCCGCATTCGGGCCACTGATCACCAGCACATGGTTCTCTTGCGCACGCAGACGAATAGAAAGCGGTACGACCACTTTGCCCTGTGGGATATAATGTAGTAGCAACACCGGATGACGGGCGTCCGACCATTCCAACATCGGTTCATTCAACAACTCGGGTCGGATAGCATGCAGGGTCTGCGCCAAGGAAACCTTCGCATTCAAAAAGTCCACTTCCGCCAACAGTTGCTGACTGCCTAAGATACGGTCGGTATT
The DNA here is from genome assembly GCA_946626605.1 of uncultured Bacteroidales bacterium. GTDB lineage: Bacteria > Bacteroidota > Bacteroidia > Bacteroidales > Paludibacteraceae > Colicola. Next base: position 13,056 of record CAMOUL010000025.1, on the reverse strand, counting down.
GGGCCGCAGCATATCCGTGATAGCTTGCAGGATACGAATCCGTTCGCGACGTTCCGCACCTTCCAATTCCCGAATATGATTATTGGCATCAACCACCTGTTGGGGTTCGATATACACCGTTTTACCGGTCGCCGACTCATCATGCACGATACCGCCGATCTTGCGTTTATAACCGGGCGGAACAGGGATCACCAATCGTCCCTCGCGTAAAGTAGGAGCCGCATCGGCATCCACCAATCCGTCCGCTTTCGCTTGACGCAGGATTGATGCTAAGGTGCGCCCTACACTTCCTTGCAGATTCACTAACTCCCGCCGTATACGTGCTAACTCAGGCGAAGCATGGTCTGCTAATTTGCCATAGCGATCAAGCACCCGGTCTATCTCGCGCACAATCTCACCTAATCCGCTAAACCGCTCATCCCCTAATCCTTTCAATAGCGGATACTTCGTACTGTCTAAGCCTGCAAAGAAATGCTCCAACTCGGCCGCATAAGCCAAAGTCTTGCGCAATGCATCTAACTCAGACTCGTCTAAGAACAATCCTTCAATACGGATACGGGCAATGGCCTCACGCATGTCATGGATATCCCCGCGCGGGAAGGTGAGCATCGGGTCACTCTGGGCGTGCAACATCTGGTCGGTCAATTGCAACATGTGCTGCACGAGTTCATAATCGGTCTCGAAATGCATAGCATCTACGCATTCACGACCTAAGGATGACGCACAGCGCCGCCCTAACTCCTCACGAATGACCGTAAAGTCAATCTTCGCTTCTATATTCTCAGGGTAAATCATCCTAAGATTCGACAATCTCGGATAGCATTCGCACCTACCGCCTCATTCAGTTTTTTGACCAATTCGAAGCGGTTCTCAAAGAGTTGCGCTTTTAGCGCAGCAGAGTTCACATGGACGATCAGCATCCCGTCGCGCATCTCTATACTGCGGGTTAACTTCGTGACGGTCTCACCCATCACACGCGGCCAAGCCTGCTCGATCTGCATATCCAATACAGATTGCTCCAAGCCGCTCTCGCGCAGGTAATCCACCAGCGCATCCGATATGGACATCGCTCCTTTCACCAATCACCAATTACCAATCCCCAATTCCTCACTTCGGCTCTTTTACCTTCTTCAGATAAATCTTCTGCCGTGTACGGAAGGTTCGGATTTTAGGATCTAACTCGTTATATTTCAGTATTGCCTCTATCTGCACACCCTCTTCCTGGCTCAATTTCCATAATGACTGACCGGTATGCGTCCAAACGAACTCCTTGCTACCCGTCGTCTTCTTCGGCGCCAGATATACGCGCTCGCCCGGCATCAGGTCACGACCTAAGGCATCATTGTCTTCGCGCAAATCGCGCTCACGTACATTAATACGGAAAGCAATCGTCGCGTACGTATCGCCTTCACGCGCGATCACGTAATTGATACCGTTGTATTTCTTTTTCGGGTGCTCGATGAAGAAACTGTCGCGCTCCTCACGGGCGGTCTTCGGCGCTACATACGGCGGCTCCGGGTCGTTCTTAATCACCATGATAGGTGCCGTTCCTTGTACGACCGTCGCTTTCAACGGACGCTTCGCGGGCTTTTTCGGAGCCTGCTGATTCTCCGGCTTGGGTTGATTCGGATCTATCTTAACATTCACCTGCGCATTCGGCTCCGTATTACGCAGATCCTGCGCTGCAGTAGGATCAAAACCACCTACGGTGGTAGCCATAGTCAACGAATCCAGATGATAGTCCTCGATGAGACGAATCAACTTCGATGCATAATGCTTGTCGGTAGCATAGCCGCACTCACGCAGACGCACCGCCCATGCCTCATAATCCTCTACGGCAATTTCAAAACAAGTTGCGTAACGCGGACGTTGCAGGAAAAGCGAATGGTCTTTGAAACTCTCAGCCGCATCGGCATATTGACGGAAACACTCGCCTTTGGAGTCGTCATCGTAGTAATACACGCCGCCGAACCACTCACTCGTGCACTTGATGCCGAAGTGGTTCTTCGCATTCACGGCCAACTCACTCTGACCAGCCGAGGACTCTAACAACGCCTGCGCCATCGTGATTGATGCAGGGATACCATACTCGGCCTGCTGCATTATAGCTGTTTCCTTCCACTGGGCGATATAACGCCAGTATGCATCACTCTGCTTCTGAGCCATGAGAGTCATGCTAATGGTCATAAGACCGATCAAAATAGTAGATTTTTTCATATGCGACATATTTTGCGCTGCAAAGATAATACAAAAATTTGAAATACACAAGGAAACTTAACAAAAAATAAAAAAATCGTGCTTTTCTTGCACATATCATTTTTTTTTTGTACCTTTGCACCCGGAATGTCCTCCCGACAGAACGGGAGAAATGGCCTCCGCCGAGAAGGGCTAACCCCAAAGGCCAGATTGTAAGAAACTAAAACACTGATTTTTAATATTTTAATATATACAATTTTTATACACATGGAAAAGAAAAAAAGAGTTTACACCTTCGGTAATGGTAAGGCTGAAGGCAACGCGCAAATGCGTGAACTGCTGGGTGGCAAGGGTGCCAACTGCGCAGAGATGAACTTGGTGGGCGTTCCTGTTCCTCCCGGATTCACGATCACTACAGAAGTATGTAACGAGTACTATCAGGTAGGGCAAGAGAAGATCGTTGCGGAGTTGACAAACGAGGTGAACGCTGCTGTTGCTCACATAGAGGGTCTGATGAACTGCAAGTTCGGCGATCCGAAGAACCCGCTCCTCGTTTCAGTTCGTTCGGGTGCACGTGCATCCATGCCGGGTATGATGGATACGATCCTCAACCTCGGTCTGAATGACGTAGTGGCTGAGGGTATGGTTGCTAAGACCCAGAACCCGCACTTCGTATATGACTCCTACCGCCGTTTCGTACAGATGTACGGTGACGTCGTGCTGGGTATGAAGCCGGTGAACAAGACCGATATCGACCCGTTCGAGAAGATCATCGACGAGGTAAAAGAGATCCGCGGTATCAAGCTGGACAAGGACCTCAACGTAGATGAGTTGAAGCTCCTCGTAGCGCGTTTCAAGACCGCTATCAAAGAGCAGACCGGCAAGGATTTCCCGGACGATCCTATCGAGCAGCTCTGGGGCGCTATCTGCGCCGTATTCCGCAGCTGGATGAACGAGCGCGCTATCCTCTACCGTAAGATGGAAGGAATTCCTGACGAGTGGGGAACCGCTGTTTCCGTTATGGCAATGGTCTTCGGTAACATGGGCGAGACCTCCGCTACCGGTGTCTGCTTCAGCCGTGACGCCGCAACAGGTGAGAACCTTTTCAACGGTGAGTACCTGGTGAACGCACAGGGCGAGGACGTAGTAGCAGGTATCCGTACTCCGCAGCAGATCACCCTCGAAGGTAGCCGCCGTTGGGCAGCACTTCAGGGCATCAGCGAGGAAGAGCGTGCAAGCAAGTATCCGTCTATGGAAGAGGCTATGCCGGCGCTCTATGCTGAGTTGAACGAGATTCAGCAGAAGCTCGAAGACCACTACCGCGACATGCAGGATATGGAGTTCACCGTACAGGAAGGCAAACTCTGGTTCCTCCAGACCCGTAACGGCAAGCGTACCGGTACTGCCATGGTGAAGATTGCTATGGACCTCGTACGCGAGGGCGTCATCAGCGAGAAAGAGGCTATCATGCGCTGCGAGCCGCAGAAACTGGACGAGCTGCTCCACCCTGTCTTCGACAAGGACGCGCTCAAGAAAGCGAAAGTCATCACCCAGGGTCTGCCTGCTTCTCCGGGCGCTGCGTGCGGACAGATTGTCTTCCACGCTGACGACGCACAGGAGTGGCATGAGAACGGTCACAAGGTAGTGATGGTTCGTATCGAGACCAGCCCTGAGGACCTCGCAGGTATGTCTGCAGCCGAGGGTATCCTCACCGCACGCGGCGGTATGACCTCCCACGCAGCTGTCGTTGCCCGCGGTATGGGTAAGTGCTGCGTTTCCGGCGCAGGTGCTATCCAGGTGGACTACAAAGCCAAGACGGTTAAGATTGAGGGCGTGACCTACAAAGAGGGCGATTATATCTCGCTCAACGGTTCTACCGGACAGGTTTACGCAGGTGAGATCCCGACCAAGGCTGCTGAGCTCAGCGGTGACTTCAAGGCACTCATGGATCTCTGCGACAAATATACACACCTTCAGGTTCGTACCAACGCCGATACGCCGCACGACGCAGCTGTAGCACGTGCCTTCGGCGCAAAGGGTATCGGTCTGACACGTACCGAGCACATGTTCTTCGACGACCAGAAGATCATCGCTATGCGTGAGATGATTCTCGCCAAGGACAGCGAGGGCCGCGAGAAAGCACTGGCTAAACTGCTGCCGTACCAGAAGGCTGACTTCAAGGGTATCTTGGACGCTATGGACGGCCTGCCTGTGAACATCCGTCTGCTCGACCCGCCTTTGCACGAGTTCGTTCCGCATGATCTGAAGGGACAAGAGCAGATGGCGAAAGAGATGGGCGTTTCCGTTGAGGAGATCCAGACACGTGTTGCTCAGTTGGCAGAGAACAACCCGATGCTCGGTCACCGTGGTTGCCGTCTGGGTATCACCTTCCCGGAGATCACCGCTATGCAGACCCGCGCTATCCTCTCCGCCGCTTGCGAACTGAAGAAGGAGGGCAAGAACCCGATGCCGGAGATCATGGTGCCGCTGATCGGTATTCTCTATGAGCTCAAGCAGCAGAAAGAGATCATCCAGCGCGTAGCGAAAGAGGTATTTGCCGAGTATGGCGTTGAGGTAGAGTTCGAGATCGGTACAATGATCGAGATCCCGCGTGCAGCTCTGACTGCAGACCGCATCGCTACGGAAGCTCAGTACTTCTCCTTCGGTACCAACGACTTGACCCAGATGACCTTCGGTTACAGCCGTGACGACATCGCTTCCTTCTTGCCGGCTTACCTTGAGAAGAAGATCCTCAAAGTGGATCCGTTCCAGGTACTCGACCAGAATGGTGTTGGCCAGCTGATCAAGATGGCAGTTGAGAAAGGTCGTGCCGTTCGTCCGGGATTGCGTACCGGTATCTGCGGCGAGCACGGTGGTGAACCTTCGTCAGTTAAGTTCTGCGCACGTGTCGGCATGAACTACGCTTCCTGCTCACCGTTCCGCGTACCTATCGCTCGCCTCGCTGCAGCACAAGCTGCTGTAGAGGATGAAAAGTAAAATCTTCTATGCGATAATAAAAATAGCGTACCCGCGAAGGTACGCTATTTTTTGTTTATCAAAGTGAAACTAATCGGAGTTTTATAAGAGGAATCGGAGGCAAGTAAGAGTCTTATCGGACGCATATCGTATCCCGCACTACCCTATATATACTATGTATATATCCCGTGATTTTGAATCCGTCCTATTTTTTATTTCAATAATGCCTCAACCAGTTCTTCGAGTTCAGCGGTTTGCTCGGGTTTCAGGGCGCCGCGGATGGTGACAGTAGGTTCAACGATCTCCACGTTCTTACATCCGGCAAGCATCTCTTTCATCACACGCACTGCCTGCGGTGCCCAGGAACCGTTCTCCACAAGGGCGACCCGTCTGTTCTGATAGGCTTTCAGACGCAGTTTATGCAGGAAGAGGTGCATAGCAGGGAAGATATCTCCGTCGTAGGTTGCACAGCAGAGGACCAGACGGTTCATGCGGAATGCATCTTCGATGGCTTCCGCCATGTCGTCGCGACTAAGGTCGGTGATGGCTACCTTACCGGCATTCTTGGATTTGAGGATATCGGCGATTCGGTGCGCTACTTTGGCCGTATTGCCATGTATCGAGGCATAAGCCACCAGCACGCCTTCAGTCTCCACGCCATACGCACTCCAGATACCATACAGACGCAGCGCTTCGTCTTTCTTCTCGCCCTCCAGCATCGGTCCATGCAGCGGCGCAATGGTAACAATGGGTTTGTCCGTCAGTTTCTTGAGCAGACTCGTTACCGCCACACCGTATTTGCCTACGATATTGAAATAGTAACGTCGTGCCTCGCAGGCCCAATCATCCTCATCGGCATGATGGACACCGAACTTACCGAACGCATCGGCGGAGAACAGCACCTGTTCTTCCGGACAATAAGTCATGATGACCTCGGGCCAGTGGATCATCGGCGCAGCAAGGAACTGCAAGCTCAAACCGCCCAGGTCGATGCATTCTCCTTCTGCCACGATCTGTACGTTCGGCGCCTCGATAGCAAACTGCTTCATGAGCGTCACGGCTTGTTTGGAACAAAGGACCGTAGCCTGCGGATAATTAGCCAAGAAAGCCGCCATCGAACCACTGTGGTCGGGCTCCATATGCTGGCAGACCAGGTAATCCGGCGTGCGACCATCCAAAGCCTCCGACACCTTATTTAACCACTCGTGCGCGCAACGCGCATCTACCGCATCCATTACCGCCACCTGCTTCTCGCCAAGGACTACATAACTGTTGTAGCACATACCATCCGGCAAAGCGTACTGGCTCTCAAACAAATCCAAGTCTGCGTCATCGCAGCCAACATATTTGATATTTTTCATAAGCTTTAAAAATATTCGGCAAAGATACAGTATTTTTCTCAATTATGCAAATAAATTGCAAAAATTGTTTGAGAAACTTGCATATGTGCAATTTTTGTAGTAATTTTGCCGGGCAAAATGGTGAGTATGTGGAGAGCATCGCCGGTGTCGCAGTAGGCGGTCGTACCGGCCTGACGGCATTTATAGTGGCAATATGCTTCCTGCTATCGCTGTTCTTTGCTCCGCTGTTCCTTGCTATCCCTGCAGCCGCAACGGGTCCGGTACTCGTCATTGTGGGCGTAATGATGGTATCCAACACAACCGCGGTGGAATGGGAAGATTATTCCGAGGCTATTCCTGCCTTCATCACGATGCTTATGATGCCGTTGAGTTACAGCATCAGCGATGGCATCATGTTAGGAACCATCATGTATGTGCTGATGAAATCCTGCAAAGGCAAGGAGAGCCTCCGCCAAATCACTCCCACGATGTGGGTTCTGTTCGCGATTTTCATAATACGATATATACAAAAGAGCCTGTAATAAAAAAATCCGCCGAGTTAGCGGATTTTTTTATTAGATCAGTATTCTCGTTTGCTTGCGATAGGCGGCATAGCCGGGTTTGTTAGCGAGCTGGCGCTGCTCCATGAGAGGGATGGAGATACCGAGGAACAATGCTGTCATAGCCATCGGGCCGAGGATAAACCAGTCAAAGCCGTTCAATGCCGCATACATAATCCAAATTCCCCACCAGAACTGAATCTCGCCGAAATAGTTCGGATGGCGACCGTGTTTCCAAAGTCCCACATTGCAGACCTCCCCAGGATGAGCCGCACGAAAATCATGGCTCTGCTTATCGGCGATGAGCTGGATCGTCGCGGAAGAAAGGCAGACAAGGAAGCCAAGTATTAAGACCGCTCCGCTGACAGAGTACAGACCGCCTTCGGCTGACAGAGTATAGACCAAGTTTTCGGGTTCAAACAGTTTCAGTCCGGGAAGCATGGCGGCAAAGACGACAAGCGTCGGTACCATGTTTAGGCCGAAGAAATTGATGAGATGAAAAAGAGCCGGATGCAGACTTCTATACTTGGTATAACGCCAGTCTTCATGTCCGATACCCTTGAACGTAATGGCCCAATTACGCGTGAGACGCCATCCCCAATACCATGTAGCAACAAGCAGCAGGATCACCGGCAACGACCAGACTCCCGTGTAAAACGCCCAAAGCAGAAAAGCAATCGGTGGAAAGACCGACCAATAAGGGTCATAGACGGACACGTTTTCGTACAACAGCCCGAATGCCCATACCACAATCGTTGCTACCACATCCGCTATCAGCAAGGCAATGATTGGCTGAGAAGAGGCTGTAAAGTCCAGAATTGGTACGCGATTGACCGCAAAATAGACCACGATACCTACTACTGTAGCAAAGAGATAAATGGCAGCTATGAGTGCAATGCTTGACCATTTGGAGTAAGAGCGACGCATAAGAGTTTTATTTATTAAGTAAAAACAATATTTTTTCCGAAATATGCCGCAAAGATACATCAAAATTTGCACATATGCAAAATAAATTGTTACTTTTTGCATGAACGCAATATTTTTTGCGCATAAGGCATACACGGTCCATGTTCTATAGTGTAAAAATCACCACATAGATACTAAATATAATTAGCCTCTATTTAGCCTCCATTTCCGTTACCATCTCGTTACCACTACGGACGTGTACGCACGGTTTGAATAGTTCCGGATATCCGTTTGAATCGGCTTCCGCTCCCATTCCGGGTCCGTAATAGGTCTGAGAATGGTTAACGACGACTAAGAATATATAAGAACAACTAACGCTCAATTTTTGAACATATCGTTCGAAAAAAAATGCTCTGCACTATTTGCACTACTGCACTTTGGAGGGGGAAAGTGCAAAAGTGCAGAAAGTGCAAAGCAAAAAATGATGTGGCAGAAGTGGCAGAAATGGCAGAAAAGCGGGAAAATTATGCCACTTATGCCATTTATGCCAGTGCAAATTTTTATGATAAGGAGGAAACCGGAAGAAGAAATAGTTCGTCCAAAAATGATTTAAAAATTTTGTTATCTTTCATAAAGGGTGAAAGAAGAAAGAGGGGCGAGTAAAACAATCCGCCTGCGATGGACACAGGCGGATTAAGAGGAAGAAATTTTCGCAGCAAAGGTACAAAAAATTCTCAATTTGTATCAAAAAAATCTCAAAGTAGCACCTTCCAATCCCTAACGCGGGATTTTTGTTTCAAAATGCTCAATTCCGGACGAATTGAGAAGAAAAACTTGCATATTTGAAAAAAAAATTGTAATTTTGCGCTGCGATTATATTAAAAATAGAGAATGGCTGAATTTATCGGTTACCACCAATCTAAAGAAAATTTTATTCGGTCTCTTTTAGAGGAAAATAAAATTAAAAATATTATTGACCAACTAAAGACTGTCAATACATCTAAATCAGAAGAGCACTCGTGGCAGACTTCTCTTCCGGCCATTGCTCATGTATTAAATACTATCACAATACCTCAAGAAATAACAATTGCATTAGAATATAAAATTCCTATTACGGAAAGACGGATTGACGCGCTCTTAACAGGTTATGACGACCAAGGTTGCGCTCATGCAATAATAATAGAGTTGAAGGCATGGAGTGACGAAAATCTTATTATTGATAAGAATTCTATCATCTATAATGAAAATAGCTATACCCACCCTTGCTATCAAGCATTTTCATACAAACAAATATTTAAAGACTACAACCAAGCAGTCCAAGAAGGAAATATTAAAATTCATTCGCTTGTTTTTATGTACAAAATGAGCGATGTTTCTGCGTTGCAAGGAAGAGATGGTATTAATGTTTTCGGAGAACGTGACGAGCAGCGATTAAGGCACTACATAGCTAAATATCTACAAAAAGGTGATAATGGACAAGTATTGAATACGTTATATGAAGCAACAATAAATCCTTCTTTAGATTTAAGAAAGGCGACAAAAAAAATACTACAAAATAATTTTCTATTATTAGATGAACAAAAAATAGTATTTGACAAAATATGTGAAGCAATAGATAATACCAATCAATCCTGTAAAAAAATTATTGTAGTGCAAGGAGATGCGGGAACAGGGAAAACGATTATAGCAGCTTCGTTATTGGCTAAATATGCAGATCAAGATATTCAATATATCACTCCGAATCCTTTTATTCCTACGAGATGGATTATTGGAGATGTTTTGTCCAAATATAGGCCAAGCGCGAAATCCCAATTGATGGATTTAAATGAATGGCTTAATGCCTCAATCAAGATTCCAAATATTCTATTAGTTGACGAAGCTCATAAAATTGAAAATGATTTCTTGTATGCGGACACAGATTCTACATTTCATTGCATCATTGGGAAATCTAGAATTTGTGTATTCTTTTGCGACCCCAATCAAATTACAAAGAGATATGACGAGGGATATATTAGTAGTATAAAAGAAGAGGCAGATTATTTTGAAACAGATTTTCAATTATTACCTTTATTCACTCAATACAGATGTAATGGATCCTCAAAATATATAAATTGGTTATTGAGTATCCTGGAAATAGAAAGTGAATTACCTAAAATGATACTCAAAACAGATGATTATCCATTTGTTATTTGTAATAATCCTTCAGAAATAACTGAATATATTACGCAAAAACAAAAAGAGGGCTATTCTGCCAGAGTTGTGATTGGTAATTGTTATGATAATTTACAGACGGGTAATGGAAATGTATTCAACGACCCAGATTTTCATTGGGAACTAACTACATGTAAACGACCTAATATTTGGGGCGAAAGAAGTGAGTATAATCATTCTGTTGGAGAATTATTCCATTGCACAGGATCAGAATTTGATTATATAGGTGTTATTATTGGACCAGACTTATATCTAAAAAATGGAAAAGTAATGGCTGATTCGCGCAGGAGAAAAAAAGAAAAAGATTTAGATTTTGAAACCAGATGGTACGATGCAGAGTATCGAATGCGTAGCGAAGACTATATTTTAAGAATAAAGAATTTGTATTACACTCTATTTACTCGCGGAATGCGAGGATGCTATGTCTATTTTTGCGACAAGGCATTGGAGATGCACTTTCGACGCTATTTGAGTGAATAAAAAATGAAAGGAGAATTAATATGACTGATAATAAGAAAAATTTCTTTTACTTGCATGACAAGAAACTTTTTAAGATTTTTTGGTGGGTTACGTCTGCATTCTTGGCTATTGCTTTTGTGGCATTTATTGTTATGTATGGCGGCATGATATATGACCATTTCGCAGATGGTGATGATATCGAGTCAATATTCCCTGCCTTTGAGTCTATTGTTGGAGTACTCCTCATAGCCTTATTTGTCGTTTTTATAGCCTTTCTCACTGTCTTTATTTTCAACTACGTTTCGAATGCGGCTCAATACGCTGAAGAAAATGAGACGGGAAAAGTAATGTGTCCCCTTAATGAAGATGGACTGAGGCATGAGGCGGATATATACGCCATGATAAAGACGATAGCAAAACCCGAACCCGGCACAAACAATCTCAATCGTGCTAATACCGTCCATTTCCTCCGCACTTTGAAATCAATGGGTCTCATCGATAAGAATGAGAATAGCAAAATTTTGATGTTGTGGGTTCAGCAGGTTACCGGCTATGATGAAAAGTCATTTTCCGCTTTCAGCCAAGCTATGACTAAACAGAAAGATAATCCGGCTCTTGTAGCGGAATATCGCAAACAGTTGGAGCATATCCTTGCGGATTAACCCATATACGCCTTTGATATATTTGATAGTCTTGATAATCAAAAATATCAAGGCTATTTTTTTGCCCGTTTCGTTCTAAAGCAGTAATTTTGCACCGCAATTCAAAATTTACAGCTTTATGAAACGATTTATTTATTTTCTTCTCCTCGTGGCTACGATAGTGGCTACAGGATGCTCAAAAAACGAGCCCAAGTTGGCAACTTCTATTATTGGGCACACTTTTCGTGCGGACGCTGGTTCTGATTATGTCAGCTTCTATTTTGCACCCACATACACTTGCGTTTATACCTCTCAAATAGACGGCGAATACATGAATGTGACGCAACTAACCTATCGCATCAGCAGTAATAATGTTGATGTATATTTTGATAACTCCTCCACTTGGATTGAATCTAAACGAGGTACGTTATTCCTTCATCTTGTTTACTATCCTTCTTCTGATGTTATCATGATGAATGATGTAAAACTGAAACGTGTTAACTAAGGAGGGGTGATTATGTCGGATAAAAGTCTCCGTGTTTTAATAGAGCGTACAAAAGTGTACAGACGTGTGCCTGATGCGTATAGGAATGTAGAATGTAATCCTGCCATCTATAAGTCGTTTGCTCGCTTTCCTGTGAAGAATCCCCACTGGCGATTTGAGACTATTGAATACCAAGGACGGGAGTTTTTATTAGATTCTATCCATGAAGTTGCATACGACGCGCAGGGAAGGAGTATTCATTATTTCCGTGAAACCAAAGACGAACTGGAGGAGACATCAACAATATATATAGCAGCCGCTGACGGCAAGACCGTGGAGGTGCATGCTTGTAGTAATGGTCGCGTGACGATTTGCACAAGCGGTTTTGATGGAAACCCAGGAGATGACCCTAACTGCTATTGGATCAATGATGGTTGTGTGAGCGGTTTTACAGAACGTCTGTGGACTGAGGCACAGGAAAAGTATATGGAAACGGAAGACCGTTATTATTTTGGTGATGGCGACTCCCATATGACCGATGAAGAACAAGAGGAGGCAAGCAGGCTATTGGAGCAAGGACATCGGCATCAAGTTATTGAACAAGATAAATACGGCAAACCGCTCAAGGTAATCTATTGGGATTGCGATGAAATTCTTGATTATATTGAGAATGAATATGTTTATGCAATAGTTTAATAATATAGCGTCTTCATCCACGTGCGGGTATAGACAAAGACCAAACTCTGTTTGGATGTCCCTCTCGCTAATGCGTCAGCGTCGTTTCGGTCGACTAGTGCTATACTTAGTCCAGCTCCAGCGTAAGTCTGCATAATATAACTTACGGCTCGGGTTACAGGATAATAGGGATGCAGAAAACCTATACCGGCATCGGCTGGTTGCCGGCTCTGAAGGCGCTTTTATATAACTACACGCTAATGCCGACCCGCACGTGATATTTACACTTTTCTGGGTGGATAGCATAGCAAGTAGTTCGGAGTCTCTCTTCCTTGGCATTGGATGCGATGACTTCAAGTCCCGGCCTTTAGATGTCTGTTTCTAAGGTGGAAGAGAGGCTCATTTTTTGATAAACATAAATTTGTGGTTGGACCACCTGCTTGTGAAAGTCGGTGGTTCTTTTCATTTTTATGGTTAAATATACTTACCTACGGTCTGCCTATTTCTGTCACGTTTGTTCGCCCTTCGTCGGAAACGACAATCCATGATTAACCTACCAAGAATCTGTTGCGGGATGACATCCCGCGCAATAGACATAGACGCGATGC
>CAMOUL010000024.1 GCA_946626605.1 uncultured Bacteroidales bacterium | reverse complement strand
TTCTCCATACGGTGGATTGCCAATGACGATGTCAAAGCCTTGTTTTGAGGGGCGATTGAATACGTCCGCAAACCAGGTATGCCAAAGGAAGAATTTATCGTTTGCAGAAACATCAATATTAGACAGATCAACCTTTATATGCTGCTCATCCAATTCCTTTTGTACAAGAGCACTAATGTCATTACGCAAATTCTGTTTTGTAAGATGATTCGTGACACCAAAGTATTCTTCTAATTTGTCATGCAAGCTTCTACGGCACACATCCAACTCATTTTCAAACATAGAGACTTGATAACCATCGGTGTTCTCTTTCTTTATTTCTGCTACTTGGGACAAATCCACCCCATTGTATTGCTCCATAAGGGAATTACCTTGCATAAACTTATAATCAAAGTTAGGCAATGCTTCCGGTTCTTCCAAGTCCACTACAATAGATAGCCAAAATCGGAGACGAGCAATATCAATGGCGCCTTTCTCGATATCCACGCCATAGATATTGTTTTGGATAATCTCTTTCTTAAGCCAAGCACGAGGTTCGCCTTTATGTAAGGCTTTATTCAGTTCTACACGACAATTCATCAGTAGATTCAGCAATCCCATAGGGAACGCACCTGAACCGATAGCCGGGTCGCATATCTTCACTTCACAAAGAGAGTCGTTTAAATCTTTTAGTTGTTGGTCTCCATACCGCTGCATTCGTGTTACTGTCATTTCTGGGTCTGTCACGAATGCACGGATAGCGTCTTCAAAACTCTCTTGGCGTTGTTTGTTTACTTCGCTCTTACGGCGTGCTTCATCTATGAGATATGCAACGAGTGCTTCGCGGCACATATAATTAACAATCTCTTTCGGCGTATAAAAAGCCCCCTTGTCTTTGTTATCTTCCAGCAGGTTCTCGAAAATCTTTCCAAGCATTTCCGGATCTACACCTATTTCCGTATCCAACGGGTCAGATTCATCAATGGTAAAGTTATACCGATCGAAGAAATCGAAGATACCACACGCGTCGCTATAATACTTATCGTTCGGTGTACGAACGTGATCTTTTTTCTCCGGATTCGAGAAGAAATAGGAAGGTAGCGGCAACTGCAGTTTGTCCAACTCATCGCACTCAAAGAGACCACCATTGAGGTATGGAAAATCTTTCCATTGTTCATAAAGGGCATTATCCCAATGGTTTTGGCGGAAGAGTGCTTCGCGTTCGTTCTTAGGCGTATTGAAGACACCGAAGAATAGTGGTTCAAGGATATTGTCCAAGAAATTTTCCCTCTGCTCATCAGAACATTTATCAAAGAGCGTGTGAGTATAGTGGATGTCATTGTCGAGCCAAGCCTTATTCTGTAAGAACTGGATAAATACCAAACGACCCATCAATTTCTTGATATAGTCGCGTGCATATTTTTCCGCCAAGTCTTTGTCTCCGTTGGCATATTCAATAAAGCCATCTAGCAAATCGTTCTCGTACTTGACGAAATTGACAAGGTCTTGATAGAAATAGCGGTATTCATCAAAGAACTCATTTGATAGTGCTTCTACTGAGAAGGCGGTTTCGAGGTTTGCAGCAGTTTTGTCTTGCGACTGCAGTTTCTCAAATCGCTCTGCTAAAGTGCGACATGGATACTGACCTCCACAGAGATAGGTATAACGCTTCGCATTGGTAGATGCTGCTGTTGTCTCACGCTTCTCCAAATAAGAGAAACGCCAAGAACGATTTGTCGGATCTTCATAATGGAACACAATGAACGCTCCTTCAAATTTCTCGACGAACTGACGCACTAAGGCTTGTATATTCTTTCGTGCCTGATGAATGCGGCAGTTATCGTCCAAGGTTACATCAAAAACTTTAATATCGAGCCCCATGCCTTCAAAGGTTGCAACATGCTTGATAGTCTTAATATGAGCAGCTTTCGCCATCTCTTTTGCCTTTTCCGTTTGCACAGTAATCTCCGTATAACCGTGGTTGTAGTCTCCGAAGATAGGCACTAATACATCAGTCAGCAGGGAGTCAATGTCCCTAAAGTCTGAATTAAAATAATCTTGGATGAATTGTTTGGATAACATATTGCGTTTATTTATTTACTTTGTTGGTACAGAAATATATATATGGTTCGCCATTACGCTCAATCATTTTTTTGTTTAGCTCTTTCAGTTCATTCTCTATAATAGCACTTATACGAGCCATCTTATCTTCTGCCGAAGCTTCAAAGAGCGATAGTTGGATGTCGTGATATTGACTTGCCAGTTTGCAGACCTTACGTGCCAAAGCCACATCGCCTTTACCCATGATTCTAGATGCTATATTAAGGCGCTGTTTAGCTTCGTTAGAGAGTCCCTGTTGGCTGATAATCTCGCGAATGAATAGTTTGGCATTTGTAATATTCTTGTTATTAGATGTAGCCGCTTTGTATATTTTTGCGACATGTGTATTATATGCTAAAATAGCCGTTTCTGCCAAATGCTCATCCATAGCACATCCAGCAGATTCAGTCTTTTCAGTACATATACAATGCTGGAACATGTCCAAACAAGAAATAATTTCTCCCTGATTATCTGCGACCTGAACATAAACACTACCGGCATTGTTGATATCTGTTTTGACCACAAACAAACTTTCCTCTTCGTCAGCATGGAAAGAAGAAATAATCGGTGCTTCCAAGGAACAGATATATTCAAACCGTTCAGGCTCTTTCTGCTTATATGTCTGCAACTCGACAATATATTTAGTATATGGTGTTTCCTGTCCATCCATCAATTTCATATAGTCAACCTGCGAAACTTCTTCCTCCTGCATAAAAATACGATTATCTTCACCAAACAATGTGTGGAATGATTGCAGCTTCGTAAATGCACGTTGGGTAAGATTGATTGTCTCGTTTCCTTCCGTTGAGGGGAAGAAATTATATACATATACTTTGTCTTCCACTGATCCTATTCGATTGACACGCCCGATACGCTGAATAAGCCGTGTGGAGTTCCATGGCGTATCGTAGTTGAGAATTGTGTTGGCTCTATGGAGATTGACACCTTCCGCCAACACCTCAGTTGTCACAATAGCATCATATTCATCTTTCCACTCACCATCATAATTGGCATCGAAATTGGCACGGATAGTTTGCTCTTTCTCATTACGGTTAGCTGCCGTTATTTTCAATACGCGTTTACCGGCATCCTCAAGAGCATCTGCGATCTCATCAACAGTTGCAATGGCTTCCGAGAATACCACCAATTTTTGCGGTTTGTTTTTCTCTTTATCAAACAACTCTTCATAAATAGCCCGATTGAAACGCAAGAGTTTGGGGTCAGAACGCATATCTTTCCACCGCGTCACCAATTCGTCTATATAATGAATATCTTCTACAAGCAAATCATAGTATGCGGCATTAAAATCAGAACGCTTATATTCCGCGTTTTGCTGTTTGGCATTCTTTCCGTCTTTTGTTAGTTTTTTGATTTTCACGCGGATATCCTCATAACATTGCTTAATCGTATAGTCCTTGCCATTCTTTTTGCGTTTCTCCACCAGGTTGAGCTCGGCATTAACATCTATCTGCGGACAAATAAAGATACAATCGTCCTCCCACATCGTAATCATATTGCGTGTGTATCGTTGCAGATTTTCGAGCGATTCGCGGAAAGCTGTAAAACTACTCTCCAGACGTTTTACCAAAAGGATCTGCATAATGCGAGCTAAATGTGAAGAAGATTTCTCAGGAGTCATATTTCGTCCCGAATAACGCTGTTTCAATTCATTGGACAAATACTCTGTCGCACGATAACGCATATAAACAATACCAGGTTCTCCATTTTTAATAGCCGCTTCAGAAGGCGCTATCAACCGCATTGAATCATAGAAGAGTTGCGAGAGTTTTTTGTTCATCTCATATTCCAAAGGAATGGGACCATCCACCTTCGGGAAATGCAAATCTTCTTTGTAATCTTTCTCAATATCTGTGCGAGTGCGACGAATCAGCAGTTCTGCCAAGACTTTGTCATGTATTTCCTTTGACAAATAGATTAAAGCAGCACGATTAGTCTGCTTTTCTGTCTCTCCTGTTGGGTGCTCATGGATAATCTTGTTGTAGCGGTCACATGCTTGTGTAAAGAAATAATCCAAATTATGTCCTTCGACCGCCAAAGTGCTCTCTTTCGGATGACGCTGGAACAGATAAATCTGGTTGCGCAGATCTTCCGGGGAGTTGTTTTGAATAGTGGCAGACAGAAGCCCCATATAGGGATAATATCCGGCTTGCAGATTGATCTCCTCAATTAAATCCTCCAGCATCTCATATTTTTGAGTACCCTTGTTACGGAAATTATGACTCTCATCAATTAGAATCAAACCATACACCTCTTGTTTCAACAGACCATCAAAATCATCTGTATCCTCATCCAGTTCATCATCCTCACCCTCCATCAGTTTACTAATGCTACCCGTAGTAACAAAGTCCACATACGGAGTTATCTTATCATCACGCTCTGCATCAAATTGCTCCAATGTTTTTATCCACGAAGACTTAATTGCAGGAGGCACAATGATTAAAGCTTTGCGTGCACGCCCTTCCTCTTCTGCCATATCCAGATAATACTTGAGGACAAGCACACCAACTATCGTTTTCCCCAGACCAACTACATCTCCCAACAAAAAACCTCCATGCTGATGCATTACCTGGGTACACAATATAGCTGCGTCTAACTGGAATTTGTATGGTTTAACATCATGTGGCAGATATTCCCGCAAGACAGCCTCCATGTCATCATCTACCAACTTGCCGAAACGGTCACTTAACAAGCGAATGTATGCCTCGTATGGTGTGAGCGTCTGCATTTGTGGCTTGGACGAAGTACTCGGAATCTGCGAAACAGGCGCTTTTTGCAGAATCTCTTTGATAAACTCACCCGTCCAATCTTCACAACTCTCATCATTCCACATCTCATTGAACCATGTCAGATGAGTTTTATACGGGTTATATTCCGTAAGTGGAGCCGTAACTGCATTGGGAATTGTTTCCAGATGATTGAGTTCGGCGTTGTCCAATAAGCCTTTCTCCGTAAAATTGCTGCTGCCGATTATGCCATACGCCTGTCCAGAACCAAGAAAAATATAACATTTAGCGTGGAGAAACTTTTTAACATCTCCTTTTTGCCCGTATACACGAATTTGGATTTGTGAATCCTCTCTATTATCAAGATTGGCATATTTTAAGAGCATCTGCGCAACCGGCGCATATTCTTCTGTCAATTGATTCACATCTCGTTGAATATAGAAATCCGGAAATTTCTCCGTTTGAGGAACAGCTTCATTGAGTTGATAACTGCGGATAGTCGGTTCTTGACCTATTAACAAGCGCAATTTTCCGTTGCGCTCAAAGAAAGGAAGCAATGTGTCATACAATAATTTTGTTCCCTTCAAATCCCAATAACCGGTAGCAATACAAATCTCATTACAGTTTGTATCACGAATTAAATCGTTGAGATAATCAACGAGAAAAAAATGCTCCGAATTGTCTAATAATGTATTTTTCATATAATCAATGCACGAATTTTGCGTGCAAAGGTACTAATTTTTGAGGACTTTAACAAATTTTTCTTTATTTTGTCGCGTTTTAGGTGCGATTTGTTTCTCGGTCGTCTCTCGGTCTTCTCCCGCTCATCGCTCGGTGGATAATTCTTTGGCGGCTGCTAAGGATTTTTGTAATTGGCGCAGAAGAACCTCTTTGGATGGTAGTTCGGTCAGATATTGCGCTACCCGGATGCCCGACTTATCCAATTGAAGCAAGTTTATCTGTTCCTCGCTTCCTTCCGTACACAATAGTAATCCAAGCGGTGACTCTTCATCCTGTTGCATCTCATTCTGCTCCAACCAACGCAAATACAACTCCATTTGACCCTTGTACTGCGCTTTGAAACGACCGAGTTTGAGGTCTATAGCTATCAAACGATGCAACTTGCGGTGATAGAATAGCAGATCCAAATAAAAGTCCTCGCCGTCAATGATCATTCGTTTCTGGCGCTCCACAAACGTAAAGCCGTTGCCCAACTCCATGATAAACTGCTCTAAATGCGCGACCAGACTATCTTCCAGCGATTTCTCTGAATACATGCCTTTGAGACCTGTAAACTCCAAGAAATAAGGGCTCTTAAATACCAAATCCGGAGACAGAGTCTCGTTATCACGCAAATCTGCCAGTTCCTGCTTGATCAGTTCCTCCGGTTTTGTAGCAATCGCGGTACGCTCATACAACATGCCGTCTATCTTGGCTTGGAGCGTTCTTTTGCTCCATCTTTCGGTTGCTGCCATAGTCAGATAAAACTCTCGTTGGAGTGCATCTTTAATCGGCATAACTATCAGAAAATGAGTCCATGACAATTTTGACACCAGTGGTGACACAATTTGAAAATCGGGAAATTGCAGGGCAAATTGCATCATTCGCCGGATGGTTCTCTCTTCAAATCCCTTCGTTCCGTACTCCTCTTGCAATTGTCGCGCCACTGTTGCGACAATTTGCTTGCCATATTCAGCACGCTCGTTATTCAGCACATCGCGATTGATGCGGTCACCGATATGCCAATACATCGCCGTCAACTCATAATTGGCTGTAGCTGCTACGTGTGAACGCGCGGTATCGATTATCTTCCGCAAGTCACCGAGAAGTTCCGCAGAAACTATTTCGGTCGGATTGATTTTCTCTATATCTGCCATATATCTTTACCTTTTCTTTCTTATGGTGTTTTTGTGTCCCGCTCATCGGTCGGTGGCGATAGACAATTCTATTTTTCGATTATCTCCCAGTGACCACCAAAATCACCTCCTATTCTTCTAATACGAACTTCTTTTAGTTTGTCAATGTGCTTTTGTATTGCAGAAGGAGATATTCCGAGAACCTTACTTAATTCATCTCGTGTTATATAAGGATTAGTCTTTATTAATTCATATACACGTTCTCTCGTCTGACCACCAGTCTGACCACCAGTCTGACCACCAGCCTGACTACCTGTCTGACCACCTGTCTGACCACTTGTCTGACCACTTGTCTGACCACTAGTCTGGTCACTGACCGATAGTTTTACAAATACGGTTCGTTCAATAGTCACTCGTACACCTCCGCAGAAATTCTCTATTTGGGGCATCGGGATCCTGTCTGCCGCAAAACCGTCACGGATCTTCTGGAAGCCTCGTCCCCATGTGTCGATAAAACCGGCTTTGAAGAAGACATTAGCAATCTTATGATTGCGCGGTTTGGATGAGTGGCGGGCAAAAAGAGTCTCTTGAGTATAACCCTCCGGCAATTCTCCTTCGTTCCAAATCTCAATACTGCTGTCATAAACATGCATCTGGATGTCCGGCCCTGTATAGTCCTTATGCGCGATGGCATTATAAAGAATCTCTCGTAAAGCCTCTTTGGGTAGTTCCAGTTTTTCGTATCGCTGCATTCCATCGAAACGAACCGGAGAAATCAGATATTTGGCTTTGAGCACATCCATCACACGCTCAGCCATTTGCAGGATATTGCCCTCAATTACATCTTGAAACCTCAGATCTGCTTCATCAATACCAAAACGGCCAATCTTGAAGACAGCACTCGGATAATAGCGTTGAGGGTTCTTGCCGAAAAGCAGAACAGCCGCATTGGTCAGTCATCCGTTATCGTCAATCAAGCCCAGGCTCGTTAACACTTCTTCCGTTGAGGCTTTGCGGAGGTCCTCGGGAACACGCTCGGCTTCTATTCCTTTGCGGATAAAATAATCAATCGCCTCACGGTCAATGTCGTTGAGTGTTGCACGGTCGTTAATAACCTCATCCCACGAGCGTCCCATCTTCCGGAGAACAAAGTTCTGCAAAGCCGCACCATTCAGTTCCTGCAATGTGCTGCCGGAACGGAAATAGTACTTTCCCTTGTAGCTGATGGGCACATCGCTCGGTGCCACGTTGATTTCTATATACTCCTTTCCGTCTTTATCAAGAACATTCACTTCCGCTACAATGCCCAAGAAAGAAACGACTTTGTTCGGTATATCTTCAGACAACTTGTGAGCATTCTCCACGCCGCACACTTCGCCTTTGTCGTTTATGCCGATATAGAGTTTTCCGCCTTGTGCATTGGCAAAGCCGCATAGCCACTTGACATACTCGTCGCGCCAAGACTCTTTGTACTCGATATTTTGGTTCTCGTTATTCATTGTAGTAGTTTCTAGTATGCACTCCCCCCATTTTACAAAAGTGCGTGCAAAGATACAACTTTTTTTTGATATATGCAAATTTATTTGCAGGAAGAGAGCATTTTAAGCAGAAACAGGTATAGGATAAGACGAAAGAGTATTGCCGGTCTCGATGGTCTTGGTCTGAATGACCACAGAGGTGTCGCCTTTCTGCCAAGCCTCGCTTCGGGTCGTTACCGTTCGGGTGACGTTGCACGAACTCAGTCCCAACTTTAGGTTCCTTTCTTTTGTTGTTATCTTACGGTCACGTACGCGGTGCGAACGTAGTGCGAATGAGGATGATTCGTGTCTCTTTTGAAATCCGATGCAAAGGTACGTCAAACATTCCACCTTTTCCAAACATTTTCTTCAAAAAAATCGAAAAAATGCAATTTATGCAATTCTTCCTCCATTGAGGGTTAAAAAACTACATTTTGTCATTTTTTGACTATAGTTCGTTGTAAAAGATCATGTGGGAAGGCGAACGTCCAACCGGGAATAACAAAATAAAAGGTACGCTATGTGCGTATGCATACATGTGAAAGGGTGCAAGGGATTATAAAATTCTGAAAAGAATATAAAAATGCAAGTCATAAGATTTTTTTTGCCAAAATACTTGCATATTTCAATTTTTTGTAGTATCTTTGCAGCAAATTTGAACATAGTTAAACCATGAAAAAGATTATTCTAACGATTTCAGCAGTTCTTTTATGCGCGGGCATAGGTTCGCTGCGGGCACAAAATACGGATAAGGCGAGCACACCGGAAGTAGTAGAGGCGGCGAATGCACCGAAGGAAGAGTTACCGACCAATATCGGTGTGCCGGCGGAATGCGAGGACGTAATGCTGCAGGCGTTTTATTGGGATAGTTATAAACTGACCAAGTACGGTCGTACGCAATGGTTAGATCTATTGGAGGACACGACGGCAATCCGTGACAATTTCGACTTGGTGTGGTTTCCGCCGTGTTCATGGGCAGGAGGAGATACCAAGGATCAGTATGCAGCCGGAGGTGTGGGATATTACCATCGCCAATTGAGCCAGATGAACAGTGCGTGGGGAAACCGTATTGGGTTGGACAAGTTGATTCAGGCCCTGCATCGCGGAGGTACCAAATGTCTGGCAGACATCGTGATTAACCACCGCAACAACAAGAGTAACTGGTGCGACTTCTTCGAAGACAGTTTTGGCACATACGGAAGATTTCAGTTGAACGAGAGTCATATATGCAAGGGGGACGAGTGTTTTACCAAAAGTGAATCCACCTGTTATGGCAGTACCAATAAAGGAGCAGCTGATACGGGAACGAATGATGCCGGTTGCCGAGATTTGGATCATAGCAACGAGTATGTACAGAGTTGGGCAAAGGCATATGTACAATGGATGATAAATAAAATAGGTTTTGACGGCTTCCGGTACGACATGACGCGTGGTTATGCCGGCAAATACCTGAGGATGTACAACGAGGCAGCAAATCCGTATTTCTCCGTTTCGGAATTCTGGGAGAGTATCACCAACGAGATCAACCACTTGAAAGCGACGAATTATAACACGTTGGTGTTTGATTTTCCGTTAAAAGAGACGATGGGTGAAGCTTTCAAGTTTGGTACGTACAGCGGTTTGAAGAATCCGACGAATAGCTTTCGTGGGCAGGGTTATGCCAAATATGCCGTTACCTTTATCGACAACCACGACACTTTCGAGCGTTCGGATAACCAGAGCGGCGAGTTTATCAAGTACAATGCTGATTTGAATAATGCGGATGTAAAGAGCAAGATTCTGCAGGCGAACGCGTATATCTTGATGATGCCGGGTGTACCGTGCGTATTCTGGCCTCATTGGCGGAAATATACGAACGAGATAAACCAGATGATATCCATCCGCAAGCGCGTGGGAATCCACTCGGAGTCGGTAGTAAGCGATGAGGCCTCCGGTGGTTATTCGTACAGTGCGACAATCCAGGGGCATCATGGTCGTGTTTATCTGCGTTTGGGAAAGAACCGTGACACGACGCAGCCGGAGAATACATATAAGGCGATGGAGGGGAATGACTACACGATTTACGTAGAAGGTGGTCAAGGAATAGAGACTGTGCCTGACGTAAAGAGAGGAGAGAAATTCATGAAGGACGGCCAACTCTACATCCGTCATGGAGAGAAGACGTATGACGCGATGGGAAGAGTGGTGGAAGGTGAAAACTGAACACTGAGAAAGATTAGAAACTATTAACAATAAATATTAGATAAACAATGAAGAAACTATTTCTATTTTGTGCAGCTTTGATTTGCGCGGTGATGTTAAATGCGCAAGAGGGCTTGAATTATGGCGTGTTGGTGAATGGCAGTACGCTTTTTCGGGCGGAGTACAAGGGAATAAGTGAAATCTCCCATCTGCCGGAGTACAATGCGAAAGTGGCATTGTCGGCCGAAGATCAGTGTGTGCTCGTCAACTTGGGGAACGGTGACACTTGGACGGTGCCTTTGGATGGATCGAGTACGAAAAGTATCAGCCTGAGCAATGGAGCCTATGTGGCTTCGAGCGCAGGATGCTATGATTTTTGGTTGAAATTGTCATATGGCAATGACCAATTGTATGTTGGAACAACCACTAATTGTGGCGAGGGAGAAGAATATATTCCGACGCCGGCATGCACAGAATCCTTCGGTTTGCTGATTGATGGAGAATATGTGGAAGGAACAAAGAATCCGAGTCCGTTAGATCCTTCGTTTATGGAGTATCAGGTTTTGGGTTTAGCTCTGACGGCAGGTCAGCATGTCCAGATATATGACACGTGTAATCATGCCGCTTGGGTGATTACCAAGTATGCGGAGACGAGTTATGAGTTTGCTGTAGATAATAACCAATACGTAGTTGCAGAAGATGGGACGTATGATTTCTATCTGAAATTCAAGATGGGAGAGGATGAGATATACGTGGCATGTACCGGATGTCAAGATCAGCCTCAACCCGGATCCGCTGTGCCGAGTCAATGCGGCGATGTGCTGATGCAGGGATTCTACTATGACAGTTATGAGGTATCGGAGGATCATGCGGGAACGGCAACATATGGCGATACGAAATGGAGAACCTTGTTGGCTCAAGCCGGTGAGATAGGTGCATATTTTGACCTGATCTGGTTGCCGCCAAGCGCGTATGCGAGTGGAACGGGTTATCACCCCAAACAATACTCCAACCAGAATAGCGACTGGGGCAGCCGTGCTGATTTGGAGAAACTGATAGCCGCTTTCCATAACAGCGGCACGAAAGTGGTAGCCGATATCGTGATCAACCACGTAGAGGCTATGTCGAGCTGGTGCGATTTCGCGGTACAGGATTTCGGTGAGTATGGCAAGTTCGAGCCGGACGGATCGTATATATGCAGCAACGACGAGATGAATAACGCCGCCAACAAGAAAGAGGCAGGCGAGTGCTACGGTACTGCCACCGGTTCGCCCGACGACGGTGCCAACTGGGATGCAGCCCGTGACTGGAGTCACGACAAGGTGTATGTACAGGATATGTTCAAAGCATACCTGAAATGGATGAAGAACGTGATGCATTATGACGGATGGCGTTATGACAAGGGTGACGGTTTCAACAACTGGCACATGGATAACTACAACAAAGCATCTGAACCGTATATCGCGTTCATGGAATATTGGAGCGGTAATGACGAGATTATCGGCGGTATCGAGCAGGCAAACAGAAACGTGATGGCTCTGGATTTCCAGACAAAGTACAGCGCTTTCGACGGAATAGCAAGTTTTGACTACAGCAGATGTAAGGGCAGTGGTCTTCTGGGCAGAGGATATAGCAAGTATGCTGTCACTTTTGTGGACAGTCATGACTGGTTCCTGCGTGGCAACGGTCAGGAGTTCGGCGGTGACGGCAACTCGATGAAGCCGGAACTGAAGGACCGTCTGATGCAGGCGAATGCGTTCCTGCTGAGTATGCCGGGTGTACCGTGTGTGTTCTATCCGCACTGGGCGAAATACAAAGAGGATCTGAAACCGATGATCAATGCCCGTCACTTGGCAGGTGTTCACAGCGAGAGTGCCGTGAGCGAGGAAGAAGCAGAGCAAGGCGGTTACAAAGCCAAGATTCAGGGAAAGAACGGTACTCTGATTCTCTGCTTGGGTAATAAAGCCGGCGCGACCTATGCGGGTTATCAGAAAGTGGCATACGGCAACGGCTATGCCATCTGGGTACAGGCGACAGGCGACGTCGCTCCGGGTATCATTGCTACGGCAAGCACCACTTTCGAGGACGCGGAGGCAGGTATTGATGTGACTGTTCAGGCGGTAGGCGGCAGCGGATCTGCCACCATCTACTACACCATAGACGGTACCGATCCGACGACGGCATCGACTGTCTATACCACACCGCTGAATTTCAAAGAGACAACAACGCTGAAGGTAATGGCGGTATGCGGTACGGCACAGTCGAACGTACAGGAGTACACCTATACCTACCGCGAGCCGTTGCAACATGGTATCCGCGTTCGGTTCAACAAACCGGCAGAGTGGGATAAGGTATATATCTATGCCTGGATCCCCGGCACTGACGGACAAGGAGAGCCTACTTCTGAGAATATCATGGGCGCTTATCCGGGTCAGCGTATCTATCAAGATACGGAGGGTTGGTTTAGTTATGAGTTTGACAACTCGCTCAATACTGTCAACTTCTGTATAAACTCGGGCGATGACTGTGGCGGCGTGAATGTCCGCTCCAATGATCTGGAGATTGACTATGATGCTTGCTACGGTTGGCGCGAAGGCAAAGAGACAGAGAGCTCGGAGGAGGTATTGCTGAGTTGTGATACCTTGCTGAATCCGGCCTTTGACCTCGTAATCAGCCCGGAGAGCGGCTTCTTCCGTGACCAGAACGAGGGTCAGGAAGTGACGATCAGTACGGTAGGCGCAGATAACGCGATGATCTACTATACTTTGGATGGTACGGAGCCGACGACGGCATCCAATCCTTCCCAGGGGACGGCAACCTTCACGGTGAAGAATACCACCACGGTGAAAGCCTACGCGGCGTTGGACAAAGAGCGCACAGCAACGTACTCCGCCACCTATACCTACAAGGCTCCGCAACAAGGCGCTATCACGGTGAAGTTTATGAAACCGGAGGCATGGGAGACGTTATATCTCTATGCATTTACCCGTAAGAAGGTCGGCAGCAAGTTCGTCGATACCCCGTATCCGCTGGACGGCAATGCTGCAAACAAGAAATGGCCGGGAATGAAATGGGTTACTACGGAAGGCGGATGGTACACCTATACCATGCCGGCTGATATCCATGAGATTTATGTCATCTTCACGGAGGGCGACAAGAAACCGCAGACGCAGGATATCTTCCTGACGGAGACCACCTGCTATCTATGGAATCCGGATTGCAAGAAGGCAGTCGTAGATGCTAACTGCGACGGCGTGATAGATGAAGGAATAGAGGAAATTATCGATGCATCGAAGAAAGAAAATGAGACATACAAACTTATCATCGACGGCCGGTTGGTTATTATCAACCGCGGTGTTATGTACGATGCTATGGGGCGTCGTATGTAATGCGGAGGGCAAGACACTCTATCTGAATACCGGCGGCGCGAGTCTATGGGAGACAGACGGCGCCAATAAGTTCGCCATCTGGCATTGGCAGGGAAGCCAATCCGGCGCGTGGTCATCGTGGATGACCCGCGTGGATGGCAACGTGTGGAAAGCAGATGTTTCGGATAGCAGCGACAAGGTGATTTTCTGCCGGTTCAACAACACGGCTTCTTCTCCGATTTGGAACTCCGACATGTGGAACCAGACGGAGGACCTGATGCCCGGAAGTAATAACCTCTTTACTATCACCGGATGGGGAAACGGCAAGAGTCAAGGGAACTGGAGTGTATATGGACAAGGCGGAGGAGACAATCCCGGCGGCGGAACGGATCCTGTGACCCCCGGAGATTATGCAACGGCAGTCCCGAGCCAATGCGAGGATGTGATTTTGCAGGCATTCTATTGGAAAAGTAACGTGAATAGTGGGTACGGAGATACCAAATGGGAATCGTTGCAAAACCAGGTATCTGAGATAGGCAATTACTTCACGATGGTGTGGTTGCCGCCTTCCGCCCAAGCCTCCGGAATATCCGCAGGAGGATTAGGCTATATCCCGTTGATATATAGCACGCAATCTTGCCTGATGGGTAAACGCGCAGCACTGGATGGGCTGATTAGTTCGCTCCATAGTAAAGGTGTTCGTGTACTTGCCGACATTGTGATAAACCATATTGGCAATGGGGACGGGAAATGCGGTGATTTGAAGACACAGAATTTTGGTACGTATGGTACTTTCAGTCCTACGAAAGACTGGCTGACATCCAATGATGAAGGAGGTTGTGGGTCTTCTGGAAATCAAGATGACGGTCAGCATGATGCGAACTTCAGTGCAGCTCGTGACTGGGATCATAAGAACAGTAATGTGCAGAATATGTGCAAAGCCTATCTGAAATGGATGAAGAATGAAGTGCAATATGACGGATGGCGCTATGATATGGTGGGCGGGTATCATGTAAGTCATATCAATGAGTATAATACGGCATCCAAGCCTTATTTCTCCGTCATGGAGTATTGGGTCGGTGATGCCAACGAGTTGAAAACGCGTATAGATGAAGCCGGAAAGAATACCTTTGCTTTCGATTTCGCCGCCAAGTATAATGTGTTCCGCGATGGTATCTATTCCAAGAATTACAGCAAATGCGTGAATGGAGGTTTACGCGGCAAGGGATATAGTAAGTACGCTGTGACTTTTATAGATAACCACGATACATTTAACCGCGGCAGTGATGGCGAGGATGTTGCTAATAAACGTGATGGCTCCAGTATCAACGACGGAAGTCTGATGAGAAGATGTCATGCCTATCTGCTGAGCATGCCGGGCGTACCATGTGTGTTCTATCCGCATTGGGTGCAATACAAGAGTGATATTCAGAAACTGATTACCGCACGCAGGAAAGCGGGTATTCATTCGGAGAGCAGTGTGCAAGAAGAAGCCGGAAATGGCTATTACCGGGCAACCATACAGGGTAAGTATGGTTCCGTTAAGTTGATGTTAGGCTCGGCGGCTAACGATGCCGCGCCTGCCGGATATACTCAGGCAGTGAAGGGAAGCGACTATGCGGTGTATTATACAGGAAATGGTCCGCAGGGAATAGAGAGTACGCCGGTGGAGAATTCTCGTAAAAATGGTGAGAAGTTCCTGAAGGACGGGCAACTCTACATCCGTCTTGGTGAAAACGTCTATGACGTAAGAGGAAATAAAATCAACTAAATATATTAACTTAAATTTTAAATTATTATGAAAAAGATTTTTACTTTGTTTGCCGCAGTATTGTGCGGAATGACGATGAACGCCAAGACCATTTATTTGGCTCCAGGTGTATGGGAAACAGATAACGCAAAATTTGCGCTGTATTATTTTAATGATGGTCAAGAGGGCGTCTTTGGAGACTATATGACCAAGACCGGGGATGTTTATCAAGGAGAGTTGCCGGATACATATACAAACGTGATTTTCGTTCGTCTTAATCCCAGCGGAAGTATTAGTTGGGAAAGCAAATGGAATCAGACAGAGGACTTAGTAGTACCGGCAGACAAGAATCTATATACAATCTCTGATTGGGGAGGAGATAAGAGTCCCGGAGAGTGGTCCGTGTATGGAAACGGCGGTGGTGAAAACCCCGGCGGTCAAGGTGGTCAAGGTGGTCAAGGTGGTCAAGGTGGTCAAGGCGGCCAGGGAGGTACTCAGTCGGGCGCGAAGGATTATTACCTGAGAGGTTATTTTAATGGCGTTGACACGCAAGTTCCCACTGCTGAGGAGTTGTTTGAGAATGGTGTGTTAGCGGATTTTACCTTTACCGGAGATGGCAACGGCTTGGGCTATTTCTATGTCATGGAGTGTGACGAAGGCCAAGTAGTGGGCGTAGATTACATGCTGACGGAGTATATAGCAGGCACGCACGGTACCTTGGTTAAAGGTGGGAACCAAAAGTTGGGCGTGCAAGCAGGTACAGTTACCTTCTATCTCTATGATAATGGCGATGGTTCCCTGGAACTCTCTACGGAAGTTATTGCAGGTAAAACCTTGGTAGGCGGCGGAGAGGATCCGAATCAGGCCATCAATCAGGTAGAGAGCCGGAAACAGGTTCGTAAGATGATCATAGACGGTCAGCTTCGTATTGTTCGTGGCGAGAAAGTGTTTGACGCAACGGGTCGCCAGTTATGATAAACCTATGCGCCCACGTACACATGCGGGCGTACACTAATATATAATTATAATATAGTATGCGAAAACTTATTTTGAGTATTCTGGTGTTGGTGGCAACTTGTGTCAATGCACAGGTAACTACGACGCCGGCTGTTATCGAGAAGGGATATACAGGTAAGATAACCATCACTTTTGATCCCTCAAAAGGAAACGCAGGCATGAAAAATGCTACGAAATGCTATGCACATACCGGTTATTGTACGAAGACTCAGAACTGGTTAGGCGTAAAGGCAGACTGGAGAGATCCGAGTGCACCCCAACTAACCAAAGTAGGCAATGTATGGCAATTGGAGATCAATAACATGTACACCTACTACAATATTCCGACGGGAACAGATGTGTACGCACTTTGTTTTGTGTTCAACGATGGCCCTAACGGGACCAAAGAAGGCAAGACGTCTTCAGGAGGAGATATCTTCGTCGTTATCGGCGAGGAGACCGGAGGAGATATATGGGATGCCGTGGAAGGTGTAGCGCCGATCACCGGTACTCGTCCTGCGGGTATTGTAAACGGTATCTACTATGGAGCGGATGGTACGTCGGTAACGCTCTGTACGTACGCGGCATCTAAGACGCAACCTGCCAAACGCGTATTCTTGTTGGGCGACATGACGAATTGGAAGTTGGACGCAGCGCACCAGATGAAGCGGGACGGCAATTATTTCTGGATTACGGTAACGGGTCTGGTTCCGGGTCAGGAATATCGTTTCCAGTATGCGGTAGAGCGTGCGGACGGCGTGAAGAAGCAGATCTCGGATTTGTTTTCAGAGAAAGTGATTCATCCCGATGACCAGTGGGAGCCAAGAAAAGCTGATCCCGGTTTGATTCAATATCCGTTAAAGGGAGCAGACGGAGGTTACGTGTCCGTTATTCAGACTCAAAAGCCGGCTTTCCAATGGTCGGATGCGACACTCCATTTCCAACGCCCGGATAAGAATAACCTGGTGATATATGAATTATGGGTTTATGACTACACGCCGAAACGCAATCTTACAGGCGTGCAAGAGCGTCTGGATTATCTCCAACAGTTAGGCGTGAACGCCATCGAACTGATGCCAATATGCGAATTCGACGGAAACTACAACTGGGGATATTCTCCCAACCACTATTTCGCACCGGACAGAGCATACGGCTCGGAGACGCAGATCAAAACGTTCATTGATGAGTGCCACAAACGCGGAATGGCGGTCATTATGGATATGGTGTTTAACCATGCTACCGGACTGAACCCGATGAATAAACTCTATCCTTACGGGACGGATTTGAGCAGTAATCCATGGTTCTGTACGCAGGTACCTCATGATGATAATGTGTATGAGAAATGGAACCATGATTTTGCTCCTGCGCGTGATATGTTCACTCGTGCGCTGCAATACTGGATCAAGGAGTATAAGATTGACGGCTATCGAATGGATTTAAGTCATGGTATGTGTGGTTGCGGAACGAAGAATTCGTATGATTATGGGAAACTGATGAACAACATCTCGCATTATTATACGAATGCAGTGCTGGCTGCGGCGAAGAATTCGAATGGCAGTTACCCGAACGGAGAGCCGTATTTCATTCTTGAGCATTGGGGCCCGAAAATGAATGAGCAGCGCCCTCGTCTTGTGCAGCAAGGCATGTTATGTTGGGATAATACGAATTATGCCTATACACAGGTGGCTTCGGGATGGCTCGACCAGAAAGATGACATCTCCCCGGCAAACCAGGACGGGTATGTGACCTATGCGGAGAGTCATGATGAGGAGCGTATGCAATATAAGGCTAAAACGTTCGGAAACGGCGCTATTAAAACCAATGAAGCAACCCGTTTGGCGCGTGTGCCCGCAAGCGTGATCATGAATGTGCTCCTGAATGGTCCGCATATGTTGTGGCAGTTTGAGGAGATCGGCTATGATTTCTCCATCAATAGTGATGCTGGGCACCCGGCGGGCAATAATTCCGACTACCGATGCAATATGAAACCGCGTCCGGAGAGTTTGGGATATTTTAGCAATGCCAACCGCGTGGCGGCTTACCAAAAATGCGCACAAGCGATCCAACTGCGTACCAGACTCCATCCGGAGTGGTTCGCCGGAAATCCGTCAAACGCAGTACTGGGACATGCGCAGAAAATACGCTATGTACAATGGGAGAATGTAATAGCCGTCGCTAATTTCGATGCTGCAGCCGCGCAGAGTTATAGCCTGCCGAGCGGTACGTGGTACAACTATCTCGACGGTGGAACGGCTTCGGGCACAGTAGGACTGCAGGCCGGTGAAGTGAAAATCTTCACCAAGACGCAGGTAGCTCTTCCCCAGATCAATCTGGACTTGGAGACTCTGCTGCCGATAGAGAATGTACAGACCAACGGAAAGACTGCGGCGCAGAAGATCCTCCGCGACGGACAGATCCTCATCCTCGTCGGTGACAAGGTATATAACCTGCAAGGGCAACGAGTACGTTAAAATATGTATATCGCAATCGCAGGAAATATAGGCGCAGGCAAGACGACGCTGACGAAGATGCTGGCGAAGTATTACGGATGGGAGCCACGGTTTGAATCCGTGAGCTTCAATCCGTATCTGGAGGACTATTACGCCGACATCAAGCGATGGGCGTTTTGTCTGGAGACCTATTTCCTCAAGGAGCGGTACAAAGACATGCAGGCCGTTCAGCGTGCGGGACATACGATTGTGCAGGACCGTTCGATATTCGAGGGCGTATATGTGTTTGTGAAGAACAACTACGAGCGAGGAGATCTCAGTCAGCGGGATTTTGAGACGTTCATGGAGCTGTTTGACCTGATGAAATCGCAGATGAAGATGCCGGATATGATGATTTATCTCCGTAAGTCCGTCCCGGCGCTCATTGCCCAGATTCAGAAACGCGGACGGGACTACGAGCAGACGATGCAGATCGACTACCTCAAGGATTTGAACGACAAATACGAGGATTTTATCTATCATAAATACGAAGGCCGCGTATTGGTCATCGACTCAGACGGAATGGATTTTGAGAATAACCCCGCAGACTTCCGCAAAGTGATTGATAGGGTTGATGCGGAATTGTTCGGACTCTTTAGCGAAAATAATTGGAATAAATAACTATCAACTATCAATTATCAACTATCAACTAGTTTATGCATATTGCAGTAGCAGGAAACATAGGGTGTGGAAAGACCACCCTGACCAACATGTTAGCCAAACATTATGGCTGGGAGCCGCGCTTCGAGAGCGTGGAGTACAACCCGTATCTGAGTGATTTCTACCAAGACATGGCGCGGTGGTCCTTTAATTTGCAGGTCTATTTTCTGAATAAGCGTTTCAAGGACGTGATCGAGATCGGCAAGCAGGATAAGTACATCATTCAGGACCGTACTATCTATGAGGACGCGCGAATCTTCGCGCCGAACCTGCACAAGCAGGGATTCATGTCCGATCGTGATTTCGATAACTACAGGGATCTGTTTGATCTGATGATGTCGCTGGTCAAGATGCCGGATCTGCTGATCTATGTGCGTGCTTCGCTGCCGACGTTAGTAGCGCAGATCCAGAAACGCGGAAGGAACTACGAGCAGTCTATCCAGCTCGACTACCTGCAGGGACTCAATGACCTCTATGAGAACTGGATCAAGGAATACAAGGGCAAACTGCTGATCATCGAGGGCGACAAGATCAAGTTCGGCGAGAACCCGGAGGACTTCCGTTGGGTTACCGACCGCATTGATGCAGAGTTGTTCGGCCTCTTCCCCTTCGAGAGCGAATCTACCACCGGAAAAGAGATAGCAGGGTGAGTAAGACTATCGGGGTAAAAGAGAATTGGCGTCGTCTCTGGCTGGATTATCGGTCTGAGTTTTTCTTTGGCGCCGTGCTCGGCGCACTGGTCGTTTTCAGTTATTGGGCAGCGGCATTTATACCGGAAGATTTCTTTGAGACATTTATCAACCCCGTGCAGTACGTCGCCATGATCATGGTGTGTCTTTTCGGTGCTTTTCTGATGTACCGCCACCATGAGGGGGTAGCAATGCGGCGTTCGTGGGGAACGGTGCTACTCATATGGGCATTGACGGAGACAGTCCTGCTGATTCTTCGGTACGGCTATGGCTTTATGGCGGTGGGAGGTACGCCTGCCGACCCGCTCTATAATGTGTCGCTCACGGTAGGAAATATCTTTGCATGGCTGCTTTTTATCTACCCCTCGCAGGTCTTGCGGCCAGGATGGCTCACTTGGGCAAAGGCGGCAGTAGTCGTCCTTCCAATGATTATTGTCGGGGTGATTGATTATTTTGTGCCGGCGAATCTGATATATATCATCATGCTTTATCCGATGGCAATCTTCTATCTCTTATGCCGTCATGTCGGCAAGTACCGCCGCTGGTGCGAGGATAACTTCTCGTCGATGGAGAATATCGATGCGCAATGGGTAGTGAGGTATCTGATCATGCTGGCGTTGTTAGGCGTATCGTATTATTTCATTGTGTTCAGGTATGTGCCGAACCGGATGTTCACTCAGCAATGGGTGTTGCTGCTCATTCTCGGTTACAGTACGGAGCAGATACTCTTCCGTAAGGATCCATGGGAGGAGCTGTTGAAAGAGGATGGAAAATTTGACAATGCCTCTTCCTCTGCTGAGGCGTCTTGGGCAACCAGACAGTTGTTTGAGCAATGGATGGCCGAGAAAAAGCCTTACCTCAATCCCGATTTTCAACTCAATGACTTGCGCGCTGTGCTGCCGATGAACAGAACCTACCTCTCGCAGTTCGTCAATAGCGAGTATGGATGCTCGTTCTATATGCTGGTTAACCGCTATCGTATCGCCGAAGCGAAGCGCCTTATGACCGAGCAGCCGGATCTCAAGATTCAAGACATCGCCGACCGTTGCGGCTTCTCATCCCGTCGCGTCTTCTCCCAAATCTTCACACGCGAAACAGGTACCACCCCTACCGAGTGGAAGTAAAGCGAAAAAGTGACGTCACGTGACGTCCTTTTTTTTATGTGTCCTTTCAAAAGGACGTTTTTTGTAGTATCTTTGCACTCGATTTTCGCCTCCTATTTTTTTGCAACAGCACGGAAATAGTTTTTTGTAAGAGGCTGAGGATGAAACGAATAGGCCGCGTTTTGCTGTTGCATGGTGATAAAATTTAATAAGTCCATATACGTAAATAGCTTGCAAGGCGACGTATATTAGTAGCGAATTTCAATTTTTTATTGTTTAACAATTTAACATTTTTAACCTTTAAACCCTTTAACGTTATGATTGAAAATCTTAACCCTATTCCCGAGGAGCAGGCGAACCTCCACATCGTGGAAAACATGGATGTAAACAACCTGCCTGAACTAATGAAATCCGTCCTCTCGCTCGCTCACACGCCTGCCGAAAAGGACATGTTATTAATGTCCGCACTTACCGCGTGCTCGGGCGTGCTCCCGAACCTTTATTTCAAGTACGGTATCGGTGCCAAACGCTATTACCCGAACCTGCAACTCTTTATCGTCGGTTCGGCGGCTTGCGGAAAAGGTATTGCGAACCTTGCTCTCGAACTCGTCAAACCCATTCACGAGGCGAATCCCCTCATCATCCCGGGCGATGCTACGTACCCGGCTTTCTACCAGACGCTCGCCAAACAGAAAGGCCGTGGTTATATCCACGAGTCCGAAGGTTCGGTCATCACCGACATCTGGCGTTCGTCCACCGCGAACTACAACACCGCCCTTCGTAAAGCGGCTGAGCACGAGACTATCTCCCGTGCCCGCTGTCGCGAAGCGTCCGTCATCGAGAACCCCCAACTCTCCATGGTCCTCACCGGTACCTTCAGCCAGTACCATGCCCTCGTGCCGTCTATCGAAAACGGTTACTTCTCGCGCTTGCTCACCCTCATCGTCGATGAACACCAAGCCTTTAACAGCCAGTATGTACAACCCTCGGAAAGTTCCGATGAAACCATGAAAACTTGTGCTGAACAGCTCTATCATCTCTATGAGAAACTGCTCTTCTCCAAACCCCGCGAGTTCTGCCTCACGCCCGACCAGCGTACCCGTCTCGGCCATCACCTTGAGACTGCCTATCCGACCCTCATCCGCATGCTCGGCGAAGACTTCCACTCCGTGGTACTAAGAATGGCGGTCCATATCGAACGCATCGCCCTCATCCTCTCCGCCCTCCGGTCCTGCTCTCCGCGGTATTCCGCGGAGCAAGAACCTTCGTCCATTTCGTCCGAATTGGATTCGGACACTTCCTCTTTGAGAGCAGCCAACAACGCCTCTGCCCTCCCATCCGGGGCAGCTCATTGCGAGGATTTCACCCCTCCTTTTAGGGAGGGGACGGGGGTAGGCTTCCTTTGCTCCGACATCGACTACGCTACCGCCGAGCTCATCGGCAACAAACTCATCCTCCACATGGCACAGGCGTATCAGTTGATAAAAGGAACAGAGAAGATAGAGGCACCGAAAGTGAAGCCGCTGGATCAGAAACAGATATTGCTGAGTCTGTTGCCGGAAGAGTTTGAGAGTAAGACATTATTGGCTGAAGCTCAAACGCAAGGCATCCCGCAAAGCACCGTTATGCGCTGGTGTAGCCAGTGGATAGAGAATGGTATCTTGCATCGACCAAGCTTCGGACATTATAAAAAAATTGCATGAGAATTTTGAGAAAAGTGAGAATTTTCCCAATTTTCTCACTTTTCTCAGTGCAAATTTTTCTTCGTTCATTCCGTCGGATTGTATCCGATAACGTTCTTTGAACGTTAAAATCGTTAGAGATAAGTTAATCATTCGTTAAATATTGGTTAGTCATTGTCCTTACTATTGCCTAAGCAACACGTAGGCAATAACCACCTACGGATTAACAATTTAACGTTTCTTTGCAAAAGAAACCATTTTAACTATTTAACTTTTTAACGTTTTTTGTAAAAAAACTAATTATTATGGCAATATTTACTACAGCAGCCGGTATCGATGATTTAACCGGCAAGTTTTCAAAACACTCGCGTCTGGTGATGCGAAAGAAAGAATGGCATTACCCGGACGGCCGGGTTTTCGGATGCGGTCCAAAGGAAGTGTATGAACTGGAGAATCGCGATTATAAGCGTAATCCCCGAACGCCTGCCGAACAGGCCCAGTACGAACGCTGGAAAGCCGTTTGCCAAGAGGCATCGCGTATCGCGAAAGATCCGAACCATCCGCGGTACCGGGAGATGGTGGAACGTCATGCTGCCCAACTCCGCGGCAAACCCGATCCCGTCCTCGGCAAGAAACGTATCTGTCAGTTCAGCAACTTCGTAAGGGCAGTACTGATTCATGAACAATAGAAAAAGAGCGCTTCGGCGCTTTTTTTTGTGCAAATCCTTGCATATTCCAAATTTTTGTTGTACCTTTGCACGCAGTTTTGATTGTTAATTGCGGAGAAAAGTGATTTTATTCGC
>CAMOUL010000023.1 GCA_946626605.1 uncultured Bacteroidales bacterium | reverse complement strand
TCATAATGATTGTTTTTTGGATAAGTTATTATATAAAAAAAACAGACCCACGATTAAGTTTCGTAGGTCTGTTTTTACTATTTCTCGTCGCCAAGGCGTCCCTTTTAAAGTGTACACCACGCCTTGGACACGACCCGGCTATTACTTCTTTATGGCGACCATAGAAACGGTCCCGGAGCCTGTTGCTGCGTAACTCCCATATCTTCCTTCTCCAGTGACGTCGGTATTCCATGATAACCGGTTGTCTGCAAGGGTGGCTGTTCCATATGAGAAGGATAATTTCAGTGTTATCTCTCCGTACATTGTATCGTAGTTGTTAGATTCCAGAGTGAGCTGATTGCCGGACACGGTGGCGTTAATCGGATCATTCCAACCTTCGATCACCACTTTGTTTCCGTCTCCCGACTTGGAGATGGTGAATGTACCTTGATTGTTGAGTGGAACAGAATAACGGGTGATTCCGAAATCGAAATCCACACTTCCCTTAGCATCATAGGTATATGCTCCTATGAACGCATCACGGGGATCCACTTCCTGCTTCTTTTCACATGCTGCAAAGGCAACCAAAACCAATGCTGCTAAGCAGAATTGAAAAAACTTTTTCATACTTTAGACAAATTAAAAATGTTTAATACTTTTTTGCATATTGTTATACAACATGCGTAAAATTACAATAATTATTTGTAAATAGGATCTTTTCGCTGTCTCTAACGAGGTAGGAGATCTTCCTCCGAGAATGTCAATTCGGGAAAATCGCTTGAACTGAAATGACTATAGATGCTATGCTCTTGCAAGCCTTTGATTTCCACAACCCGCTTTGGCTCATGTCTTTGAAGAGAATCAATCACTTGCTCTATGGGAACCGGAACGTGCCGGTAAATAGTGTCTCCGTTGACTATATTTTCTATTGCCGGTGTATAAAAATTTGACCATCCATAAAAGGTCCCGTTGATTTTGACTCCCCTTGATAGTAGTACATAGCATGGCCCCTTCTCCGAAAGACGGCGGACATGCAAGTTATGCAACTCTTCATCATAGGTGATTTCATGATATTTCTCAGGACAAAACCATGCTACTTGCGAGTAAACCTCCGGTGAGTTGGGTGGACAGATATATTCGAAATCCTCATAGAAACCTTTCCCTTCAGATCGATGGTACTTCACGAATATTGAATCTAATGGCGCAAAAATATAGCCTTCCCTTGTGAAATCCTCATGAGTCGTTGTCCCCGGGCAGCCTTGGAATGTCAGTGCCAATGCTACGAGGCAAAGGAACAATGCCGTTTTTTGAATTCGTTTATGCATATTTATATTATTTAAATGGTTATTGGTTGAGATATATGCAATGGTAATATTCATATTTTTGATATCGCCTCCAGTATGGCTTATAATAGTTCTTGCTGATTGTATATCCGTTGTCTGTCACGAGAAAATAGATATCCTTTCGGCAAATGTCTCCTCCCTTAGTTTTAGAGACTCCTCCATATCCATAGGCTACAAGATAGTGATCTAAACTACTCATTAATAGTATAACAGGGAGATTTCTTTCGTGAATCCAGTCTGCCGCGTACAATGCATTCTTGTCGCGTGTAACACCAAAATATCCATTTGTAACGTCTTTCAATAAGCCATCAAGATCCCATGGAAATAGAGCAAATTCCCAACTGCCTTTCCATTTAATAGGGATACTTTTCTTGTAAAACACTCCCGTCAATCCATTGTCTACATCTATACTTCTATCTATATATGCCTGCTTAACCGTTGAGCACTGTGTACAACAAAGAGACTCTAAACTTTGTAGATTGTAATAGTAGTAACTACTATTATACCCATTATAAAAATTTAGTATGCCAGATTGATCTCCATGTATAGGTAAATATTCACCATTCTCAATCGGGTATGTTTTGCGAAGTCCTCTATAAATCCACGCTAATGCCGCTGGACCGCACGCCCCTGACCAATAAGTCTGCTGTAACGGTGTAGAGCAATAGGAGCGAGCAGTATAATCTCGGCAATAATCTGATGTCCCTAACACATCTTTCAAATGCTTGATATATGTGTTTTCTACTCTCGGTTCCGGTTTATGCTCGATCGCACATGGATCATCTTGGTCTAAACTCTTTACGCTTGCTGAAACAGCATTATCTACATCGTTCCAAAATTTGGTTGCTTCCTTCTCCATTTCTAAGTCCGGAATAGCGCGTCGATTCTGCAAGTTTTTTAGTTCTGCTAAATCTTCTTCGCTTGCCTGTATTTCTATTTGTCGCCAATATTCTCGAGGGTCTTCTTTTTTATAAAACACTTCCTCTCCATCATAATTTTCCACAGGACGATAAACCGATCCATCAAAAATAACCCTGTGCGGATAGTTCCCTACGTAATAGTTATATTTTGTGTAGGTGTATGGTAAAACATATGGAAAGATAAATGCAATGGCATGAGGAGCTTCACGTCTCGCATAGACTGTAATAGTGCTAGTTACTTTATTGCCTTCTACAAGTCCATATTCATAATACTTAACACGGTCATCGTCATCAAATATAACACGAGGATAATCGGTTAGTTTCCATTCTACTGTTTCATATTCATGATTTAACATATATTCATTATCACCCGTATAATACATTTTATCACTGCGTAGTTGGTTTAACAAATGATATCCTCCTTCTAACATTTCATACGATGCTACCATTCTTGCAATAACAGGACAGAGTATATCTTCATCTTTATTCATTAGTTGTGTTAATTCTTTTGGATCTGTATTCGAAAAATTACCTGTGTTTAATACTCGTCTAATTTGACGATTTTGAGATGTACTTGTATCTGTATTGTGCGCTTTCTCGCAAGCTGTCAGTCCCATAATGCTAATAAGGACTATCAATACTATTTTAATATGATTTTTCATAATGAAAAAAGATTTTATACATTCTATTTCCATTTGACGTTGCAAAGGTACATTTTTTTTTGCAATCCGCCAAATAAATTTTCATTTTTTCCTTTATTGTACTACAAATTGTCCTACGAGGTCACCACTGGCGGTGGAGATACGGAGTACATAAACACCGGGAGTAGCGATCTGCTCGGAGAGGGAGTTCGTGAACTGCTGGTTCAATACCATGCTTCCGGTAGAAGCCTTCACTACTGTCGCTTGCGCGAATGGAATAGCTGCTTCCTGTTTCAAGATTGATAACAGATTACCGTTAATCGTTGCGCGGAAACCTGCCGGGCGAGTGGGGGTGGATCCCATATGGTCATTACCATCCAATGGATCATCTCCGGGAAGTACACTCATTCCTACTACTTCTGTTAACTGAATTTCTACCTCTTCTGCGCGTAACACGCATGGTATTGTAAAGATTGCGCCCAATACCAAAGCAAGAAATGTTTTTCTCATACTTACGAGTAATTTGTAAATTAATAATAAAATACCGCCAAACGCTATTTCGTTTGACGGTGCAAAATTACTATTTTGTCTTTATTCCACCAAATAAAAATGTAGAAAAAAGACATTACTTAATACATTGATATATAGGCTATTGCTGTTTTTTGATGTAGAAAAATGAATCCTAAGTGTATAATTTATGTTGTCTTTGTAATCAATTCTATCATAAAAACACGCATATTTGCACTACTGGTTCCTAATTTGTTGGCCACATATCTTTTAATTCCCCGAATACTTTTTTCTCCATAGCAGAGTATATCTGCCATCTGTTTGTCTGAATAACCATTTATAAGAACCAATACGCACAATCTAACTTCCCGCTCGGAAAGACCCATTTTCTGTAACGAATCAGCTAATTTATTAAAGAGGGTATTGGTTATTGCACACATCCGCGAGTAATCTTTCCAATCCAATTCTGATAGAATGTCTTTGGAGTTTCGTAGTGTGCTGCACGTAGTTTCTATGTTCGACAATAATTGTTGGTGTGTTTTCTGTTGCTGCTCGGATAATTGGGATATTTCAGAATGCATTGCTACAATGCTACTCTCTAGTTGCGTTTTCTGTTCCTGTTTTATATCTATATCATGTATCAACCTACTATGTACTTTACGCTTGTGCCATAGATAATACAATATAGCACATGAACCTGCAAACAATATAGCTCCGATGATAGCGTATAGCCATCGGTAGTCAGGCTTGCGATGCAGGTCTTGATCCAGTAATAGAACCGCCTGAGATAGTTTTTCTTTTTGTGGCTCGTATTCGTAATAACGTATATCTTCACGTTGGGACGCCATACTGTTAATATCATCTGCATCAAGTGTCGAATCGCAATGAAGAACAATATATAAGGCATTAAATTTTTCTTGATACGAAGCATTAGATGCCGATAATATAATATTGGAGTAGAAAAGTGCAGAGTCTTTTTGACCAATATCATCAAATGCTTGAGCCTTTATAAGCATACTCGTAGGTTCATAGACTCCTAAACTGCCTAAATAATTAATGCAACTAATAGCAGAGTCATATTGTGCTGTCCGTATAAAAAATTCCGCTTTAGTCTCCCATGTTTTTACGATTACCACTTCATCCCCACAACTGTGGATAACTGTATCAAGCAGCGCCAAAGATTCTTTCTTTCCTTGTTCCGCTAATTCAAACGCCATATCATTGAGGCAGTAATAATATAGCAAACTATCTCCATTCGTTAGATACATATTTGCCGATTGCTCAAACATGTCGTATGACAACTGAAACTCACTTGCCAGATGGCAAATGTCACCCATATTATTATACACCCGCCCTAATATATGGTAGTCTTTTGTGCCGGAATGGGTGGCGGAGATGAACGCCTGCATGGCTTCCGCGGGATTGTCTTTTGCTCGGAGCAATTTGCCATAGTGATAGCAGGTATGGGCGTAAGGAGAGCCTAACCCCAGCCCTTCCCTGAAAGGAAGGGGGATAGCTTCTAATGTCTCACATGCTTGCGCGAGAGTGGCGCTGTCGCCTTCGTCTATGCCGTATTGTTTGCCGGCATGCCATAGGCTGTCCGCCTGCGCAACGACAGACTGCGCCTCGCGTACAGCCTGCGGAGCGCATGCCATGAGGCATCCTCCCATCGCCACAATCCAGCATCCTATGATCCATCGCTTAGCAATCATGCTGCAAAGGTACAACAAAAAAACGAGATACGCAAGAAAAAAAGGAAAAAAATCACAGGGGGGCAC
This sequence comes from uncultured Bacteroidales bacterium, assembly GCA_946626605.1. Taxonomy (GTDB): domain Bacteria; phylum Bacteroidota; class Bacteroidia; order Bacteroidales; family Paludibacteraceae; genus Colicola. Next base: position 19,130 of record CAMOUL010000023.1, on the reverse strand, counting down.
GCGTTCGGCAAATAGATCGCAAGAACGATACCGCTCCGCTAAATCGTAAGTGCGACTATTGCCTCCGCTCTCCCCACCGGATGTAAAACATCCGTCGGGGACCCCAGGAGGACGCTCCGGGGCAAAAAAGCAAATAAATTTGCATAATTCAAAAAAAGTTGTACTTCGGACATCTGCCTGCCTTCGGCATTCCCCCGTAGCTACGTTCGCGTCCTGCCGGACATACGCCAATAAATGTATTTTCCGCAAAGGGCGGTGCCCTCTATCGTCTATTCCTATACGTTCTTTGTATGCGAGCCTCCAAGCCCGTATAGGTACAGCCGATAATAGAATATTAATTCTATTTTTTGCGGAAAAATACATTTTTATTTGCGTATGTGCAATTTTTGTAGTACCTTTGCAACGGATTTAGGAAGAGGGAAGGAAAGAACGTCTATGGAGATGACCAATTTTCTGGAATATAGCGACCGGGCGCAGCTGCGCTCGTGGCTGATGGCGAATCATGCGTGCGAGAAGGAATGTTGGGTGACGGTTACTCGCACCAAGATTCCGCATCCGGATTGTATCCCTTATCCGGAGGTGGTGGAAGAGGCGCTCTGCTTCGGCTGGATCGACTCGACATACAAGCGGTTGCCCGACGGACGCGGCGCGCAACGGCTCTCCCTGCGGCGCAAAAACAGCCATTGGACCGAACTGAACATCCGCCGTTGCGCGGAGTTGGAGCAACGCGGACTGATGACCGACGCCGGCAGAGCGTTGATAGTTCTTATCTCGGCAAAGCCTCGAACGATCGGCTGAAGCCGTATGGACAGTTGAGGCGAAAAGGTGGATTTTTAACCGAAAAATGCAGAAAAATGGCATACACTCTTGTGTATGTCAATTTTTTTTTGTATCTTTGCAGCCGATTTTGTGTGCGCGAGTGTGTAGCACGCGTGCATATGCGATAAATTAAGTAGAATATAAAATACAAAATAATGGAAGAACAACAAGAGAAGTATGATGGCTCGAGTATTCAAGTGCTCGAGGGATTAGAGGCGGTGCGCAAGAGACCTGCGATGTATATCGGCGACATCTCGCTGAAGGGTCTGCACCACCTGGTGTATGAGGTAGTCGATAACTCTATCGACGAGGCGCTCGCCGGTTTTTGCGATGAGATCGCAGTTCATATCAATGAGGATAACTCTATCACCGTTCAGGATAACGGTCGTGGTATTCCGGTAGATATGCACCCGAAGGAGCATAAATCCGCGCTGGAGGTCGTCATGACCGTGCTCCACGCCGGTGGTAAGTTCAATAAAGACAGCTACAAGGTGTCCGGTGGTCTGCACGGTGTGGGTGTGAGCTGCGTGAACGCGCTCTCGACGAAGATGCACGTGGAGGTCTATCGTAACGGCCAGATCCACTGTCAGGACTACGCGAAGGGCAAACCGCTGGCACCGGTACATGTGATCTCCGAGGAAGAGGCTACGGGTAACTGGGAGCAACGCAAGACCGGTACGTTTGTGCAGTTCTGGCCGGATGATACGATCTTCACGGAGACCGTTTATCACTGGGAGATCCTTGCCAACCGTATGCGTGAGCTCGCGTTCCTGAACGCCGGTATCCGTATTGTGCTCAAAGACAAACGCGTCATGGTAGAGAAGACCCTCGAGGACGGCACCAAAGTGACGGAGTGCAAGAAAGAGGTGTTCTACTCGGAGAAGGGTCTGAGTGAGTTCGTTCGTTATATCGACGGTACCCGTACGCCGCTCATCAGCGAGGTGATCCACCTCAATACCGACAAATACGGTACGCCGGTAGAGGTAGCGATGATCTACAACACCGACTTCAACGAGAACGTACACTCCTATGTCAATAATATCAATACCATCGAGGGTGGTACGCACGTAGCCGGTTTCCGCGCTGCGCTGACCCGTGTGATGAAGAAATATGCCGAGGACAGCAAGATGCTGGAGAAGGCGAAACTCAAAGACAAGGACGGTAACTCGACTATCGATCCGAACGATTTCCGTGAGGGTCTGACGGCGGTCATCTCCGTCAAGGTGGCAGAGCCGCAGTTCGAGGGCCAGACGAAGACCAAGCTCGGTAACTCCGAAGTAGCCGGCATGGTTTCGAGTGCAGTAGCCGAGGCGCTGCAGAACTACCTGGAGGAGCACCCGGATGATGCGAAGAAGATCGTAGAGAAAGTCATTCTCGCGGCGCAGGCTCGTATCGCTGCCCGTAACGCACGTCAGTCGGTTCTCCGCAAGTCTCCGCTCTCCGGCGGTGGTCTGCCCGGTAAACTGGCGGACTGCGTATCGAAAGACGCAGCCGAGTGCGAGCTCTTCCTCGTCGAGGGAGACTCTGCAGGCGGTACCGCCAAGACCGGACGTGACCGTGTTCACCAGGCAATCCTGCCGCTCCGCGGTAAGATCCTGAACGTCGAGAAAGCGATGGAGCATAAGGTGTTCGAGAGCGAAGAGGTACGGAACATCTTCACGGCGCTGGGAATCACCTTCGGTACCGAAGAGGACCCGAAAGCGCTCAACCTCTCCAAGATCCGCTACCACAAAGTGATTATCATGGCCGATGCCGATGTGGATGGTGCGCATATTGCTACTCTGATTATGACCCTGTTCTTCCGTCATATGAAAGAGGTGATTGAGCAAGGCCACCTCTATATCGCTTGTGCGCCGCTCTATAAGTGCTCGAAGGGTACCTACAGCGAGTACTGCTGGAACGACCAGCAGCGTCAGGCGTTCATCCAGAACTACGGTAACGGCGATGAGAAGCAGATCAAGACCCAGCGTTACAAAGGTCTCGGTGAGATGAGCGACGAGCAGCTCTGGGAGACGACTATGGATCCGGCACGCCGCGTGCTCAAGCAAGTGACGATCGAGAATGCCGCTGAGGCAGATCGTATCATCGCGATGCTGATGGGCGACGATGTAGCGCCGCGCCGCGAGTTCATCGAAGAGAATGCCACCTACGCCAACATTGATGCTTAATGAAAGTAGTAGTTTATTGTTCGGCGAAGGATGCGATACCCGAGGAGTACCTCGCGTTGGGGGATGAGTTGGGTACGTGGATCGGAGAGAACGGCCACACCTTGATCTATGGCGGCGCTACGGGCGGTCTGATGACGCGCACGAGCAATGCGGCGAAAGCGGCAGGAGCTACGGTCATCGGGGTCATTCCTCCGCGCATCAAAGCGGCGGGACGAAAGGCGGACAACTGCGACGAGCTGTACATGGTGCAGAATATGTCCGAGCGCAAGCAGATCATGCGCGACATGGCGGATGTGATCGTTTGTCTGCCGGGCAGCTACGGCACGCTGGACGAGATGATGGACGCTACTTCTTCGGCAATCGTGGGAGAGCATCATAAGAAGACCTTCGTGCTGAACTACAAAGGTTTCTACGAACCCCTCAAACAGCAGATTGCATTGATGCGGTCTCTCCATTTCATCCCCGAACAAGAGGCCTACAAACCCATCTTCGTGGACACACTTGAAGAATTTTATACACAAATATCAAATTTATAGAAGTATGAACCTATTTGCAGCCAGATTAACCGGCAAAATGAGCTCGACCGATGCGTTCGAGAAAACCATCCACGACATGCAAGAGCGTGTAAAACGCTGGCGTGCTATCGAGAAATCGCCTGAATTGGCGGAGTACAACGAGCTCAAGAAGATCGTTGAGAGTTCGGATTTCCAAGAGAAGAAGAACGCTCTGAAGAACCGTAAGTACAAGGACACGGACGAGGGTCGTAAGATGGCGACGCTCGATCGTCTGTCTTCTACCCTGCGTATGAAGGGTTACAAGTACGCGCAGGACAGCGAGACCTTCCAGGCCTTCCTGAAATTCCGTGACAGCGATGCTTTCCAGAACAAAGAGGACAACTCCGTGACTGCTTCCGAGCGTCGTATGTACAACATGATCTATCGTTCGGCGTTCTACAAGAACTACCAGAAAGTGCTGAACTCGCCGGAGTTGAAACAACTTACGGAGCTGGAGAAAGAGACTTCGACCGAGGACTTCAAGCAGCGTAACGCGCTCTGGGCGGATGCCAAGCGCTGGGAGCACTCCGAGGAGTACAAGACCGAGAAACGCTATCTGGAGCTGGCTAATTCCGAAGATATCAAGTTCTATTTCACTTCCCGTGAGGAGAAGATCGACTGGGCAGAGCTCTTCCGTCCTTCCTTCGACGACGACATGACGTCCTCCAAGAACTGGAAACCGGGTTACGGCTATGCGAATCCTGCGATGAAAGACGGTCACTCGCGTACCTCTGAGCTTCAGGCGTATAACGGCGGCAAGAACACCTTCTTCGCCGAGGGCCGTATGGATCTCGAGACGCGTCAGGAGACCAAGAAAGCGGTCGCTTGGGACGAGAAGAAAGGATTCACGGAGCATGTGTTTGAGTTCACCTCCGATGTGATGAATACCAAAGAGGCGTTTGCGCAGGAGTCGGGAATGTTCATGGCGAAAGTGCGTACGCAGGGTATCGGTCACCATTTCTTCGGTCTCTCGACCGGCAAACAAGGTAGCCCGATGGTAGCCCTCTATCACTATAACGGCTCGACCCACCAGATGGGATATGTCGATGGCCCGAAGACGCAGATGGTTGATCTGACCGGTGTCCTCCGTTCGATGTACCACGTCTATACCTTCCGCTGGACGAAGAACGAGTTGATCTGGTTCGTGAACGATATGGAGGTACTCCGTCTGCCGAACCGTCTGCCGAAAGAGGCGATGTTCTATTTCGCACAGAGCTGGTTGCCGGGTAACGAGAAAGGCGGCGAAGGCAAACTGAAAGTTCAGTGGGCGAGAGCTTATCGCGCGGTGGAGTAATTGACAATTGATAATTGACAATTGACAATTGATAGTTGATAGTTATGTTTTTGATTGCCGGGCCTTGCGCCATCGAAAATAGAGAGATCGTCATGGAGACGGCAGAGACTTTGAATCATCTCTGCTATGAGTTGGGTATCACCCTCTATTTCAAGTCTTCGTTCGACAAAGCGAACCGCACCTCTGCGTCGGCGCGCGGCATCGGTATGGACGAGGGGCTGAAGATCCTGGAGGAGGTCAAACGGATGTACGACCTGCCGATCGTGACGGACGTGCATGAGTCCTGGCAGTGTGTGCCGGTAGCGGAAGTAGCCGATGTGCTGCAGATACCGGCGTTCCTAAGCCGTCAGACCGACCTCTTGCAGGCGGCGGCGAAGACCGGACGGATTGTCAACGTCAAGAAAGGCCAGTTCATGGCGCCGTGGGATATGAAAGGAGCGATAGAGAAGATCGAGCAGGTGGCTCCCGGTGCAAGCAGAGAAGGGCACTTGTGGCTCACGGAGAGAGGTTCGTCCTTCGGTTACGGCCGGCTGGTAGTCGATATGACGGGACTGGTAGAGATGCGGCGGTTCGGTTGTCCGGTGATCTTCGACGCTACGCATTCGGTGCAGCAACCTTCGTCGCAGGCGGGTATCACCGGCGGCAACCGGGCGATGGTGCCGTATCTGATGCGTGCAGCGTTAGCGGTCGGTGTGGACGGCCTGTTCATCGAGACGCACCCCGATCCCGACAAAGCCATCTCTGATGCGGCCAACCAAGTGAAGCTCTCGGACATGCGCGCCCTGCTCGAACAAGCGTTACGAATCGACGAACTCGTCAACCAGAAAAACTAGGAAAACTAGGAAAACTAGAGAAACTGGAAAAACAACATACCATTATGGAGCAGACAATCACTATTTATTGCAAGAACACGCACGCGTATCACGATGTGCCGCGCGGAATATCGTTGATCGAACTGAAAGACCTGCTGGGTATTCAGTTGCCGTATCCGATTATCGCTGCGTACGTGAACTATAAGGTGGAGAACCTCGATTTCCTGCTGTATAAGCCCAAAGATATTGAGTTTCTGGACGCCAGCTCGCCTTCGGGCATGCGCGCGTACGTGCGTACACTAAATATGGTGTTGGCCTGCGCCATCAATGAGTTGTTCCCCGACATCGACCTGCGTATCGAGCACCCGATCAGCAAGGGGTATTACTGCACGCTCCAATGGCATCAGTCCAAGGACACGGACTCCGAGGACGAGAAAGAGCCGCCGGTAGTGACGCCGGAAAAGGTACAGGCTATCAAGGCGCGGATGCTCCAAATCATCGCGGAGAACCGGCCGATCTACGAGGAAGAGAAACAGACCAAAGAGGTCATCCGCATGTTCGCCGAGCGGTACAACAACGAGTCTTCGATCTTCGAGGCGCTCGGAAACCCCTACTGCCGATATTTCCGTATGGGGGATTTTATCGATTATTATACGAACGTTCTTCTGCCGTCTTCGGGCTATCTCAATGTGTTTGATTTGCAGCCCTTCCAGGACGGTCTGTTACTGCGTATCCCGAACCGTACGAACCCGACCCTCCTCGAGGATGCCATTCCGCAGGATAAGATGTTCTCCATCTTCCAGGAGTACAACCGCTGGAACAAACTGCTGCGCATCAATAACGTCAACGATTTTAACGTAGCCTGCAAGCAGAACATGTCTTTCGGACTGATCAAGTTAGCGGAGGCTTTGCATGAGAAGAAGATCGCCCAGATAGCGGACTCTATCGCCGCCAAACGGCCGAAGATCGTCTTTATCTCCGGTGCTTCGTCGTCCGGTAAGACTACTTTCTCCAAGCGTCTGCAGATCCAGCTGCTGGTCGATGGTATCAGGCCGGAGGTGCTCTCCATGGATGACTATTTTGTCAACCGCGTGGATACGCCGAAGGACGAGAACGGCCAGTATGACTTCGAGACGGTTAACGCGGTCGATCTGCCGTTCTTCAGGGAGCAGATGAAGGATCTGCTGGAGGGCAAAGAGGTCAACCTGCCGACGTACGATTTTACCAAAGGCGAGCGGGTCTTCAAGGGCAACAAGCTCAAACTCCAGAAGGACTCCGTTCTCGTCATCGAGGGCCTGCATGCGCTCAATCCGTGCATCCTGCCGGACGTGCCGCGCGAGCTGACGTATAAGATCTACGTGTCTGCCCTGACGACCATCAATATCGATAACCATAACTGGATTCCGACGACGGATATCCGTCTCTTGCGCCGCATCGTGCGCGACTATAAGTACCGCGGTTTCTCGGCACGCGAGACGATTGCCCGCTGCCCGTCGGTCATCCGGGGCGAGACCAAATGGGTCTATCCCTTCCAGGAGGAAGCAGATGTGATGTTCAACTCTGCGCTGATCTTCGAGTTCGCGGTATTGAAACGCCATGCGGAACCGATCTTGCAGGAGGTGCCTAAGTTCTGCGACGAGTACAGCGAGGCGCACAGGCTCCTGAAGTTCCTGCAGTATTTCGTACCGGTTCCCGAGCGTGAGATTCCGCCTACATCCTTCCTCCGCGAGTTCGTCGGTGGTTCGTCGTTCCGCTACTAATGGCACGGAATTTGCATTGAATCGTTAGATATAAGTTGGTGATAAGTTGGTTATTCGTTAGAGATTTAGCCTATATGAAACTAATATTAGTTATATTATTATCCGTTTTGGACTCGATACCGGGTATCCGGATCGTGCAGGACTCGGCGATGTCGATACTCTTGGACGAAGCGATACACGGTAAGCACGAGTTGGTGGAGATGGACGGCTATCGCGTCCAGATCTACTCTTCCAACCAGCAGCAGACGGCAAAAGGCGAGGCGCTGGAGCTGGAGGAGAAGGTCAAAGAGACCCTCACGCAGTCCGTCTATGTCCAGTATCTGCCGCCGTTCTGGAAAGTGCGTGTGGGAGATTTCCGTACCTACGAAGAGGCACGGGAGTATAAGAAAATCGTCGTGGCGCAATACCCTGAGTTGATGGGAGAAACGTATATTGTGCGCGATAAAATACAAGTGTTGCAATAATGGATCTGCAGGAATTTCATCCCTCTCAGCAGGTGACAGACGAGATCGCCAGGGCGGTAGAGAAGACCCTGACGCAAATAGGTGAGGACCCGACCCGGGAAGGTCTGGTCAAGACGCCGCATCGGGTAGGAAAAGCCCTTCAGTTCCTTTGCAAGGGCTATAACGAGGACCCGGAGGCGATTCTTCGTTCGGCGCTCTTTGAGGAGGACTACCGCCAGATGGTGGTGGTCAAAGATATTGATTTCTACTCCCTTTGCGAACACCACATGCTGCCGTTCTTCGGCAAGGTGCACGTGGCGTATATCCCCAATGGACGGATCACGGGACTGAGTAAGATCGCCCGCGTGGTAGATGTCTTCGCGCGGCGGCTACAGGTCCAGGAACGCCTCACGACCCAGATCAAGGAGTGCATCCAGAATACCCTTGATCCCCTCGGAGTGATGGTGGTCATCGAGGCGGAGCATTTATGCATGCAGATGCGCGGCGTACAGAAACAACACGCCATGACCGTCACTTCGGATTTCACCGGGGTCTTCAATCAAGCCAAGACCCGCGAGGAGTTCATGAAACTGATAAAGGGGTAGTTGTTACTCTTCAAAGGCGACACACGCGCCATTTGACGAGAGCACATAAATCGTATCGGGAGCGCGATAATCCTTGGAGAAAATGCTGCGGGTACGCATCACTGCGTCACTCGCAGCATCGTTTTTATAATGTAACCCGGCGGCATCTATCATCGATTCAAAGAGAACCGACGAGTTGTCGCGACTGTCCTTATGTGCCTGTACTTGGGCAATCTTCTCCGGATGCAATGAGGCATACTCATCGCTGTACCACACTATCAGCGGTACGTGAAAAAGCCAGCGACTCACCCTGTAGTTTCCGTGTAGCACAAAGTTGCGCTCGTCATCGTAAAGGTTTTCGCCGTGGTCAGACATGTACATCACCAAGGCCGGTATATGTTCTTTTTCAACAATCGATAGTAGAGAATCCAGGAAATAATCTGTATATAAAATCGTGTTGTCATAGGCGTTCACAAGCCTCTGGCGGTTGGAAGGTTTGATCATGGATAAGGTGAAATCGCGACCAAGGGCGGGTGTATATTGCTCGAAAGATTCCGGATAGCGTGTGTCGTACCGCCAATGACTACCCATTGTGTGCAAGACTATAAATTGTTTCTCACTTCTGTTTGTCAGACTCTTTTGCAAGTGTGAGAGCAGGTATTCGTCGTAGTTATTGGCGGTACTCATGTCTTTTCCTGTCTCATATCGTTGGTCCACAGCCTCCAGAGTACGCTCTATACACAGGACGCGGGATTGATTGGTAATCCAAATACTCTGAAAACCTGCCTCTTGAAACGCCTCAGGAAGGGTCTTCTCCGTGTTAAGAGACTCTTTGTCGGAAGCAGTGATACGGCTGATCATGTGGGGGACAGATTCTTCGGTGGTACCCGCTTGTGAGTACATGTTCGGATAGCTGATGAGGTTCTTCCGGTGTTGCAGTCGTGGTGTCGTCTCCCGCTTATATCCGTTCAGTGAGAAATTCTCGCTCCTGGCTGCTTCACCGATCACAAGGATGTATAATTCCGGCAAGGTGTCCTCCGGAGCTTCGATTCCGAAACGGAATGTGGACAATTCTTTTTGGGCACGTTTGGCTTTATAGCGGTTAGTAAGGACGGATTGGGTATTCAGATAAATGTTATAAGGATAGATCTTGTTGAATTTCATTAAAATCAAATCCTTGGCAAATGTGACAGCCTCTTTTTTATCCTGTATATTGTTTATATCACGCGCATATTGATAGAAGAAGAGAAGAGCGCCTGTCAAGAGAAGAGGCAAACCGATACACGCCGTCCATAAACTGACTTGGCGTGGAATAATCCACTCGTTTGGTTGACGGCTCGCCAATACGAAATACCCCACCCAAACGATCAAGGTACAAAAAGCGAAAGGCCATACAACACTCAATACACCGGTTACTTCCTCCCAGTTGGTGGAATAAAAAAGTCCGACAAACGTAGCTGTCGCAGGGTTGTGGTTCAGGTACAGACTGGCGATCTCTATCGGAGCGCAGAAAAGAGTAAGCGCACCGATCACGATAAAATATGTCCTCCTGCGTAGAAAGAGCATCGGAAAAAACAAACCGATACATACTACTGTCAGATAAGCGATTGATTTGAGAGGGGAGGACAAGTCGCCGGCTACAAAGCACGCTAAGATATTCGGGAAAAGCAGTATAAGGAATAATACTGCACTGCTAAATACTGTTTTGGCTTTGTCTGGCATTTTATCGTATCACTAAAATCTTCACCGCCGTGTGCCCTCCGTTCGCGTTGCAAAGGGCGGTATAGACGCCCGGTGTGGCTCTGCGTCCGTCCGGCAGTTTGCCGTCCCAGACGGCGGTGCCGCCATGGCTGCGCGTGCGGCATACTAACCCTCCGCCGGCATCGATGATGCGCACTTCGGAGTTGTCCATGAGCCCTGTGATGGTGATCATTCCGCCGTAATCCGGACGTACCGGGTTCGGGTAGGCGTATGCGCCGGACATGTTCTCTTTGGCTTCGCTCGCGTCGCTGCGATAGGATGCGACACCTTTGTCCGTACCCACGAATAACTCACCGGTCTCGGGGACGAGTGCCAAGGTCATGATAAAGTTGGACGGCAGCAGGGAGTTCGTCTCCGTGAAATGCGCCACGGTGATGGTATCGTCTTCGATGAGGTAGAGACCTGAGCCGGCGGTACCGATCCACATCCGGTTGCCTTCGTCCGCGACGATGCACCGTATCTGCTCTTCGCCCAAGAGGTAGTCGCCTAAGCCCGTACCGTCATTACGCGGAATGATGATGCGCCGGCAGGCGTTGGAGGTGAAGAAATCGACCTCTCTGGGGATGATCAGGATACCTTTTTCCGTGCCGATCCAGATGCGGTTGTTCTTATCCTGCGCCAGGCAGTAGAAGAAACCCGGCGTGAGGGTATTATTATTCTGGTCCAGGAAGGTGTTCCGCTTGATACAATGGTCGTCGTAAGCGGAAGTCGGAGTGCCGTTGTCGAAATGGAAAATCACGCCGGGTCTCTCTCCTCGTTGGTCTAACATCCATTTATAGCGTCCGTCACGCCTGTCGGGCCGGATACCTGTCGGGGTGGTGAGCGTCAGGTCTTGTCCCTCGCTTCGCATCGGCAGACCAACCCATTGTCCTGTAGGTGTCAGTACATGCAGCGGTTTGCCTATCTCTGTGGCGTTCATCACCCATAGGTTGCCCGTGCTATCCATCATTAGTCCGTCGGTTCGGGTGTAGAAATCCGGATTGATGGTACTGTTAACGGGTCGGAGCGTGCTGTTGTCGGCGTTGTATAGTTTGTACGGCGCGAAGTCTTTAAACTCAATCACTCCGCATCCGTAGGACGCTACGTAGAAATGGTTCGGATTCTGATTATCCACCGCTACGCTCACGGGGTCGATGATCACTTTGCCTAGGTTTGTGGTTATCTCGTATTCGGACACGCTGCGCCAACTATTCCCGTCGTAGATATTGACCTTTGCCGGCCGGGCGTATTCGGATGCCCAACGACCGCCATTCACCGAGTAGATATGTCCGTGTGCGGCGTGAAGCGAATACGCCAGATTGGTACTCGGACCCTCCGTGTGGAAATAATCATCGCCGCTGCTGTTCAGCCTGATCAATCCGTAGCTGGTCTCGCCTAACCAGTATTCGCCTTGGCTATAGACGGCGTCGTTGATGGTATAGCGGTCGCATATGCCGGATAATTTTCCCGAGTTGTCCATCTCGTACAGGAAATGGCTCTCCGTGCAAACCAACATCTTGCCGTCTCCCGCATGAATCCAATCGATCTTCTTGCTGTCCACCGGCTCCCATGCGCCGTTTTTATAGCGGTACAGCAAGCTGTCTTGGAGGGAATAGAGCTCGTCGCGATAGATAGCGGCATGGGTCAGGCCGTTGAGTCGGGTGTGGCTCGCGTGCCAGAAATGATAATCCGCCAGGTTGTCATGCAGACAGGCGCTGTACACACTGTCGCTGCTGAAGGCATATATCGAATCGTTAAGTTCCACTACCTGCAGGATCTCCAGGTTGGTTGCTTCGTGGCCGACGTAGTAGGTGTCGCTCACTTCGCCTCGCTTGCAATCGATTGCGACGATGCCGAACGTCATGGCCAAATAGGTCTTCTTTGCGCCTGAACTAATCGCGTTGATCTGCGTAGAAATGGTACCGGCTTTGGTATAAATATCCGGTATCTGGCGCACATTGCCGTCGCTGTCCATGAGGTCGATACGTCCGTTGCTATAGGCGATTACGAGGTCTCCGGAGGTCTTGTCCTGACATATATGCGAGATGGTTGTCCCGTTCAGTCCCTTGCTCTGATCCCAGTATTCAAGAACCTCGTCCGCGCGGTTGAAGGAGTATAACTCTCCGTTCGCGACAGCGAAGATACGTTCCCGTGTTCCTACTATCTCTGTGGGGTTATTGTAAGACAGGTGGAGCCGCCATCGCATCATACTACCTTCATCCGGGTGTTCTTCTTCGTCCGTCGTTTGGTCTTTCAGTCCTTCTCCGCTGCCATTCGGGTCGAAACGTACCAGACCTTCAGCCGTTCCTATCCATACTACGCCGTTCTCGTCTGCTGCCAGCGATACGATGCCGTTAGCAGGCATGGCGGAGTTCTCAGAGGTATAATGCGCCGTAATCTCCGTCGCGGTGCTGTCTAAGACATATACTCCCAAGTCGTTCGTGCCTATCCATATCTGTCCCTCTGTGTCCACGGTGATGGCTTTTATACTCAGCGTCGTGATCGGGTTCTCGCCGTTCTCGTCTTCAAAATCCGGGCGTACGATAGCGTCCGAGTGGAAGAAATCTGTTTCGCTTTCGATATAGGCGGCGCCTTGTGTGGTCACGATCCATAGACGGTCCAAGGCATCTTGCGCAATACCGTAGAACAGCTGCGGTTGGAAGGTCCTGCCGTGTTGGTCTGTCCACTTGTCGCGTGTGTAGTAGCGGTCGTCTGCTTCGTCCCATCGGGTTCCTCCGTCGTCCATAAGGGTCACGCCTACCACCTCGCGGCCGACGCTGAACCATTTATGATCCGGATTCTTTTTATCGACAAGCAACCCCGTAGGAGTAGGAAGCGCCATCGGTACTCCGCTGCTTGTACGGAGGGTGAGAGCGTGCCATTGTCCGTCGGCGTCCAGGCACTGTAGCTGTTTGTCGCTGCCCGTGGTGAAGAACCATAGGTTATTATCTCCGTCGAAGAAAGCGCAATCCAATCGCGTGTAAAACTGCGGATTCGCAGGGATGACCGCGACTATCGTATTGTCTTCCGCCGGCAGGTAGTGCTTTACGAGGGTGTCTGCGCGGAACTCATACAGGCCTGTGCCGTAACTCGTAACGAAAATGTGCTTCGGGTCGCGCGGATCGACGGCTGTGTTTACGAAATCCAGGGCCTGAAGGCCGGTCTTGGGTTGTATGTGCCCGGTCTCTATGTTTACCCATCGCTCGCCGTTATAGTGCATTACTATGCCGGGACGGAAATATTGCGACGCCCATCGTCCGCCGGGTACTACCCATAACTCTCCGTTTCCGGCGGTGAGGCTGTAGGGGATGTTTGATGACGGTCCGGCAGGTTTATAAGCCATCCGTTCGGTAGCGGTGATACGGACGATACCTTCTGCACCGCCGGCGTACCAATCGCTGTTAGCGTCCTGATAATGAATACCTTTCTCCGGATCCGGTGCGATACGTCCGGAGCGCAACTCGCGTTTCCAGAACCGGTAATCGACGATGTTATCGCTCATTCTTGCGCAGAAGAGGCTGTCGGTCGTGAAGGCATAGATACTGTCGCCGAGGACCACTACGTCTTGTACATCCGTCTCCGCACCGTTGGGGCGCAGCCAGTAGCTATCGACTAACTTGTTCTGCCTCAGGTCCATCGTCTGCACGCCGTAGGCGGTGGACAGATACGCTGTACGACCGAGAATAGTGATGTTATTCACGGTCTTGCGCTGCGTCATATCTTTGTCGTAGAGATCGCTTATATACTGTACCCCGTCCGGGCGCAACATATCTATCTTGCCGGTCTTATAGACGATGATGAGCTGTGCTCCCGCTTCGTCGTAATGGATGCAGGAGATGCCGGCGCTATGCAATCCCGATTGGCTGGTGTATATCCGGACCTGCTCCGTGGCTTTCTCCACACTATAGAGACTGCCGTCCGAAACGGCGTACACCTGATCCGGTGACATAGCGATCTGCGTAACCTGATTGTAAGCAAAATAGGTGGTCCATCCTAGACCATACGCGTACGTCACCGTAGCGATACTGCACAATATAATGATTATTCTTTTCATTCCATCATTCCATCATTCCATCATTCCATCATTCCTTCAATCCATCAATCCATCATTCAAGACTCTTACGAGTTCCCGGATCGCTCTTGCGCGGTGACTGATGTGGTTTTTCAGCTCTGCGGGCAGCTCTCCGAAGGTCTTGTCGTAGCCTTCGGGAATGAAGACGGGGTCGTATCCGAACCCTCCTTCGCCAAACTCCTGCTCTGCGATCCGTCCGCGTACGATGCCTTCTACCTGTTGGACCTTTCCTCCCCTAATGAGGGTGATCACTGTGCGGAACCGGCATCCGCGGTCCTCTTTGCCTTCCAACTCGCGGATGGCTTTCTGCCTGTTGGCAGCGGGCGAACCTGCCCATCGCGCGGTATAGACGCCCGGCTCGCCGTTCAGCGCATCGATCTCCAGTCCTGTATCATCCGCAAACACTCCGTTAACCATCAATCCATCATTGAGCGGCTTTGCCGCGCTCATTCCATCATTAATAAAGTCCCAAACGGTTTTGGCTTTGATGAGGCTGTTTTCCTCGAGGGTCTTGCCGGTCTCTTCTATCTCGGCTTCGAAGCCGATCTCATGTAGGCTGAGCACTTCGACGCCAGCCGGCATCATTGCCCGCACCTCGCTTAGCTTATGCGCATTATTCGATGCAAATACCAGTTTCATATCTATTCTATTAATTTTCTTTTAATCGAAAATGCGGCGTTTCGGCGCTTGCTGCGCCTTAGTCTAATCGCCCAAATTCGTTCTTTTGTGCGAGCCCAAAGCCCGCCTTTGTCCGCTTAGCCTTCGTCCGGCACTCGATAGTGCCGCCCTACCGCCTTACAAAAATGCGCTTCGCTTACAAAAATGTCAAAAATCCATGCGGACAATATATACAACGCGCTGCATAGTTATTTTCTCTATTTTTGTGAGGGCGAAGCCCGTATTTTCGGATGCAGTCATGTTGAGCCCTATCAAGGGTCTCAACAAGCGGAAAGGATTAGTAAGACGCGCTGCAAGCTCGCTTGTGAGCGCGGGTTAGTAGTCGTTTACGCTCAGGCCGCGTAGGCCAAAATGACTGCGCATTTTCGATTAACTCCCTTACACCATCACTTCACCCATGTCTGGTTGCGTCCTAAAAAGCCGTGTTTGTCCAAGCTCCCGCGGAGGACGAGGTTACCGTTTTTGAGGTGTATCTTACCATAGTAGAACTTCCCGCTCTCGGGGTCAAGCACTTTGCCTCCCACGAGTTGTCCGTCCTCGGCTTTCATGCCGCGGATGATGACCAATCCTTCTACCGGCGCGTTCTTGTCCTCGCCCTGGCATGCCTCGCATTTGGGCTGCAGCTCCTGGTACATCAGCAGCTTGCTGACTTTTCCGTAGTAGAGTCCGTCGGAGCCTTTGTATATCGTTACGATGGATCGTTTCTCGCCGGTCTTGTCATCAACGGTCTTCCAATCGCCCAGTATCTGGCTCACTTGCGCCTTTCCTGCTACTGCCAGCATTATTAATGCTGCTATCAGAAATGTTCTTTTCATAGGATCATACATTTTTCGGGCGCAAAATTACAAAAAATAATTGACATACGCAAAAAAAAATGACATAATCGTTTGATTATGCCATTTTGTGCGCAGGATGAGACTCGAACTCACACGATCTTGCGACCACTACCCCCTCAAAGTAGCGTGTATACCAATTTCACCACCTGCGCTACGTGCCCAGAACAGGACTCGAACCTGCACACCTCGCGGCATGCGCACCTGAAACGCACGCGTCTACCAATTCCGCCATCTGGGCAAAAAAAAAGAGCGGAAAACGAGACTCGAACTCGCGACCCCGACCTTGGCAAGGTCGTGCTCTACCAACTGAGCTATTTCCGCAACTTTTTTGAACTATAAAAGTTAGATCAATGTGCTTTGTTATCGAAAGCGGGTGCAAAGGTACTGCTTTTTTTTGACATGACCAAATTTTTTGGCAAAAAAATGCAAAAAAAATGCATTTTTCTCATTTTTCTCGCGTGCGCGCGCCTGTTCCTTAATAATAATTACTAGGTCATCCTAGGTCATCCTAGGTCAACATAGGTCAACCTAAACCCTTACAAAAGTCTTACAAAAGTCTTACAAAACCCTTACCGGGTGGTTATGGGCATTTACACTATGGATTTGTCTGTTCTCTTTCTTTTTTCTCTATTTTTTTTTCTAAGGGAAAGTTTGATTTTTATTTGCATATATCAAAAAAAAGTTGTAACTTTGCAGGCGATTTAGTAGGGATACTCACGATGGAAGAAAAGAATCGTAAAAGTCTTCGGCATTTCTATTATGAATACCGTTCGGAAGCTGTATTTGGACTGATACTCGCGGCTTCAGTTGTGGTGAGTTATTTGCTCTCGCCGCTTATTCCGGCGGATATCTTCCGTGCTATTATTGCTCCTACTCAGAATGTAGCCGTTATCACGATCACATCGGTTTGTACGTGGCTGCTCTTTCGTCATCATAACGGTATCCGTGTGCGCTATGTCTTCGCATGGATAATGGCGGCGCTGTCGGTAATAATTGTTTTGGGTTTGTTGTACCGGATGCGGGTGAATAGTCAGCTTTTGCCTGCAGAGGGTATTTTTGCTTTCGAGGGCTGGGAGATGCTTGCCGGAGATATTATCGCTTGGTTGATGTTGGCTTATCCTATGGAGCTGCTCCGTCCTCATTGGCTGACGTGGGATAAGGCGTTGACGCGTCTCTTGCCGGTTTTGGTAGTCGGGCTAATCGATTGGTTTGTTCCTTTGGATCTGAGATGGTTGTTGGCGATCGTACCTGCGATATGGATTTTTCTGATTTTCCTCCATGTACGGCGTTATCGTCAGTATAGTGAGGAAAACTTTGGTTCTGTGGAGGAGACGGATGAGCACTGGGTCATCCGGTATCTGGTGATGATGTTTGTGTTAGGGGGCTCTTATACATATCTTTGTTTCTTAGAGACGCCGACTCGGCTTTTCACGCAGCAGTGGTTACTCTTCTTTATTTTCGTTTATATCAACGAGCAAGTGATCTTCCGTTCCAAGCCTTGGTTGGAGCAGGTGAGTGACGAAAATGGAGAGATTAGTGACGAAATCGCGAAAGAAGCAGTGGTAGCAAATGTGGCAGCCAATACCGAATATCGTCGTGCTTTGGAGGAATGGATGGAGGCCGAGAAGCCTTATCTGAACGCTGATTTCCGTCTCTCTGACATTATGACGGTCGTGCCGATAAATCGAACTTATCTCTCGCAGTTTATCAAAGCGGAATACGGCTGTACGTTCTATCAGTTTGTGACGAATTTCCGCATCGAAGAAGCGAAGCGTTTCATGCGTGCGAACCCAGATATGCGCGTGCAAGAGATTGCTGAGCATTGCGGTTTTTCGTCGGCTACGGTCTTCGGACGTGTCTTTGCTCGTGAAACAGGTCTTACTCCGACGGAATGGCTCGCCCAATCCGGTAGTTGATTCGACTTTAAAACAAAAAACGACTCTTTTTCTCAACTTTAAAACAATTTTTGCACATGTCTCTTGCGCATGTACTTTTTTTTATGTACTTTTGCAGCCAATTTTAATGAAAATTTAATAATTTGATATGAATAAAGTCTGTAAAAAAGAATGTAAGGTACGAATTCTGTTGTTGATTTCGGTAGTAATGTACTCTGTAGGAATGTGGGGAGTCGGTTGGACGCCGACGGATGCCGGTTTGGTGGTGAACATGGAACAAGGTGAACGGTTCCTGTTGTCGGTATGGGTTGATATGAACGGCAACGGCGAAGAAGACCCGGGTGAAGAACTCTTTGTAAGTAACTATAACCGCTATTCGGGTGGATATTTTGGCTATTCGGCGGGGTCGTTTATGAAACTTCTCGATGCTCCGGGCATAACCGAGATGAACGAATGGTCGGTGGGTGCGCCGTTGGATCGTCCTAATAAAGCGTTGGGCGGTATCGTTTATACGATTTGGAACGACGGTAAGACACTTAAAACGAGTGATGCGTTTAAGTTCCTAGGTGAACTGACGGATAATTACGCCGATGGTAAAGCCTGTGATGTTGTGTTCGTTATTCCTACCGAACGCGGTGTGCCGGATGTAACTCGCAGTCCCGGTCCCAACCCTACTTCTTTTGACCCGAATGGTACGTTGGGCCGGGGCACGACTCCTTTCAACGGAAGGATGGGAACGGGTTTCTTGGGGATGACCTATCGCGAGGTCTATATGTTCGAAATCCCGAAAGCAAACCAACCGCAATCCTATACCAATGCCGGCTTGGTAACCTTCAATACAACGCTATCCACTTGGAAACTAACTTCAGGTGCAGGTGAGATAGCTAAAGGTAAAGCAGCATATGCCTATGCGGATAGTAAGCACGATCCGACCCCTCGAACGCTCTTTCGTCTCTATCTGCTGGACAACCCGATGAACAGTTGTAGCAGCTATTTCTTCGCGACCGACGAGCAGGATTCTCTGCGCTACCGTATGAACGAAAACAACCCGCAGCGGTCATCCGATAGTACGGCTGCCAAGAAGATCTACACGATGGATCGTATGACGTGTATGAGTCGCGTAGGCAGCACGAAGTATTACCAGACGGATCTGATGCGTGTGCCGGAGCCGGACAATACGTATTATTACGTAGGTTATAACAACGCCTATAAAGACGACACAGGAGAGTCGATGGGTTCGAATGGTTCTAAATCCAACTTCACCAAGATACGCGAACTGCCGATATTCGGTCTGCCGAGTACATTCAAGGCACCGAAAGGAGCTATCGGACGGATGGTAGCAGATACGACTTCGGCGGTAGCTAACCTGGACGTACGGTTCAAACCTGCAGGTTATTTCCTGCAAGTAACAACTCCCGTAGGCTTTACGAACGTGCAAATGCGTCCGAATGCGGACAGTACTATATGGACGTGCG
>CAMOUL010000022.1 GCA_946626605.1 uncultured Bacteroidales bacterium | reverse complement strand
AACAGCCTCCGGCTTGGTTTACTCTGGGGACCCCAAAAGAAAAGTCAGGTTCAAGAACCCGACCATCACGGGACCATCTGCGGAGGAAAAGCAAAGAACAAAACAATGAACCCCGAACGCGAATGGGTAAAGTATTTTTTGATCCCGGAATCGAATCCGTCCGCGGAATCCTGATAGGCACCGATCCGTATTACCTGCGGCGCTATCCGGCTCGCGGCGGCGGCGTGATGCATATCGTGCAAGCCCGTCCCGACCGGTCCGGTCACACGCCTTCCGAAGCCGAGGCCGCCAACCGTACTGCCTTCTGCATCGCTTATGGCAAGGAACGGCACCGCGAGTTTATCGAGCGGACCATGAAAGGACAATTGGAAATCGAATTTACAGACTAATGGCAAAGAAATTTTTGAAAACCGATCTCGTGCGATCTCTGGAGAAGCATGTGGGTGCGCCGGTAGGCACGGAGGGGTTGAAAACCCTGATCTACGGCTGGCGATGGAAACAGAGAATCACCTCGCATGCTATCTATGTGCGCAACTGGCTGACCTATGAGGAAACGGTATCGCTGAGCGAGTACGCCGGATACGATCTGACGGAAATTTAAGAAATCTTAAATCCGCGAAAGCCGTTCTTTGGTCATCTCGCAAAAAAGCAGTAATTTTGCATCGGATTTGAGAAAACAAGATAATGGATGACCGGGGCGTTTGTTGCTTCCTTCTCAGTCCCGCTCATCCAAAAAGGAAGGTCTCCAATCCGGTGCACCTTAACAATTTAACAATTTAACCTAAACCTATGGCTAAGATTACGCTACATGGTATGTTTGCCCGCGTGATGGGCAAATTCAACCGCTCGGAGACGCTGTATTTCAAGCGCTGCAACTGTGGCAAGGAGCAGTTAGGTGTGGATCTGCTGAACCCCGTCCGGAACAACAAGGACGCCAAAGTACAGGCATGCCAAGCCGCACTGAAAACCGCAGCACAGGCAGCCAAGACCGCTCTCGCGGATCCCGCAGAGCGTGCTACCCTTGAAGCGGCGTTCAAGGCGCAGAGCAAGTACACCTCCCTCTTTGCGTACACCGTTGCGCAGAAGTATGTTAAACCGAACTTCGACTAAAATGACTAAGAAAGAAATCCTCAAAGTAATCATCTCCGTGCTGATTGCGGCGTTGACGGCATTGGCGGCAGGCTTGGGACTGAGTTCCTGCAACGTCACCCGGACCGTCACCACCCGCTCGGAAGCATGGCAGAAAGGCGACACCTCCGTCGTCATCCAGACTAAGACCGTAGAGAGCTACGATGCGTCGAAGAAAGGCCTTTGACTTGGGAAATCGAAAATGCGCAGTCATTTGGGCCTACGCGGCCTTGAGCGTACTTGCTAATTAGGGCGCGCTCACAAGCGAGCTTGCAGCGCCCCCTAACTACCAAATCCGCCGTTGAGACCCTTGATAGGGCTCAACAATGACTGCATCCGAAAATACGGGCTTACAGCCCTCACAAAAATAAAGAAAATAGACCCCCTCCGGCTCCCCCCTAAGGGGGAGAGAATAGTAAGACCTAGGACAACCTAGGAAGACCTAGGAAGACATAGGACGACCTAGGACAACATAGGACAACCTAGGACGACCTAAGTTGTTGAGCCGCATGGATTTTCTTAATTTTTGTAAGCGTTAGCGCATTTTTGTAAGGCGGTAGGGCGGCACTATTAAGTGCCGGACATAACGGGGATACGGAGCGGCTGAACGAGAAGCTTGCTTGTCGGGCAGACGAACCGGAGTCACGTAAAGGCGCATCAAGCGCCGAAACCGCCGCATTTTCGATTAAATCAAATCAAACCTATTGTTCAATCAAACCAAACCTAAATTATTATGGCAAGTGTAACTTATTCAGCCGGAATTGATCATGTGTCCGGCGCATTGGCAAAACCCGGTAAGAGCGGTCAGCACAGCTGCGAGAAGATGTTGCTCGCGACGCACCGTACCGCGGCAACGACTTCTAACAAGTGCAACCGTCTGTACCTCCGTGTACCGGTGAAACGCACCTCACCGCTGACGCAGCGTGAGCACCAGATCCGTAACCGCTTCATCGGCGTGGCAGCGATGATCCAGGAGCGCAGTCATGACCTGTCGAAGATCACGACCGACCAGCAGACCTTCATCGCTCAGAAGAACGAGCCGAACGGCGCAAAGACCATGAAACAGTGGTACTGGAAAATTTGCGGCGCGGAATGGGATCAGGCGCATAGCTAAAGCCTACCCCCAACCCCTCCCCTCAAAGGAGGGGCTTTTTTATACCCAAACCCCCAAACAAGGCGCAGCCCAAACCAGCACCTTTGGTGCCAAACTCCCAAAAAATTCCGATTTTCCTTGCATATATCAAAAAAAAGTCGTACCTTTGCAACCAAGTCTGCCATTTTGGCAGTTGGCATGACTATGGCATAATAGTTGATAGATGATGAATAAATAGATGATAGATAAATTATGAAAAAAGAGAATATCGAAGAATTAGAGAAAGAAAAGGAACAAGCTACGCTGGAGGAGCAAGTAGAGGAGCAAGCGGCGGAGCCGCAAACCGATGAGCCGACGGCGGAGGAGTTGCTGGCGCAGGCACAGGAGCGTATCGCCGAGCTCGAGGACAAGAACCTCCGGATGATGGCGGAGTTTGATAACTACCGCCGCCGTACCAACAAGGAGAAACTCGAACTCATGGAGACCGCCGGAGAGCGCATCTTCACGGAGATGTTGCCCCTCGTCGATGATTTCGAGCGCGCCATCGCTGTCATGGACAAGACCAACGACATCGACGCCGTGCGCGAGGGCATCAAGCTCATCCAGCAGAAGTTCCTCTCTTTTCTCGACAAGAACGACGTGCACCCCATCCAGACGGAGGACGCTGATTTCAATACCGACGAACACGAGGCCGTCACGACCTTCGCTGCCGGAGAGGAGAAGAAAGGCAAAGTGATCGATTGTACCCAGAAGGGTTATAAACTCGGCGAAAAAGTTATCCGCTTCGCCAAAGTCGTTGTTGGAGAATAAACATTAAACCTTACACATTACACAACTATGGCAGAAAAACGTGATTATTATGAAGTGCTCGAGGTGCCGAAGACGGCAACCGCAGAGGAGATAAAGAAGGCGTACCGCAAGAAAGCCATCCAATACCACCCTGACAAGAACCCCGGCGACAAAGAAGCCGAGGAGAAATTCAAGGAGGCAGCGGAGGCATACGAGGTGCTGTCCGACCCGCAGAAACGTGCACGTTATGACCAGTACGGCTTTGCCGGCATGGGTGGCGCAGGCGGATTCAGCGGTGGTGGCATGTCCATGGAAGATATATTCAGCCATTTCGGTGATATCTTCGAAGGCGCAGGTTTTGACCTCGGTGACTTCTTCGGAGGCGGCGGTTCACGCAGTCGCGGATCGCGTGTGCGCCGAGGCAGCGACATGCGAGTCAAGGTGCATCTCACGCTCGAGGAGATAGCTACCGGATGCGAGAAGAAGATCAAGGTCCGCAAGCTCGTACAATGTAAGGACTGCAACGGCTCCGGTTCTGCCGACGGCCGCACGGAAACCTGTCCGACCTGCAAGGGTTCCGGACGCGTCGTCCGCCAGCAGCGAGGTATCTTCGGCATGATGCAGGTACAATCGGAATGTGACACCTGCGGCGGCGAGGGCACGATCATCAAGAATAAGTGTCCTAAATGCGGCGGTCAGGGTGTCATCCGTGACGAGGAGATCATCCCTATCACTATCCCTGCAGGTGTAGCCGGCGGTATGCAGCTGACCATCCCCGGCAAGGGTAACGCAGCCCCGCGCGGCGGTGTACCCGGTGACCTGCTCGTTCTTATCGAAGAGGAGGAGCACAAGGATTTCGTTCGTCAGGAGAGTGACCTGATCTATAACCTCCTGCTCGACATGCCGACAGCCGTCCTCGGCGGACAGGTTCAGATACCGACCCTCACGGGTGACGTGAAGATCACCATCACCCCCGGTACGCAACCCGGTAAAGTGCTGCGTATGCGAGGCAAGGGACTGCCGCGTATCGACCAGTACGGACGCAACTACGGCGTAGGCGACCTCCTCATCAACGTAGGCGTCTATATCCCGGAGAAGCTCAATAAAGACGAGCGCAAACTCATCGAGCAGCTGCAGAGCAGCCCGAATATCGTCCCCGGCGCGGCGGATAAGAAGAACTTCTTTAGGAACCTCTTTGGAATTTAGACCGGCCTACGGCCTGATAGAATAAAGACCGCTTACTATGTTCGCTCAAAGAATAAAGACTTGTATGCATCGACTAAAAGTATTTAGTCTTTACTCCTTATTCCTTATTCTTTACTCCTGCTTCCTTGTTCCTTACTCCGTGAAGGCGGAAGTACCGATTGAGAAACCCGATCTGAGCCAGCCTACGGGTATTGCTCCGGCTTTCTTCGGACCCAACGCCCTGCCGATCATCGACATGTCGGACGGACTGACGGATAACCATCTGCGCCTGGAACTGGCGGCGGATGGTTATATCGGTTTTCAGAACAACAATACCGCAGATATCTTCGCGCGCGTGCACGTGCCCCTCTTCACGCGATGGGCGAATCTCTCCGTCTGGATGCCGGTCTATGGGTGGTACAAGCAGTATGACGGTACCGGCAGCGGTGCCGGAGATGTCTATATCTCTACTGACGTGCAGGTCCTGCATCACTCCTGGTTCCATTCTGCCAACGCCGGATATATCCCGCAGATGACCGTCCGGTTAGGCATGAAGACCGCCTCCGGCGAACAGTTTGAGCGGCGCAGACATTACGACTGCCCGGCGTATTTCTTCGACCTCGCGATGGGACAATCCATCCCCATCAAAGCCATCACACTTCGCTTCGCGGGCTCGGTGGGCTTCCTATGCTGGCAGACTGATAACGGCCGTCAGAACGATGCGGTCATGTACGGTCTGCAGGCGCAGCTGAAGCACGAGTATTTCTCCCTCCAAGCTACCTGGGGCGGCTACGTAGGATGGGAGCGGTACGGCGATGCGCCCATGAGTATCAAAGCCCGTGCAGCGGGACACGTCAAGGGCTTCGAACCCTACGTCCAGTATCAATACGGCATCAAAGATTACCCCTTCCATCAGGTCCGCGTCGGACTCGTCTATAACCTCGATATCTTGAAGTCGAAAGTAGAAAGATGAAAGTCGAAAGTCGAAAGTACATATTACTGAGCCTGTTCCTTTTTTCGTTTGCTTTCGCGCACGCGCAGGCAGGCGCAGACTCTGTCTCGTCCGCTTTCTTCAGGGACTGGTACCTGACGACCGACTTGGGGCATTACCTCGATAACAGTAATGCCTATACCATCTACGAGGCGGAGACTACGGGGGAATGGAACCTCGGCGACCAGCAGGTCTTCTCCATCGCCGGTAACTCGTTCAAGAACAATAAATACCACCTCAACGGCATGCGTATCGACTCGCGTAGCCGTGTCGGTTCCACACTCCTGCATACGCAGATGGACCGCACCTCGATGGTGCTGGACTACCACGACGGCGAGCTCTTCTTCACAGACGACTCTCTCCAGCGCGCTTCGCTCCGCCTGACGGGCAACGTAGGTGGATTGGGAGGCATCGCACCCGGCACCAGGGAGATGATCAACCTCTTCCATAAGTCCGCTTCGGAGCGCACGATCGACAACCGCCCTGTCGAGAACCGCAACCGCATCGTCGGTGCCGGTACCGCGGAGGCGGCTTTTCCCATTCGCGCCTATGGCAGGGATTACTACCAGCATGCGTACGTCTATTACGGTCAGCGCCGCCTCACGGCTTTTGACCACACGGGTATCAGCGGCATGTACGATGCTGCCTCCTATACGGCGCAACTCGACGGTGAGATTCCCCTCAACTCTCAACTATCAACTATCAACTCTCAACTCTTATCTCTCCGCTACTTCCTCGTCACTACCGGCCGCACCGATTATGGTTCGGAGTTTCTCTATAACGCCAATGAGCAGGCTACTTCCCGCGCGTATCAGGCAGGCTTGTACGCCACCTCACGGTTCGACAACGGCGGCACACTCGTCGCCGGTATCAGCTACGAGCTCAGCGGATGGAGACATGACAGTCTCTCTTTTACCCGTAACATCATGGATCAGGATGGCGAGGGATTCGAACCCTGGTACCCGGACGGCAGGCTCCATAGCGTGAACCTCTCCGTACGTTACGACCAGCCGCTTCTGAGTTGGCTCTCCGTACACGCAGAGGGTTATAACTCCGTCCTTCATTTCCACCCGACGACGAGGACATGGAGCAATGCGCTCTACCGGCAGTCTTTTGACGAGACAACGCCCACGCCGCTCTATACCTATCAATGGAAGGCCTCGCCGTTCACAGCCGGTCTTCTGGAGAACGAAGCGATGGTCATCGCCCGCAAAGAGGTGGCGTGCGGACTGCTCCTCTACGCTCATGCCGGCGTCTCGCTTGACGGTATCCTCTTAGGTCACGGACGGACGATCGTCTCGCCGAACGCGCTGGCGAAGATAGCCATCGACTACCGGCCCTGCTTCTGGTTCCGGTTCGGACTGTCGCTCAGCCATCACCGGATGAGTTATACATGGGACGATGTCCGCTACCTCAGCGCCGACTACATGAACGGCGAAGCGCGTTATACCGATAACGCCCTCTACCAGCTCTCCGGCGGTGCGTACCATCAGCCGAAGAAGGACCTCTCCCTCCATCAGCCTTCCTATGCGGTGCTTGACCTGCCGATATACTTCACCTTCGGTAAGGACCGCCGCCATGAGATAGCTATCCTCAGTACGATCCGTAAGTACTACCACCAGTGGTACACCACCTACGCCGACGATGGCGTCTCCTATACCATCGGGACGATGCCTCTGGATTTGATGTCCTCCCGTCCCGGAGTCCGCACGCCGCACCTGTTGTCGAATATGGTGCGATATACCTATACCGGCCGGAAATGGTTTGTGCAGCTGAGCTGGCAGAGTTACTTCATGTCCGGCATCAGCGCCTTGGGTAACGGTCCGCTGAGTAATAATATCGGCATCCTCTCCGAGTCCACGGCGCGCCCGGAGACCGGCACCGTCATCTACGAAGGGGACCTGCCGTATCAGGCGAACGGAAGGCTCAATCAGGACCGCGCCTACATCGCCCGCATCCAGGTCACGTATAACGCCTGCAGGTATTTCTCCATCAGTCTTAACGGTAAGTTTAAGGACGGTCAGCCGTTCACGAACTATGAGGTTCGCACCCGCACGGTGGGCAGCCATGAAGAAGCAACGATACTACCATACGACGCGCGAGGCATCAACCTCGCCAATAACGCTTTCGGCAAACGTGAGGACGCGTTCTTCAATTTCGACCTGCGCGCTACCGGCCGATGGTGGGTCAAAGAGTACCCTATGAGCCTCGAGGTACAATGTTACAATATCTATGATTTCGGTACCGCCCTCACCGAGTACACCTTTGACCGCAATACTGCCATCCCTCCCCGAACCACGATGAGTATGTGTATCCCCCGCGGATTACTGGTGACACTCCGGGTCGGCTTGGAAAAAGATAAAGATTATACAAAATGAATATCGTAAAATCCTTTGGACGGGTCGTCGGCTATCTGGTCTCTATCCACCTGCTGACACTCTTGGTGATGAGCCTCTGCCGTCTGATCCTTCTCTTAGCGAACATCCCGGCAGAAGGGGTGGATTGGGAGCTCCTGCCTACAGCGCTGCTCATCGGCGTGCAGTTTGACAACCTCATCGCCAGTTATATCTCCGCCCTGCCGGCTCTCGTTTTACCGGTCTTTGTCTTGGCGACGATGCACCGGGAGGAATACAGCCTCTGGATGCGGCGTCTCACGAGCGGTGTCACCTGGTACTACGGCGTGCTGTACGCCATTCTTATTTTCGTAGAGGTCGCTAATGCGCGGTATTTTCATTTCTTCGAGAATCATCTGAATATAGGCGTGACGGCATGGTTCGGCTTTGTGGGCGACACAGCCGGCATGATCTTCGAAGACAGAACAAACTGGTACTTCCTGCTCATGGCACTCGTGCTCATCGCGCTCTTTGAGTTCGCGTTAGTAGCTATCAACAAAGCCTTTGCAAACGGATGGACCTCCGCTGACGACCGCTCACAAAAGCAGTATGTCTTATCCTCCGTACTGACCGTACTGCTCTGGGGAATAGTGTTCTGCGGCATACGCGGGAGTTTTCAGCGTTACCCGCTGAAGGTCAGTTTTGCGTATTTCAGCAACAAACCTTTCTATAACAAGTTAGGCGTTAACCCCGTCTTTAATATCATCAAAAGTGCGGAGTACGGAACTATCCCGGTGCCGAAAGAGATCGCTGCCATTGGTGAGAAGGACGCGATCCGTTACGTCCAACAAGAGCTCGGTTTCGTGCCCGCCGACACGCTCCGCCCGATCGTACGGGAGGGCAGCGTCCATCGGCTGGTAGAGGGGCAACCGAACATCGTGCTGATCTTCATGGAGTCGATGTCGGCGCTGAACCTCGAGCGACAGGAGAATGGTCAATACCTCACGCCGTATCTGCGCTCCCTTCGGGAGAAGAGCCTCTACTGGTCGAACTGTTACTCCACAGGAATCCATACTAACAACGGTATCGTAGGAGTCCATTACGGCTTCGTGCCGAATTTCGCCAAACCGAGCATGGATGTGAATGCCGATATCTATACCGGCCTGCCGTATTACCTGCGCCGGAACGGGTACGAGAACCTCTGTTTTATCACCGGCAACCCCCAATACGATAACATGAACTCCTTCTGGCGGGATAACCACATCGATCGTATCTACTCGTTATATGACTATGAGCCGGACTCCGCGGTGAATAATTTCGGCGTGTCGGACGGCTACCTGTTCCGCTATGGTCTGCGCTGTCTGGACGGCTATGCAGCGAGCGGCAAACCCTTCTTCGCCTCCTTCCTCACGGTCAGCAACCATGGCCCGTTTATCGTGCCGGAAGCGTATCAAGACCGCGCGGCGAAACCGCAGGATCAGATAATCGCTTATGCCGACGATGCCATCCGGCAGTTTATGGAGGCGGCTGAGCAGACAGAGTGGGGAAAGAACACACTCTTTGTCCTCGTAGCCGACCATGGCGCTAACCTCGCCAGTCCCTACGAGATGGTATATCCCTATAACCGTATTCCGGTCTTCATCACCGGTGCCGGCATCAAGCCCCGTACCCTTACCACTCCTGCTTCACAGATAGATATATGGCCTACGGTGCTCAGCCTGTTGGGTATCGACTATCTCAACAACTGCCTTGGCGTGGATGTGCCGAACGAAGACCGGCGATACGCGTTCTTCGTCAGCGATGACCACCTGGGAGTGTCGGACGGCGAGTATTTCTGGTGCTACGGCATCCAGACCCGGCGTGAGTGCCTCTACCGTGTAGGCAGCGGGGAGAACCTCCTGTCCCGGGAGCTGGAGAAAGCCGCCGAGATGCGGGCTTTCGGAATGAACATGCAGCGGGTGAACCTCCTCGCTATTGACAAACAATGGACCAGACCATGAGAATAGCTTTTGATGCCAAACGAGCGTACCATAACCATAGAGGGTTAGGGAACTACAGTAGGGACGTGATCCGTCTCATGACGACCTACGCGCCTAACGAGGAGTACCTGCTCTTCGCCCTTCCTACGGAGCGATATTCCTTCCACGGTACCCGAACCATCGCCCCGAAGGGACTATGGAAAGCGTGCCCGTCTCTCTGGCGCAGTTTCGGATGTGTCGGTCAGATGAAGGACGTTGATCTCTATTGGGGGCTCTCGGGTGAGCTGCCCTTCGGTATCCATCGTACTGGCGTGAAGACGATCGTTACGATTCATGACGTCATCTTCCTTCGTTACCCGGACTTATACAGTGCTACCTACCGCCGTCTCTTCACCCGAAAGATGCAGTACGCCTTGCGTGTGGCGGACGTTATCGTCGCCATCTCCGAGCAGACGAAACGGGACATCATCGACTTCTTCGGTATCGACGCGCAACGGATCCAAGTCGTCTATCAGGGCTGTAACAACCGTTTCCGCGAACCCGTCACGGATACGAAGGTTGAGGAGACGAAGACGCGTCATCACCTGCCGGAGCGTTATCTGCTCGCGGTTGGTGCTATCGAACCCCGCAAGAATCTCCGCCGCCTCATCGAGGCGATACACTTGGCGAAGACCGACCTGCCCCTCGTCGCCGTCGGAGGAAAGAACGCTTATGCGGATCAACTTGCGAACGAAGCGCAGACGTTTGGCGTCGATTTGAGATACCTTCACGACCTGCCGTTTAGCGAGCTGCCGGCGGTCTATAAAGGGGCAGAACTCTTATGCTACCCCTCGATCTTTGAGGGATTCGGTATCCCTATTTTGGAGGCCATGTGCGTCGGTACGCCGGTATTGACCTCTACGGGCAGCTGTTTTAGCGAGACCGGCGGCGACGCTGCGTTGTACGCCGACCCGCTGAACCCTTCAGAGATTGCTACCCAACTGACAAAAATCCTCTCCGAGCCTGCACTCAGAGAGGAGATGATCCTAAAAGGAAAGGTTCAAGCGGACCGTTTTACGGACGAGAAGGTAGCTGCGAATTTGATTCGCGTTGCAGGCATTGGATAATGATGATAGCGGCGAAAAAGATATATAAGCCGCTCATCATCGTCATTAAGTTCTCTGCCATCATGGACCAACCAAAGATGATACAGGCCATCGTGGCATCGCGTCTCGCACCGCCGGTATGGAAGAACGGAATGGCAATCAGCATCCCGATGAAATAGATGAGCCCGAACCACCCTAATTCCATGAAGAAATAAAGATAGTTATTATGTGACCCATAATGCATATTTATCTGCTCCTCTTCGTAGCATTTCTTCAAGAACCCGTCCGAACTACCCGTTCCAAGACCGAACATCCCAAACTCATCGGCGTGTCGTATGACAGTAGTCCAAATAAGCGCCCGCGGTTCCTGGATGGCAGAGGGGCCCTGGTGAGCAGTAAAGAGTGCGACGACATCTTTCTTCATACTTTCAAACCGCCAGTTATAACGTGGCAGTACAATTCCTGCGGCAATCACTATCGCTATCAATCCCGATGCGAAAAACCATTTATATCGCCCGGGTAAAACGCGCAGGATATAGATCATCCCGAGGATTGGCAAAAGCAGTATAGTCGTTCTGGAACCGGTCATGACGATGGCTGCAATCAGTATCAAGTCGGCCAACCCGATGATTGTCATACATGCGTATTTCGGGTACTTGCTGACATAATGGCGGTAGATATCTCCGGAGAAGCACAAGGCAAGAAGTAATGCAATACATAGGTATTGGCGATGCTTGATATACTCGATGGGACCCTCGCCGAAAAATGTCCAGTAGTTGATCGTCCATGAGCCAAGTACCTTCGTTACGCTACACCAATATACGATCATGCTATAACCGAAAAGTGCCAGCAGACATCCAATCAATAATGCGGTCTTCAGTTTGTAGGATTGATAATACTTATTCTCTCCAAACAGGGTCATCAGGATGACGACAAAGATCGGTAGATGGCGTTCCAACTCGCTTAGTCCCGAACTCAGATCCTGGGTCCACAACAAACTCAATGCCTCCCAAACGACGAACCCACCCATCAGAAGAACCGGTATCGTATGTCGGCCGAATGAGAAATTAGTTTTATCGGCCCACCGTCCTTCCAAAAGCCAAGTGACGAGCCATACGGCAAACAACGGCTGCGTAAAATGCCACGGAAACGCCAAAGATACCAACACGAGCACAAAAGCCACGTAATTGATAACGCCGACAACGGACTGATATGCATTTAGAAATTTTCTCATTTTATAGTCTCTCTATATAAGTCAAACATCTCTTCTATAAACCGATCGTAGGTATGGTAGGCAAAGAAATCATGCTGCGCCTGTGCCCCTAACTTCCGGCATAGCGCGCGATCGGTCAATAACCTCCTTAGCGCTTTCGCCAACGCTTGTGGGTTATCAGGAGGACATAGCAAACCATTCTCTCCGTCGTGAATGAGTTCCGGCTGCGAACCATTATTGGAGGTTACGACGGCAAGCCCGTATGCTATATGCTCAATGACCGCCAGAGATCCTGCTTCGCGAACAATGGACGGCGAGATACCGATATGGCATTTACTGAGCACCTGATGCATGTCCGACTGAAAACCGATATATTCGATCTTGTCCTTCACCGGCGTTTTTGCCATCAGACGATCCCATAGATCCTGATCCTTCTTGCCTATATTACCGGCAAAGATCATGCGAAATGGCAGGTCGGTCATCATCGCCAAAGCTTCAAAAAGCGGCTCTATACCTTTCTCGCGACAGATCCGCCCATGAAAAAGAAGGGTAGGGAGCGTGTCCGGTTTGGACTGAACGGCTTCCTCTTGGCTTACCGGCACACTATTATATATCACGCGCACGTCGGGGAATACTTTCTCGCCGTCAAAGGGTGCCAAATAAGCATTACGGACACATTCGCTGACGCATATCAGGACATCAATCTGGCGGTAAGCCCATTTCCAGAAGAAACTTTTCTTTGCCTTTCGTACCAGGTGTTGTACGGCTATCAACCGAAACGAATGATGCGCGTATCGTTTGGCATAAGCTGCCGCAAAATAAGTCATGCGGTTATTTATTTGCACGATATCTATCTGCCATTTGTCGATAAGCTGAGCCAACTTCTTTCCTGCCAAAGGAATAAACCTCCAGAGTTTGCTCGCATACGGGAAGACCTGACATTCGCCTACCTGCTCAAACCGTTCCATCATCTCTTTGCTGCTGTGAGGAGGAAATAGAAAATAGGGCTTTATACCATGCTGAGCCTGTAAATGCTGCGCCAGATTGAATATATACTGCTCGCCGCCGCCCCATGTAGGGGATGCTATGATATATAGAATCGTCATGCGTAGTGCTCCTTCCATACTTGCCATTTGGCGTTATCTTGTTCTCTTTCCTTTAGATGACGAATGGCGTATCGCTCCTCTTTCGGCATATAGACGTATGCTTTATGACCACGAATCTTCTCGTGAAGCGGGCGCTGCCAATGAATCCGTTCTGGTATATTCCGATAGAGACGCCCTTGATAATCCGGCCATGCCACATGTCCTTCTTCTATCTTGTTACCGGTGGTGAACAGGTTTAGCCGCGGTATTTTATATAGTTCTACCGCCTCGTTAGCTGCAATAATGGCGCGCAGTCGTTCCATTAGCCATTCCTGCGGACACTCATCCGCGTCTAACTGAAAAATCCATTCCCCTTGACACTGCTCGTTCAGGTGGTTCTTGGCTTGGGCGAAATCGAAATTCAGATCATGTTCTACGTACCGGCTGATGACGGAGGTATAGGTCTGTACCACCTCTTTGACCTCTTGGGTCACGTTCTTCATATCCGCTTGCACCACAATCTCATCCCCCTCTTGCAGGTATGGCTGCAAGAAATCCAGCAATCTCTTCAGCTGCTCCGCCTCGTTGCATACCGTAATGGCATAGGAGATAGTGACGGACTTCTTCGTCGTCTCTTTAGAATCGATGAACATCCGTCGTTTGATACCTATCCATTGTGCTATATGATTGATAAACTGCTTAATCATATTGGTAGTTGGCTTTCTTGCCGTGGTGCCAAAACCGGTCTCTGTAGTAGAGAATCCAATACGTACATTGCGCCTCGTCCATCCCGCGAGCAAGCGCATACTCCTGTGCAAAAATATCGAAGAAAGAACGTCGTGCGCAAAGCCTGCGAAGACTGCGGCAACCTTCTTTCAAACTGACGGGACCAAAGATCATACGGTTCGTATCAATCACCTCAAAACGGTACTCTCCGTCCACTTTGTCCCAAAGAATATTCCCCGGCGAGAAATCCAGATGCAGGATGCCCTCGTCATGCATGTGCGCCGTAAATCGTGCCAAAGGGCGAATGGTCTCCTCCAACTGCGGAGTGTAGGCTAACGTGAACTCCCGATGAAGCCGTTTGAGTGCCGACACCCGAGTGATGAGATAGGAGTACCCTAATCCTCCCCACGATGTCTCTTCAATATAAGCTATCGGTTGCGGTGTCCCGACGCCGTGAGCGAGTAGATACAACCCGTTTTCGAACGACCGTTTGGCTTTGCTATCCCGTATATACCTATAGATATATCGGTTCAAAAACCTCGGCGCATGAAACCGCTTCACGCATACTTCACTGCCATCCCATCCGTTCATGATGCGGATCTGGTTACGCGCATCGTAAATCACCTTGCCTTGCTCAGAAAAAGTAGCAGGAAGCTGCTCTAACCATTCGCGCCAGGAGTCATATTGGGAATCCGTCACTATCTTCATCATGCTTGTTGCTTCTCGTTACATGCCTTCCATACGCGTTCGGCGATCTCCTCTGCAGAGAAATCAAGACACCGGTAGTCGCCTAAATGACACGGCTTGTTGCCATAGATGGAGCACGGGCGACAAGGCAGATCGCGTTGGATACAGTCCTGCTCGCTTTGCCCGTAACCCAGAAATCCGGCGTAAGGATGCGTAGCGCCCCAGATGGAGATGACCCGTGTGCCGACGAGCGAAGCCAGATGCATATTCCCGCTATCCATGGTCAGCATGATGCGCAGACCGCGCATGATCTCCAACTCCTCACGCATGCTCTTTCGTCCGGCGAGGGATTCTACGTTGGCGTATCGCTCTGCCCATCGATCCAGGATCTCCTGTTCTCTCTTACCGCCGCCGAAAAGCACAATGCGTTCGCCCTTCCGGCTGAGCAGTTCCACGACGCGCTCCATCCGCTCGATAGGGTAGATCTTACCCTCGTGCGCTGCAAAAGGCGCGATGCCGATTCCGGAACGTACCATTTGCGAAGGTATTTCGAGGGTTTTTCGAGGGTCTTTCGTGATCCCGATTTTCTCAAACACCTCCCAATACCGCTCTGTCGTACGCTTGAGTGGTGTATGTGTCCTGCCATGCGTAAGGAGCCATTTGTCCTTTCGTCCTTTGTCTATACGCACCACCTTAGCCCCTTTGAGACGCAGCGTGTTCCGGATCACTACCGAGCGGATGACATCATGCATGTCTGCTACGTACTCAAAAGCCCCCAAGCCGCGGATGATCTCCGGCAGCGACTGCTTCTTTAGCTCCACGCCCTGGAAGAGCACATTTGCCGGCATGTCGGCAAAGAGGTCCGCAAACCGTTGTTGCGAGAGCATCGTGAACTCCGTCTCGGGCGCTTGCTCCGCGGCGGCACGAACGATAGGCGCAAGCATCGCTACATCGCCCAACGCAGAAAACCGTATGACTAAGACTCTCTTCACTTTTCGCCTATTTCTTCCCGTACAGCACCGGGTTGAGATTCGGATCGTTGTACATCTTCATCTGGCGATAGACCTTCATGATGCGTACGCCGGCTTGATAGTCCGCTAACAGCTGGCTGATAGAGGTCGTCATATCGGATAACTGCTCCTTGAGTACCGCCATTTTCGCTACGCATTTCTCGTGCTGCTCGGCGCTCACGTCTGTACGGTCCACCTGCTCTTGCATGTGCCATAGTTTGACGTGCAGGATACTCAGACGGTCAATCGCCCATGCCGGGCTCTCCGTATTGATACGCGCTTCCGGCTGCGGCTTCACGTCGTGGAAAAGTTCCCAGAAATAGCTGTCGATCCGTTCTACCAAATCCGTTCGGTCCTGGTTGCTGTGATCGATGCGGCGTTTGAGCGCAAGCGCCTCCACAGGATCGATATTCGGATCACGGATGATATCCTCCAGATGCCACTGAACGGTGTCAATCCAGTTCTTCAGATACAGGTCGTACTCGATTGTACCTGCTTGATACGGGTTGTGAATAGGAGCATCCACATCGTCCGTGCGATGGTAGTCCTTTACGGCTTGTGAAAAAATAAGGTTACTTGTTTCTACAAAATTCATATATTACCATTTTTTAATTATTCCTTGTTTACGGATGGTGATCAGTCCGCCAAACTGATTGCCATACTGGCTTCCGAAATCGCCGGCAAGAGCAATCCCGAACTCTAATCCCCATGCCTGAGGTACTGTCTTTTTTACCTCCAATAGCAAAGCGGTATTATGAGTCTTGGCGGGGAAAGAATAGGTGCCGTAGTTATTGGCATAGGTGCATAACGCGCGATAACGAAAACCGTATATATCTCCTTTGACACCTCCATGATATGCCCATACTCGGCTGTTATCGGGAGAAAGTAGCGGCGAGCAGATAGAACGACCGAAATAGGTCCAGCCTTGTTTATATACACCATTGCTGTAATAACTGTCCTTGCCGCCAAAAACCATTCCGTCTCGGTCGTGCCAGGGGCCGGACTGATCGGTCATCTGGATCACCTCAAAGGTAACGCCGCTGATGTACGGCCATTTGTCCTGTGATGCATGAATTCCCCATCTGCCGTCCTTGGAGTTACATTTGAACCCCATAATATTGATTCCCCCGTCTTCCTGAAAATCCTGCCAGTAGAGATCGACATGCCATCCTTCGCCTTTAGCTGTCAGGCAGAGTGTTTGGCTGATCATATGATTGCCCTGACGATTGAGTTGCTCCGAGCGAGTAGCACCTCCTTTACGCCCCAAAACGGCCTGGAGGTAACTCGAAAAATCATTCCCCAAATCTACTCCTCCGCTCGTATATCCACCTAACTGCACGGCATGGTGCAACTCGTAGGAGAGGGTGACAGGCAGTCTGCCTCCCGCTCGCCCACCGATGTATTTATGATGAAGCATCGTCTTGCTGACATAGGCATTATTATCGCCTAACCACCCATGGGTTACTCCGCCTCGTATCTCCAGATATCCGAATAAACCCGGAAAAGAGGTGTACTTGTCAATCCCCACGGATATCCGTGGGATAGGATGCGCATTATTACTGAAAAGCAAGTCTCCGGCAGTCAACTCGTCATCGCCGAAAGGATGAGAGATAGGCTTGATACCTACAGTCACATCTACAATAAACAGTCGTACATGACCATATAACTCGCTGAAATAACCGGTACCTACAGGTCTGCCGCTTTGTACCTGACCGCTCAGGATGATGGCGCCGTCGTAGTCGTACCATCGTCCCGGACGCGTGGCGGGTTTGACAAGCCCTAACCGGAGATTTCCGCTGTGGGGACTTTTTGAGATAGAGCCGTTACGGTTAGCGTGCAGCCATGTAGGCGCCATCTCTCCGCTGGAACTGACAGCACTGACTTCGCCTACATAGAGCAGTTGCTCTTGGCATGTGTCCGGAACTGCCATGGGTAACGGCCACCAACTCCAGCTATACTCGTGCGCCTGAAGACTTAGGCTGAGTGCCACTAATATGATTGTTAACTTAGTTCTCAATACAATACACGTCCTTTATCATCCGGCCTTGTTCATCTTCGCCAAGACCGAAATAAACCTGATTATCTATAGTGAAAGCAATCATGTTTTCTCCCCTGCCGCAAGGCATAGCTCCGCATCGTTCCCATTGATCATCGGCTACGTTATACCGCATATACTCATCAAAGACTTCTCCTCCCGTATATTCGCCGGCGAAGTGCCTTCCGCCAAAGAGGTAGATATATCTGTCTGTAGCGCTATAAGCGCACAGATTTCTTCCTTTGCCGGGGATGGAGGTTCGTTCGATCCAGGTATTACTGCCCAAATCGACCTCATGCCACTCCCGTAAGTTATATTTGTTCAAGCCTGTCCCAAAGAAACTCCGTCCTCCACATTGTCCGCCCGCAGCGGCAAAACGCGCTGCCGCCCTGTGACCATCTTCCATAATACTGTCCCATCGGTTCTTTTCGAGATCATAGTATTTAATCTCGTCGGAGTACGACCATCCGGTACTATAGAGAAGGTAAATCTTATTTCCCTCCATATAGGGGACAGGACTAATGGTCTTGGTGTTTGGGCATGGCTTTAGCGCTTGCCATTTCCCATTAGAAGGAGTATAACGCCATAGATCTTTCAGATAAGGGGAAGGGGCTTTGTCATATACTTTTCCTTTGGAGAAGCCCAAACCGATATACAAGGCTTCGTCATCGGCAATCATAAGCGGTTTGACGCGCGGCGGACCTGGGAGTGTATCTATCTGAGTCCAAGAGTCCGTCGAGGGATCGTACAGCCAGAGGTCATTGAGATAGGTGCCGTCTTGCGTTCGCCCGCCGAAGATATAGCCTTTGCCGTTGAGCGAACATGCTGCCGCACTCGCGCGAGGAGCCGGCATTACAGCACAACTGTGTAATGCTACTTTAATCTCCGGCTGTTCGTTTTGACAGGCCATGAGAAACAGACATAATGCTATGTAAATCGTCTTGCGCACAGATGACCTTTCGTTTATTCTTCCACTCTTGTTTTGCGTTTCAACTCAAAGTCACGCCCTAAGTAGTTCTGTCGAACGATGGGGTTCGCGGCTAACTCCTCCGGCGTACCGTGGAAGAGGATCTTTCCTTCAAACAACAGGTACGCCCGGTCGGTGATCATCAGCGTCTCATCCACGTTGTGGTCGGTGATGAGGATGCCGATATTCTTGTCTTTGAGCCTCCATACGACATCCTGAATCTCCTGCACGGCGATAGGATCGACACCTGCAAAGGGTTCGTCCAGCATGACGAACTTCGGTTCGATAGCCAGACACCTGGCGATCTCCGTCCTTCGTCTCTCGCCTCCGCTCAGGCGGTCACCGAGGTTCGTGCGTACGTGTGCCAGATTGAACTCCTTGATCAGGCTCTCTAACTTCTCCTCCTGGTACTCCTTGCTGAAATCCGTTAACTCCAAAACCGAGCGGATATTATCCTCTACGGTCATCTTGCGGAACACACTCGCCTCTTGCGGCAGATAGCCGATACCCATCTTCGCCCGCTTGTACATCGGGTACGAAGTGATATTCTGGTCGTTGAGGAAGATCTTACCGTTATTGGCAGCCACCAGACCGGTTGTCATGTAGAACGTCGTCGTCTTACCGGCTCCGTTAGGACCCAGCAGACCCACTATCTCCCCTTGCTCCAACTGGATAGAGACATCATCCACTACGGTCCTCTTGCCGTATTTCTTGATCAAATGTTCTGTTCGTAATATATCCATTTTTTTCGTTATCACGTGATTACGTAATTACGTCCTTATGCGATTTCTGCCATTACCGGGCAGTGGTCGGAATGAACGGCGTCGGTCAGGATCTTCCCGTCTTTCAGTCTCCCGCGCAGGCTCTCGCTGACCCACAAGTAGTCGATCCGCCATCCCACGTTTCTTGCTCTTGCGCCGGCTCTCCAGCTCCACCAGCTATACCGCTCGGCACTCTGGTCAAACACACGGAAGGAGTCCACCAGACCGCTCGCTTCCCATCGGTCCATCCACTCCCGCTCTTCGGGCAGAAATCCCGATACACCGATTTGCCGCTCGGGATGATTGATGTCAATCGGTTTATGACAGATATTATAGTCGCCGCAGATGACGATGTTCGGCCGCTCTTTACGCAACTCATTGACCCAGACGAGGAAATCCTCGAGAAACTCCATCTTGAAATCTTGTCGCACATCGCCTGTCGTGCCGCTGGGGATATAGGCATCGACGATGGTCAGATCTCCGAAATCGACGCGCAGCACACGTCCCTCGCGGTCGTATTTGGGGTTGCCCATGCCGACGACCACTTTGTCGGGCTCTTGCTTGGTGAAGATACACACGCCCGAGTAGCCTTTCTTCTCCGCGGAGTGGATATAACTATGATACCCCAACTCCTGAAATGCCATCACGTCAATCTGCTCCGGCTGCGCTTTGCTTTCCTGGATGCAGAAGACATCCGGACTCTCACTCTGTAACCACTCCAGCAATCCTTTGCCGATAGCCGAGCGGATACCGTTTAAATTATAACTGATGATTTTCATAACACTCTGCCTAAAATATCAAATTCTTTCTCTCCGCGCAGAATCACCACGCGGCCGTTGCGCAGTATTTTCCGAGGGGCATTGGTCGACTCGGTCTCTTCGATGCCGGTCGGAATACCGCCGTTGACCTTGAAGGTGA
The DNA here is from genome assembly GCA_946626605.1 of uncultured Bacteroidales bacterium. Taxonomy (GTDB): domain Bacteria; phylum Bacteroidota; class Bacteroidia; order Bacteroidales; family Paludibacteraceae; genus Colicola. The sequence continues at coordinate 5,810 of CAMOUL010000022.1, read as the reverse complement.
TCACGCCGTTCACCTCTGCGATGTCCGTCACCTGATAGTTGGTCACCCGGGTGAAAGAGGTGCTGCCTGTGGGATACGTGTCGCCGGGTTTGCCTAATCCTCCCTGCTCACTGGTGGAAGGCGTTAAACCATCCGCCTCGAGGATGTCGATGCCTAAGTTGTTCTTATTACCATTGATGGTATTATATTGCCATCTTGTGGCATCATATGTGATCTTTGTGATGAGCATGCCATGCCCGGGGAGATAAGCGTCCCAACCGGTGTTTTGACGATTCTCCATGAGGTAGAACACATTCGGGGTCGGCGAAAGAATATCAGAAATCGCATTGCCCGATTCGGTCATATAGAATGCCTTTTGCGAGGAGCCGATTGCCGGCAGGGTGTCCGTCGATGCAGAATTGAGAAGGGTCGGATCGAGCCATCCCATGAACCATCGTTCATACGCAGAATAAAAAGGCGGCGTGTGGACATTGTTGTTATAGCATCCCTGATCCATGATATCCCATACTCCCGAGGTCTTACCGTTATGAGGACTTTGACCGGTAGGGTATAAATCCGGCAGACCTAAACCGTGTCCGAACTCATGGCACGCCAGACCTACTCCTGCCAGTACGGCTTGATCAGCAGAACTGTAACACCCGTCTAACTCGCTGCTCACTTCGTAATCATCAATCGTCACGCCGTCAAAGACTCTGGTTTTGCCATGACTTCCGGCATTGGTGATGGTCCAGTAGTGAGGCCAAATCAAGTTATCAGGATTACTGATCCAAGAGGAGGGAATACATCCTCCGTCGCTGGCGGGAGGACCGGCATAAAGACAATACACTAAATCTACTTTCGTATTGCCGTCCAGATTATACAATGTGAAATCCAAGGAATCGTCCATTAGCGCGCACGCTTCCAAAACCAACTCTGACGCGCGATCCGCATAATATGCGTAGTTCTGGCTGACCGTCACGGGGCCGTAGATGTCGAACTGAGGGTTGTATTCTCCGTACGACTGGTCGTAGAAATACTGCCTTACCGAACCCGTAGCGCCGTCTTTGGTATAATTGGCGCCATTGAACATCGAGTCCACGTCGGCGCGGCTGACGCGATAACGCATGTCGGGATAGTTTACCAAGATCACCGGCACGCGCGGAAAGATCTTGCGTGTTCCTACAGCCTGTTCGCGCATCGGGGCTTTCGCCATCCCTTCAGCCTGCTTCATCAGGCGTACTTGACGGTTGTAAGACGCACTGTCGGCCATATGTCGCGGGGGCACGATAGCCCACGCGGAGAGGCTCAAACTGAATACTATCAAAAGGAAAAATGCTTTTCTCATGTCGTGCTGTATTAACTGTTAGCTTGTTTAACTTTCTTGAATAACTCGCTGGCGAAGACGAAATCGTTCAGTGCCTCGTTATCGCTCGTCATAATCTCATGGCGTGAGCCTTGCCACTCTTTCTTACCGCCTTTGAGGAAAATGATGTTATCACCGATTTCCATGATGGAGTTCATGTCATGACTGTTGACGATGGTGCAGATGTTATACTCCTTTGTGATATCCTGTATCAGCGCATCAATCACCAGACTCGTTCTCGGATCCAGACCCGAGTTGGGTTCATCGCAGAAGAGGTACTTAGGCTCCAAGACAATCGCCCGGGCAATCGCTACACGTTTCTGCTGACCGCCGCTGATCTCGCTTGGCATGAGGTTCCATACCCGCTCAGGCATCTCTACTCTGCGGAGACAGAACTCCGCGCGCTCCCGCATCTCCTTGCGGCTCTTTTGAGAGAACATCTCCATCGGAAAGAGCACATTCTCCATGACCGTCATGGAGTCGAATAAGGCGCTGCCTTGAAACAACATGCCTACCTCGCGGTGCAATAAGCGGATATCCTTGCTCTTCATCTGTGCCAAGTCGCGACCGTCATATAAGATATGTCCGCTATCGACATCGTGCAGACCGATCAGGCTCTTCATCAGTACCGTCTTACCGCTGCCGGACTGACCGATGATCATGTTCACCTCGCCGTCCCGCATCTCCGTGCTCACGTGGTTCAGTACCACGTTCCCGTCGAAACTCTTTACTACATCTTTAACTTCAATCATAGCAGTAACTTACTTAAAACCAGGTCGAGGAACAAAATCATAATATTGCTGTTGACCACCGCGTTCGTACTTGCGCGTCCCACGTCTAGCGCGCCCCCGCGCGCAAAATAGCCATAGTAACTCGCCATACTCGTGATCACGAACGCAAACACTACACTCTTAATAATGCCGTACCATACATAGTAAGGGTTGAAGGCGTATTGTACGCCTATGAGATAGTCGTGCACCGTGATGATATCCGTGAACGCACCTACCGCCCATCCTCCTACTAATCCAACTGCCGTGGAGATGATGACCAGCATCGGCATCATCGTTACAAACGCTAAGATCTTCGGTAAAATCAGGTAGTTGGCGCTATTCACGCCCATGATCTCCATCGCATCGATCTGCTCTGTAATACGCATCGTACCGATCTCCGATGCGATATTCGATCCCACTTTGCCTGCCAAAATGAGGCACAGGATCGTACTTGAGAACTCTAACAACAAAGTCTCTCTCGTCAGCAGACCTACCGTATAGGTCGGCAACAACGGGTTCTCCGTGTTCGTCTTTGCCTGAATAGTCAGGATAGCGCCGATAAAGACCGAGATAATCAGAACAATCGGCAGACTCTGCAGACCTTGTTTCTCCAACTCCCTGCTATACTGCCGCCAAAACATCCGCTGCCGGTCCGGAAGACGCAACACTTTACCCATCAGGAGGGTGTATTCGCCTATGTGTTGAAATAAACGCATCGCTAAGTATATTAAAAAGCGTGCAAAGATACAACTTTTTTTGCACTTACGCAAATTAAATTGCATTTTTTCGGGAAAAATAAAAAAAAATTTGTGTATCTCAAAAAAAAGCAGTACCTTTGTCCGACTTTTTATGGGTCTTATCAAATTAACCGGTCGCAAACGGCGGCCAAAAATGACGAATAAATAATGAATATTGTAACCAAAGAGATTGCTCTCCCCGATGGACGAGTGATCAAACTGGAGACAGGCAAGTTGGCTAAACAGGCTGACGGCGCAGTGATGGCGACCCTCGGCAACACGATGATCTTAGCTACTGTCTGCTCCGCCAAAGATGCGGTTCCTGGCACAGATTTTATGCCCTTGACCGTAGAGTACAAAGAGAAATTTGCGTCCGCAGGACGCTTCCCGGGCGGTTTTACCCGCCGCGAAGGCAAAGCATCGGATTATGAGATCCTGATTGCACGTCTGATCGACCGCGCCCTTCGTCCCCTCTTCCCTTCTAACTATCACGCAGAGACGTTCGTAAACGTCACGATGTATTCGGCGGACGGCATCGATATGCCGGAGAGCATTGCCGGACTCGCTGCAGGAGCTGCTTTGGCTTGCTCGGATATTCCTTTCGAGGGTCCGGTAAGTGAAGTACGTGTAGCACGTGTAGATGGTAGGATGGTTATCAACCCGACCTTCGAGCAATGCGAGCACGCTGACCTCGAGTTGATGGTGGCTGCTACGTATGACAACATTATGATGGTCGAAGGCGAGATGAAAGAGGTGCCGGAATCCGTTATGTTGGAGGCTATCAAGGCTGCGCACGAGGCTATCAAACCGCAGTGTCTGGCAATCAACGAGATGATGAAAGCTTATGGCAAGGAGACCAAGCGTGAGTACTGCCATGAGGTGAACGATGAGGAGTTGAAACAGGCTGTTCATGACTACTCCTACGCTCGTGCTTATGCACAGGCAACCGCTGCCGACACCGACAAACATCATCGCGAGGAGATGTTCTCCCAGATCCGCGAGGACTTCAAGGCCGAGAAAGCAGACTACATGGCTCAACGTGCTGAGGCACTCGGCATCGACATCGATGAGGTGGCTGCTCTTGTAGATCGTTACTATCACGATGTAGAGAAAGAGGCAATGCGTCGCGCTGTGCTTGATGAGGGTAAGCGTCTGGATGGCCGTAAGACCACGGAGATTCGTCCGATCTGGTGCGAGGTGGGTTACCTGCCCGGCCCTCACGGAAGTTCTATCTTCACCCGTGGCGAGACGCAGTCGCTCTCGACCGTTACCCTCGGTACCAGCCGCGACGAGAAGATCGTGGATGAGGCGTTGATCCAGGGCACCGATAAGTTCCTCCTGCACTATAACTTCCCGCCGTTCTCGACGGGTGAGGCAAAAGCCGCTCGCGGTGTAGGCCGTCGTGAGATCGGTCACGGTAACCTCGCTTGCCGTGCGCTGAAGAACATGATCCCGGAAGATTTTCCTTATACCATCCGCGTTGTTTCAGATATCCTGGAGTCGAACGGTTCGTCCTCAATGGCTACTGTCTGCGCTGGTACACTCGCCCTCATGGATGCCGGTGTGCCGATGAAGAAACCCGTTTCCGGCATCGCCATGGGACTTATCTCCGAGAACCAGGGTAAAAACTACGCTATCCTTTCCGATATCCTCGGCGATGAGGACCACCTCGGCGACATGGACTTCAAGACCACCGGTACCAAGGACGGTCTGACGGCTTGCCAGATGGATATCAAAGTGGACGGATTGAGCTACGAGATTTTGGAGAACGCGCTCGCACAGGCGCACGAGGCACGTATGTACATCCTCGACAAGATTCTGGCTTGCATGCCGGCTCCGCGTGCCGATCTCAAGCCGCACGCTCCGCGTATCACTTCGTTCTATATCCCGAAAGATATGATCGGTGCTGTCATTGGCCCGGGCGGTAAGATTATCCAGGGTATCCAGGCAGAGACCGGCGCTGTCATCTCTATCGACGAAGACGAGAAGGGCGGCAAGGTCGAGGTAGCTTCCAACAACGGCGAGCAGATGGCAGCCGCTATCGCGAAGATCAAGGCTATCGTTGCGTTGCCGGAAGTAGGCGAAGAGTACGACTCGGTTGTCAAGAGCCTCATGCCGTACGGCTGCTTCGTAGAGTTCATGCCGGGCAAGGAAGGTCTGCTGCATATCAGCGAGATTGACTGGAAACGGTACGAGACGATGGAAGAGACCGGAATCAAAGAAGGCGACCATATCCGCATCAAACTGCTGGAGATTGACCCGAAGACCGGTAAGTTCCGTCTCAGCGCACGTGCGCTAAAGGAGAAACCGGAAGGCTACGTAGAGCCGGAACGTCCTGCCCGTGCACCGCGCGGCGACCGTGACGGCGCACGCCTTGACAGAGGTCCCCGTCCTGAGCGTCGCGGACCGCGTCCCGAGCACCACTAAACAACTATCGGCCATCGGCCATGTATGGCCGATATGAAAAAGCAGCGTCCTTCCGGATGCTGCTTTTATTTGGTTTCCTCCGTATTGGAGGACTGCCGTTTCTTGTCCTTGCGTTTGGTTGAGGGCCAGTTGAAATCTTTCTTCCACATCAAGCCGAATCCCTGTATCGTGGAGGCCTGGCGGAGGGAGTATTTATCTACGGTATGCGTGTAACCTTTGAGCCGCCACCGGCCGTCATCCGTCAGCAGCACCTCCACGTCCAGATCACCGAAGAAAGGCTGGTTGGAGATGTCGTTATAGCGATAGCCGAAGTTCCCGTTGATGATCAGTCTGTCCACCGGCTGGAGTTGGAACTGCGCCTCGTATTCCTGGCTGGCATCGGCACCTTCGCCCTCCGTACGGATGGCTACTCCGAGCGTCAGCATATTCGTCAACTTGGAGAGCCATGCGTTAATCTGACTCGTCACGGTGGACGAGAGCAGCGAATAGGTGGAGTTGAGCGTCGCGTATTGCGAGTTGGACATATACTCGGGC
>CAMOUL010000021.1 GCA_946626605.1 uncultured Bacteroidales bacterium | reverse complement strand
AATCTACTACTACCGGTTTGCCTGACGCAATCACATCCTTGATGTTAGCGTCCGTAATTTCTACTGTCATAATTATATTTTTTTTATGGTTATTTTTTTCTGATTCGGTCGGCGCAGCAAGATGTCCGTCAGCGGGTCTTCCAGATAAGTCTGGACGGCTCTCCTGACAGGTCTTGCGCCGTTCTTAGTATCAAAACTACGCTCCGCCAGTTTTTCCGACACCTCTGCCGGTACGACCAGGTGATGGCCTTGCTTCTTCATCCGTTGTTGGAGAAGGCTGATCTCGATCCGTACGATCTGGGCGATGCTCTCGCGGTTCAGCGGCTCGAAGGTCACGACATTATCGATGCGGTTGACGAACTCCGGCGGGAATTGTTTCTGCAGCGCCTTGAGCAAGGTCGCGTTCACGCGCTTCTGGTCCATCTCCGCGTTGTTGAAGCCGATGCCTGCGCCGAACTCTAACACCTGTCTCGTACCTACGTTGCTGGTCAGCACGATGATCGTGTTGCGGAAATCGACGCTGTGGCCCTGACGGTCAGTCAGACGGCCTTCGTCCAGCACCTGCAGCAGCACGTTGAAGATATCCGGATGGGCTTTCTCGATCTCGTCGAAGAGGATGATGGAGTAGGGCTTGCGCCGCACGGCCTCCGTCAGTTTGCCGCCTTCCTCATGGGCTACGTAGCCCGGAGGCGCGCCTACCAGCAGACTCACCGTGTGTTTCTCCATATATTCGCTCATATCGAACCGGATGAGAGCATCCTTGCTGCCGAAGAGTTCCTCCGCCAGACACTGCGCCAGGTACGTCTTGCCGACACCCGTCTGACCTAAGAAGAAGAACGTGCCGATCGGGCGTTTCGGGTCGCGCAGACCGAGCCGGCTGCGTTGGATAGCGCGAACGACGGTCTCCACAGCGGTGTCCTGACCTATCACGCGGCGTTTGAGGGTGTCCGCCATCGTGCGCAGCCGCTCGCTCTCGGCGGTCGCTACGCGCTGAACGGGTACGCCGCTCATCACGCTCACTACACCCGCTACGTCTTCTGTGGTGATAGCGTACGGCGTCTCGCTCTCGCCCAACTCCTGCATGCGGGTCTTGCTCCGTGCGCCCACTTCGTCCATCACGTCGATCGCTTTGTCCGGGAAAGCGCGGTCGGTCAGGTACCGCTCGCTCATCTCCACGCAGGCCTTCAGCACCTCTTTGCTGTAGATCACATGGTGGTACTGCGCGTAATGGGCGCTGAGGTGTTTTAAGATGTTCAGCGTCTCCTCGCTCGTCGTCGGACGAACCTGCACTTTCTGGAAACGGCGCTCTAACGCCCCGTCTTTCTCGATGGACTTGGCGTACTCAGCGGTCGTCGTTGCACCGACGCACTGTACCTCGCCTCTCGCCAAAGCGGGCTTGAGGATGTTCGCTGCGTCCAATGATCCCGAAGCGTTTCCGGCGCCGATGAGCGTGTGTATCTCATCGACAAAGAGGATCACTTCCGGATGCTCGCGCAGCTCCGTGATCACCTGTTTCATCCGCTCCTCAAACTGACCGCGGTACGTCGTACCGGCAACCATCGAAGCGACATCCAAGGTCACGATCCGTTTGCCTTTCAGCGCCCCGCTCTCGTCGTCGATGATGCGCAGCGCCAAGCCCTCCACGATAGCGGACTTGCCGACACCCGGCTCACCTATGAGGATTGGGTTGTTCTTCTTCCTGCGGCTCAGGATCTGTACCACGCGCTCGATCTCTCTCTCGCGTCCTACGACGGGGTCTAACTTACCTTCCTCCGCCTGTTTGGTCAGATCGCGTCCGTACTTGTCCAGCGCTGCGGTCTTGCTGCTCTTGCCTTTCTGCTGGCCGCGCTGCGGCTGCCAGTTAGCCTCGTTCACCTCATCTCCCTGCTCACCGCCGTTCTGCGGATACTCCAGGGTCTCATGCGGCTCGCCGTACAGATCGACCACCCGCGAATAGGTGATCTGCCACTCGTTCTCCAGATAGATGGCGGCCTTGTTGACCCGCTCACGTAGGATGGCCATCAGCAGGTGAATCGTCCCCACCGCAGGCGCATGATACTCACGGCTGATACCCTCCGCGATACGGAAGATACGATCGGTGCTCGCACTCAACGAACGCGACGCATCCGGCTCTGTGCCCCGCAAGGACTGCTCGATAGCCTCTTTGGCTTCCTCCGGACGAAAATCCGCCTGACGCAGTACCTCATAGGCCGAGCCTTCGCCTAATCGCATAATCGCCAGCAGCAAGTGCCCCGGCTCGATGTGTTTGCTCATCAGCCTGGACGCCTCTTCCTGGGCGTACTGAATAATCTTGTTTGTATTTACTGTTACTACCATAAACATCTCTTGACTCTTATCTCTTAACTCTTGACTTTTGTCTCTTGACTAATTATAAAAATGCCATGCCAAGCCTGCTCGAAAAACATCCCTGTTGGTTGGATAGCCCGGCATGGTCAGATAGTTCGTGTTGGAGCGCATAAACAGGTGGTTTATGTGCTGATATTGTGCGAAGAAACGCAAGCGGATTGATCGCACGTAGAAATTTGCATAAACGTTCATCCATGGGTAGTTACCCACGTTCACGTCCTGCTGGGTGCAGAAGATGCCTGTCGCCGGGTTAAGCACCGGCGCGTGGTATCGGGTGAAATACCGAACATCGACACCTATCTGCGCGTCCAGCGCGCGGAACCAAGTACCGTGGTAGTACAGCCTGTGCTGCAAAATGACCATCGGAACCGGCATCACGCTGTCGTTGGTGCTGTGTTGGATCACAGCTTTGTTCTCTAAGTTAATCCACGGGGTGGTGATATCTACTCCTGCCTCTCCCGTGATAATCTGTACATTGCCGCGGTGCTGGTAAGGCAAGCCGTCCTCGGCTTTGAAATAAATAGGATTGGTGAAGTTCTCAAAACTGAAATCAATCCTGGGTTTCACCCATTTGGTCGGGTACGCGACCGTCGCGCCGCCTAAGAACCGGTACGTGAAGCCGAAGTTATTATCCCATACGAAATGGTTAGACCGATAGTGCTGCAGATACCTGTTCGGTGTCTCGCTCTTCGCGTACGCCCGTGCGGAGAGATAAAAAGGATACTTGCCGGCGTTGAACTTCGTCTCTAACTTGCCGTGTACGTCAAACTCCCCGATCTTATATCCTAAGACGCAAACCTGCCCCTCTACATTATAGTGCACGTTCGCGCCGCTGTGCTTGTGGATCGCGCCGCCGACGAAGGTGTTGTTGGTCCATACGTAATCGAAAATACTGTCTTTGTCGTACGGCACACTGTCGTTCAGGAACCGCTGACATTCGTTCATGGCGAAGACCGTCGCACCGAACTTCAGTTTCGTGTTGTACGCCTCTGAGAACGTCACGGCGATCGTGTTACGAATCGTCAGTACGTCCGTCGTGTCGTTCGTGCGGATGGTGTCGAAATACGTCTTGTCGTAGAAATCCTGGCGGGCGTTTTGCTCGATATACCGCCTGTTAGAGTTGTTGGTCTCGAAGATATGAGAGAAGGTCATCAGCGGGATGTACTCCACTTTGAGAGTGTCTTTCTTGACCCTCCTGCCATCTTCGATCACCTCGATCGAGTCGTGGTACTCACGTTCTTTGGTGATGGCGTATTGATTGTGCAGGTAGCCGCTGATATACCGATAACCGGTCATCGCATTGAGCCGAACCGGTATATCTTCCGCATTCAACGAGCTGCTTAGATCCGCTACGTCTCTCAGTCCTCCGTTGTCAAACGAGTTCAACCGGCTCCACCCGAACGCGGCGTGCATACTATAGTGGTTGCCCGTGTAGCTGCCCCAGACCGATCCGCGGAATAATTTACCCGCCGTGTTGGCATAGTGCCCCATCGAACTGAGGTAGTCCATCTCCAGACCCAGGTTTAGCTTCCGGTTGATATTGCCCGTGAAAAGAAAATCGATATCGTTCTCCTCATGGCCCGTCACGAAACCTTTCTTGTACGCCACGGTAGAGAAAGGGGTTGTCGTATTAAAATACCGTTGTTGCTGCGGCGTAGTGACGTACGGCGTGAGGCTCCACGCGAACGGGTCATCTATCGTCTTCAGCCTGTCGTTCACGACTCTCGACTCAATCGGCGAGACCAGCACGTTGCCGTTCGTCGCGCTGCTGATCGAGTAGTTCTGCTGGACATCTACGTCGTGATAGTTCAGCATCAACGTGTCCATGAAGACCGTCGTGTCCGCTACTGCGCTATACCCCGGCATTTGCCAGGTACGCACTACTGTCCGCACACGGGGCGGCTTGGCAGCGGCCATAATGGTCGCTGCCAACAGTACTAATACTATGAGAAAACGTCTATTCAATCTTGTACTCACCCGTTATCCCCTCCTTTTACGGAGGGGTAGAGGGTAGGCTTTTATTTCTTTGCTTTCTTGAGCTTCTCGTTCAGTTTCTGAATCTCCTCTTCCTGGTTGCGGATGGTCTTGAGCAACTCGTTCAACTCTTCGTTCTCGATGGTCGTCGGGTACTGCTCTTCTACCGTCTGCAGGAAGTCGGACAGCACGTTCATATAATTGATGAACGCGTCGTAAGCCGACTCATACTGCGTCTCGCCCTGGTCGATGTGATTCATATAGTGCAGGTAGTTAACGTCCTGCAGACGCAGCCAGTTAGTCTTCAGATTCTTGTCCTGACACAGGTGTACGCGCTCTGCGACAGCGTACAACTTGTTAAGCGCCTCTTGTTGCAGGTCATTACCCGTATAGACGCTCAGGTCCTTTGCCTCACCGCTCCAGGTCAACGGATACGGACTCGACAGTACGTCCTCAGCGGCTAACTTCTTCGCAGCCTCGCTCGGCGTCATGAAGCCCATCTCGCGCTCCAAAGCGAAGTACGGCAGCGCCTTCAGGAAATCGAAGATACCGCTTCCGGCGTTCTGACGGATACCGAAAGTCTCTGCACCAACCCATATATTGATGATATCTTCGCCTTCCGGCAACGCTTTCAGCTGGTTGGCGTATTTCTCTGCGTCAATAGGGTAGTTTCCCCATCCCGGATCTGAGAAATGGAAACTCAACTCGTCGCTGAGGTTCGTGTTACGCAACAACACCTTCATCTTCGGTGCGCCTGCGGATTGATAGACCTTGTTCGGCGTCTTCCAACTCAGCACGTGCTTGGCACCCTCGCTCAGGATCACTTTGTAACCCATCTTGTTCAGGTTATAAGCCTCCTCGTCGGTGTACAGCAACTCGGTGTTCCATACGCTCTGTGCCTTCACGCCTAAGATGGTCTCTACCAGCTCGCCCTGGAACTTCAACTGCTCCTTGAACTCCTCTGCGTTGTACTCCGATGCCAGCGAATAGCTGTACGGCGTTGCGAGGAACTCTACGGCCTTGGTAGCCGCCAACTCCTTGAGGATATCGATCATCTCCGGGTTGAACTGCTCGAACATCTCGATCATCGTTCCGCTCACGCTGATGGCGCAATGGAACTTACCCTTGCTGAGGTTGATCATGTCGCGGATGGTCTGGCAAAGCGGCAGGTACGAGGTCTGCACCAGCCAGTTAACGTGCTCCTCGGTAGCCATATCGTCGTAGTAGTAGTGGTCATGGCCGATCTCGAAGAAACGATAGCGCTTCAGACGGTACGGTGCGTGCATCTGGAAGCAAAAACATATATTTTTCATATCTTTAAAAATTACTAAATGGTTAAATTTCTAAATAAATGACCAAATGGTAAATGTCCAAATGGTAAATCACAACGTATGATTGATTACTCCGTCGTAGATCCTGCGCACTTTGAGTCCGGCGTCGGACCACTTGATATTGTTGACCTCCGCCATGCCTAACTCATGCAGACTCTTGTACATCGCCGGATACTTGACAATCGCGTAGATAGCGTCCGCCATGGCGTCGATGTCCCAGTAGTCGGTCTTGATGGCATGTTGCAGGATCTCTGCGCAGCCGGACTGGTGGCTGATGATCGACGGACAGCCGACCTGCATCGCTTCCAGCGGACTGATACCGAAAGGCTCGCTCACAGACGGCATGATATATACGTCGCTCATTGCTAACATCTCCTGTACCTGCTTGCCGCGCATGAAGCCCGGGAAGTGGAACTTATCCGCGATGCCGCGTTTGGCTACGAGATCGATCATCTCCGTCATCTTGTCGCCGCTTCCGGCCATCACAAATCGTACGCCGTCCGTCTTGCTCAATACCCTTGCTGCGGCCTCTACGAAATACTCCGGACCTTTCTGCATCGTGATACGGCCAAGGAACGTGACAAGCTTGTCTTTGCGCTCAGGCTTCGTGAACTCCTCGGGATGCGCCAACGGCTCTACGGCATTGTGCACCGTACTTACCTTACGCGGATCGATGCCGTATTTCTCGATCACCGTCCGTCTCGTCAGGTTACTTACGCATATGATATGATCCGCTTCGTCCATGCCGCGTTTCTCAATCGCGTAAACCGTCGGGTTCACATTACCGCGGCTGCGGTCGAAATCGGTCGCGTGAACGTGGATTACTAATGGCTTACCGCTGATCTGCTTCGCAAACACGCCGGCAGGATAAGTCAGCCAGTCATGACTGTGGATGATATCAAAGTCCAGACTGTGCGCTAACACGCTTGCTACGGCTTCGTAGTTGCCGATCTCTTCGATCAGGTTGTCCGGGTAACGACCCGAGAAACCCACGCAGCCCAAGTCATCCGTTCCGATGCGGCGGTAGTCGTAATGAATACCGTTGCGGAAATGGAAATACTCTTCGGGGCTCATCTTGCCCTCCATGCGTTGCTTGACGTAGTCATAGCTGTTTTCTTTCCATACGATAGGCACACTGTTCGCACCGATGATACGCAGGAAACTCTGGTCCTCATCGCCCCAAGGCTTTGGGATGACGAACGTGATCTCCATGTCAGGCTGCTGTGCCATACCACGGGTCAGACCATAACTCGCCGTTCCTAAACCACCTAAGATATGAGGAGGAAACTCCCATCCAAACATTAACGCTTTCATTTGTCTGCCTCCTTTCCTTCGCTTTCGACTTTCGACTTTTCGCTTTCTTCTAATTGATACTTCTTCAGCGTATCCATCACGCTGATTACAGCCGCTACGCTTGGCGCATAACTCATGCCGCCATGGCCTTTGTAAGGCGGGTTGCCGTCGTACATCTCGTTCAGCGTTCCGATCGTCAGCTGGTCCATCTCAGCCTCGAAACCGACCAACAGTCGCTCCATGAAGCTGATACCGCTGTACTTATATACGTTCATATACGCACGGGCATACGCCGCAATCGTGAACGGCCAAACCGGTCCGTTATGGAAATTCCGGTCGCGTTCCTGCTGGCCGCCGCGGTAGACAGGACGGTAGTCGCCGCTCTTCGGGCTCAGCGTACGCAAGCCCTTCGGCGTCAGCAACTCTTTCGTACAGATATCCACTACTGCTTTCTGCTGTTTCTTATCCAGCGGACTGTACGGCAGACCGGCTGCCCAGATCTGGTTCGGTCTTACCTCGCGGTTCTCGTAACCGTCTAACACGTAGTCGTTCAGATAAACGCCGTTCCAGAAGGTCTTGACAAAAGCGTCCTTCGTGATCTCTGCCTGATACTCCATGAGGTCCGCACTGGTCTCTTTGCCCATCTCGCGCAGCATCTCTGCGGTGAACCGCATCGCGTTGTACCATAACGCATTGATCTCTACGACATAACCCGTTCGCGGGGTGATCGGCCAACCGTTCTCCGTCGCGTTCATCCACGTAGCCGGACGTTGCGTACCATCGACCCACAACAAGCCGTTCTGGTGTAACTTAGCCCGCGGATGGTTCTGCTTGCGGTACCAATTGACGATGTCCAGACAGAGCTGACCATACAAATCCGCCGCCTCGCGAACCGAATACTTATGCGCATATTTCTGTATCGCACGAACGAACCATAACAACGCATCCGGCTCATCCATGCCTGTCGTCTTGATCTCGTTGCCGCGACCGTTCATGAAATTCAGTATCTCGCCGGTAGCGGTCTTGTTGATGATGGCGTCCCAGTACTCCGGGCGGTCGATATCTAACGTACAACTCGGCGTCGCGAAGAACGTGTTACGGGCATCCGCATGGAACCACGGGAAGCCGGCTAACAGATAGCATTTGTCGCCTTCGCGTTTGTAGAACTGGCTCGCGCTGTTCTTCAGAGTCGAGAACATGTCAAGACGCTTGTTCCGGCGCTCTAACTCTTTCTTCCAGGTGGCTTTCAGACTCGCGGTCTTGCATTCCGTCACGCCGGCTGCGAAGATGATACTCTCGCCTTTTTTCATCGGCAACTCGAAATATCCCGGTACCAGCAGATCCTCCTTGAACGCATAACCGCGTTCCCTCTCCTTGCGGTACACGATATCCTTGTACCACTGCGGGTCATGATGATACTCCACGGCCTTGCTGAACTGCATGTACAGCGTCGGGAAACCCGGATACATCCGGTTGAACCTTCCGTTCTCGCACTCGTCCATGTTTGGATTAGCCAACGGGTTCTCGTGCGTCAACTCATTCACGCTACGGAAAGCTAAGAACGGACGGAAACGGATGACCGTCGGACTACCACTCTCTAACAATGTGTAGCGGATTAAGACGCGAGGCTCAAAACTAACCAGCAACCGCTCTTTCTCTAATACCATCGCGCCCACGCGATAAACGGTCTTGGAGATCAACTCGCAGTCGAACTCGCGAATGTACTTGTGCCCGTTCGGACTGAAATGGTTCTCGCCGTACTCGTGCAGGCCTAAGTTGAACTCCGCACCGTGTTGGATCACCGTTTCATCCAGAGAACTCAGCAGAACGAAATTGTCGTCTCCGATCTCCGGTATAGGCATCACCAACTGGCCGTGGTACTTACGGGTGTTGCAATCGACCAACGTGGTCGAGTTATACACCCCTGCACGGTTCGTTCGAATCATCTCTTTCTGAAGCGACCGCTCCAGATTAACAAGTACTTTCTTGTCAAAATTCAGATAACTCATGATGTGATTTAATGTATTAAGTAATTTATTTGTTTTGCTTATAATTCGCTCACGAACTGCTTGATCCGCTGCTCCTCGGCTTTCTTGCAAACCAGCAACGCGCCCTTCTCCTCTACAATAATCATGTCCTCCACGCCTTGCACGATCGCTTTCTTGCCGGGCTCCAGCACGACGATATTACCTTTCGCCTCATGGAAATGTGCCTCGCTGTGCAGACTCACGTTGCCGTCCTCGTCTTTCTCACTCAACTCGTATAAGCTGCCCCAGGTACCGAGATCGCTCCATCCGAAACTCGACGGCATGACGTACACATTGTCCGCCTTCTCCATGATGCCGTAGTCAATACTGATATTCGGGCATTTGGGAAACATCTCCTCGATGAAATCTTCCTCTTTGTCCGTGCCCATCAGTAACTCGCCCTCGCGGAAACGGTCCGCTACTTCCGGCAGCAGATATCGGAACGCCTCGCTGATGGTCTGCAGATTCCAGATGAAGATTCCGCTGTTCCATAGAAAATCGCCGCTCTCCAGGAACACTTTCGCCATCTCTAAATTCGGTTTCTCCGTAAACGTCTTCACTGGATATATACCATCATTGAGCGGCTTTGCCGCGCTCATTCCATCATTGAGCTCGCTCTGCGAGCGCTCATTTATATACTGGATATACCCATACCCCGTCTCCGGTCGTGTCGGTTGCATGCCGAGCGTACAGATCGCGTTGTTCTCACTTACGAAGTCAAACGCCTTCAGGATGGCCTGCCGGAATTTCTCTTCCTCCAAAATCAGATGATCGCTCGCCGCCACGACGATATTAGCCTTCATCTCCGGTCGAGTCCAGTCTTGATTAGCCGCGGTCAGGCCGGCCCTGCGCAGACATAACGCCCGGATATGAGCTGTCGCATAAGCGATACACGGCGCCGTGTTGCGTCTTGCCGGTTCGCATAAAATCTGGCTCTCTTTGATGTCCGGCACTTGCTCCAATATCAAATGTTTGTATGTGATATTCGTCACGATAAACATGTTCTCCACCGGTACAATCGGCCTGAAACGGTCTATCGTCATCTGCAATAAACTTCTGCCGGTGCCGAAAAAATCCAAGAACTGTTTCGGCTTCTCCTCTCTGCTGAACGGCCAGAAACGACTGCCAACGCCGCCGGCCATGATCACGCAATAATTATTTTCTTTCTTACTCATCATAAATATTTAATGTGTGTTTTTTATGGTTTTTTGTGGTTCCCAA
Organism: uncultured Bacteroidales bacterium; assembly: GCA_946626605.1. Taxonomy (GTDB): domain Bacteria; phylum Bacteroidota; class Bacteroidia; order Bacteroidales; family Paludibacteraceae; genus Colicola. Next base: position 22,247 of record CAMOUL010000021.1, on the reverse strand, counting down.
AGGTTTACCTTATGCTAAAAGCGTACAAAGATACAACCTTTTTTTTAATTACGCAAGCGCGCACGTACTTTTTTTATAAAAAAGTGTGATTTTCTCACTTTTAACCGGATTTTTTAATTTTTAATTTTTAATTTTGAATTAAATATATTACCTTTGTGCCGTATTTTGGAATATTATGGGCTTTTTACAAAAAAATAGAAAACATAATTCTCAATTATCAATTGTCAATTGTCAATTATCCATTCTCCTGTTGTTTGCATGTGCATCATGCAACAACAGCTATACCCCGCGTCCGTACGGTTACTATCGGATCACCACTCCCGATACCGCCTATGTAGATTTCAATTCATCATTCCCCTATACTTTCGCCCTTTCCCGCAACGCAGTCGTTCAGCCTCGTACGGATGTCTCCGAACCTTATTGGATCAATATCTACTACCCCGCTTTGGATGCTACTATCTACTGCTCCTATAAGCCCGTCCAAAACAACCTCCGCGAACTTACCAACGATGCCCTGGAGTTCGTCTATCGTAACGCATCGTTCGCAACGGCGATTCCCGAGCAGGAATACGCGCATCCCGAGGCGTCCGTCTATGGCGTTCTTTTCGATCTGGAGGGAAACACCGCATCGTCCTGCCAGTTTTTTGTGACCGACTCTACCCGCCATTTCTTCCGGGCGTCGGTTTATTGTAACTGTCCCCCGAACGCCGACTCCCTCGCACCCGTCTATAACTATCTCCGCGCAGATATCATCAAAATGGTAGAAACCTTCGAATGGACAAAAAATTAGCCATATTACTCGATCCCGAAAAAGCTGATCTGTCAGCGCTGCCCATCACTCCGGACTGCCATCCCGACTACATCTTCGTCGGTGGTTCTACCGGTGGTGATACAACGCCCTTCGTCCGTGCTCTCCGCGAAAAATTGTCAATTGTCAATTGTCAATTATCAATTATTCTCTTTCCCGGAAACGCCTCTCAGTTTACTCCCGAAGCAGATGCCATCCTCTACCTCTCTTTGCTTTCCGGCGACAATCCCGAATACCTTGTTCATCAGCAGGTCAGAGCGGCAAGAGCCATACATGGCTCGTCTATTACCGTCATCCCGACGGCGTACATCCTGATTGATGGCGGGGTAGAGACTTCGACCATGCGCGTGACGGGAACGAAACCTCTCAAACCTTCAAACCTTCAAACGATCATCGACACCTGTATCGCGGCCGAACTCATGGGCAAAAAAGCCATCTACCTTGAGGCAGGTTCAGGTGCCCAAATCCCCGTCTCGCCGGGCATCATCCGCGAGGTGAGAAAAAATACCTCCATCCCTCTTATTGTAGGTGGCGGAATACGTACCCCCGAAGCGATGCAAGCGGCTTATTCCGCCGGCGCCGACATCGTCGTCATCGGTAACCACTTCGAGTCCCATCCCGAGACGCTCAAAGACTTTTGTCAAATGGCTAAATTGCTAAATGACTCAATAAATGACCAAATGGTAAATGATCAAATGGTAAATGATGCGGATGAGCGCTTCATGCGCCTCGCCCTCTGCGAGGCAGAGAAAGCCCTCGCTGCAGACGAGATCCCCATCGGCTGCGTCATCGTCTCGCAGAACCGGATCATCGGCCGAGGACACAACCTGACAGAGACCCTCTCCGACGTCACCGCCCATGCGGAGATACAGGCGATCACCGCGGCTTCGCAGACCGTTGGTGGTAAGTATCTCCCGGACGCAACTCTCTACGTCACCGTCGAACCCTGCACTATGTGCGCAGGAGCTATCGGTTGGGCGCAGATAAGCCGCATCGTCTATGGCGCTCCCGATCCGAAAAGAGGCTTCGCAACCTATGCTCCACGGGCTTTTCACCCCAAAGCAACCGTCACATCCGGCGTCCTTGAGACCGAGTGCCGACAACTCATACAAGAATTCTTTAAATCCAAACGATCATGATAAAATGGCTAAATGGCATAATAAATAGCCAAATCGTAAATGACAAAATGCTAAATAGCAAGATGGCTCATATCATCTTGCGTCTCGGCGTTTTTGTCATCCTCGCTGCAATCATCGTCCTGATGTTCCCTCGCTATAACAACGCCTTCCGCTACTACTACGAGGTGGGCAAACCATGGGGCGCAGCGACCCTCACGGCGGATTTCGATTTTCCGATCTACAAGACCGACGAGCAGCTTCAGAAAGAGCAGGCTCAACTCCTCTCTACCTTCGCGCCCTGCTATCGTTACATCCCTCGTGTACAGCGCCAAGTGCCCGTCCTCTCTCTCCAAGATATGGAGTGGCTCCAGGCGCAGTCGTTCTCTCGCATCTCCATCATGAACGGACGCGTAGCGAAGACCTATCCACTCTCGGATATCTACACCCCCAAGTCCGCTTATGAGCGTTTTGGGTATGACTGCGCGCAGAACCTCGAGATGGATACCGCCCTCACCGAGACCATGCGCGAGCATCTCTTTGAGACCCTCTCGCCGACCCAGGGAATGGTGCAGAAAGGCGAGAAAATCATTGGTAACGGAGAGATCGTTACGGAGCGTTCGTATCAGGTCCTGCAATCTCTCCGCAGAGCCTATGACGACGAAGAGATCGGTACCAAGCAACGCACCATCTCCATCCTCGGCGAAGCGATGCTCGTCATCCTTTTCCTCTGCCTTTTTGCGATTTACTTATACGTCTTCCGCGAGGCGTACCTGCGCTCCCTATCGACAGTTCTTTTCTTCTGTCTCCAGATGTTTATCGTCATCGGACTCGCGTGCCTTGCCTTGCGTTTTAACCTCTCCGTGTATATCATTCCCTTCGCGTGGGTACCTATCTTAACGCGCGTCTTCTTTGACTCACGAACGGCTCTCTTCCTGCATTTCACCACCATCCTCATCACCTCCATCGTCGTGCCTGCGCCCGTAGAGTTCTTCTTCATTCAGGTTGTGGTCGGAATGACGGCTGTCTCTTCGCTTTCTGACATGACACGCCGCGCGCAGCTCACCCAGACGGCCGCATGGATACTCCTCTCGCAGGTGGTTGCCTATACCGCCATCACTTTTGCGCAGACCGGCGCCTGGTCCTCTATCAACCTCTGGATGTACCTCTATTTCGCTATCTGTTGCCTCCTCACCATCGGTTGCTACGGACTGATCTACGCTTTCGAGAAACTCTTCCGTTTCATCTCCTCGATCACTCTAATCGAGCTGACGGATATCAACTCCGACCTCTTACATGCCCTCGCAGAGAAAGCCCCAGGCACTTTCCAACACTCCATGCAGGTCTCTAACCTCGCAGCCGAGGCGGCAAAGACCATCGGCGCAAACGCGCTTCTCGTTCGTACGGGCGCCCTCTACCACGACATCGGAAAGATGACCGACCCGCTTTACTATACGGAAAACCAGAATGGCTCCGACAACCCCTTGCTCGCTATGGATCCCCGTGATGCGGCGCAAGTCGTCATCTCGCATGTGACCGAAGGAGAACGCATTGCCCGCAAGAATCACCTGCCCGAAGTGGTGGTCAATTTTATCACAACCCACCACGGCACCTCCCTCGTGCGGTATTTCTATAACACTTATTGCAACACCCATCCCAAGGAGTCCGTGGACGAGTCCCTCTTCCGTTACAAAGGTCCCAAGCCTTCGACTAAAGAGGCAGCCATCCTCATGATGGCGGACGCTATCGAAGCCCGTTCGCGCAGCCTCGATGACTACTCCGAAGCCTCCATCGCCAAGGCGGTGAACCAGATGATCGATGCGCAGATAGCCGATGGTCAGTTTGCCGAGACGCCTCTCTCCTTCAAGGACGTAGAGGACATCCGGCGCGTCTTCACAACCCGCCTCACCGCCATGAATCATCATCGTATTTCGTATCCCACGTTGAATAAATGAAAAAAATATATTTGGCTCCTATGGAGGACGTCACCGATCCGGCCTTCCGTGCGCTATGCAAGCGCTACGGAGCCGATCGCGTATATACGGAGTTCGTTAACGCCGACGCCCTCGTTCGCGATATAGCCTCTACGACCCGCAAGCTAACCATCTCCGATGCCGAGCGGCCGGTAGCTATCCAGATCTACGGACGCGAACCGGAAGCCATGCGCGACGCGGCCATCATCGTCGAGCAAGCGCGCCCGGATTTCATCGACATCAACTTCGGATGCCCCGTGAAGAAAGTGGCAGGAAAAGGTGCCGGAGCCGGTCTCTTGAAGGACGTTCCGAAAATGCTCGAGATTACCCGCGCAGTCGTTAACGCCGTCCATACGCCCGTCACCGCCAAGACCCGTCTCGGCTGGGATGAAAAAGATCTCATTCCCCGCGTCAATCCGCTCGGAATATCGGAATATCGAAATATCGATAATTCGGAATATTTCATCGTCTCCCTCGCTGAAGCCCTTCAGGACTGCGGTATTACCGAACTCGCCATCCATGGCCGTACTCGTTCGCAGATGTACCGCGGCGAAGCAGACTGGACCCTCATCGGAGAAGTGAAAAACAACCCGCGCATACATATACCTATAATAGGGAACGGGGACGTGTGCACGCCCGAACGCGCACGCGAGTGTTTCGACCGCTACGGAGTGGACGCCATCATGGTCGGCCGCGCCACCTTTGGTGCACCCTGGCTCTTCGCAGAAATGAAAGCCGGACTCGATAACTCGATATATCGATCTGTCGATATCTCGGAAATCTCCCTCCCTTGTGGGGAGGGACGGGGTGGGGTTATTATCCCCCTTTCCATGAGCGAGAAAGTTGCGGTCCTAAAAGAGCACGTCCTCGCTTCCATCGCCTGGTGCGGCAACGACGAGCGAAAAGGCATCATTCATTCACGCCGGCATTTTGCTGCATCCCCGGTCTTCAAAGGCCTTGATAACTTCAAACAAACCCGCATCGCCCTCCTCCGTGCAGAGACCGTCGAAGAGGTCTTTGCCATCATGGACTCCATCGTTGCCCAATGGGGTAATGGATAAATAATTGTTTTATATGTTTATGTCTTTTGCGCGCTTTACCCAGTAAGGGGTGCGGAGTTTGGCGGAAAAAACTATCTGTGTGCTTGCACGCAAGGAGTTTTTTTACAACAAAGTACGCATAGAGCGTAGCTTAAGCGCGTAAAAGGGTTTTTAATGTTTTTTTCTTTTAATAAAATGAGAAAATTCTTTGACTCCAACGCCCTCTGGCTCTCGATGCTCATCGGAGCCCTTGGCTATAAACTCTTCCTGCCGCTGGCGCCCACGCTCCCGTGGCTCATCTTTTTTATGCTTTTCTTCACCTTCTGCAAGGTGAATCCCCTCGACCTGCGCCTTCATAAATGGCATTGGGTCGTTCTGGCTGCCCAGATGCTATTCTCCTTCGCCTCGTACGCGGTACTCCTTCATTGGACGGGAGACAAGATCCTCGCGCAGGGCATCCTCATGTGTTTTATCATGCCCACGGCGACGGCAGCGCCGATCATCGCAGGCAAAATGGGCGGCTCCATACAGAACCTCACCACCTTCACTCTCCTCTCTAATTTTGCGACAGCGATCATCGTTCCGGCTACTTTCCCGCTTATCAATCCTGCAGCGAACATGACTTTCTTTCCGGCTTTCCTGCTCATCCTCTCCCGCATCGCACCGCTCCTGCTTGGACCTTTCTTCTCCGCCTGGCTCCTTCGCCTCGCCTACAAATGGAAGACCCGCAAGGAGTTCGTTCTGCCCGTGAAAATAGCGGTCGTTCCCTTCTATCTCTGGGTCGCTTCTATCGTCGTCTTGACCTCCGTTGTGACGGAGACCACCATCCTCAATTTCCACGCCCAGATATCGAATATTATCATCCTCATCATCGCCTCTTTCTTTGCTTGCCTCCTCCAGTTCGGCCTTGGCAAACTCATCGGCTACTACCTTCCTGCGCCCTCTAAAGGCACCGACTACCAGGACGTTCTCATCAACCCCGCTGCGGCGCCAACAACCATGGCCGGCGTCTCGAGTATCACCGCCGGACAAGCCTTTGGCCAGAAGAACACCTCCCTCGGCGTTTGGATGGCGAACACCTTCCTCGATCCCATGGCTTCTCTTGGAGCCGCCGCGTATATCTTGTGGCAAAATATCTTCAATTCCGTCCAACTTTTTGTCGTCGCCCATAAAAAATAAATGTTATTTAACATTTTATTTGCACATGTCAAAAAAATGTTGTAACTTTGCACCCGATTTATGAATAACCTTGATACTTCGACCCTCGATCTCTCGATACCTCGACCCTCGATATATCGATTTATCGATACTTCGACCCTTGATATATCGATTTGTCGATACCTCGATATCTCGGAAAAAATATAAGCAACCAACAAACAAACATTATATTAACTTTTTAAAAATCAACATTATGAAAAAAATTTTCTCTCTTCTCGCTGCCGTCCTCTTCGCAGGAAGCATGATGGCAACAACTATTACTATTACTGCCGAAAGTGGCATAAAAAGCTCTTATGGAAGTGGCGACACTTTCACGGTAGATGAGGCAGAATTCTGGTACAGCGGTGTAATGTACAATAGTAAGGGAAGTCCAGCAGCAGCTGCGGCTAAGTCTTTTATTCAGCTTCGTAAAAGCGATAAAGGAGCAGGTGAAATTAAGAACAACACCGAGTTGGCCTTGAAGAGCATTACTATTGCTACGCAAAATGACAAAGATTTTACGCTGTCTGCAGGTACTGAAGCTGATGCTTTGGATGCTGTAGAAAAACCGAATGGAACGACGGGAACATATCAATTTGTTGATAAAAACGGAAATGATGCATCATGCGATGTAACAATCTATACCTTTAATGTAGAAGGCAATGCCTATTTTGATATCTTGAATGGCGCCAATGCTTCGTATTTTGCTTATATTGCAATCGAACTTGCTGGTGGAGTTGTTCCTCCGACTCCCGCTGTGGCTGCTCCGGTAATCGCCGGTGACGCTGAGTTCACAGAGAGCACTCAGGTTTCCATCACTTGCGCTACCGAAGGTGCAGCTATTTATTACACTTTGGATGGTGCTGACCCTACAACGAATAGTCTCCCGTATGACAATCCGTTCACGCTCACTGAAACCGCTACTGTGAAGGCTGTTGCTTACGACAGCGAGAATAACGAGTACAGCGCTGTAGTAGAGAAAACCTTCACCAAGGTAGAACCGGCTACTCCGATTTCTTTGAGCGAATTCATCGAGGCGGCTCCGACTACCGAAGTTACACTTAAACCACTCACCGTCATCTTTGCATCTGGCAAAAACACGTACGTTATTGACGAAGAGGGTATAGCTTTGGTAATCTATGATGCAAACAAGACGTACTACGATGGTGCGCTGACTGCCGGTAAAGTACTCACAGGCCAGAAAGCTACCTATACGCTTTACAAAAACCAAAGTGAAATCATCCCGACCAATACTGCAGTAGCATCCGATGGCGTTGCTCCGGTTCCGACCGAGTTGGACGCAGCTCCGACTGACGAGCATATTAACCATTTTGTAAGCTTCAAAAATGTGGAAGCAACTTTGAATAATAAAAACTACTACATCTTCTCGAACGTACAGCTCTATGGTGCAACAGGCTCTTTGAAACCGACCGAGGAGGGTAACTACGATGTAGAGGGTCTTTACATTGTTTACAATGGTACCCAGCCCGAGCTTATCGTTACGGCTATCGCTCCGGCTTCCGCTACCGCTATCAACAACACCGCTGACGAAGTCAAGGCCTTCAAGACCATCGAGAACGGCCAGCTCGTCATCATCAAGAACGGCGTACGCTACGACGCTACAGGCGCTGTACTTCGCTAATAGCATCGCGGCTCTGCCGCTTACCGCATTGTGCATTTCTCGCGCATCCTTGCGCGAGCCTACAGAGGGACGCTTCGGCGCCCCTCTCTTTTTTACTATTTTCCTCCATATCCATAGTATTATATACTGTGTATATAATACCGTCAAAAACAAGAAAAATTTCATATTTTTTTTCTCAAAATTAGTGCGTGATTAGTGCGTGATAAGTACGTGATAAGTGCGTCATAAGTACGAGATAATGCGCCCCCTGTACTACCTATGTAGTCCCCCTGTAGTCCATGGTATTCTCTTGGATTAAATAAAAAACTACACAAAATATATTTTTTTCTTGCATATTCGAAAAATTATTCGTAACTTTGCACCCGATTTATGAAAACCCTAGTAAACTTAGGAAATCTAGTACCTCTAGTCTATCTAGTTCTTCTAGTGCACCTAGTAAATCTAGTATAAATAACATTATTAACTAAAAATCAACGTATCATGAGAAAGATTCTTTCTTTTTTGACTGCAATTCTATTTGCAGGAAGCATGATGGCTGCTGAGGAACTGAAGGCTACATTGGCCTTTGACGGAACAGTAGAATGGGGTATCCCGACTTCGGGAACTAATACCGCTTCTGCATCTTTCACAGCCGATGGCTACACCATCCAATTAGCCTCAACTACTAACTACAAGCAGAACAGTGGCTATTTGATCTTGGGGAAGGCGTATTCAACGCTTACCCTTCCTGCTTTTACGTGGAAGACCACCAAGATTGTTGTAACAGGCAGATCCGGGGCTTCTGCTAGTGTTAAACAGAACATCTATGTGGGTGAAACTGCTGTCAGCACAGAAACCACAGGCGCAACAGGCGTGAACGAGTACGTTATTGCCGCGGACTATCAGGCTGCCGGTAATGTGTACGTGCTCAATGTCACTTCTGGTCACAACACACAGATTGTCAAGATCGAAGTCTATGGTGAGGAGGCTTCCCAAGGCGGCGAAGAGCCGGTTGTAGAGCCGACCACGAAGACCATCTATTGCAGCCCGTTCTCGGAGTGGCATAACGATGGCGCACGTTTCGCTGTATATGCGTACGGAGATGGCGACAATACCGCTTGGTATGACCTCGTTGCTGTAGAAGGTGCAGAGAATGTTTATTCTGCTGAAATAGCAGAGGCTTTCCCGACTGTTATTTTCTGCCGTATGAATGGTGCAACTACTGAGAATAACTGGGACAACAAATGGAACCAGACAGCTGATTTGACTCTTCCGACGGATGGTAAGAACCTCTATACCATTACCGGTTGGAACGAGAATGACGGCACTTGGTCCGTTTATACCGCACAAGGTGGCGACGATCCTGTTGTAGAGCCGGAGGTTACATTGCCGGTAGTTGCTATCGCAGGTACAATGAACGAGTGGAGCGCAGAGGCTAATGTAATGGTAGCTGCTGAGGACAGCCTGAGCGCAAGCGTTAAGATAGCTCTGGAGGCTCAGAAATACGAGTTCAAAGTTGTCAGCGATGGTCAGTGGCTGAGCTTGAACGGCGAGGGCGAGACTCTCTATGGTATCCACCGTGAGTGGAACGAGGTGGCACACATCAACGGCGTTGACCTCCGCAACTTTGAACTGACCGCAGATGTAGCCGGTGAATATACATTCACTTGGACTTATGCAGACAGCACACTCCTTGTTACCTTCCCGGAGAAATCGGAAGAGCCGATTGTAGAGCCGGAAGTTAAGTTGCCGGTAGTTGCTATCGCAGGTACAATGAACGAGTGGAGCGCAGAGGCTAATGTAATGGTAGCTGCTGAGGACAGCCTGAGCGCAAGCGTTAAGATAGCTCTGGAGGCTCAGAAATACGAGTTCAAAGTTGTCAGCGATGGTCAGTGGCTGAGCTTGAACGGCGAGGGCGAGACTCTCTATGGTATCCACCGTGAGTGGAACGAGGTGGCACACATCAACGGCGTTGACCTCCGCAACTTTGAACTGACCGCAGATGTAGCCGGTGAATATACATTCACTTGGACTTATGCAGACAGCACACTCCTTGTTACCTTCCCGGAGAAACCGGCTGAGCCGGTAGTTGACGAGTGGGCAGAGATTAAGTTTACAGAGGCGGTAGATGCTGCTGACCTAGCAGAAAATGCTTCTTTCGGAGTGGAAGGCAGTGAGTTCTCTGCTACCATTACTGATACAGGCGACAAGATGTCTATTGACGCGAATTCTTGCCGTTTCGGCGACGCTGAGAAGTATGTATCTTATTCCTATCGTCTCAAATCAGGTGGTAAATCTTCTTCTTCGACGAACTTCATTACCTTCAACATCCCTGCTGATGGTAAACTGCGCATAGCTGTTCGTACGGGATCTAACTCTGCGACAGACCGCAACCTCGTGCTTGCACAGGGTACTGACACGTTGTTCAACCAAGTGATTCTTGAATCAAGTGCCATCAAGGTTACCGAGGGTGAAACCGAAGCTAACGTTTATCCGTACGTGATAGTTGATGTAAAGGCAGGTTCGCTGGTGGCTTCTTATCCGAAGAACGGTGTTAACTTCTACTCCTTCGCGTTCAAGGCGAATCCGGTAGTTGAGAATCCTGATTTCTATATCGCAGGTACGATGACAAGCTGGGCAGACAACAAGATTGCTGTCACCGGAACGAGCTACAAGCTGAATCTGGAGGCAGGCGACTACCAACTGAAAGTAATCGTAGGCGAAGGCGAGGCTGCTCAATGGAAAGGCTATGACGCGCTGACGACCGTAGCAAACGGTCTAACCCGCGGAGAAGGCGAGAACAACGACAACATCTGCTTCACACTGGAAGAGGCAGGCGAAGTAAACGTACACTACGACGGCGAGTTCTTCTTCCTGAACGGCGACTTCTATGTTGCTCCGGTTGAGGTTAAGTATTACCTCAAGAACAACTGGGGTGGCGAATCGTGGACATGGAAAGAGATGACGGCCTTGGACGATGGTACCTATATGTTGTACAACGTAGTAGTAGGTGGCGAAGGCGTTAACCGTAATACCGCAGAGAGTGAAGAAGGTGCTTCTTGGTTCGCTTGGGCAGATATCGAAACATTTGATGCTTCGTATGCGCCTGCAACTATTGGTGCTCTGGATACCGTAGTTATCTATTTCGATCCTGAGGCTGTAAACAGCTTTATGGGTGTAAACGGCATGAGCGCTCAGATCCTCGGCAAGTACGTTCCGGGTGAGACACCGCAACCGGTAGAGCATACTTATACCGTAGCAGGTAACTTAACTGCTGCCTTCGGTACGGCTTGGGATCCGGCTAATGAAGCTAATGACATGGTTAAGCAAGAGGATGGTACCTACAAGTGGGAGAAAGCAGAGCTTACTTTGGCAGCTGGTACCGTTCTATTCAAGGTTTGTGAGGATCACGCATGGGATGTTGCTTACCCGGAAGAGAACTACCAGTTGGCAATAGCTGAGGATGGCGAATATACCATCACAATCACCTTCAACCCGGGGACCAAGGCTGTTGACGCTGTAGCTACCAAGACCGGCGACGCTGAGGTAGAGCATACTTATACCGTAGCAGGTAATTCTGCAGCAGCTTTTGGTACAGGTTGGGCTCAGACTGAGGCTGCTAACGACATGGTTAAACAAGAGGATGGTACCTACAAGTGGGAGAAAACTGAATTGGTTCTTCCGGCTGGTACAATCGAGTTCAAAGTCGTTGTGGATCACGCATGGGACGTAGCTTATCCGAATGACAACTATCAGTTGGCTATCGTAGAGGCAGGCGAATATACCATCACGATCACTTTCGATCCGGAGACCAAGGCTATTGCTGCAAATGCAGAGAAGACTGCTGTCGTCGAGGTAGATCCGACCGTTTCTGCCAAAGGTTCTTGGGATGAGTGGGCAAACGAGCTTGCATTCGTTCTTTCGGACGACAAGGCTACGGCTACTCTAACAGTCAATAATGTGGCAGCCGGAACATATGAGTTCAAGGTTATCCTTAATGGTGGCGACTGGCGTTCGAATTCGCATGTCTTCACCCGTGAGGCAGCTTCTTCTGAAGGCATTACCGGCAATGACAATGACAATATGCAGCTCGTTGCAGACGTTGAGGGCGAATATACCTTCACATGGACCTTCGCAACTAATAGTCTTGCTATTGAGTTCCCTGAGGGTGGCGAGATCGTTGAACCGACGTTGGCTAACGGTTACTACCTCATCGGTCAGAACGGCTGGAATGTAGCTGCTCTCAGCGCAGACCTCCTCTTCACTGCTAATCCTGGTAAAGAAGGTGAGTACGTGCTGACTACTACCCTTGCTGAGAACGATCATATTAAGGTCGTTAAGGTTCAGAACGATGTTATCATGGCTTGGTATCCGGACGGCGAAGGCAACGAGTACATCGTGGACGCTGCGCACGCTGGTGAAGGCAAAGCTATCTACTTCCAGGAGACCTATAAGGAAGACTGGTCTGCATTCGGTGGCTACATCTGGATTGACCAGAACGAAGCTACCGCTATCTCCAACACCGCTGCTGACGCGGAGGCTGTGAAAGTTCTCCACAACGGCATGCTCCTCATCCGTAAGGGCAACAAGACCTACAACGTAATGGGTCAAGCTGTTAAATAAACTCCCTTAGGGATAACAAAAAATACGGCTCGCACTCCGCGAGTCGTATTTTTTTGTTGGTTAGAAAACTTTGCGCTTTTCAGCTATAATGCATTAATGCATCATTTCCCTTACTCTGCGCCCTCTGCAGGAACCTCAGCTGCAGGAACTTCTGCTGCCGGAGCACTCTGCTCTACTTGGATTACCGACTGATCTTCGCGTGCCTCTTCTTGACCTTTACCAAAGCCAACTGCGGCAATACTGAATACTACGATCAGAGCGATCAACGTCCACGTTGCTTTCTCCAGGAAGTCAGCCGTCTTAGGTGCACCCATTACTTGGTTTCCACTTGCAAATCCGGCTGCCAAACCGCCGCCCTTACTGTTCTGTACCAATACCAGAAGCGTAAGCAAAATCGCGGCAATTACAATCAAAATAGTAATAAATACGTACATATGTTTATAAAATTTAGTTTCATAAACCGACCCCACCGGGTACAAATCGGGTGCAAAGGTACAATAAAATTCGCAAATACGCAAATTTTTTTGAATTTTTATTGCATATATCAAAAAAAAGTAGTACCTTTGCACACTTTTTCCTGCGTTCGGGGTGCCGAACGCTAGACGGAAATATGAATATCGGGATTTAAAACTTGTTTTGAAGACCGAAAAAGCGTAGCATAGCACGCAGGCGTAATCGAGCGGTTGTACCGCGAGTCACGCGTAGTGCTAATGCAAGCGAGGGGCTATCTGGTTTTGACAGCAGGTAGAATGGTTGTGTAAGCACGTCGAGCAATGAGGCAATGCTCGTTAATCTCGCTTCGAAATATAACTGGCAACACTTCTTATGCTCTCGCTGCCTAATCGAAGTATAGTAGATTGGCCTATTCGAGCGCAAGGCGCTTGAACGAGACGTCACTCCAAGCCGAGTCTGTGGGCTGAATGGATTTAGTGGCGCAGAAATTCACAGAATAGGTATCGCAGGCTGCGATGCGATGCCGAAACTTTAGCAGATAAGTCGGTGGTTGGTGGCTTGGGTCTTGCCGCCGGACGAAAACCAAGGCCAAGATAAGCGTGTAGAAAGCACAAGTATTCCTTGTTTGGACACGGGTTCGACTCCCGTTAGCTCCACAAATAAAGCTACTGTGAATATAATCCTCGGGATTTAAAACTTGTTTTGAAGCCCGAAGAGCGTAGCATAGCACGCAGGCGTAATCGAGCGGTTGTACCGCGAGTCACGCGTAGTGCTAATGCAAGCGGGGTATTAGCTCAGTTGGTAGAGCGCAACGTTCGCAATGTTGAGGTCAGGGGTTCGACTCCCCTATGCTCCACAAAATGGCTTTGGAAATACGGAAAATAGGTACGAAACGTGAACTGGAGAAGTTTATTCAGTTCGCAAACGACTTGTACCGCGATTGTCCGTATTACTGCCCGCCCTTGTTCTTTGACGAGATGAACTGCTTCAATCCGGAGACGAACCCTGCGCTCGAAGTATGCGACTACCAACTCTGGATGGCGTACCGTGATAACAAGCCCGTTGGACGCATCGCCGGCATCATCAACCGACGAGCGAACGAGAAATGGGGATTCAAACACGTTCGGTTCGGATGGTTCGACTTCATCGATGACCTCGAGGTCTCCAAAGCTCTCCTTGACACGGTGGCTGTTTGGGGCAAAGAGCGCGGCATGGATGGTCTCAACGGACCGGTCGGATTTACGGATTTTGACCACGAAGGACTCCTCCTCGAGGGCTACGACTATCCCGCCGTCATGGCATCGCTCTATAACTACCCGTACTACGTCCGTCATATAGAGGCGTATGGCTTGGTCAAAGAGGCAGACTGGGTAGAGCTCCAGGTCTATCCGCCGCAAGGATGCCCCGAACGACTCGACCGCATCGCGAATATAGTAAAGGAACGCTCGCACGTACATGTGGTGAAAGTGAAGAACTCTCGTGAACTCGTCCGCCGGTTCGGTATCCAGTACATGGATGTTATCGACGAGGCGTACCAGGTCCTCTATAACTTCCAGCCCATGACCGTCGCCCAGAAGAACTACTACAAGAACATGTACTTCCCGATCCTTAACTTCGATTTTGTGACCCTCGTGGTGAACGATCAGGATGACATTGTGGGCGTCGGACTCGGAATGCCGGACATCTCCGATGCGCTCCGTAAGTGTGATGGCAAACTCTTCCCCTTCGGATGGTACCATCTCCTCAAGGCGCTCAAAGCAAAGAAGATGAAATCCTTCAGCTTCCTGCTCATCGCCATCCGTCCGGACTACCAGGATAAAGGCATCAACGCCCTTTTCTTCCAGGACCAGATACCGGTTATCAACCGGTACGGCATCCAAATCCTCGAGACGACGAACATCCTGGAGACCAATACGAAGAATATTGCGAACTTTACCCAGTTCGACCATAAGATACATAAACGCCACCGGGCATATATCAAGACCATTTGATGAGCCATGCTGAAAAGTGCTCGGGCATATATCCTCGCCCAGGAGAAATTGGTACGCTTTTTGCATGAGCATGAGAAGCGACCCTCCAAGGTGCGAAACATCGTCCTTTCCTTGGCTTGCGCGCTGCCGCAACCCTTTACGGCGGAGCAACTGCAACGAGCCTGCGAAGCGGAACGAATATCGGTGGGGACGGTCTATAACTCGTTGAACACCTTTGTGGACGCGCAGATCTTTCGGGCTACCGAGCGTCAGCGAGGCAAAGCAGCCACCGAGTATGAACTCATCACCGGCTCGTCGAACCGACTGCAAATCGTTTGTAAGAAATGCGGAAGGGTGACGGACATTACTGACAAAGCGATCACAACATTAGTACAGGATCGTAAGTACTCGAATTTTAATATGCAGCATTTCTCGCTCTTCATCTATGGCGAGTGCAGAATTTGCCGCAAGAAAAAGATAAAAACAAAAGCATAATGGCATCACCGGCAATATATTGGATCCTCTTTATAGGCATCGCCTTGGCAAGTTGGATTGTATCCGCTTCCCTGGATCGTAAGTTCAAGCGCTACTCGCAGGAACCCCTGCGTATGACCGGACGCGAGGTCGCAGAGAAAATGCTGCATGACCATGGCATCTATGATGTACAGATCACCTGCATCAAAGGCCAACTGACCGACCACTACAACCCTGCCTCCAAGACTGTCAACCTCTCCGAGGATGTGTACCACGGAGCGAATGTGGCGGCAGCAGCAGTGGCAGCCCACGAGTGCGGACACGCGGTGCAACACGCCACGGCGTACGGACCGCTCGGACTCCGTTCGGCTCTCGTTCCCGTGGTGTCGTTCTCCAGCAAATGGGTCACCTGGATCATCCTCGCAGGACTCCTTCTGCTTGGCTCCGGACCGGGACAAGTACTCATGTTGCTCGGTATCATCCTATACGCGATGCTCACCCTCTTCTCCCTCATCACCCTCCCTGTAGAGGTGAATGCCAGCCAACGTGCAGTAAACTGGTTAAGAGAAGCAGGTATCACCGATAACTCCACCACCGAAATGGCATCTGACGCACTTCATAGTGCTGCTTACACATACGTCGTAGCAGCCCTCTCGTCCCTCGCCACGCTGGTGTACTACATCCTCATCTTTATGGGAGGAAACCGTAGATAATTAAAAACAAACTCGGGATTTAAAACTTGTTTTGAAGCCCGAAAAAGCGTAGCATAACACGAAGGCGTAATCGAGCGGTAGTACCGCGAGTCACGCGCAGTGTTAATGTAAGCGCGTCCCACGGCCCCGTAGCTCAATTGAATAGAGTGTCAGATTCCGGTTCTGAAGGTTCTGGGTTTGAGCCCCAGCGGGGTCACAAAAGGCAGCCAAGCTTGGCTGCCTTTTGTTATTCTAATTTGACATCTACGACTATCGGCTCATGGTCTGCGTATCGGTGCGCACTCTTGTCCTTCATCTTATACGCTCCGTGCGAGTAGTACCAGTCGCAATTAACATGCCACGGCCGTACCTTCACTACCTGTCCTGCCATACTCGGACTGCCGAAACAACGGTCCAGATATCCCACCTCGCTCCTAAAACTATATGAGTAATCCTTCTCTCCGCCCATCGGCAGCAACTCCTGATACCCCGCGCGGACAATCGTCTGAATCGGTTGTTCCTGCGTGTAGCAGTTATAGTCGCCCAGCAGCAATACATCCTCGTCGCCGAACACCTCTTTCGCCTTCGGAATCATCGCCAATAACGAATCCGCATTCTGCATCCTTCGCTCATTCGTATCGTACTGATTTCTTCCAGGCCTCTTGGACTTGAAATGGTTCACGCTCACAATCAGCCGCTCGCCGCTCTCCTTCTCTTCAAAACCCACAGCGAACATCCGCCCGTAATAATGACTCGCACTGTCCCTGTAAGCCGATATCGGCTTCCCGTACGTGCGCACGCGTTCCTTATTGTAAATAATACATCCGCCGATTCGGTCCTTGTCCCCTTGCGGCATAGTGACATATCCGTATTTCTCTTTCCCTTTGTTCAGCGCCTTCAATAACATCTCCGGCGCCTTATTCCCCACCTGCATCTCGCATAAGGCATAGATATCCGCCTTCATCTTCTTCATCGCCTTCACCACTTTTATCGTCTTCACGGCCTGCTGGGCCGGGGTAGTGCGCCTCGTTGCGTAGCCGCCCAAATCTGCGAAATAATTCTCTACATTCGCTCCCACAATCCGTAACTCGCCTTTCTTCGGACCCGCCAAACGGTCCTTCGGCTGATGTCGTGTCCCCAAGGTCTTACCCGTCAATAAATGCCTTTCGCTCGTCACCCTGGCGCGTAACCGCCGGATCTTGTCGCCCGTGCGCACTTTATAATACGCGTTTCGGCAATGAACGACGATACTCTTCGCCTTGTTTTCTTCCTCTATCCGGAAATATGCCGTACTATCCCCGTCTGCAAGACCCACAGCACGCTCCTCCGGACAAAACAAACGCTCGGTTGCTAACACCAGCGAGTCATAATAACTTCCGCAGACCACCAACTCATCCGTGATCTCCACCATTTGATTGTGATACGTACTCCAATCTTCTTGAAGTTTCGCCAACGACACCTGCTCTACTGCTTGCGCCGTGAGAGCCAAAAAACTAACGAGAATTAGTAATTTTCGCATAAGAAATGTACTTTTATGGCGCAAAATTACAAAAAAATCCTAATATATGCAAAAAAATCGCACAAAAATTTGCATATGTCAAAAAAAAGCAGTAATTTTGCAGTCCCTTTTGAAAAAAGAGGTGTTATATCGCGGAGTAGAGCAGTGGTAGCTCGTCAGGCTCATAACCTGAAGGTCGGTGGTTCGATCCCGCCCTCCGCAACAAGAAAAAATCTCGTGTACCCTTGCGTATGTGAGATTTTTTTTGTACCTTTGCACCCAAATTCTGAAAACTATGGCGAAAAACGAAGTTAATCGTGCCCTTGCGGCAAAGAAATATATCATTATGGCGGAGGAAGGCGAGCGCGAATTGCTCACCAAAGCACGCGAACAACTCGGCTTGGATCTCTCGGACGCAGAGATCATCTTCACCGGCGTCGGAGCAATCAATATCATCCGCTCCCTACAGTCCCTCGACCGCGATGCAGAACTCTATAACATCGGCTACGCCGGAAGCGCGAATTTTGATCTCGGCACTTGGGTGGAGGTCTCCGAAGTGCGCCTCAATCACCCGAACGTGACGTACCCCGAACCTCGTCTCCCGCTCATTGACGAGTCCCTTGGCGCCGAGTTGCCCCTCGTTCACGACACGATCCGCGCCATCTGCTACACGAACACGGATTTTGTGCTCGCTTCCGACTACAAAGACTGCGTCTTCGACATGGAACTGGCATTCATCGCTGCTCTTGGCTTCACGCATCTTCATAGCCTCAAGTACGTCAGCGATAACCTCTCGCTCCATGCCTACCACGAACTAACCCACGGCGTCGAATGACAACTATTATTCTAAAACCTCATAAGGAAGAATCCCTTCTTCGTTTTCACCCCTGGGTCTTCTCAGGCGCGATAGTCCGCGTCGTCTTGGATGCCAAGCATAAAGGCGATGCTCCCGAAGAAGGTGAGTTAGTATGCGTACAATCAAGCACCTCCAATGTGTTGGGCGTGGGACATTGGCAGGTCGGAAGTATTGCTGTACGCATACTTTCTTTTGGTTCCGACTCCCTCCCCGCAGACTTCTGGCGCACACGTATCCGCGCAGCCTATAAGGTTCGCGAGTCCTTGGGCTTGGTGAGAAAAGATAATAACACCTTCCGCCTCGTTCACGGCGAAGGAGATAATCTCCCCGGACTCATCGTCGATATCTACGCCGACACCGCGGTCGTCCAGGCGCATTCGGTCGGCATGCATGTCTGCCGCACAGAGATAGCCGATGCCATCCTCGCCGAGGTGCCACAGATCCAAAATATCTACTACAAATCCGACGATACCCTGCCTTTCAAAGCTCCCATAGAAGGCGAGAAAATAGGTTGGCTCGTTCGTAATACCGAAATTCCGGAATCCCGTGATACCGAAGAATTTTGGAGCACAGAAAACGGTCTCTCTTTCCGCATCGATTGGCTACGGGGCCAGAAGACGGGTTTCTTCATCGACCAGCGGGAGAACCGTGCCCTCGTCGAGCGCTACGCCCATGGCAAAGATGTCCTGAATATGTTCTGCTACACCGGCGGCTTCTCCCTTTACGCCCTTCGCGGCGGTGCCAAGACGGTCGATTCGGTCGATGTGAGCCAGAAGGCGATTGACTTGGTGAATATCAATGTGGCGAAGAATTTCCCGGATGCAACGAACCACACCGCCGTCGCTGCCGACGCCTTTGAATATCTCACGGCGCAGAAAGCGCAGGGTCGCACGTATGACCTAATTATTTTGGATCCTCCGGCTTTTGCCAAACACCGCGATGCAGTGAAGAATGCCCTCCGTGGCTATCAGCGCATCAATGCCAAGGCGATTGAGATGATCCGACCCGGCGGCATCCTCTTCACCTTCTCCTGCTCCCAGGCTGTGGACAAAGAGGCTTTCCGTCTCGCCGTCTTCTCTGCGGCAGCGCAAGTGGGACGCTCCGTGCGCATCCTTCACCAGTTGCATCAACCCCAGGATCACCCCATAAACATCTACCACCCCGAAGGCGAGTACCTCAAAGGCCTCGTCCTCTACGTGGAATAACGATTAACACCATGAACTTAGTATGTTTTGATACAGAGACCACCGGCCTCGATGTGCAGAAAGAGCATATTATCCAGCTCTCTCTGGTGAAAATTGACACCGCCGATTGGCATGTGATCGACACCCGCGATTGGTATATCCTCCCCGAAGGGGAGTTCACCATCCCTGCGGAAGCCGAGGCGGTGCATCATATATCCAAGCCCTTCTTGTTGGAGAACGGTGTCTCGCTCCGTTCGGTGTATGACGACCTCATCGCCTTCACCGATGGTTGCGATTTTCTCTCCTATAACGGCAACGGCTACGATGCGCCGATCCTTCACTACAACCTCGCGCGTCTCGGGCTTACCTTCGCTTTCGAAGGACGGACTTGGTACGACGCCCTCCTCCTGGAGCGTATTCACACCGCCGGCATGGTCGATGAGAACGGCGAGAAAGTGCATAATAACCTCACCGCCGCCTACACCCGCTACTACGGCCATCCCTTCGAAGGAGCCCATAACTCGCTCGACGACGTCATGGCAACCATCGAGGTCTTCAAGGCCCAGGTAGCCGCACACGGTTGGCAGTGGACCCAACGAGACGAGTTCTCCTTTATCTGTTTTGACCGATGGCTCACGAAGAAAGGCAACTATTTCTACCTCACCCAGGGTGCCCACAAAGGCGAATCCATCGAATCGATGATGCGCATCGACCGCAGTTATCTGGAGTGGATTGTCGATAAATGCAAATGGACCGACGACCAGACGCGCGACATCATCAACCCGTTTTTGGGACGCTATACCTCGCCCTTCAAACCGACGGCGGAAACTCCGGTAGCGACATCCCCGCTTCCTGCCTCAAGAGGCAAAAAAAGACCCAAAGGGACCATCTCTGACGCCGATTTGTGCCTTTTTTAACAAAAAATCACAGAAAATACTGCAAATATTTGCATATTTCAAAAAAAAGTAGTACCTTTGCACCCGCTTTCCACGAAAGAAGGAAAATATAGGGGATGGGGTCCCCGAAAATTTCTAATTTTTGGGGAGAGCGAGAGCACGGCGAAAATTCATATGAGTTACGTAGTAACGAATCGTATTGAGCCGTCGCTCGCGCGACGGCCGGTTGGATGAGCGACTTAGTCAGCGGTCTGCAAAACCGTATAGAGCGGTTTGACTCCGCTACCGGCCTCAGAGAGCCGCCCGACCAAGGGTGGCTCTTTTAATATGGAAGAAATTATTAAGGACATAACGGAACAGGAGTACAAGTACGGTTTTACGACCGACGTGGAGACCGATATCGTACCTGCAGGGCTGAACGAAGACATCGTTCGGCTTATCTCTGCGAAGAAGCACGAGCCCGAATGGTTGCTCGAGTTCCGCCTCAAGGCCTTCCGCAAATGGCAGACCATGAAGCTCCCCACGTGGGCGCACCTTAATATCCCGGAGATCGACTTCCAAGCCATCTCTTATTACGCCGCTCCGAAAACAAAAAAGCCATCAGCCGTCAGCAATCAGCCTTCAGATGAGATCGACGCGGAAATCATGAAGACCTTCGACAAACTCGGTATCCCTTTGGAGGAGCGCGCAGCACTCGCAGGAAACATGGCGGTCGATGCGGTCATGGACTCCGTTTCTGTCAAGACCACTTTCCGTCAGACCCTCGCCGAGAAAGGTATCATCTTCTGCTCCATCTCTGAAGCCGTGCGCGAGTACCCTGAACTCGTTCAGAAATACCTCGGTTCGGTTGTTCCGCCTTCCGATAATTTCTATGCGGCGCTCAACTCCGCTGTCTTCTCTGACGGTTCCTTCGTCTATGTGCCCAAAGGCGTCCGCTGCCCGATGGAACTAAGCACCTATTTCCGTATCAACGCAGGTAATACGGGGCAGTTTGAGCGAACCCTTCTCATCGCTGATGAAGGCGCGTATCTCTCTTATTTGGAGGGCTGTACAGCGCCTATGCGTGACGAGAACCAGCTCCACGCGGCCATCGTGGAGATCATCGTCCATAAGGATGCCGAAGTCAAGTATTCGACTGTGCAGAACTGGTACCCGGGCGACAAAAACGGCAAGGGCGGTATCTATAATTTTGTTACCAAACGCGGTCTCACCCACGAGAACGCGCGCCTCTCTTGGACACAGGTCGAGACAGGTTCTGCCATCACTTGGAAATACCCCTCCTGCATCCTCCGCGGCGACAACTCCTCGGCGGAGTTCTACTCCGTAGCCCTCACCAATAACTACCAGCAGGCAGACACCGGAACGAAGATGATTCATATCGGCAAAAACACCCGTTCCCGCATCGTCTCCAAAGGTATCTCCGCGGGGCATAGCCAGAACGCGTACCGAGGACTCGTGAAGATGGGTATCCATGCCGAGAACGCGCGTAATTACAGCCAGTGCGACTCGCTCCTCCTGGGCGATAAATGCGGCGCACACACCTTCCCGGATATGATCATCTCCAACCCCACGGCGACCGTCGAACACGAAGCAACGACCTCCAAGATCAACGAGGATCAGCTCTTCTACTGCCAGCAGCGGGGTATCTCCCTCGAGGACGCCGTCGGACTGATTGTCAACGGCTACGCCAAAGAGGTCATGGACAAGCTCCCGATGGAGTTTGCCGTCGAGGCGCAGAAACTTCTGCAAGTGAGTCTCGAAGGCTCTGTCGGATAAAATGCAACTTTATTGTTTAACGAACTATAATAAAAATTTAGTAAAAAAAATAATTTTTACGCATAAGATGA
>CAMOUL010000020.1 GCA_946626605.1 uncultured Bacteroidales bacterium | reverse complement strand
AATCCGGAATAACGATCCAATAATCTGTAAAAGAAATTAACTAATTGCTCCATATTTTTTACTTTATAAGGGTTAATAATCATTCTATTTTACACTCTCTAAAGTAACATTACAGACGTGTATATTACTTTCAAAAGTTAAAAACCGCTGCAAAGGTAGTAAAAAAATTTGATATGCGCAAATAATTCCGAAGATTTTTCTAATTTTATTCCGAACTTTTTAATAATTTCACTCCGAATAATTTTGCATTTTTGCTCCGATTGTTTCAACTTTCGACCTTTTTACGGTAATCCAATATTTCAAAGAGCACATGGTATCACAAGCAGGTACAAAAAAAAAATACTGCTTATGCTTTCTCTATGCAGGGTGTCTGGCATAACCCAAGGATACAAAAGCAAAAGCAGTACATACCGAAGTATGCACTGACGCTTTCAATCGTATCCTAAGATTATAAGCTGCCAGACTTATTGCATAGATGATTGACTCGTCAGTAAAAATATGTATGGTTCGCGTGCGCGAACGACTATCCGCTGATAATCGCCTGCAAAGATACAACAAAAAATTGAAATACACAAAAGAATTTATGTTTTTTGTCGTTTTTTTTGCTTTCGCGCACGCAAATCACATACTTTCGGAATGTACTACTTAGCTCATGGAGTGGCTACAAATCATTCTTGATGCCTTTCACGCGAACAACATACTGGCTTTTGATCCATCCGGTATTGTCATATATAACTGCTTCGTCTATCGCTTTTCTTTTTACATAGAAAATAGTATCACTTCCAAGAAACTCTGCTGTAGATTCTAAGGTAAAGCCCATAATCTTTCCGCTCGGACATCTGATAGCTTGGTGTTCCTGATCAAAGATATAGTTGGCATCCACCAAGGTTCTCCATTCGGAATTAGCGGGGATATGTAAATATCCATCCGACTTACGGTATTCTCCTTTGTCTTCACCTTTTACATTCACATATTGTACTTTTGAATCACTTTTGATATCAAAGTACCATAGAACATCGTATGTTTGTGCGTTGGGATCGTAGTCCCAATGGTAACTCTGTTGTCCGGTAAATATGTCATAAGTCAGATTATCGGACGCAATACAAGCCCAAATGCCAACAATAGAGGAACTGGTGAATGTAGTCGGATCATCCGGTTTGATGGTTTCACGCTCACAAGCGGAGCAAATAAAGAGGGCTAAACACAGCCAAACAAAAGTCTTACTTTTCATTGTTGTAATGTTTTTTTAGGATTAATAAACAAATCAGCGGAACTCCTTATTTGAATTCCGCTGCAAAGGTACAACAATTATTTGATATACGAGAAGTTCTTATTACTTCTTGTTGCTTCGCTGTTAAGAAGTAAATGATTAATTCGCCAGAGCGAATTTTTATTGTTACATCTTGTTATGTCAAGAGGGTGACGGATTGTAGGCCGCCGTTATTGCCGGCAACATAGGAAACGGTGGTATGCCCTGTGAGGACAAGCTGGTCAATAAAGAGCGGTTGACCTGTCAGGAAGAAAGTGGAGACGAACGTGTCTCCTGCGCTCAGTTTGGAATTGACGGATTCCAGTACCTCAAAACGCATATCTCCCAAATAACGGAACACACAACGGCGGTTTGGTAACCAAGTCACTTCGATGTTCTGTCCGGGTTGCAGGTCCTTTGTATGGATACCTTCTGCAATGAACGGATTACTGCTGCCATGTTCGCTGTCTTTCAAACGATTGGTATAATCATTCCAATCGCGCGAACCCACGTAGCGGGCAAGGATATTAAGTGTGGAAGGACGTGTGTTATTAGCGCCTTCCACGTATCCCCAGAGCCTCTCCAATGTACTTAGAGCCAAGTTCTCATGCAAGCATAGCCAGATTTGTGCGATAAGAGACTCAAAATCAGCCGGCGTTGCCGGATGTGTGCCAAAACGCGCTTCTACATCCTTGCGGAGTTGGATAACTTCGGGTGCATTTTTGTTCATAATGATCAATTGTTAAAATCCGCTGCAAAGGTACAACATTTTTCTGACATGTGCGTACTTCTTTTTATTTCTTTTATTTACTCCTCTGGTAAAACTCGGGCTAAGGAGTCGTACAATTGGTCATTCAAGTTGAAATATGAGAAATATGCCTGCATGAATTCTTCGTGCAAAACGGGATCTTTGATTGATTGCTCCGTTCTCTTGAAATTTTCTCTCAGACCTCCATCATAGTCCCGGACTTCTTTCATAGTCTTAATCTCTCCGCGTTTGACGGCTCGGCGAATGGCTTTATGGCGTGCCAAATGGATAGAAGCCGCTTTGCTACGGACAGATTCATTAGGAGAAGGGGGATTCGCATTGAGAGCCAACCAATCAACAAGGCTTTTTAGCGAATCGAGAAGGTACTGCCGTTCCGCATTTTGCATACGGAGCGAATCGAGAAGGTACTGCCGTTCCGCATTTTGCATACGCAGCGAATCGAAAAGGTGTTGCCGTTCCGCGTTTTGCATACGCAGCGAATCTATATCGGAAGAAAGGCTCTTCTCCTGCTCGCTATGCCTGAGTTCTGCTTGTCGGTATTCGGCATACATACCCCATCCCGCAAGACATAGCACTGCCACCAACAGAAGCGACGCTGGTAACCATATACGCACTCTGTCTATTCTACGGATAGCCCGTAACACCTGCGCACAGGAAGAATACCGATCAGCAGGGTTTACGCGCGTGCATATGCGAACAATATATTTATAGTGGTGTGGAAAAAGAAGAGCGATGATTTTGCCGACCGAATAAATATCCGCGCGGTTGTCTACTGGTTTGCCGGCTAACTGCTCCGGCGCTATATATGCCATCGAACCGGCAGGCTGCTTGAAAGTAACATAATCATCCGTATCGGACACGCCGAAATCAATCAGTTTGACGGTTGAACCGTTACGGGTGATGAGGATATTGGACGGCTTGATATCCCGATGGATGATTTGCCGCTCATGCAGACAAGAAAGGGCGTCGAGGAGTTGCTCAATAATGCGGTGACGGGTAGCTGCAGGCGGGTTCGCATCAAGGAACTGATCCAACGTAATGCCATCAATATACTCCATTTGGATATACCAGCCGATGGCATCCATGTGCCCGAAATCAAGCAACCGGACGATATTCGGATGATCCACTCCAACACCGATAGCAAACTCCTTACGGAGCAATTCAATATACGGTGTGGATTCACGATAAGGTTCTGCCAAGGCCTTCAGTACGTACTTTCGTCCGAAACGAGTTGCCACATAAAGCGCATTATGCCCCTCTGCGGACAACAACTCCGGTTCCGACCATACATCCGAGAAATCAGATGACGGGGGTACTATGATAAAAGAAGAATCCATCTTGCCAGACTTATTTTGCGGTCGCAAAGGTACACAAAAAAAATGACACTTGCAAATAAAAGTGCCATTTTTATGCATTTTTGTATTTTCTTGTGGATTAGCGCTTTTGTTGAAAGGATTAAAGTGTAACTGCTTACTTTTCGCTAATTTGATTGAGATACAACTTTAGAAAAACATCCTCTACCATATACTGTTTTTTGTCATCCTGCGTTACCAAATCCAATTCTATCAAGTGTTTAATTGCATTCTGCACAGCACTTGAAGATGCAAGATGGTATTTACGTAAGAATGCAGCACTCATTATTTTCTGTACGCGACCTTCTTTAGCAATAGCAAAAAGTAGATTTTGTTGTCTGTCCGGCACATGAGATAACATACGTGCAAAGCGAGGAGCTTCTGCTTCAATAATATTATTCACAGCTTTAGTCAATATTAATCTGTCGGCCTTTTCTCCACTGGACACTTCGTCAAACAGTTCATGGCTGATACGTTGCATGGCATACGTATTTGCTTCGGCGATATGATGAATTGTGCTAACTAATTCTGCATCAATATGTTTATGGTATTGCTCAAACCAATAACAAACAAACTCTACGTACTTGTCCTCCGGGATAGCACCCAATGCCATATACGACGCACTGTTATAAAAAGGATGAGCAGACGAGTTGAACATCTCCTCTAACATATGCCGCTCGCTGCCTGAAAAAAACGAAAGGATTATTAATCATAATATATTGATTTTTAATACATTAGTGTGTATTTATGCAAAATTATCAGAAATCAATAATTAAAAGCTGGTAATTTTTCTTTTCGACTGCAAAAGTACTATTTTTTTGACATGTGCAAATATTTTTGAAAATTTTTAGCCGTTTGAGGATTTTTTATTTAGCCATTTGTGGAAAAATCATTTGGTTATTTGTGGAAATTCCAATCGGTGATTTGATGTCCAGGGTCCCCAACGTAAACCAAGCCGAAGGCTGTTTGCGGTGGGGAGAGCGGAGCATATCCGAGTATTTACTACCTAAAAAGGTTTTAGGTACATATACGAGGATAATGTCCGCGAACGGTAATCCAATACGTCAAAGATCACATTTTATCACAAGCAGATACAAAAAAATCTGCACTTTTGTGAGAGCAGATTTTTGAGTTTATCTTTTACCTAGAGACTATTTATCTTTAGGAACGAGCGGTTGGGAATACGGGAGGATGGCGAAGCGGAAGTCGGCATCGTCGGTGGCGAACCAGACGCGGCTGGAGAGGCCGTCGTGAGACTCATGCCAGTAGCCCAGATCGTCATCCGTAAGGGTGAAGGTCACATCGCGCGTCTCGCCGGCAGGGATGAAAATCTTCTGGAAACCCTTCAGTTCGCAAAGCGGTCGAACCAAGTCTCCGGAAAGCTGGCGGACATAGAGTTGAGGAGTCTCGTAGGCATCATAGGAGCCGGTGTTCTTGATAGTACACGATACCGTGTACAGACCGTCCTTCGGACTGACAGACCGCTCCGCTGACAGACCGTTTTCACTGACAGACCGTCTTTCGGACTGACAGACTTTTGTCTCGCCGTATTCGAAGGTAGTATAACTAAGGCCGAAACCGAAGGGGAAGAGGGGTTCGGTGGGGGTCTCGAGCCAATAGGAAGATTGGCCGATGGAGAACTGCGGACAACCGATAGGAATGGAGTCAATGAGCATCGGCGGGTCATACGACGGACGGCCGGTGTTATGGCGGTTGTAATACAGCGGAATTTGACCAACCATCTTCGGGAAGGTAATCGGCGTTTTGCCGGAAGGCACTACTTTGCCTGTGAGGATGTTATACAACGCAGGACCCGCCATCGTGCCGCCATGAAAGGCATAGAGGACTGCAGCGGCTTGATCGACCTGACGCCCGATAGTCAGCGGACGTCCTGCCATCACAATCATGACAACGGGTTTGCCGGTAGCCACAAGTGCATCCATCATTTCTATCTGTGCACCCGGCAGATCGAGGTTCGCACGGCAACGCGCTTCGCCGGAGAGGATGGCTTCTTCGCCGCAGAAATAAAGAATGACGTCGGCTTTTTTCGCTGCCGCAACGGCTTTGGCTATGCCGACAGGGTTCTTGTCGCGAGAGAATGTGAGACCGGGCTCATAGATCAATTTACCATTTGGACATATACCATTTACCATTTGCTCAAAGGCCATAAGGGGTGTGATACTCAAAGAGGTATCGCCATCAAAGACCCAAGTGCCGAGTTGTTCTTTTTTCTGGTGGGCAAGAGGACCAGTTATAAGTACTATTTGGTCATTTAGCGGGAGGATGCCGTTGTTCTTGAGGAGAACGGCGGATTCCTCGGCTACGCGGAGAGCAAGTTCGGCATCTCCGGGAGCCGGTGTATCTTCCGGCACGTAAGGGTTATCAAACAAGCCCAGGCGGTATTTGAGACGGAGGATGGAGCGGACACAGGCATTTATCATTTGTTCATTTACCTTTTTCTCATTTACCAGTTCCGTCAGGTAGTCGTTATAGATATTTCCCTGCATATCCATCTCCATGCGGGCATTGATGCAACGCAACGCCGCGTCCTTCTTATCCGCGCAGAGACCATGCGGCACAAGGTCCGAACCGGATCCCCAGTCGCTTACCAACAACGCATCCGAGTGCCACTCGTCACGAAAGATATCCACATTCAGATGATGATTCGCAGACGAAGGAAGTCCGTTGAGATCGTTAAACGAGCACATCAAACTCATCGCACCGGCTTCTACTGCAGCCTTGAACGGCGGCAGGTAGATATCGCGGAGCTGGGTCTCGGGAATCCAAGTGGTGTTATAATCGCGTCCGCCTTCCGAAGCCGAATAGCCGGCAAAATGCTTGACGCAAGCAGCCATTCCAGGTACCATTTGGTCATTTACCATTTGGTCATTTTGGTATCCACGGACAGTAGCGGCGCCCATGACGGAGGTGAGATACGGATCTTCACCGTAGCCCTCCGCCACACGTCCCCAACGGGGATCATGCGCCACATCCACCATGGGCGAGAATGCCCAACGGATACCATATTGGTACGCCTCTTTCGCAGTAGCTTGCGCCGCTTGTTCAATCAGTTCGGGATTGAAGGTAGCGCCCTGTCCCAGCGGAATGGGATAGATGGTCTTAAAGCCGTGAATGACGTCACGCGCAGCCACCAAAGGAATGCCCAAACGGGTCTCCTCCACCGCCATGCGTTGCAGACGATTCACTTCTTTCGCACCGACGATATTGAAGATCGAACCCACCTTTCCCTCGCGGATGAGTGCCTCTTTCTCTTCGGCGTTCCACGAGGGGTCGAGTTGGTTCATCTGTCCGATCTTCTCCTCCAGCGTCATGCGGGAGAGGAGGTCATCGATAAAACGGTCTTCTTCACTCTTGCGGGAGCACGCACAGACGGCCATCAATAGTATAGATAGCACCGTTGCGCGAAATGTATATCCGGCCATGGTGGATGAATTTGTGATTTATGATTTCAAATTTAGGATTTATATTTTCGATAGCGGTTATAATCGGGTCGCAGAGACCTTCTCCATACACCTCGAGTTCCCATAAGGACGCACCGTAGCCGGTGTTGCGAGTCTTGCAGAAGATGCGCACGAACTGTGCCTCCACGGGTTCGTTATTGATGCGTATATCGTGGGTCTGCGTGCCGCCTTTAGCACCGGAAATCGATTTGACGGTCGTGTAGTTCTCCCCATCGGAGCTGACCTGGATATCGAACGAAGTAGCATACGCATTCTCCCAGATGAGACGTACTTGCGTCAGGAGATAACAATTCTCCAGATCGACCGCTATCCACTCGTTATCTTGGAAGCGGCTGGACCAGCGTGTTTTCATATCGCCGTCCACGGCTTTTGGCGCTGCCTCTCCATCTCCTTCGGCTCCCGATGCCGTTACGGGTTTATGGAGCGCGAGGTTCACTTCCTCAAACGGCAGGACGTGAACGATTGCCGTGTCGGTTCTCTCGAGACAAGGGAAGACGAGTTCGTGATTGCCCACTTGGGTGGCGAGATAAACCGAACTGCAGGTATCCATGACGTCGCCAAACTGATTGAGGATGGAGACGACGAAAGTCTGCTGCGTACCAATCGGCATGGTCACTTCTGCGGGTGTCACCTCTGCCGTAGCCGCCATCTCAGTCTCCATGACGATGATCGTGAGAGACGCTGAGCAGCCACCAACCATGCGGGTCTCCGTGAAGAGGCCGTAGTCGGGGTATGTCTTCTGCTCCGAAGAGGTGGAGATGATTGCTCCGTTGAAGTTATATGCCGTTGTGGTGAGGGTGGTTGTCTGGCCTTGCTGGAGGACGGTGTCGGACGCAGAGAGTGCTACTGCAAAGACTGTTTCCGGATCTCCGGTCAGCGGTCGTCCATATGCCTCCAGTTCATAGAGCGAAGTACCATATTGCGTAGCGCGCTGGAGCCCTGTCAATCGGATATATCGAGCGCGAGTAGGGCCTACCCCCATCCCCTCCCTAAAGGGAAGTGTGACTTTCTCCACTCCGCCTGCAGAAGCATATATAGCGCTATGCCATGTAGTGCCGTCAGACGAGAGTGCGAGTTCGTATTCGGATGCAAAAGCTGTCTCCCAACGCAGGATTAGATGGTCAATAAAACATACCTCGCCCAGATCCACCATCGCCCATTCGCCATCGTGATGCTGCGAACCCCAGCGGGTGTCCGTCTTGCCGTCCGTGAGATTTGCCGCCACACAACCGGCGTTCTCAAACGAAGATACCGTCACGGGTTTATGCAGCGCGAGATTCGGATACGGCAGATCCCAAGCCATCGGGTCGGGGGCGATCGTCTCTTCTTCATCCTCGATGGTCGTCACCGTGCGGGTCTCCGCGCCGGAGATAAGCGTCAGGCCATGCGGCACAGTCACTGTGGTGTCTTTTGCTCCGAAAAAATGCACGGAGAGCGGCGTCTGAGCCACATTATAAACCGCATATGTCATGCGTCCGCTGAGGGTGTCCGTATATGCGCACGCCATCGGATGGGAAGCGAAAATATCGTAACGCTTCTCGCCCAAACCCTTATGCGAATGCGCGAGCCAATAGGTGATACCGCCCGTGTCGGGGTTCTTCGCCAGCGCCTTTCCCATCTGATCCATTCTGTCCCACACATGAATCGCCGAATCGGCATCGAAGAGCGAGAGGTACGACAGACACACATTGCCCAGCCCCGACTCATCCCCCAAACCGCCTTGCGGGGCTTCGTAATTGCCGACTTCTTTGGTAGCGTACATCTGCGTGTAGTCCCACTTCGCGAAAGGCAGATCCTCGCTGAAACAGTTGGTCAGTATCGGCGAGATCGGCAGCCATTGGATGGAATGCATCCAAACGGGGTCGCCGGAGAACCATGTCCACCAGCCTACACCCTGCATCGTCAGATTGCAGCAATAAGGGTGGTTATATTTGGTAAAATCGATATTCCGCCTTTTCTTGTCAAACCAATACTCCGATGTCGCACGTGTCTCGAGGGTATAGCCCATGATTCCTGCTTCCAACATCTCCTGGTCTTGCAGTGCGGCGCCTAAGAGCCACACGCCACCCCAGCCTTGGATCGCCTCCGAAGAGGACTCCTGACCGTTACCGTTGCCGGCATTACCCAATCCTCCCGCAAACGAATGTCCGCAATAAGGGTTGAACGTACGGAACCAAGGCTCGTCCGCTGAACGCTGCCAGTTGGCATAATCGCGCGCCACCTCCCGTGCCATCAGACCATACTGAGTCCGGAAATCGTCATCCAGCATGCACAGCAGCGCCGAAGCATAGACGAAATAACCGTAATGGAAATGGTGGTCATTGAAGGTATCCGAGTCATAGGACGGATCCATGCCGATGAGTGCATCCCATTTGGGGTAACGCGCAAAATAGAACCGCTCTTCGCCCGGCGTGAAGGTGTACCAATTGACGAGCACTTCTTTCAGACGATTCTTCGCCATGCGGAAAGTAGCCGTATCGCCCATCTGCAGCGCAAAAGTCATATAATGCGCCATCTGCGTGAGTCCCTTTCCTCCCCAATAGGTATCGCCGCCGAACGAGCCTCGCTTGGCATAATCGGCATTGAGTGCTGTCATACGCGCAGCCGAGAACTCCTCACCCCACTCCATCGGAGCCGGGAAGAAGGGCAGGAACGAATGTACCGGATACGTAAACGTAAAATCATTGCCCGCATACAGCCTCATCGTGCCGCGAGGAGAGAGATAAGTACCATTGACCATTTGGTCATTTACCATTTGGTCATTTGCATCATAGTAATGATGCGGCAGGAAAGCCATTAAGACCTGTTTGTCCACATGATATGTCGTTGTGAGCGACGAGGTAGCCGCATTATAAGCGTACGAGAAAGTGGTCTTGCGCGGGATTTGGAACGCATATGGCGCACACGCCGCAGCGTCTAATCCATTGGTTAGTAATGCGATAGTGAGCTTGTCCGTGTCCGTAAAGACCGCAAATCGGGCGCTATTGGGATTGGTAACCTGCATCGTGATACCTGACGCCTCGAGCCACACCAGCGGCGAACCTTCCATACACGTCACCCGCACCCAATCCTCGCCGTCCTGCATGATAAACGACATTGCGAAATCCGACCAGCTATCAACGAGCGCTTCCTCAAAAGCTGCATTCTTGCCGGTAGCGGTCTTCTTAAAGGTCACCGAGAGCGGTGTATCCCATTTGACCTCACATCCCGTAGGCTCCCAATAGGACGGATAACCAATCGTCAGTTCACCGTCTTTTGCCTCTGCCCAACCGGGATAGAACCATAGTTTGCCGGTCCATGTATTGACGAGTGCGTGCGTCCACCAGTCATTTGTCGGCAATGCAAAAGAGCCCTCTTGCGAACCATCGGGAGTTCCCAAACGCGCCAAGAGCGAGTCCGGCAGATAGAGTCTGCGATGCTCCATCTGGTACGCCTGACAACCGCCGTGAGCCGAGGTATGACTCTTGGACAGCGGAACATACGAAGCATACGAACCTGCGCCCACCGGAACAGGTGTCTGGGCGAAAGAGGAGACCGCTATCGCTGAAAGAAGCAAGACCGCTACGCTCAAAGACAAAAGACTCCGTTTCATACCTTATAGTTTCACTAATATTGTTTCTACGCTATTCGCCGGCATCTCTACCGTTGCGCAGTATTCGCCAATCTGCAGCGGGAAAGAAGCGGCCTCGCCGGTATTCAGGATATTCACCGCGATCTGTCCCTCCGCATTCTTCGTCGCGCAGACAAAAATCTGATCGCTGATTTCTGAAGGCTGACAGTTGATCACCTGATCGCCCGGACGCATGGAGCGGCTGAATTGCTTGAGAACAAAATAATACGGTGTGTAGTAGATATTTTCCTTCT
Organism: uncultured Bacteroidales bacterium; assembly: GCA_946626605.1. GTDB lineage: Bacteria > Bacteroidota > Bacteroidia > Bacteroidales > Paludibacteraceae > Colicola. The sequence continues at coordinate 25,823 of CAMOUL010000020.1, read as the reverse complement.
CGTAATCAATCATCACCGGCGCCGCAGCGAAGTTGTTCACATGGTTCGGTCCGCCGATGGAGTCCAGTACGATATTCCAATCGATGAAGCCCGTGAGCCAGTGGTTCATTCCTTCTATTATATAACGCGCATAGCGGTGTACACCCGCATATTTGGGATGCGTGTCACCTGCCCAGCGGGTCGAATACGCCCAATCGGTGGCCACTTTGTTCCACCAGAAAGCGTCGTTTCCGAACCATCCGCTCTCTTTGAATCCCTCCGGATCGGTCACACCGTCCCAGGGTTCGCAGCCCAGGTTATCAATACATCCCTCGGTGTGCAGAATGGTCTTATCGGGATAAAGCGCGTGTACGGAATCCAGCACATCCGGGAAACAGTCAATCGTCGAACCGTACCAGTGTACCGCCATGCCTGCCGTAGCTGCATTAGCAAGCGAATCGCCATAGATAGCCGCTGTATAAGGTCCCATTTCAAAGATATTCTGGTCGAAACCAAGGATCTTCACATCCTGGAAACCGCTTTCGTCCAAACGCGGACGCATATATTGACCGATGAACTCTGCTTCTACAGCCGGCCAGAAATCCATACTCTCCCATCCGCCGTCATTGCCCATCGGTTCGTTCACCGGCGTGAGCGCCCAAATATCTACACCTTCCGCCTTCCATGCCTCTACATATTTCGCCAAATAGCGTGCATAGGCATCATAGTATTCCGGCAACAACGCACCGCCGCGATGGAAACCGTTCTCACGCTCGTAGTATTTCTTATTCTCTTTCATCCACGCCGGCGCCGTCCAGGTGTTCGCCACGATGCGGTATTCCTTATCCGTCTGATTTTGCTTGATCGCCCAGACGTCCTTCATCAGATGGAAAAGGTCGTAGTTGCAGTCCTGAATCTGCGGATACTGCGCTTTTGAAAATCCCTCTTTGTCACGGTCCAGCGTAAACGAACGCAGCTCCACATCGCCGTCCTCTTCCGCCAGCGAATATTTGCCTTCGACAGAGAAATCCGATGCACCGATCTGCGTGCGGCTCATGGAAAAGTTCGCTCCCTTTTCGCCATACAATTCTTCCAACACCGCCTGACGTTTCTCTACCGGCAGACACGCCAACACAAAAGCCGAACTCTCCGTCAGCGAACCGCCGAAACCGTCTATGGTCTGCCTCGTCTCGGAAGGGTTGATCACAACGGCATTCTCCGCCGTGCCTTTCTTAAACACCACTGCCTCTTTCTCGGCACATTTATCACCGGCCTCGGAGGTCTGCCAAACGTGGGTAGATTTTATTTGCGGCGTACAGGACGCAAATAAAATCATAATTGATAATTGACAATTGATAATTGATAATTTATTTCTCATACCTCTATAATTAACTGTTTGATCTCGCCGTCACGGGCAAAAAGATGTGCACTTTGCTCTTTGGTAAGAACACAGACCGGCTTCGCCTGACAGAGAACAGACCGTCCTTCGGACTGACAGACTGATTTGGCTTTGCGATATACAATCTCCGTTCCGCAGTAAGTGAACCGCAACTCGCCGTCCTTGAAATCCTCATCTCGCAGCATCGTTGGCGCAAAAGTGATCTGTCCGTCGCGCACAGAGACGCCTAACTCGAGCCACCGACTGATGATATCTTCCTTCACCTGTCCAGTCATTCCCGGTTGTTGCACACCAGCCATGGTCGGCGTATGCGAATACGGATCGAAGGGGAATGCCCCATACTCATCCGGCCGCTTGTGCGAACCAATTCCTTCACGGATGGCAAAATAATGATCGCGCAAGCGCTGATTATCCGATTGCTGAATATTCTCTCCCACCGCCAGCAGCAGCTTGCTCACCATGTGCCAATAGATACAGCCGAGACCTTCGTACTTATAGAACGTGCCGGAACGACCGGTGAACGCGTGGTGATGGAAGACCGACTCATAGAGATCTTTCAGTTCTTCCGGCAGGTTATTGGCATTGCGGTATTGCGCATCGAAATGGATGCCGCCGTCGCAGTCTTGTTTCAAAATCGTTCCGAGATATTTCTGTACCACCGACAGCGACTTGGCTTCTTCGGGAAGATTATTCATCTCCAGGAACGAAGGTCTTTTGCGATTCGGGTACAACATATAACTCCGCTGATCCTCGCGATAGAGCGCCGAAGCACGCATAGCGTCCAACAGATCTGCTGCTTCTTCTCCGGACAACAGTCCCGAAGAGAGCACTGCCACCTGTCCTTCCAACATCTCATAGAGATGCGACACCTCGATGGTATTCTCTGCAAAACGAATCAGGTTATATGCCTCGTACAACCCATCAGCGCGTTTATTGGCGCGGATAGACTCATCGATCTTATTGAGTGTTGCGTCGCAGAAATCCTGCAACTCTTTCAGTTCCAAGGTCTCCGTCTTGCCGCTTATTCCCGCATAAACACGCGTGCGGTATCTCTCTCCGGCAGAACCGACAATATCCGTAAACTGCTTCCTGTTGCCATTCATATACGCCTGACGAATCGCACGGAGAAAATCCAAGGTCTCTTCGCCGACCTCTACATCGCTCTCCACCAGTTGCCGCAGAAAAGCCACATACCGACGCATATAACACAGCGTCACCATCGATGCGCCGTAGCCCACCAACGCATTGTTCGCATCATTCCATTCGGGACGAAGCGTATTCATCCAGATACCCGCTTCGGGAATGAAATTCGACAGTTTGGTCAGTAGCGGAATCAGCAACTTATCTGCCATCGTAGTCCGATAGACCTGTCCTTTCTCGTCCAGAATCAGTTTGGCATCCGCGCCCATCTTCGGTACCAGCGCCATGATACGTTGGTGTAACTCATTATCAAAAGTGATACTGTTCTTCGGATCTGCCACTATCTCCGCGTACGATTTGAGGCGGTATGGCACGTTCGCGAACGCATACTTACGCTCATTAAGCAAGCCGCGCAAGGTCTCCGGCGCATGGTGATAACTGAGTTCTAACAGTTTCAACAGATAAATGATCTGATGGTCTCCCCAATAACCGATATTCGACCACGGATTCTCCGGCTCAATCACTTCCCAGTCGATACCTTCATTGGAGATCCGATAGGGGTTATAGCCGTCCGCCGTAGTGGCGTTCAGGAATTTGGCTATGATATGATTGATAAAAAGCGGATAACTGAACGAGAGTGCTTCCCAGTTCTGGAAGATATCCCGCCAGTTGCCCTGATAAGCGACCACCGGCTTTCCTTCCTCATCCTGCACGCGAATCGAGAACAGGTTCCAAGGCCGCGAAGGATCCCCATGCCGACGCCCGAAAGTGAGCGGCAGATCTTCCTCGCCGCCTTTTTCGTCCGCCTTCGGCGGGTACGTCAGATAATATCCTCCGCGCATGGTATTGAACAGCACGTTCGCAAAATGCCGCGCATCGTTTGCCTCATCGCCGGAATGCTGCACACCGTCGTTCTTTGCCACAATAGCCCGTAAGGTCTCTGTCGATTGCGCCATTGCCGCCTCGATCTGCTCTACCGCATCCTCACGCGCCACAAAATGCATCAACTCATGCACCGCCACAGCATCCTGACTCACATCGAGCACATTATACCACGTCTGCGCACCTCGCGCCGCCAGATGCACACTCGCTTGCGCCACGAAAGCACCCCGCACACCCTTAGAAGGAGTCAAACAATAGTTAACTAAGGGTAATCCTAGACCATACACGGTATTACATGTGAGGGATTCTGAGGGTTCTGCGCGGTCCACGAGGATCGCTTCCATCCTAAAAAGTGCCAGACCGACTTTCTCGTGGGACTTTCGGTTCTCTACTTCAATCAGTTCGGTCTTCTTATACCCGTCCACCAACGTGGAGAACTCATTCTGCGTCTTACGCTCCACACCAGCCGGAAGGACGTTCAATAGACGGTCGTCTATCTCTACTTCGGTTGCGAGGTTGCCTAAGTTCTCCAAGGTCGCACGACGTACCCATCCGTGCTTGCCTGCCGGCGCCCAGAGATAAGAGAAACGCAACTTCAGCGTGTGGTTCTCTTCACAAAATACAATCTGGTTACCCACCGTCGATTTGGCAATCTTACGGGAGAGCACGAACACATCCTGTTGCTGCGCGGAGAAAGGTCTCCAGAGCAGATCTCCGTTCACCTGGAATGGTTCGCCCTTCACTCGAATTGCCGTTTTCGGGCCCGTCGTCTCGTAGTTCTCAGTGATCTTATCGTCGGTATAATACGGGAAGAGCGCTTCTCCCGGCGAGCGACGACCGCAAGTCAGTCCGCCCGTCGAAGAGAGGTACATCCATAAATCCGTGTCTGAAGCTAACGAGATGAAGAATGGCTGCATCTCGTTGTAATTGGCGATCTCATAGAACCGCTCTCCGTTGATCGTTATAAATTGTCCCTTAACCATAAAGTCATTTACTATTTGGTCATTTACTATTTACGCGGCGGGCTTCCAATTCATTTTTCATCTGCTCCATCGTCTTGTTATCCAGATTATAGAACGCCATGACGATAGCGCACGAAGCATACAGCACACCCGGAATGACGCTTACCAGCAGTCGTATTCCCATCATCGCGCTGTCGGATTGCACATCGGCATTCGCCACGAAATGGGTCACAGAAAGCAACCATCCTGCTGCAGCTGCACCGATTGCCCAACCGAGTTTCTGCGCCAGCACCGAAGCCGAGAAACAGAGACCCGTCGTACGACGATTGAATCTCCATTCTCCGTAATCTGCTACATCCGCCAGCATCGTCCATAAGAGCGGAACAGCCGGCGCGTACGCCATCTTCGCAAGGATATTAAAGGTATAAACCAGTGGTAAGTTATCGCCCGCAACGAAGATGAGCGAGAAGAATATTCCCGACACGATAGACGACATGATATAGACGGCTTTATTGCCAAATCGTTTGGCAAGCGGTTTGGACGCCGGCAGAGCGACAATCAGCGCCACGGTTCCGAGCACATTGAAGAGCTGTACGTTCTCCGCGTCGTGGATATAATACTTGAAGTAATAAGCGATCGCGGCATTCTGCATCGCAAACATAATAAACGACACGATGCCCACACACGTCAGCACGATCCATGCTTTATTCATAAACAGGTACTTGAAATCTTTCAGCACATTGCTGTCCTGTTTCTCCGGTTGCGGCACACGCTCTTTGGTAGTCGCAAAAGCGATGAGGAAGAAAGCAATACTGAGCACGCCGAACAGACCGACCGTATATTGGTATCCCTGCGCCTGATTCACTACGCCGTCATTGCCGATCGCGCCAAGCCATTTGACGAGATACAGCGCTGCGCCGGTAACGATAAACTGACCGATATACGCTGCGATAAAACGATAGGTATTCAGTCCCGCACGCTCGTTGGAATCATCCGTCATGACCGCAGAGAGCGAACTGTACGGCAGGTTCACAAACGCATAAGCCGTACGCAGCAACAGACAAGTGATGAGCGCATAAGCGAACTTACCGTTCAGACCGAACTCCGGCGTTGTGAACGCCAATACTGCCAGAATGGCGTATGGTACCGAACCGAATAACAGATACGGGCGGAACTTACCCCAGCGGCTGTTCGTACGGTCGGAGATAATACCCACCACCGGATCCATAATCGCATCCCAGATACTGCCGACAAACATGATCACACCTGCCAAAGCCGGACTCAGACCATAGATGTCCGTATAGAAAATCAACAACCAGAAACCTACCAGGTCCCACACAAAATGGGACGCGGTATCACCTAAACTGTAACCAAATTTCTCTCGAATAGATAGTTTCATCGCTTATAAACTCTTATATAATCCACATACATCTTTACCGGCGTGCCGTCTGCCGGCAGCGCGGTTACTTTCCGGAACGAAGGATCATCTTCGGTAATCACCTCCGGATATTTCTCTGCTGCCGGCATCTGCGGAAAGAAACCTCCGACCGACAAGTTCAGCACCAGATAGAACGGATGGTTGAAATAATGTCCCGGTTCGTTCACTTCTTTGCCCCGCAGCGAGAGTTGGAAATACGGCTCTGCCTCGGGGAACTTATCCTGATCCAGATACATGGCTATCGAGTCCTCGCTCCAGATCAGCGTATAAAGATGAAAATCTCCCTGCACCGGATAATCCGCCGTCTTGAACTGACCGAAATTAGGGTACGCACCGTCATTAAAACTCTCGCCCCAATGGCATGCCCCGTTGAAGAATCGGTCCTGCTTGCCGTTCTCTATTCCCGTATGATGACCCATCTCGCAGATATCTATCTCTCCGCATTTGGGCCAAACGACTCTGCCTTCGGCTGCTAACTGCGCCGCACGTTTATCCACGTCGTCGTTGTTACCGAGATTGGTGGCGAGGTTATTTCCTAACATCCAGAACGCCGGCCATAAGCCGTCCGCCGTATGAGGAAAAGCGATACGTGCTTCTACCTTTCCGTACTCCACGGTCACTTTGTCGTGGGTGTTCAACCGCGCAGAGGTGCAAGGCCTGTTCTTGTAGTTCTCCCGTTGGGCATTGAGGACCAGACACGACTCGCCGGACAGAGGATGTTTCTCTATCGTCACGTTCTTCGGCGCATAGTACTGTAACTCTGCATTGCCGCCTCCACGGGCGTTGTCCTCCACGTTCCAATAAGCGGTATTGAGCGTCTTGCCCTCAAACTCATCGGACCATACCAACCGCCACTCGTTTTTTGCACACGATGTAAGCAAAAAGCAGATGGCAATAATTGATAATTGATAATTGATAATTGATAATCGACGCATTATTCTACGATTTGTCCGGTTATTGTATATACTTTTTCGCCGCGGATTATAAGCAGCTGCCCGTTACGAAGAACCTTGGTACTTGGTACTTGGTCACTTGGTACTTCTTCCATTCCCTGCGTTCCTTCCGGCTCAATGGCATCGGAAGCCGACGGACAAGAGAACGTCTCCTTCACATCACCTTTCTGATAGATACGTATCCAATCGATATACATCTTCCGCGGACCGTTAGCCAAGGCGGTGATGCCGTTGATATCCCATATTCCCGGGAAATTTCCACCCACTGCCAGATTGGCAATCACGAAATTCGGTTTGCCGAACACAAACTGCCTATTATAATCCGCATCCTCATTAGGCTCTAAGTCCGCATGGAAATAAGCGTCATTCTCCGGGTGTGTCTCCTTGTCCAGGTACATATCTACGGATGTCGGCGTCCAGATCATGGTCAGGATATGGAAGGTATCTTGCAGCGAATAAGTCCATTCATGCGCCTGTGCGTCCTGCCATACAGCATCCCACGCACGACCTAAATGCATCGCGCCGTTGAAATAGCGATCCTGACGATTATTAAAACCGTTCTGATTTCCCATCTCGATAATATCTATCTCGCCGCATTTGGGCCATTCCACCTCGTCAATATTCTCTCCTAACTGCCAGAACGCCGGCCATAGACCGTTAGCCGTCTGAGGCAACTTGATACGCGCCTCGATCTTGCCGTACGTATAATGCAGTTTATGCTTGCTGTTCACACGACCGGATGTACATTTCTTACCCAGATAATCCTCTTTGGTGGCCGTCAGAATAAGACATTGCTTACCGGTTGTGGGTTCTGCACCTACAGACACACCTTTCTGGCAGTAGTACTGCAACTCGTTATTGCCGCCGCCATCACTGTTCACCTCTACGTTCCACACCCGGGTATCCAGCGCCCCGTCCGTGAAATCTTCATTCCACACCAGGCTGTATTCCTGCGCTTTTACCATGGTCGCACACAGCGCACAAAGGATGATGAATAGTTTTTTCATATCGCTTAATTGAGTTTGAACCAGTTGATACGGGGCAGACCCTTCGTACATTTGAGACGAAGCACTTGTGTTCCTGCCTCCGGAGTGAAATCAACAGCAAGTGTTGTCCAATTGGATTTGCCGCCCGTAGTAGGCATCGTTACCGTCTGCAATGCCGTCTCATTACCGTTACTGTCTATTCTATAGATTGTGATTTCCGAATCGCGGGTAGCAGAATAACGGATCTGGAAGTGTTTCACTCCCTTGAGCACCTTGATTTGATAATCCATCCATTGATTGAGTGCCAGACCGTCGATCTGCAGAATACCGCTTGCGTCCGTACAGATGGCAATGAGCGGAGAGGAATAACTCTCATCCACACTACAAGCACGATAGTGCTCTGCCGGAATACGCTTGCCACAAGGATAAACGGCCTCTTTATCAAACGAAGACATATTGACAAACACGACGCCGCGCTCTGTCAACACAGGAGGGTTCGTCTTTGTCAACAAAGACATGTACGGCGCAGACTCCGTAGCATAACCTCCACGCGGAATGAACCATGCATAGCGCTCCAGATCCGGATCTTGCTCCAAGGCATTGAGACATTGGGTCATGAATTGAACTTGTGCTGCAGAACTGGAGGTTCCGTCCCATGCGCAAAACTCCGTCAGCCATAATGGCTTGCCAAATACTTTATAGCGTTGCAGATCACCCAATGCAGCTTTTGCCGAGTTCATATAAATATGTACAGCAATACCGTAAATATCATTCGGATTAACCTTCGTGAAGAACTCCTGCAACCATTGTACGCCATTGCTATAACCGGGTAACGTACCCCAGTTCATCGCCGGTGAGATAAGACGCGCATTGCTGTTTTTCGCCAAAGCCACTACGTCTGCCCATTTCTCCGCAGCCTGAGTCGGAGTCATATTGGCTTGATCGGTCAGGTTCGGCTCGTTATACCCCAACAGATAGTTCTGCTGACCCGAATGGGCAGAGTAATAAGCCGCGATATTCGTTGCAGAATAATTATTATTCCAACACATCGGGGCATATTGAATCCCATATTGCTGGTACTTAGCCTCCTGAGAAGAAGCATAAGTATTAGCCCAGTTATAGCTCCAGGAGACAGCGGGTCCGAGCAGGTCAAAATCCGCATCCATCTGCCATGAGAAACTAACACCGCGCTTCGGACTTTTTTGCTGAATATACGCATACTCATTGGAGTCCACAATCTGCTCATCATCGGGATTATTAGGGTCACATGCCGTAAGGGACAATCCTAATAAAATACTGAATACTGAACACTGAATACTGAATACTGATAAATTTTTCATTATTGTCATTTATTTTAAATAGAGAGCCGGCGGGAGACTCAACCCCACCGACCCAAAAGAACGGATTACTTATTTCTTATAAATGAATACGTAGCCCAGATCCAACTGCGTGTTTGCAAGGAATGGATTAGCCGAGAAAGTGAAGAGGTTCGAGCCATTGTGATTGAAATTACCGAACTCCAATCCTTGGATTTCAGAGAGTTTGTACTCTTTGTAAACCCACTCACCTGTTGCTGCCGGAGCAATATTGAATTTGCCCTTACCGGACTCTACGTTGTCCACGTTACTACCGATAATTTCGAAATCGTAAGCTGCACCTTGAACAGTGTTCTTCAAAGCAATTGCCAAATACCACTCATCGTAATTCGTAATGTGGTTCTGGATGTCGCTGAGTGCTGCCAGATCCTCTGCAGCGCCTTCTCCGGATACGTTATTATCACCGGTAATACCGATACATAAACCTCCGGCGCACCAGCCCTCAACTTGTTTGATGCAAGTCCAACCTTCTGCCATATCGAACGGATCGGTACCTACAGCTGTTCCGCCTGACTCTGCCGGATGATTCCAGATGTAGAGCCAACGAGATCCTTGATCTTTACCTGCAGCCTCATCCTTGTGATTATTCGGGCCAAAGTAATAAAGCACCTTGTTACCCAGATACTTCATAGCACCTTCCTGCAGGAATAATACATAGTATGCCGAGCCTTGCAGTTGAGCGAAGTCTGCATAAGTATCACCTGCGGGAGGAGGAGTTACACCACCGGCTGTAACCGTTACTTTGCAGGTTGCCTTCTGGCCGTCTTCGCTCGTAGCGGTAACGGTTGCTTCACCTTGGGCTATACCCTGTACAAGACCCGTAGAGCTAACGCCGGCAATAGCGTCATTCGACGATGCCCATGTTACTTCCATGTTGGCGGTCAACTGGAAGGTAGCTGCAACAGCTACGGAGATCTCAGATTCATTGAGAGTCAGCTTGGTTGGTTGCGGCTCATCTTTTTTGTTGCAGGCTACCATTGCCAGTGCAGCCATTGCAATAATAAAAAGTTTTTTCATGTTGTAAATGAATTTAGTTAATAAAAAGTTGATTTAAGACAAACACTCGTTTGTTTGTTTTTAATATCCCGGATTTTGATCCAATAAACTATTTAATTGACGTTGTTTGTTAGGAATCGGGAGCAACTCATGCACACCCTTGATAAACGGCTGCATCTCAGCTTTTGCCTCAGGATCCTCCTGCGCCATATAAGCGGTCATCACCTCGTATGCTACACCCCAGCGGCACAGATCGAACCAACGATGCCCCTCCATCGCCAACTCCATACGGCGCTCGTGACGGATAGCTTCCTGCAAGGTCGGCGAGGTGATCTCTACGCCGTTGACCTTAAAGCTATACCCCGGATAAGGGGCCAAACCGACTCTGTCGCGCACTTTATTCAGATAGATGATGGCGGTAGCGTCATCGCCCGTCTCCTGACATGCCTCTGCATAAAGCAGATAAAGGTCTGCCAATCGGATCTGCTTGTTATTGAGCACGCCGCGGGTGTTATGAGCCAGTTTGTAGGTATATCCCGTTCCGTCCGCGTTATACATACCTGTCTTACGATTCAGATAAGAGGTTCCAAGGTACACATCCTGATCGCCTAAATGCGCGGAATCCAACAAGATGATGGTGGCATCACGGCGAAGCGAATCGGCCTCTTCATACTCGTTATAGAGGTTATGGGTAGGTTTATTGAATCCCCATCCTTCATCGCCCATATTGGTGGAGCGAGAGCGGGTCAAGACGGTTGTGAAAGTGCCGCGGGTAGCACCGTTTCCGGGGTTAAAATCCGAGGTCCCCTCATTCGCATATTGAATCTCAAAGATCGACTCTGCATTATTCTCACCTGAGAGGGTGAAGTTGTCTGCGAAATTCGGTACCAGACTGTATTCCGATTTCTGATCCGTCAGGAACTTATCGCCCCACTCTTTGGCCTTGGTATAATTATGCATATACATATATACCTTCACGAGCATCGCTTGCGCAGCACCTTTCGTGGCACGTCCCATATCCTCGCCGCCTGTCTTACTCTTGTTCCACAGACGAGATTCGGCTTTCTCCAAATCGGAGATGATCTGCGCATAAATAACATCGGCACTGGAGCGGGCACGTTGCCATTTCGCATCGTCATTCTCTATTTCCAAGGTCAGAGGCACTCCTCCAAACGTACGTACCAAACGGAAATAATAGTATGCTCTCAGGAAATAGCACTCGCCTAACAGACGTTGCTTCAGTTCCTCGTTCATATCCGAGTCACAAGCCACCGTGGGAATATAATGCAGCGAGAGGTTACAACGGGCGATACCTTCATATTGGGCTTTGAAGAACTCTTCTGCTATCTCATTATCCGCATTGGATTTGAAGTTCTCCAACTGATAAGCCGCAGCCATATCCGAGATATTCTGACCGCCTTTTAACGCATCGTCGGACATCACATCTCCGATGAACCACTCGCTATAATACGTATTATTGAACTCCCATGCCAATGGTACATAGTCGGCGTTGACATTATAGATACATGCCTGACCGGAAACGAAATAATCCGACAACTGGGTTACACCCGGCGTTGGCTCCGATACCCAATCACAGGAAGACAATCCCAATACACTAAGGGCTAAAAATATATACACTAACTTTTTCATATTCCTTTCCTCCCTAATTAAAAGTCACAGTTGATACCAAACATGAATGTTCTGCTCTGCGGATAGTTTCCGTAATCCACACCTCCGCCTACTTCCGGATCATAGCCCGTATAGCCGGTGATGGTCAGCAGATTGCTTGCCGTGAAATAGACACGGATACGATCAATATAGGCTTTCTGGCTGTATTTCTTCGGCAGCGTATAACCTAATGTCAGGTCTTTCAGACGCAGATAAGCGCCATTCTCGATGAAACGGGAAGAGTTGGCTGCGTTCAGCGAGTTGCCATGCGGGTTAGGAATCGATCCTGCATACTGATTCATATAGGCCTGCCAATTGATGCCGGCAGCATCCATTGCCTCACGTTTATCGGAGTTATAATAGATATGTACATCCTTCATCGCGGTACTCAAGGTAGCCGTTTGGCCTGTTCCTTCCAGACGCTCGCGGAGAGCATTGTAGATCTGGTTTCCATATACGCCCTGGAAATTGATGCTGAAATCGATACCTTTCCATCCCAAGTTGAAGGTCAATGCGCCGGACAACCACGGGAACGGATTACCGATGACCATGCAGTCGTTCTCATCGATCTTACCATCGTTATTGAGGTCCTCGTATTTCGCGTCGCCTTCATTCACAACGTTGGTGGAATGCGGCAGATGCGCTGCAGCCTCTTCGTCCGTCATATAGATACCTAAATATTTATATCCCCAGAAGGAGCGAACCGGCAGTCCCTCATCCGTCTTCGTACGGTCTCCGTAATCGGGACTACCTCCGTTCATACGGGTCACTTTATTCTTGGTAAAAGAGAGGTTGGCATTGATACCGTATTCAAATTCTCCTACGCGGTTCTGGTGTCCCAAGGTAAACTCAAGACCCATATTACGAACCGTTCCGAGGTTAGCGGACATAGCCCAGTGGTTTCCTATATGAGCGGGAGCATTCACCGAGAGGATAGCATCTTTCGTATCGCGGATATATCCTTCTACCGTACCGCTCAACTTGCCGTTCCAGAAACCGAAGTCAAAACCGAGGTTCCACTGTTCATTCGTCTCCCACCGGCCGTTCTCGTTCACCAACGTGAGCGCAGCGGCTCCCGGAACGAGATTATCGCCTAAGATATATCCCACGAAATAGGGTCCCGGCGTTTCTATGGACTGAACAAAAGCAGACTCGCTCACTTGGTCGTTTCCTACCTGTCCCCAACCGAAACGCAACTTCAGGTTGTCAATATAATCGGCATCTTCCAGGAAAGCCTCCTGATTGATACGCCATGCCAAAGCCATAGAGGGGAAATAACCCCATACGCCCTTATCGCTCTTCTTGAAACGCGAAGAAGCATCTGCGCGGAAGTTAAACGTAGCGATATAGCGGTTGTCATAGCTATAGTGCAAACGGGTGAAGAAAGACAAACGACGCGTACGGGCTACGGCATCGCCTTCGGTACGGGTGGAGTCTTTCTTGGTGTTGAAGATATACCAGTTCTTAGGATCGGTATTGACGATATCCTGACCTCCGGCACTAACGCTATAGTAGTCATATTGCTGCATCGTCTCACCGGCCATGACGGAGAAGCTGTGTTTCTCAATGTCCCGGGCATAGGTGATGACGTTATCATTCGTCAGCGTCATATAACGCCCCATTCCTGCGCCTACGGAGTTATGCTCGCGATAGTCCGCATTGGAATAACGGTATGCGTAATTGAACGTACGGTCCATGTTGTTGCTCAGATCCATACTCAAGGACGGACGGATGGTCAGACCCTTTACCGGCATGATCTCGATAAAGATATCGCCTACCCAACGCTGCACCCGGTTCATCGGCTCGGAGTTATAAATCATGGACATCGGGTTCACCACATTCGTAAAGTTCGATGCCGCCGACGGTTGACCTCCGATCTTCTCGCCAAGACCGTTCACGGCGTCCTCCGGATAATATACAGGATCCCAAGGAGCCATGGCCAGAGCGGCAGAAAGGACAGATGCCTGCGGCGAGGCGTTATTATTCATCGCATTACGCGAACGACTCGTTGCGAAAGACAGGTTCTCGCCGATACGCAACCATTTGCGAACATTGAACTTCGTATTCACACGCAGTGTCAGACGCTCGTAATTACTACCCAGCAAGGTACCGTCCTGGTTAAAATAACTGGCGCTGAACAGATAAGAACCCCAATCGCCGCCGCCATCGACAGACAGGCTGTAGTTATGTACCAATGCATTCTTACGGAACACCTCGTCCTGCCAATCTGTGCCACCGGTAGAGGCATAATCTGCATAATCGAAATTGACAGGATAATACGGGTTCTTTCCTCCGGCATTATTCGTCTTCGTCCACCAGGTAGCAAAGCCCTTGTTCCAGTTCGAGATCGCTTTGGCACCTCCGGCCATCAGCACCTCTGTCTGAGCCTGATCCATGGCATTCATGACATCTAACTTATGCCATCTGTTCTGGATACCCCAATACGCATTGAAACTGATTGCCGCCTTGCGGTCCTTATGACCGGATTTGGTGGTGATCAGGATCACACCGTTAGCGGCTTGGCTACCGTATATGGCGGTCGAAGAAGCATCCTTCATGATCTCCATCGACTCGATATCCGAAGGGGTCAGGAAGTTAATATCCTTCAGCACCACTCCGTCCACTACATAGATAGGAGTGGATTCGGACTTCACGGAACCGATACCGCGGATACGGATCTCTGCGGCTGCGCCCGGTTGACCGGAATTTGCATTCACCGTCACACCGGCTGCTTTTCCTTGCAAAGCCTGGTCAACGGTTGCCAGCGGTGTCTTCTGCAGATCCTCTGCCTTTACCGAAGATACTGCACCTGTCAGGTCGCTCTTCTTCATCACGCCGTAACCGATCGCTACGACCTCTTGCAGCTGCACATTGTCCGGCACCAGCGTCACACGGATAGGACCGGCGTTCGTCACTTTGATCTCCTGGCTCTTGTACCCCATGAACGATACATGGAGCACATCGCCTGCTTTGGCGTTGATAGAGAAGTTTCCGTCGAAATCGGTAATCGTACCGTTGGTCGAACCCTTCACCATCACATTGGCGCCAATCACAGGATCCAGCTCGTCCTGAGCCATCACTACACCCGTCACAGTCATGCTCTGCGCCCATATACTGAGCGCGAGCATGACCATTACGGAGATTGTCAATATTCGTTTCATACCTATTAATTATTGTACGCGTACGCCCGTTACGTTGTAGCGTTTGCCGTCGCGGATAATAATCAACTGACCATTCTCGATCATCTTGATTGCCTTTTCGCCTATCTCGTTGTTGACAACGGAAGTGCCTTGACCTACGTTCTTGTAGAAATAGACGTTATCTACAAAGAAGTCACCACCGTTACCGCCGTCGAACTTGAACTGGAAGACATTGTTCCACTCGATGTTGGCAGCCGCATACTCGCTCAGCGCGATATCCAGCGAAGTCCACTCGCCGCTCGTCAGGCTCTTCTCGATCACTTGCTCGTGACCCGGGCTGATCGGAGTAACCTTGACAGAAGTCATGCTCGTACTATAGATATCCAAGTGGAGATACTCCATACCGGTAGCGTTCACCGCCGGAGCCAGTTCCCAACCGAGGTAGTTGAAGTTGCTCAGATATTGTACGTGGTCGCCTGCAGCCAGTTCGCCGTTGGTTACAACAGTGCTCTGTCCCCAACCGCCGATAGCGATAGCCGGACCGCCGTCTAACTCGTCGCAGAAGACGGCTACTGCACTCTTGCCGGTGAAGCTCGGCTTCGGAGCCGGAGCAGGAGCAACTGCCGTAGTAGCGGCTACCTGGATAGCCTCTGCCATATTGCCCGCATCGTCTTTAGCAACCACCGCCAGATTGTATTCGGTATTCGGCAGCAAACCGCTTACAACGATCGTTATGTCTGCGCCGCTCGCACCGCCTGCCGTGCCAACTATCTCTTCGCCGTTCTTTACCTCAAACAATACTGCACCGCTGTTGTCGCTCGCCTTGGCGCTGAGCATCGCACCGAAATAGCTATAGGATAACACACTTGCGCTAACGCCCGTAGGAGCCTCTGTATCAACCAACTCCGTCGTGCGATAGAAATACATATTATCTACACATATGTGCTCGCCTACCAAACCGCCGGCTTGATAAGCCTCGATCGCGTATTGGAAGAAACGCGTCCAGTTGTGCGAGGCGTTGAAATCAGACAAATCGAAATCGAACGAGTTCCATTGACCGCCCACCAACTCCAAGGTCTGCTTCGTCTGGTTGATCGCCTCTGCATCACCTGCACAGATCAGACGGAACGTCACACTGCCGCTTGCCGAAGCAAATACATCGATATGGAATTTCTCCATCGTGGCAACAGACGTCTCTGCCATCTGTGCGCCAATCATACCGTTGCGATACAGGTCATAATTCAAATAATGGTCCTCACCTATTGCCTCTTCTACCATGTTCGGATTGTCCCACCAGCCTTCGTTATAGCTGTTCAGGGAGGCCGGAGCAAAATCATAAGCATCGCTGTAGATACTCTTCACTTGCGCTGCAGGCCAGGTCGGAACAGGAGCAGCCGTTACAGGAGAGGTCTGACGAGCATCCGTCGTTACCGAAACGGTCACGCTGTTCTCCGATTCGTTCTGAGCTGCGTCAAGAGCTGTGATAACAAAGTTATAAGCAGTGCCTGCGGTCAGACCCGTTACCGTGATCTTGCCCTCTACCGGAGTTATCTTGCGGTCAATAGAATGCGCACTCTCAACAACATGATATTTGGTAACACCGTTATTATCCGTTGCAGCTACTGCAATCACAACCGACGTACCGGTCTTGCTGTCCAATTCCGCACTAACCAATACCGGTGCTTCATCATCGTCCGTTGCCACATATTCGGTTCCGAAAATACGAACCTCTTTCAGACGCAGGAAATCGGCGGTCTTGTCCAGCGAACGAAGACGGACATAACGGCCTGCTGCATTCACCACATTGAACTGCTCGCTGTTATTACCGGCCTGAACATCGTTCAGTACGGTCTCCCATGCCTCATCATCAGCTTTGTCGCTATCCGACGGAGCATCGTCACGAACCTGAAGAATATACTTCTTCGATGCCGGATCTCCCCAAGTTACATCGATAGCAAACAAGGTGTATTTATCGCCTAAGTCAACGTACCACCACTCTTCGGTAGCCGGACGGTTAGCATAAGTAACCCAAGACGTATTCGTATCACCGTCATTAGCCTTGTCAAAGCTCTCTGCCGGGTTGTTGTCATAATAACCACCCTCGCAAGGCTGATTCAATGCCAAATTGGCACTCGGTACACAATATACCTCAATCTCCTTGCTGATCTCACCGCTTTGTGCAGTTACCGTCACTGCGCCCGGCTGCGCCAAAGTAAGCACGCCCGCGCTAAGCGTACCTGCGGATGCGGGCGATATAGATAAGGTAATGTCGGCATCAATATCGTGGTTCAACTGATCCTTGCCTTTTGCAGTCAGCGTAATCGTCTCACCCACTTGTGCATAGACAGCGGAAGCACTCAGTACAATCTTCGTCAACTCCGGAGTAATCTTACAAACACCACCGTAAGTATATTCGAATTGCAGCGTCGGCCATGCATTGCCGTCCAGACTCGTTGTGTACTCGATAATGGCGTTCACATGGATCTTAGTGCCAAAGGCAGGAGCTTCCACGCCCGCTTTCGGAGTCAAAGTAACCTTGTTGCCTGCGCACGAATGATCAAAATAAGTAGCTGCCGGTTCGTTGGTGTCGCCCACGGTGAACTTATCAATGGAAATACCATTGCCACGGAAATGGGTTGCTGCATCATCGCCTCCGAGAGCCTCGCTGATCGTAATAACGACTGAACCGTCGGCCTTGGTCTCCCATGTAAAAGCAGCCGTCGTATTACCGCTACTCATTACTTCGCCGCAATACTCCGAATCAATGTCGCTGTCCAATTCACCCGTCTCGCCTTTGTCATTATAGACATTCAGACCAAAACGAACCGTCTCACCGTTCTTAATCAGAATCTCGGTGTTTTTAGCCGTCAGAGCAGACAGATAGAATACCGCTCCCGCGCCATCCTGTTTGTACTGGGCTTCGTCAGCCACCAATACACCGTTGAAATAAACGGCATTGAATGCGGCATCAGCGAAAGTCACATAAATACCGATTTCACCGGCAAAACCCGGCTGCTGGATGTTTACCACATCTGACGGTGCGGCTACTCCTTCTACCTCACTCCACTTGAACTGATTCGCATAAGCGGCATCAGTGCTTCCGATCCATGCTCCCGGATCAGTGGTGTAAGCAAAACTCATGATACTTGCGCTCAAGAAAGCGACCAAAAAGAAAATCTTTCTCATGATAATGAATTTTTTGTTAAACGATATGGTTGATTTTGTTAATTTGTCGGGTTAAGTGTCTTTAGCTTTGCTAATTTCGAGTGCAAAATTACTACTTTTTTTCAAAACTGCAAAAAATCGGATATGTTATAAAACATAAAAGTACGAAAAGTATATATGATTTTATTGATACTCAATACTTTAGCTCAAAATTTAGTGCAAAAAAAGTACGTAAAAAAGCGACCCCTAAGGGCCGCTTCCCGGAGCTTTAGCTGTGCGTTTGATCCCATTCTTGACCGCACACACGCCAATACCACTTGAGCATGGTCTTGCAGCCGTTCGGCTCATTCTTCTGAGCGATGAAGGTCTGCTGGTCAGTCGTGATCTTCGACAGGTCGTGACTGCGCTCAGCGACCATCGCCCGAACACCGATAAAGCGGTTGCGGATCTGGTGCTCACGCTGCGTCAGCGGAGTCGTGCGTTTGTACGCATCGGCTTCCTTGACGTAGATGCGTTGGCACTCCGGGTTGGTGGTCGCTGCCGTTCGGTGCGTCATGATGACGTAGTTGCCGTGTTTGTGACCGTCTTGTTTCTTGGGTTTCTTCAGGGCGCCCTGGATGTACTCGATTCCACCGGCGCCGACAGTTGCTCTTGCCATGTCGCGCGAGCTATGGCTCAGAACGATTCGCGACCTCGTCGCTCATATGATCTTTCGCCATGCTCTCGCTCTTCGGTCCGCAAAAACAAGTTTTTACGTCCCGAGGGGGAGAGCCCTCTAAGCTCGATGAGAGGGGTTAAGGTTGGATAATTAAAGTTTCTTCGACGCATCGTAGGTCTCGATGGTCTTGGTGACGATGGTGCAGGTGGTGTCGCCGCGTTGGTAGTACTGACTCTGGGTGGTGATGGTCCGAGTCACGTTGCAGGACGTGAGTCCCAGTGCGATCGCTGCACACGTCACGATGGTCGTCGCGAGGGTGACGATGATTTTGTAGATTCTTTGCTTGGGCATAATGGTAGGGGTTATGGGTTAGGGGTTTAGGGGCTCGGCGGGGTAGCGCCGAGAGTTAAACCTGTGGGGTGAAAAGTCTTATAAAAGTCTTACAAAAGTCTTACTGAGGTGTTACTGAATTTTGAAAGACGGTGCAAAGATACATCAAAAGTGAACAATGTGTTCCTTTGCAGGTGGAAATTTTATCAAAAAACTGTATTTTCCACGTCTTACTGCCTCTTGGTAAAACCATCGCAGGGAGTGGTACACGCGGATGGTGGGAATGCCGTGCTTTTGTGCGGCCGTTTTTCTCGCCGATTCCGCGGATAGCCCTTTGTCCCGGGCGATGAAATACGCATCGACAATGGCTTGGTTTTGCACCTCGATCATGTGCCGGGTCCGGGACATATAGGTGTCGTTCGGATCCCGGACGAGGTAGGGTACGTCGTATAAAGGATAGTTCATAGAGTATTAAAAATTAAAGGGTCTAATGTCGGGATATAATCCCGACGCAATAAACGGAGACTTGCAATCGCGCTCGCGAAACTCGCGCGCACAGGACATTACGGGGAGGGGATATCAGGACGGAACTACCAAGAAAATAGCGGGGCGGGAACTATGATTTTACGTAGATCACCTTATTCCCTGTCGGATTCTCCATTTTCCATCCGTCGCGCTCCTCCGTCGTCCCGTAGCGGTTGTAATAGTCGTTGAAGGAGAGGGTCTGGGAGCGTTGCCGGCAATGGTTCTTAATAGCAAACAAAGGGTTATAGTCAACGAATTTTCCTTTTGCCAGTTTTTCTGAGATAGCATCGAAGATGGTATCTTGCTGGTTTTCCGTCAAAGAAATCCATAGCTCATAACAGGCCTTCTTCCGGTTCGCATATTCGACTTTAGGCGATAATAATTGCCAAATATCATTAAACGTTTTCATTTTTTCATTTTATCATTTTCTCTATATTGTTAAATAGAAAAAAAGAAAAAAATTCTTTATTTTCTTTGGTTACTTTCTTTTATCGGCTTTCTTTTTAGTCAAGTTCAGTAAGGTATAGCTTGTATTTATTTGCTTGAATTTTTGCAAAAAAGATACAAGCTATTGCACGAATCAGATTTTTTTTGTAACTTTGCAGCGGTTTTAGGAAAACACCAAAACAAATGACAAAAAGTTGGATTTAATACTCATCTGTTATGAAGATTTATATCAAGACCGCCGCTGATACGCAGGCTTATTTGCCTGTGGTTGTCAAAGCTCTCCGGAGTGCAGGTCATGAGGTACGTTACAAGGCCCTCGTTCGAAACGATTCTGCCGGCAAAGAGGGGTGTGATCTGTGCTTGGAACTCACCGCAGGAGGTCTGCAAAAGCTCGTCGGTAAACCGGCACCGGCCGTCGCTGCAGTACAGCCAAGAGAAGATGTTCGGATTGAGAAACTGATTTTGGTTATTGGAGAATCGGTTCTTCCGCGTCGCGCCATCGTGGATGGTCTGCAGTTGAAACAGAAGAGTCGTGCGATTTTTATCAACAACTACCTTAAACCTGCTGTCTCAAAGGGTTATATAACCATGACCCAACCGGCTCATCCTAACTTGCCTGCACAAGCATATCGGCTCACTCCCAAAGGTCTTGACCTATTCCGATCGTTAAAAATTACCCAAGGATAGCTTGTATTTATTTGCTTGAATTTTTGCAAAAAAGATACAAGCTATAACCCGGCTGAGTTAAATAACTCGGGAAAATTGACTACTCATCGACAGAAAGAACGGTATCCTCCCGTTCGATGAAGGGGTCGTAGTGCTTGTTGGGTTCCTTGGCGGCGGCATCAAGTGGATCAACCACCTGATACCGCTTGCGGAACTGCTCTAAGGTCATTCTCATGATGCACAAGGGCGCGCTATGCGCTAAAAGCGATACGGAAAGAGCGTTTGATGGAGTCGGAGTCGGGATGGGCTTTGGCGAGCTTCTCGGCGGTACGCTTGACGTCGGCACGCATGTCCTTGAGCTGCGCGGCTATCTGCTCCTGCAAGGCGAGCTGCCGGACGTAGATGGCGTGGTTGGGGTCGGAGGTCACAGCCGGGTTGGTGTTCTTCTCCCAGGTGTAGGACTTAGGCCGGCTGACAACGATCTTGATGCCGTGGTACTCGATGGTGCCGGTGAAGGACTTGCCCAGACCACGTTCGGCGATGAGGGCTTGGACGGCATCCTCTACCTGCGGACGGAGCGCTTTGAGGGTTTCTTCGGACTCGTTGCAGGCTACTTGTGCTGCAAAAAACTGATCAATAACTTCGTAGTTTGTCATAATAGTTCGGCATTTGTCTCAAACGCTTTCTCGGTGTCGGGCGTTCTCGACCTCGCGCCGTACGAGTGGGTTAAAAAGGTAAATTAATTAACCCGGCGCCGGGTTGTTTTGGAAATCCGGTGCAAAAGTAGATAAAAAAATGAGACCCGCCAAATTGGGTCTCATATTCGGAAAGATTCGGAAGAAAAAACGGAAGAAAGCGGCTCTTTTGCTATACTTTCCGCGGAAAGATTCGGAAAGATTCAGCCGTTTCGAGCCTTACGAAAATCGTCTCCATGGAGGTTATATTTCGGCATGGAAAAGGGGTTGATGAGTTCAGCTTTTCGGTCGTCTTTGACATTGCTCAGGAGGATATATCCCTGTGTCTCCAGCGCCATGATTCGCCGGCACGCATCGGCCTTGCTGGAGGCGGCTTCAATAGCCTGCCGCAGGTTCTTCTCGATGATATCCGCGGTAAATTGATTGGTACAGAAAAACGAGGTGTCCACCTCCTGCACATCATCTATGTGCTCCCCCTTTCTTTCCGGGGAGTTTTGGGGATAGGCTTTGATACTTTCTCCGTTGATGATGGTGACGTTGCACTCCGAATAGACGGGTCCGTTGTTGGTGTTAATATATAGTGACATTGGAATCGGTGATAATAGGTCCGTTATTAGTTTGTATCTGATAGATATTGACGATCTGGGGCGTCGGTTTGGCTACGGCAACGACGGGTACAGGTGTGGGCGTGGACGGCAGTGCTTGTTCTGCTTCGACCTGCTCAGCGGTGCAACGGCGGATGATACGTCCGAAATCGTACTCGGCATCCGCCCAGCAATAGCACATATATCCGTCCATGTCGTAGTAATAGGTCTGCTCGTCTTTGTCGCGCACGAGTTCGCGCCATAGCTCCAGGAGGTTACGGGCGATGGCTTCGCGCCAATAGGGGTCGGCAATCTTCTTCAGCCGCTCTATCAGCGGCAGTCCCCATCCGCTCCGTTGCACGATCTCCTGCGCCTCGAACTGCACCTCTTCCTCGGTAGGAGCGGGCTGTCCGGACGTCTCGAAAATCATATCTATGGAGCGATTGATCATGGTTTATTTTTCGTCAAAAGGTAATTTTTGTTTCCGATTTTCGACTGCAAAGGTAGTACAATTTTTTGAATTATGCAAGGACTTTGTAAGAAAAATTTTTTTTGCTAATTCGGACTTTACAATCTCCCTGCACAAAACAAAGAGCCCCGCACTGCGCGAGGCTCTTTGTATAAAGGGATCAGGGGTGATTAGTAGATCACAATCGGAGTCGTTATCTCTTCTCCGGAGTGAACTCCTTTCAGACCACCTCCACTGACATTACCTGCCATAAGCATATCCGTAGTTACACATTCGATAACTTGTACGATAGGACGATTGTATGTTTTCATAATTGTGTCAATTTTAGAGGTTAATGAATTTATTTAATCAATTGTCCTTGAGCGTTATAGGTCTTGCCCTCACGGATGATCAGGAGTTGTCCGTCACGGAGGATCTTCGCGTTCTGCTCATTATCAATCGTATTCTCGATACCCGTCAGGATCTCCGTCTCCTCGTAGTTGAATACCACTTTCGCGAGACGACGCGGAGCTGCACCTGCACTACTTGGGAAGTTCAGCACGAAATAGCCGCGGAGGGCACCCATCGTCTGGTTAGCAGGCAGGTAGGAAACATCATACAGGTACTGATCCGGACCTAAGACATAAGCATTGGTTAAAGCATGCAGGGCATTACCATCCATCGGCGCGTAGATACCATGGTATTCCGCATGGCTATCTGCAACTGTCGGATTGAGCGCTGCACTAACCTCTACACCTTCGAAGGTCGGATTAGCCACCGCTGCACTCGGCTCATAGAGATAAGGCACACCGGCCTCGATAGCACTGGCATCAACAAAGTTGATACGCAGGTCTTCGTTCTCCTTGACGATGGTATTCTGCAGTTTGGTCAGATGTCCCGGCAGCTTGGCAGCCGTCTGTGCGGCATCCACATCAAACGGCAGCACGAGGGTGTAGAGGTTCTCCGGCGCGAAGGAACGGGTAACCTTTACATCGCGGATGAGTCCATCGCTTTCCGTGATCATGAAGCTATTGTCTTGATCTTCGTACAAACGAATCGGCATGTTACCTTTCGTAGATTTCGAACCTACTACATAATTCACGAAGTCGACACGTGCAACACCTCCTGAATATGGCATGTGAATAAATCCATTTAATATCGTTCCATCCGTGTAAGTTGCTTCAGAAGTCCATGTATAAATACCTTCATTGAGAGTAGCATTATGATAATCATCACCATCGTTTACATGAACTTCGAAACCAACCTTATTTTGCAATGCTTCTACTGCATAAGTAAGCGTATGGTCTGTATTTCGGGTGATACTATAGAGAATAGATACGCCGGCGTCTTCACCACTGCCCCAGAAGATAGTCGGTTCGAGAGCATCCACAACGGTTACTTCGCAAGTAGCAGAGATACCATTGAACGTAGCGGCATGAACGGTCGTTGTTCCGACACCAACCGGATGTACCAGACCATTCACTACGGTAACGACTGACTCGTCATCAGAGGTCCAAGTGATAGTCTTATTTGCCGCATCGCGGTGGTGAATCTCAGCGGTCAGTTGCACGTCTGCGTCGGAACGTCCCATCGTCAGACTGGTATTGCTGAGCGCCAAAGTGGAAGGCTCAATAGTCGGCATGACGTTATCGGAACCCACCTCGTAGTCAAATTCAATTATGCTGGTCGGTCCTGCATAAGCAGATTGGATAAGGATATGGATATTATTTCCAGCGGTGAAGGTCGCTTCCGTAGTACCTTTCTTCCAGCCCTCTTCCTCGCCTTCGGTATTGTTGATAGTCGTCCAAGCTCCGCTAATCAACATTTGGGCTGGTACCAAACCTTCCTTATTGCCTTGACGTTTTACGTGGGCTACGATATGATGATCGGTCGTGTATTCAATACGATAAGTATAGTCGAGATCTTGACTCGTACCATATCCATACCAGTTGTGGGATGCAGCGTTTTGAACAGTAACAGCGCAAGTAGCCTTGATATCTTCCGTAACTTTTGCGGTAATGGTAGCACTACCCGGCGCAACCGGCGTTACAACGCCGTTCGATACAGTAGCCACATCTGCGTCGGAAGTCTGCCAAGTGATATCTGCGCTCATGTATGCCGGAGTGAAGGTCGGTACCAGCGTCAGTGTGTTACCCATATCCAGAGTAGCCTCGCTCTTGTTCAACTCAATAGCCGTAATCTCCGGATCTGCACAAGGTTGTGAGTATTCGATATTCGTCAGACGATCGAATTGTCCTTCCCACTGACCAACGATATTCACATACAATTTTCCACTAATCATCTCAGGTTCGATAGTAGAAATAATTGTGCCTGTCAGTGTATGATTATCGGCTGATAATACACCCTTATTATTTAGATTATAATTAGATGGGTTTTCCGCATCTAAAGCTTTGATTCTGAACTCAGTGTTGCTAAAGTTTCCTAATGCATATTCCGCTCTAACGATTAACTGATACTCATTTTCGCCCGAACGTTTCATAGTAACATACGCATCGTGCTCTTGACCACCATTGCTGGAGTGAACGAGCGTGTTGCAATATATATTTCCAAGCGCACGGAAGTTAGCGGTGAGGTTCATATTGGAATTAACTACTGCGTCAAAGGTCGCATTCGTTTCTCCATTCGACCAGTTCACGAATACATATCCGTCTTTGGGAGTCGCAGAGAAGGTAACGGTAGATCCCGTTGTAACTTCAGTAACAGGATCACCATTTTGTTTTACAGTAGCCGTTCCCATGTCAGGATTGTTCACTGCTGCGGAAACGGATTTTGTCGGAGATGCAGCTACGGTTCCAAAAGCCTGGAAGTCATACATCTTCATACCCCAACCTACTTCACGAAGAGCTGAAGCTTTTACACGAATATAACGACCTTGCGCATTGATAGAATAGAACTGATAGTTATGATCGTCATTACCACCTATCACCGGCCAGCCAGATAACGTAGCTACATCTGTCCAATTAGCGTCATCCGAAGATACTTGGATGGCATGTTGTGTTGGGCATGCTCCTTCCCATTTAATGATGACTAAGGATAAATCGTATGTCTCCTCTAAGTCAACACGCCACCACATTTCATCAACAGGTCTGTTTGGACCGAGTGCCCAATACGAATTTAAATTCGCATCATTTGCTTCAGCTATAGGTGTTTCGTTAGCTCCGGCAGTAGCGGGTTTATTCAAAGCAAGGTTGGCGCTAATTGTATTAACGACAACATAGGTTGCTTGTTTATCCGAACAACTTGCCGTAATCGTAGCCTCACCCACTTGACTTGCCGTGTAGTGTCCGTTGGCATCAATAGTTCCAGCAGCAGCCGGTGATACGGAATAGGTGATTGTTTGGCCACCCATAGGCATGTCGTATTGA
>CAMOUL010000019.1 GCA_946626605.1 uncultured Bacteroidales bacterium | reverse complement strand
GCAACAGCCTTCTAAGCTGTGGGTCTCGGGTTCGAATCCCGACCGGATCACAAACCATATTTTAGTATATGCGTCAATTAAAAATTACAAAATCAATCACCAATCGTGAGTCTGCTTCTCTCGACAAGTATCTCCAGGAGATCGGTCGCGAGGAGTTGATTACCGTGGATCGTGAGGTAGAGTTGGCGGGTCGTATCCGTAATGGCGACCGCGCTGCGTTAGAAGAACTGGTTCGTAGTAACCTACGCTTTGTAGTGTCTGTAGCGAAGCAGTATCAGAACCAAGGATTGAGCCTGCCGGACTTGATCAACGAAGGCAACTTAGGTCTGATCAAAGCTGCAGAGAAATTCGATGAGACACGCGGATTCAAGTTCATTTCCTACGCAGTATGGTGGATTCGTCAATCTATTCTTCAGGCCCTGGCAGAGCAGAGTCGTATCGTACGTCTGCCTTTGAACCAAGTGGGCTCGATGAATAAGATCAACAAAGCCTACCAGCGTTTCGAGCAAGAGCACGAGCGTAAGCCGAGTGCGGAAGAGTTAGCTGAGATGCTGGAAATCCCGGTAGATAAGATTGCGGAGACGCTGAAGATGTCCGGTCGTCACGTTAGTGTTGATGCGCCGTTTGTAGAAGGAGAGGACAACAGTCTGATCGACGTAATGGTCAACGAGGATTCGCCGAATGCGGACCGTGGCCTGATAAACGAGTCGCTCTCCACCGAGATCGGTCGCGCGTTAGCAACGCTGACACCCCGTGAAGCGGATATCTTACGTAAGTTCTTCGGCATCGGCACGCCGGAAAAGACGCTGGAGGAGATCGGCGATGAGCTCCATCTCACCCGCGAGCGTGTGCGTCAGATCAAGGAGAAAGCGATCCGCAAACTGAACACCGGCCAACGCAGTCACATCCTGCAGACTTACCTTGGATGATAACGAATGAACGAGTGAACGAATGAACGAGTTCAGGAGTTAAAGACAACGCCTCCCCAAAGGAGGCGTTTTTTTATCGTGCATTAATGCACGATGCGGGGCGATGCGGGTTAGTCAAACAACGTCGGCTGGTCCTTGTCTAACTGGCGAAGGATTGCCCGCATGAGGGTCTCGCGGATGAGCCGGCTCTTGTTCTTGACGCCGTACTGCGCGCAGAAACGATCCAGCATCTTTTGCTCGCTGGCGTTCAGGAGAATGGAGACTCTATATTCGCGCGGGGACTTCATCGGGGATTAGAAATAAAGAGTGAACTTGGCGCCGAAGGAAAGGAGGTTTCTTCCTGTTTTTCCCTCGAAGCCGGTTCCCTCTATGGACTCTGTAGCAATTATTTGCGCTTGCTGGAACTGAGTATAGAAGACTGCGCCTATCGCGGTCTTGGGATTGAGTTGGCACCGATAACCTAAATCCACTCCGGCGTACAGGCCACCCAGATAATCTTTGCTCAACGCCACGCCGTACCCGATGGCGAGACCGGCAACGGGCGAGTGTTTCTGCTCTAAGAAGGGGATACGGATGGCAGCCTGGATCGGCAGGAAATTGAGTTTCTGCGCCACGTTTTTCGAAGAAGCGGCGTTGGGTTTAACCATAAATAGCCCGTGGTATCCCAGACCGCCGCCGATGAAAATATGCCTGCCGTTAATGTGGTGGGATCCCACTAACAGATCCACGGACACCGCTGCGCCTAAGGCCTCGTTCGGGATATACGCCGAACCGCCGGCGAGTTCCAGAAGGATGGAAGCTTTCTTATTTACCATTTGGTCATCTGCCATTTGGACAATTATAGAGTCATTGGGCATTTGACCTTCTTGATCATCGGAGATTATCTCCTTCACATCCGCGCGGGGGTACTGAAACCGCGCACCGTCGGCGTTACGGATGATGATGACCTCTTCGTTCTGGAAGACGATCTCTCCTTTCACGCGTGCGCCCGTGTGTAGTAATAAGGTTTCCGCGTGCGCGCATAAGACGAAGGCGCAAAAGGTTAGTATGAAGGCTATTTTTCTCATTTCGAGTGCAAAGATACAGAAAAATTCGCAAATACGCAAATTTTTAGGCATGATTTATGCTTTTTGGTCTTTTATTGGCTCTTCGGGCACTAATTCGAAGTCAATCTGGCCTTTATTGATGTCCGCTCGGACGACTTGGACCACAACGGGATCGCCGAGGGTGTAGGCTTTCTTCCCGTGCTCGCAGACGAGGCGGTAGTTCTTCTCGTCGTACTGCCAGTACTCGCCCTTCGCGCCGATCTTCGTGATATGCACGAGTCCTTCGCAGCGACTCTCGTCGAGTTGGACAAAGAGTCCGAAATCCGTCACGCCGGAGATGTGTCCCGGCAGGATCTCGCCTACATGAGAGGTGATCCACATGGCCTGGAACATCTTGATGGAGTCGCGTTCGGCTTGCGCGGCATCCTGCTCACAAGCGGAACAATGCTCGCACATCTCCTCCATCTGCTCGCGGGTCATGGTCTCTTTCTTGCCCGTGAGGATATATTTGTCCACGAGCCGATGCACCATCAGATCGGGGTACCGGCGGATAGGCGATGTGAAATGCGTGTAATGGGTAAAGGCAAGACCGTAGTGGCCGATGTTATAGGTCGAATAAACGGCTTTGGCCTGCGCGCGGATGGTGAGCAGGTCGTAGGCGTTGCGAAGTTGGGGAAAGCGTTTCTGGAACTGTTTCGCATTCTCGAGTTTCTCTCCGTCCGGCAGGTCGTGTACGCGATAGACGAAGGGTCGTCCGGAACCGACGGCTTTGGCTACCGTACGGTTGGCGAGGAGCATGAACTCCTCGATGAGATGGTGCGCTTCGTTAGGTTGCTCAAAATAGATCTCAGTCGGGAAGCCGTTCTTATCCAGCCGAAACCGCATCTCGTCCTGCTCGATGGTGAGCGCTCCGTTGGCAATCCGTTCGGCGCGGAGTTTCTGCGCGAGGGTGTTAAGGGTAGCAAGAGCCTGCTTCAGACTCGCTTTTTCCCCCGTATTACCCCCGTTCCGATTCTCTCTCGATAGTGTCTCGCCAGTCTGATTTGCCATAATAACGTCCTGCGCCTCGTCGTAGTTGAGGCGCGCGTCGGAGCGGATGACGGTGCGGCAGATCTTATACTTGAGCACCCGGGCGTCGGCATCCATCGTGAAGATGACGGACATGCAGAGTTTGTCTTCACCGGGTCGAAGCGAACATTTGTCGTTGCACAACTCCTCAGGGAGCATCGGCAGTACGCGGTCCACGAGATAAACGGAGGTCCCGCGCTTGTACGCGTCCTCATCTATCTTCGTGCCCGGGCGCACGTAAAAGGAGACGTCGGCGATGTGGACACCGACTTGATAATTTACCATTTGGTCATTTACCATTTGGTCATTTATTGCGTCATTTGGACATTTAATTATTTCAAACGAAAGGGCGTCATCGAAGTCCTTGGCGTCCGCCGGATCGATGGTAAAAGTGAAGGTCTCACGCATGTCTCGCCGCCGGAGTATTTCTTTTTCTTCTATCATAGTTTGTCATTTAAAGTACACAATTTTGCAATATCGGGTGCAAAATTACAAAAATTCTTGCATATTTCAAAAAAAAATAGTAATTTTGCGCTCGATTTTTGAACTAGACCTCCCGGAAGCCCCGGGAAGCCTGGGGAAAATATGCGTAAAAACGGATAATTATATTAAAAAACTAAATAGAATAATGAAAGTAAAAGTAAGTAATGTCAACCAGCCTATTTGGAAGGAGTGCAATATTCACGCCACACTTCCGGCTGAGTTGAGCAAACTGCAAGAGCTCGCGTACAACGTATGGTGGAGCTGGAACGCAGGCGCAAAGGACCTGTTCCGCTACATCGACAATGACGCATGGCATCGCGCCAACTCGAACCCGATCGTCCTGCTGAACATCATCAGCTACGACCGCATGGTAGAGTTAACCAAGGATGAGAAGTTCATGAAACTGCTGAACAAGGTATATACCGAGTTCCGCGCGTACATGGACACCCCGAAAGACAAGAAGAAACCGACCATCGCTTATTTCTCGATGGAGTACGGTCTGACCCACGTGCTGAAGATCTACTCCGGCGGTCTGGGTATCTTGGCGGGCGACTATATCAAAGAGGCATCGGATTGCAACGTGGATATGACGGCTATCGGTTTCCTCTATCGCTACGGCTATTTCACCCAAACGCTCTCTCCTGAAGGTCAGCAGATAGCGAACTACGAGGCGCAGAACTTCGCCAACCTGCCTATCACGCAGGTGAAGGAGCAAGACGACTCGAACATGATTGTAGAGGTTCCTTATCCGGGTCGCACGGTGAAGGCTTATCTCTGGAAAGTAGCGGTCGGCCGTATGAACCTGTACCTGCTGGATACCGATAACGAGATGAACAGCGAGTGGGATCGTCAGATCACCCACCAGCTCTACGGAGGCGACTGGGAGAACCGTATCAAGCAGGAGATCCTGTTAGGTATCGGAGGTATGTTAGCCCTCAAGAAATTAGGCATCAAGAAGGATGTGTACCACTGCAACGAGGGTCACGCAGCGCTGATGGGTCTGCAACGCCTCGTGGATCTGGTACAGGAAGAGGGTCTGACCTTCAACCAGGCAAAAGAAGTCGTTCGTGCTTCGGGTCTCTACACCTGCCATACGCCGGTGCCCGCTGGCCACGACTATTTCGAGGAGGGTCTGTTCTACAAATACATGAGCGAGTACGCCGAGAAACTGGGTATCGAGTGGCACGACCTGATCGGCATGGGCCGCACGAATCCGGATGATAACACCGAGAAGTTCTCGATGTCCGTCTTCGCGCTGAACACCTGCCAGGAGGCGAACGGTGTATCGTGGCTCCACGGAGAGGTATCGAAGAAGATGTTCAGCCCCGTTTGGCCGGGATATTTCCCTGAGGAGCTGCACGTGGACTACGTCACCAACGGCGTACACATGCCTACTTGGGCAGCGCACGAGTGGAAAGATATCTACGAGAAATACCTGCCGAAGGAGTGGATCCACGACCAATCGAATATGGAGATGTGGAAGCCGTACGCAGATATCCCTGATGCAGTAATCTGGGCTACGCGTATGAGCCTGAAGCGCAAGATGATGGACTATATCAAGGAGAAGTTCCGCGAGGATTGGATGAAGAGCCAGGGTGATCCTGCCCGTATCGTCCGCGCGCTGAACGAGATGAACCCGAATAACCTCATCATCGGTTTCGGCCGCCGTTTCGCGACCTACAAACGTGCGCACCTGCTCTTCACCGATCTGGAGCGTCTGGATAAGCTGGTGAACAACCCGAACTATCCGGTACAGTTCCTCTTCACCGGTAAGGCGCACCCTGCTGACGGCGGTGGCCAAGGCTTGATCAAGCGTATCATCGAGATCAGCCGTATGCCGCAGTTCCTCGGTAAGATCATCTTCCTCGAGAACTACGATATGCGCCTTGCCAAGCGCCTCATCTCCGGTGTGGATATCTGGCTGAACACGCCTACCCGTCCGCTGGAGGCTTCCGGTACATCCGGCGAGAAAGCGCAGATGAACGGCGTACTCAACTTCTCCGTCAAGGACGGATGGTGGTACGAGGGTTACGTAGAGGGCGCAGGCTGGGCGCTGACCGAGCACCGCACCTACGAGAACCAGGCGCACCAGGATCAGCTCGACGCCGCTACCATCTACCAGATGCTCGAGAACGAGATCATCCCGCTGTACTACGCGAAGAACAGCAAGGGCTACAGCCCCGAGTGGATCCAATATATCAAGAACTCCGTGACGAAGATCACCCCGCGTTTCACCATGAAGCGCATGATCGACGACTATTTCGAGAAGTTCTACAACAAACTCGCGAAGCGTCACAAGCTCCTCAGTGCGGACAACTACAAGGTGGCCAAAGAGATCGCGGCATGGAAAGAGAACATGGTGGAGCATTGGGACGAGATAGAGGTGGTTTACAAATCAGAAAACCTGCAAAACCTCAATGTGGGCGACAAGGTTAAGATACAGGTAGAGTTGGACACCAAGGGTCTGAACGACAAGGGTATCGGCGTAGAGCTCGTAGCCATCCGCACCTCGACCCACAACAACGACAAGCTGTACGAGGTAGAGCCGCTGTTGTTGAAAAAGGCAGAGGGCAGCCATTTGTTCTTCGAGAATGTATATCAGCTCGACTATGCCGGCGGCATGAAATTCGGTCTGCGTATGTATCCGCAGAACGAACTCCTGCCCCACCGCATGGACTTCTGCTATGTGAGATGGCTCTAAGATTACCTAGGACTACCTAGGATTACCTAGGGCTACCTTCCCCCAAAAGAGAGATTTCCGCGCGGAAATCTCTCTTTTTTGAGCTATTTTCAACAAAAATGTAAAAAAAATGTGTATTTTTTGTGTAAAAATTTGCAGGTTCCAATAAAAAAGAGTAATTTTGCGCCAAATTATGCATTAATGAATATGAAAAACAAGATTTCGTATATCTTTACGTTTATTTTTTTGTCGATAGGCTTTGCCTATAGTCAGGCGGAACCATTGTACCAAACGGCTCAGCCGGAGTCCCAGCCGATGCAGAGTGCACAAGTGATGCCTACCACGGGTTATAACGGAACGGTTTACGCTCCGTTTGATGCCTCCGCGCCCTCTGAGCAAAGTGGAGTTGAAGGGAATTCAGGCCCAAGACACAGAGGAGGGATAAAGAGAGAGGGAAACTTCAATTATGGTACCGAATACGGGCAAAGTGACGAATCGCCCATCGGCGAACCATGGGTACTGGCGATTTTCGTCCTCGCTTTCGCGGGAGTAGTAGCCATTAGGAAGAGGAAAAATCATAGGACAACCTAGGTCTACCTAATTAAAAAAAACAACAGCTCATTTACGGCTCAATGTAAGTACAATTACGGTACAATTACGGTCCATTTACGGGTACACTATTTTAATTTTTGCCTTCCTCACCCTCGGTGTCGGACAGGTCCGGGACGGGGGAACCTACGAATTAGAACAGGACCATCACGGGACCATGTCCCGAGAAAGAACTAAACAGAACACTTCCAGACCGTGAGTGGTAAAACTCGGAATGGGACTGATGTATGGATTAAAAACGAAAAAACAATTTACCTATGAAAAATATATTTTCTAGAGCAACAGCTCATTTACGGCTCAAAGTAAGTACAATTACGGCACAATTACGGTCCATTTACGGGATCCCAATTTTAATTTTTGCCTTCCTCACCCTCGGTGTGGGACAGATGTGGGCAGAGGATTCGCAACACTGGAATGCTGTTGCAGCGACAAATAGCAATAACTACACATTCAAGTTAAATGTGTCTCGTTACCATGAAGGAGGCTGTAGTTCGTGGCAAGAATGGGAGCAAGAGACAATGGTAAAAGCTGGCATCACATTTGAAGGTAAGAAATTATACTCTCACGAATACTGGACATGTAATGGATTATATGTCTTAAAATTCCAAATGTATGATGGCTCTACATTTATAGAGGAGAAAGGTTATTCCGGTTCTGTACAATACAATTACTATAATAACTATGTTTATAATTACGACGCAGGCAGTTATTATGGTCAAAAGACAATGACAAATGGTGCAAGAGTTTATTTCGATGCTACAGATTGGTCTGAGTCTACTATAAAATTAGTCACAGGTCACGCTCATCATCAAAAATACTATACTCTTAGCCCAATTACTAACACAAACCTCTATTATGGAACAAATGGTGATACTTGGAGCGATGCTATGGGTTGGGGCATTGTTGGTGGAACTAGCCGTTCCAATGGCAACGACCAAGAATTGACAGATGTCTCTGCTAATGCAAATGAATATACTGGTTGGAAGAACTGGAGTTTAGAGAATGCGGGCACCAACAATGCATATTTATGTGTTCCAAATGGTGATGCCGGTGAAGAACCATCTATGCATTATAATGACTCACATGAGACACTGCTGAACTCCACCCAAACCGTTAAGTATGCATTAGCGACTAATGGAGGCACTCCGGCTGTTATGAGTTTAGGTACAACACCGGCTAAGATAACCATGTCATCTTATAAGTTTGTATCCGGCACTTATAATGCAGTATCTTCTGAGTCCCCAACTGCTTTGAGCGCTGGAGGCACGACTTATACTCGCGATTTCACAGCTGCGCGTACTGCAACAACCACACTTACGGTTAGTGAAATCGTTGATGGCTATCAGTTCGATGGTTGGTATGATGCTGCGAACGGTGGAACACGATTGAGTTCTTCTACAACCTATACCTACTACCCTACCGCCGCAACAACAGTTTATGCACGGTTCTCGGAAAAGACTTACACCGTGACTTTTGCAAGCGGAGGAAACGGAACGGTTAGCACACCTTCTTCGCCTTCAGCAACGGTAGGACAAGTGACGGGTATAGCAGTTAATGTAACTCCGAGCGACGGTTATGAGTTTAATACGTGGACTATCACAAGCGGTACGGGTTCATTTGCATCAGATCTCACTAACGCAAGCAATACGTTCTATCCCACTTCTAATGCTACAATAACTGCTTCTTTCCGCTCTACGGCGACTAACTCGCTGACTGTGAGTGCAGGCACACATGTGAATACGGTTAGCGGTTCGCAGGATCCTGTTACATTAGGCAGCAAATATGCTATTTCGGCAACTGCTTTTGAGACCGGTTATGAGTTCCTTAACTGGACTGCTGCCCCTGCTGCCAATGCAGAGTTTGATAATGCCAACAGCGCAAGCACCAACGTAACCGTCAAGAACGGCTCCGTCACCGTTACAGCTAATGCACAAGAGGTAATGCATGATGTATCCATCACCGGCGGAACGGGAGACAGCAGCGTAGGTATAGCCACCAAAGCGACTGTAACAGCCGCTGCCGCAGCAGCGGGCAAGAAATTCGACCACTGGACGATTTCCGGTACTTATACGCTGCAAGATGCAACTACTACCAGTTCACGCGAGATACATTTTACTGCGACCTCCGATGTATCTTTGAGTGCTGTTTATACAGACCGTGATTTTGTGAAAGTGTATTTTGCCAAACCTAGTGGCTGGGGCAATGTGTATGCGTATGCATGGCAAGCGAGCAGTAAAGTGGGTGATGCAGACCCGACTAACAGGAATGCCGCTTGGCATGGTGTGGATATATCCTCTAATACTGAAACAATTAAAGGAACTACCTATCACTACTACAAATATTATACGGATAACAACGGTACGGGCGAAGACCAAAGTGCTAATGCCAATTGGGACAAGATAGTCTTTAATGATAATGGCTCCAACAAGACCTCCGACCTCACTATCGCTGACGGACATTTCTATCACAAAGCGGACGGACAGGGCGAAAACAATCGTAACACAGCCACTGTTTCGGGTTCAGCATCAGCAGAAGACTGGTATGTATGCGGCTATTGGAACCAGAGCACCAATGACTGGGGATTTGCACATCCGATAAACCTGAACGGAGGGACAAGCGGCAATGCGACTATCACCGGACTGACCGCCAGCCGTACACAGGAGTTCAAGATTTACCGCGCTTCTACCGACCAATGGTTCAAATGGACTGGAGGTCCAAGTGCGGATTATATCGGAAATTATGCAGCCCTTATCGGCGAGCCGATGACTTTGCGTATCTATGATAATGGTCGAAATACGTTCAGCTCTTTGACAACGGACTATGTCTTCGCACTGGACATCTCCAGTACCAGCAATCCTGTTCTGACAGTTGCTCCGAACGACATGACGGATTATAATACGACTTTGTCCATTAATGGACATGGTTCTTTGGACAAGGCGACCGGCACTATCCGACTCAAACAATATGTGCCGACCACCATCACCGCCACGCCAGAAACGAGTTACCGCTTCAAGCAATGGACAGTCACAGGTGGTGTAGCATGCAGTAGTACTACCTCTGCAACAGCTACATTTACCGCGACAGCTGCCGGAGGCACGATCACTGCCGAGTTCACCAATGATGAAGTGATCTAT
This sequence comes from uncultured Bacteroidales bacterium, assembly GCA_946626605.1. Classification (GTDB taxonomy): domain Bacteria; phylum Bacteroidota; class Bacteroidia; order Bacteroidales; family Paludibacteraceae; genus Colicola. The sequence goes on along the minus strand of CAMOUL010000019.1, from coordinate 26,636 downwards.
TTTGACGCCAGTAACATTGAGAATGAATGGGGCAACGATGTGTATGTTACGTTCCTGAACGCAAACTTTGAATGGAACGATGGAGATGGTGCTTTGATTGTTAAAAACTGGGTTGACAATGCGCTTCATAGCGTAAGGATGACGCGTATCCCGAATACTCGTATTTTTTACTTGGATTACTCTGGTCTCTCCGGACATGATCAAGTTAAGCAGTATGTACTCTTTACCAGCAAATCTCTCCCGAATACTATTTACAATCTTTATGAAATGGCAGCCGTTACACGCGGAGATTATAATAAAACTTCAGGCAACAATATGTGCGTTGCAGAGAACTTCCGTGAAAAAGATAAAAACAAAACCGGATACTACTGTGGTTATTGGATGAACTATAACGATACTAAAGCAGGTATAAATCTGAGAATATACGATGGGTCGGGAGATATTACGTCAGGAAATGGAGATTTTACATTATCCGCAGCCGGATCAAGAACATATACTGCAACAGTAACCCTTTCTGCCAATACAACTTATCGTATGGAGTTGCAAGGTTACAATAACACCTACTATAAAAACAGCGGTACTATGATTTCCACTAATTGTAGCGGTTGGTCTTATGTTGACCGACAAGCAACTGTGGGTCACATCACAACAACAGCCGGTGGAGAATATACATTTACGCTAAACTGTGCTGACAAATTATATCTGACAGCAGACTACCCGCTTGCAGTAGGTGACTATCGAATAGTATATCAGGGGAAAGTAAAAGACGGTGGCAGCGTAACCTCTCACCCCTCACAAGTCATCCGCCAACTCGCAGGAGGCGCAACCGAGCGTAAAGATACCGTTGGTTTCTACGTTACCGGAGATTGGTCTCTCAAGTTGCAGAAATGCTCATCGATTGACCCAGAAATCACTTGGGAAGATGCATGTACTTCTTCAACGCTTGATAAAAGCGCCTTCGATCTGGATGACAAAACGGGCGTTTATACTTTCCCGCTGACACTTACCAGCACCGGCGGAAGTTGCGATCAGATTACAGTAGGCACTCCTATTCCTTACACCGGCAATTACTATATCCGTACCGATGTTGCCGACGGAGGATGGGAAGCCTATAAGAGAGCCTCGGATAACAGGATGATCTTCTCCGAGTACGCAAGAGACCATTCGGGCTACGACTATTATCACTGCCATTGGACGCCGACCAACACAAATGTCAAGTTCACCATTGCAAACGACTACAGCGCATGTATCACCGAGACTTTCGAGAATGATAGTCCGTATGTGACGGAGTATGGCAAACTGCCGTATCAGGCGTCCGTACGGTTTATGTACAACAGCGCCACCAACTCTATCGGGCGCGCCTATCTGAACGGTTCATCCGAAGAGGGGGTAAATACCTTCTTGTGGCTTCAGGGTGCCACAGCGGGTGGCAGCGAGCCGAAGATTTTCAAAGGAAACGGCTCTGCGCTGACGAATGATACCATCAAGATGCAGGATAAAAACAACTGGATTTACCAACTGGACATTAAGGCGAACGAGAAAGCCAGAGTAAAACTGATCTCCAACTACCATTTCAATGGTTATGACCATCTCCAGTATTTCAAAGGAACTGACGCGGTTTGGAGCGATGCCTCTACGGCAGAAATATTAGGCGGTAATTATTCTTTGCATCCAGAGGTCAAGCACGATTTGCGTATCATCTATGATTTCAAGACCAATCGTCTGCTCTCCGCATGGCTGGTTCCAGAGACAGGAACTGTCGCAAGCGCAGCTATCAATACGGATGTCATGATTCTGAAACAAAACCAGAACGATGCTCGCCAGATCACATTCGCCGGAAGCTCTGACGAATTGACCGAGGTTGATACCGTATATACAGCTATTCAATTAGACAAGGATTTCCTGACCGGTAATGTGGCAAGCGTATATGAGAAGCAATTCTATTGGGTTTCCTTCCCTTACCGCGTCAAGCTGAACGATGTATTCGGCAGCATAGGCAACTATGGAGCAGATTGGATCATGCAGCGCTATAACGGCAAGAAACGTGCCGCCAATGGTTTCTGGATTGATAGCGAGCCTAACTGGGAGTTCATGGATCGTAGCGAAACACTCAATCCTTATGAAGGATATATACTCACGCTGGATCTGGGTGAGTTTACTTCCGGTTCGCTAAAATGGAACAATAATGTGACGTACCTTACCCTCTATTTCCCGTCCGACGGAGCGGTCGGAAATATTAAGCAAACGGATGTAAGCGTCAAGTATAAGGATCAAAGCGACTACGTATGTACTATTACACGCGATAACCGAAATATCAAGGACAGTTACTGGCATTGTATCGGCTCACCGAGTTTTGCAACGAGCACCAAAACCGGATGGAATACGCACGATGGCACTAATACTGATGGGCAATGGACAACAGATAACCTTCCGTTCCTCTACGAATGGAACAAGACTACCAATGTATTGTCTCCTGTCGCCGCCGGCGGATACACCTTCAAGCCTCTCACCGGATACATGGTGCAATACAGCGGCGAGTCCATCGAATGGACCAGTGTAGTAACGCCATTGCTTAGCGCTCCGAAACGCCAGAATTCAGCAGCCACCGACCTTACCTACAAGCTCCAACTCGTACGAGGCGAAGAAGAGGTGGATCATACCTTTGTGCGCTTCTCGGATGATGAGAACATCACAGCTGCGTTTGAGTTCAACCAGGATCTGTGCAAGGAATACAAATCGGGCGGAAATATCTACACTATTACCTCCGATGCCATTCAGGTAGCCGGAAACAGTCTCCCGCTCTCGACGACTCAGACGACGGTAGTGCCGGTAGGCGTGACGATCAAGAGCGCAGGCGAATACACGTTCTCCATCCCGGAGGGGACGGACGGCGTAGGAGTAGTGCTCGTGGATAACGAGACAGGCACACGTACGAGCCTCAGCGCGCTGGACTACACCGTCACGCTCCAAGCGGGCGACTACACCGGACGCTTCGTCCTGGAGATCTCGCCGATTCAGAATACGCCGACGGGATTGGAGGAGCCTACCTCCGACTCCTCCCTGAAGGGAAGTGCACAAAAAGTGATGATCGACGGCATTCTCTATATCGTCAAGGACGGCAAGATGTTCGACGCCCGCGGCGCACGCGTAGAGTAATGAGTTAAGGAATTAACAAATTAACACAAAAAAATCGGCATACCTCTTGCGTATGTCGATTTTTTGTTGTACCTTTGCAGCGAATTTCGAAAAAGGAGGTAATTATGCAGGTTGCAATAAATCCGACATTGTATGGCGACGCACAAGTATTCGCAGAAAGAAGAGGACTTAATATTAATCAAATGATTGATGATTTCCTCGCTAATTTTGTGCGGAGTATTTCCAAGGATGGAGAAAAAGCACAAAAGCGCTCGATAGAAGTATCACCACGGGTAGCCAACCTTCTTTCCGGACACTCATGGGATATACCCGATGAGGATTTGGATGATATCCGTTATAAATATCTAGCAGAGAAGTACAAATGCAACGCCTTTTCTTAGACACCAATATCGTTATTGACTTCCTGCTTGAACGCCAAGAGTGGCTTGACGATGCAGTTGCTATTTTAAGTCTGGCCGATACAGGAGAGATTGAAGTCTATTGCTCCACATTATCTCTAGCTACAGCCAGTTTTTTCATGGAAAAAGCCAAGATGCCACAAGATTTGCTTCGCCGGAAATTGAGTGGTTTTTGCGAGATATGCCAACTTTCTCCGATTGATGAAAACGTAGTCCGTTTATCCCTATCTTCCGAATTTAAGGATTTTGAGGATGCTTTACAATACCATTCCGCCTTGACTGTCAATACAGAAGTCATCATCACTCGAAACGGCAAAGATTTTACCTACTCCACCTTGCCGGTAATGACAGCCGGTGAGTGGCTTGATTGGATGAGAGTTTGAATTTGGGAATTAACGGGTTAACGGTTGAATGTTGAACGGTTAACGGGTTAACGGTTAACGAATTATTACAAAAAATCGGCATACTCTTGCGTATGTCGATTTTTTGTTGTATCTTTGGAGCGAATTTCGATTACGACTTTTTTCGTAACGACTTTTTTCGTAATTGTGCATTATATAGAAGATCCGTTCTTCTGCGAATGGTTGCGCAAGATGTAGTTCTTTTCAAAAAAACGGTCAAAACCGGACCAAAATCGGACCCGAACGGGACAGTGACGTCCGTAATGGTCGCGGGATGGTCGCGGGAATGAGCCGTAAATGGACCACAAATGGACCGCAAATGAGCCCTTCGGGGCTCTTTTTTTGCGGCTTTCTACTTTCTACTTTCTACTTTTGGCTAAAAATCATTGATTTTTCTTGCGTATTTCGAAAAAAAGCAGTACCTTCGGACGCCGCCTTGGTTCTCTTCGTTCGCCAATTCCCCCGAAAGTACAGTCGCGTCCTGCCGGACATACACAAAAAAATGTATTTTCCGCAAAGGGTTGCACCCTCTGTCGGATGTACCTATACGTTCTCCGTATGCGAGCATCCAAGCCCGTATAGATAACATCCGACTATAGAATTAATTCTATTTTTTGCGGAAAAATCCATTTTTTTTTGCATATGTGCAATTTTTGTTGTACCTTTGTGGCGTAATTTGGAGTATTATGTATTTGAGCATACTAAAATCTAAGATCCACCGCGTTCAGGTGACGGAGGCGAACCTCGAGTATGTAGGTTCGATCACGATCGACGAAGCGCTCATGGAAGCGGCGAACATCTACGCGGGAGAGAAAGTGCAAGTAGTGGATAACACGAACGGCGCCCGGCTGGAGACCTACGTCATCGCGGGTCGCCGGGGTTCGGGATGTATCTGCATGAACGGCGCCGCGGCGCATCTGATTCACGTGGGCGACACGGTGATCATCATGGCGTACGCCCTCATGACGCCGGAGGAGGCGAAGGCCTTCAAGCCCGCTATCGTCTTCCCGGAAGCGGGAAACAAAATAGGGGACTAGGAACACTAGAACACTAGGGTCCTAGAACACTAGACAAAACAGGAATTTATGGCATTTTTTGAGTTACATAGCGAGGCGAAGGCGGTTGGTGCGCGGGCAGGTGTGATCCATACGGATCATGGCGATATACTCACCCCTATTTTCATGCCCGTCGGTACCGTCGGTACCGTCAAAGGCGTGCAGCGAAAGGAGCTGGAGGACGATATCAAGGCCCAGATCATCTTAGGCAACACCTACCATCTCTTCCTTCGTCCGGGCACCGAGATCCTGCATAAGGCCGGCGGACTCCACCGTTTTGAAGGCTGGACGCGACCGATCCTGACGGACAGCGGCGGGTTTCAGGTGTTTTCCTTAACCGACATCCGCAAGATGACGGAAGAGGGCGTACGCTTCTCGTCCCATATCGACGGTCGCAAGCTGCTCTTCACGCCGGAGAGCGTGATGGATATCGAGCGGGAGATAGGTGCCGACATCATGATGGCTTTTGACGAGTGCTGCCCGGGTACGGCGGATAAGAAATACGCCAAGGACTCGATGGACCGCACGCACCGCTGGCTCGACCGCTGTATAGCCCGTTTCGACGGCACGGACGACCTCTACGGATATAAACAACACCTCTTCCCTATCGTACAGGGCTGCACTTATACGGATCTGCGTCAGGAGGCTTCGAAACGGCTGCGTGACCTCGACCGCGACGGCTACGCCATCGGCGGTCTGGCGGTAGGCGAACCGACGGAGGTGATGTATGAGATGATCGAGGTCTGCAACGATATCCTGCCGCAAGACAAACCCCGTTACCTCATGGGCGTCGGTACGCCGTGGAACATCCTCGAGGCCATCGAGCGCGGCATCGATATGTTCGATTGCGTGATGCCTACCCGCAACGGGCGCAACGGCATGATCTTCACCTGGAACGGCGTCATGAACCTGCGTAACAAGAAATGGGAGGACGACTTCACCGAACTCGACCCCTGCGGCACCTCTTACGTCGATCATGCCTACACCCGCGCGTATGCAAGACATCTTATTCACGCGCAGGAGATGTTGGGTCTGGAGGTCCTCTCGATTCATAACTTAGCGTTCTACCTGGACCTCGTGACGCAGGCCCGGCAACATATCCTGGCAGGCGATTTCAGCAGCTGGAAGGCCGCCGTGATGCCGAACCTCATGCAGCGAATGTGATCCGAGATACCGATATACCGATATATCGAAATATCGAGATACCGAATGAAGAGACTTGATTGGTACATAGTTAAGAAATTTCTCGGGACGTTCTTTTTTTCGATCGTGCTGATCTTGTCCATCGCCATCGTCTTCGACTTGACGGAGAAGATGGACGATTTCTTCGAGGAACAAGTGCCCCTCCGGGAGATCATCCTCGACTACTACATCCCCTTCATCCCCTACTACATGAATATGTTCAGCTCGCTGTTCATCTTCATTTCCGTCATTTATTTCACCTCGAAGATGGCGGGCAACTCGGAGATCATCGCGATGCATGCCGCGGGGATGAGTTACCACCGTCTGATGGTTCCTTACGCCTTCTCGGCGACGCTTCTTTTTGCGCTGAGCGTGGTCTTGGGAGGATGGGTCATACCCCGAAGCAGCGAACGAATGCTGCATTTCACGGACAAGTATATCGAGCATTTCACCACCGAGAACGCGCGTAACGTGCAGCTGGAGGTGGAGCCCGGCACGATCCTCTATATCGAGTCTTTCAGGAAGTACAACAACATGGGCTACCGCTGCTCCATCGAGCAGTTTGACGGCAAGACGCTGATGTCCCGTACGACGGCGGACAGGATCTACTACGACTCCCTGGAAAACTGGCACTTGGAGAACTATACCGAACGCACCTTCACAGGCATGCGCGAGTCTCTGGAATGCGGTGAGCGGAAGGATATCACGTTGCCGATCATCCCGGATGAGCTGTTCATCACCGCCCAGCAGGCGCAACAGATGACCACGCCGGAGCTGCGCCACTACATGGAGCGCCAGCGGCAACGCGGATCGGGCAACGTGAAGGCTTTTGAGGTGGAGTACCATAAGCGCTGGGCGTCGCCTTTAGGGGCGTTCATCATGACCCTTTTGGGCGTAACGATGTCGAGCCGGAAGGTCCGCGGAGGAATGGGAAAGAACCTCGGTATAGGCGTTATCCTAACCGCGGCGTATATCCTTTTCTCCACCGTCAGCACCACTTTCTCGGTCAACAATGTCATGTCCCCGTTCATGGCGGCATGGCTGCCGAACTTCGTGTTCCTCGCCATCTCCATCCCGCTCTATAGACGGGCATGTCAATAAAAAAAAGCGTGCATTAATGCACGCTGCAAAATTAACGGAGCTCTATTCTCCGGGTTACCGTGTCGCCGTTCACTTTGGCGTAGAGGCGGTAGGTACCGCGCTCCAGGGGGAATTCCGCGAATTTTCCTTTTTCCTTCTGGAGCAACTTGCCTTGCATCGAGTAGATGCGGGCTTCCTCCATTTGAGTGGACGCTACTACAAGCGTGTTTTCGCGGAAGCGAACTGTAAATTTATCGTTGGTGTTTTGGGCGGCATTGGTTAAGGTCACTCCTGCTACCAACGATACGATGGTTAACAGACTAAATAATACCTTTTTCTTAGCACTAAAGGCACGATTAACTTCGTTTTTCATTTTTGTACCTTTCTTTAAAAGATCGTTTTTCCGGATTAACGCATCCGCTTGCGGGGCTTTCGGCAGGTATAAAAACCCTCGTTTCCGAAATCCGGTGCAAAATTACTGCCTTTTTTTTGACCCACCAAATATTTTGAACAAAAAGTGATAAATTTCTTCAAAATGTGTAGTCAATTTGACAATTTATTACTCAATCCGAAAATATAATGACAATTTGTCAACTCGATTTTACAAATTCCACTTTGCAAAATAAAAAAAAATCCGCGCGCGCTTGCATATATGAGAAAAAAATCGTACCTTTGTGCCCGAATTTAATTTGCCTAAATACGGCAATACACAAACGATTATGCAAAATATCAGAAATATAGCAATTATTGCGCACGTCGATCACGGCAAAACGACCCTGGTCGATAAGATGTTGTACACGGCGAATGTCGTTAAGCAACAACAGTCCGAGTTCAGCGACCAGCCCAAAGAGCTGATCCTCGACAACAACGACCTGGAGCGCGAGCGTGGTATCACCATCCTCGCCAAGAACGTAGCCATCGAGTACAAGGGCACGAAGATCAACATTATCGACACTCCGGGGCACGCGGATTTCGGCGGTGAAGTGGAGCGTGTATTAAACATGGCGGACGGCGTACTGCTGCTCGTCGATGCCTTTGAAGGTCCGATGCCGCAGACGCGTTTTGTGCTGCAGAAAGCCTTGGAATTAGGCCTCAAGCCTATCGTCGTCATCAACAAAGTAGATAAACTCAACTGCCGTCCGGATGAGGTGCAGGAGGAGGTTTTCGACCTCATGTGCAACCTCAACGCGACGGATGACCAGCTGGATTTCCAGACCCTGTACGGCTCGGCGAAGAACGGCTGGATGTCGCGCGACTGGAAGAAGCCGACGACGGACCTCACGGACCTCATGGATGCCATCATCGAGTATATCCCCGCTCCGGAAGACAACCCCGGTACGCCGCAGATGCTCATCACCTCGCTGGACTATAACGCCTACGTCGGCCGTATCGCTATCGGTCGCGTACACCGCGGCGAGTTCAAAGACGGTCAGGCAGTGACGCTGGCGAAGAAAGACAGCACGATGGTCAAGACCAAGATCAAAGAGCTGCACACTTTCTCCGGCATGGGTCATGTGAAGACCGATGTCGTGAAGAACGGCGACATCTGCGCGATGATCGGTATCGACGGCTTTGAGATCGGCGACACCATCTGCGACGCCAACGAGCCGGAGGCACTGAAACCCATCGCGATCGACGAACCGACGATGTCGATGACTTTCTGCATCAACGACAGCCCCTTCTTCGGTCAGGACGGCAAATTCGTGACCAGCCGTCATATCCAGGACCGTCTCAACAAAGAGCTTGAGAAAAACCTCGCTCTGCGCGTAGAGAAAGGCGCAGAGGAGAGCAGCTGGCGCGTCTTCGGCCGCGGTGTACTGCACCTCTCCGTACTCATCGAGACCATGCGTCGCGAGGGTTACGAGCTGCAGGTCGGTCAGCCGCAGGTGATCATCAAGGAGATCAACGGCGTCAAGTGCGAGCCGGTCGAGTCCCTGACGGTCAACACGCCGGAAGAGTGCTCGGGCAAGATCATCGAGTTCGTCTCCACCCACAAGGGCGAGATGACGAAGATGGAGATGGTTAACGACCGCGTACATCTGGAGTTCACCATCCCTTCCCGCGGTATCATGGGAATGCGTACCTATGTGATGAACGTCTCCGCCGGCGAAGCCATCATGGCGCACCGGTTCCTCGAGTATCAGCCGTGGAAAGGTGAGATCGTGAAGCGTACCAACGGTTCGCTCATCGCCATGGAGGCAGGTACGGCATACGCCTACGCCCTCGACAAACTGCAGGACCGCGGAAAATTCTTCATCGACCCGCAAGAAGAGGTGTACGCCGGTCAGGTGGTCGGCGAGAACGCCAAGGAAGGCGATATCGTCATCAACGTCACCAAATCCAAGAAACTGACGAACATGCGTTCCAAATCTGCGGACGACAAAGCCGTTCTGCCACCGCCCGTACGCATGAGCCTCGAGGAGGCGCTGGAGTATATCAAGGAGGACGAGTACGTGGAGGTAACGCCGCACGCGATGCGTATCCGCAAGATCATCCTCGACGAACTCGAGCGCAAACGCGCAGGCAGAGTCTGAGAAAAAATCAAAAAAAATCAACAATATTATGCAAATTAATCAATCTGAATTGAAGGACCTGAAGGCAGTAGTGACTCTGACTATCGAGCCGGCTGACTATCAGGAAGAAGTAGCTAAACAGCTGAAAGAAGTACGCCACAAGGCTCAGATGCCGGGCTTCCGTCCGGGTATGGTTCCTGCCGGACTGGTGAAGAAAATGTACGGCAAGGGCATCCTCGCTGACGTCCTCAACAAACTCGTGGGAGAGAACCTCCAGAAGCATATCGAGGACAACAAGATCCAGATCCTCGGCGATCCGCTGCCCAGCGAGGAGTCTCCGCGCATCGACCTCGACAACGAGGACACCTTCACTTTCCTCTTCGACATCGCCGTAGCGCCGGAGTTTGACGCCAAGCTCAACGGCAAGAACAAACTGCCGGAGTACACTATCGAGCCGACCGAAGAGATGATCGACAAGCAGGTAGAGGCTTACACCAACCGTTTCGGCGAGTACATCCCCGAGGACAAAGAGAAAGGCACCAAGGCAGAGGTGAAACCCTGCGCAGTTGATGCCGAGTTGTTCGCCAAGGTGTACGGCGCAGACGCTCCGAAAGATGAGAAAGGTTTCCGCGAGCGCATCAAAGAGGACATCGTTCGTTCCCTCGCCGAGGAGAGCAAATACCGCTTTGGTCTGGACGTGAAGGCTGCTATCATGAAGAAGATGGAGAAGATCGCCTTCCCGGAGGACTTCCTTAAACGCTGGGTTCTCGCTACCAACGAGAAGATGACTCAGGAGGAGCTCGACAAAGACTTCGACAAGATGCTCGACGAACTCAAATGGCACCTCGCCAAAGACCAGCTGATGAAGGAGTATAACATCAACGTGGAGAAAGAGGAGGTAGAGGCCTTCGCCAAACGCATCGCCCGGATGCAATTCATGCAGTACGGCCTGATGAACGTCGATGACGCCATGCTTGACAACTACGCACAAGAGATGCTCAAAAACGAGAACCAACTCCGCGGCATCGTAGAGCGCGTGGTAGAGGACAAGATCTTCGACGCTGTCAAAGGCATCGCCAAGATCGAACCCAAGACCGTCAGCCAGGAGGAGTTTGACAAATTATTCAAATGACCAAAATTCATTTCATAGCTATAGGCGGCGCAGCGATGCATAATCTTGCACTCGCTGTCGCCTCCAAGGCGGGATACCAGGTGACGGGCTCGGACGACGAGATCTTCGAGCCCGCGCTGTCCCACCTGCGCGATGCGGGGTTGCTGCCCGACGAGATAGGATGGCATCCCGAGCGCATCACGCCGGATCTCGACGCCATCATCCTCGGCATGCATGCGCGCGAAGATAATCCGGAACTGGTGCGCGCTCGCGAGTTAGGGATCAAGATATACTCCTTCCCGGAGTACCTCTACGAGCAGACGAAAGACAAGATCCGCATCGTCGTCGGCGGCTCGCACGGCAAGACCACCACTACCTCCATGATCCTCTACGTCCTCAACCGTCTCGGCATCGAAGCCGACTACATGGTCGGGGCGCAGATAGAGGGTTTCGAGCGGATGGTACGCCTCTCCGACACCGCCAAGTACGCAGTCTTTGAGGGCGATGAATACCTCACTTCCCCACTCGATCTCCGATCAAAATTTCTTTGGTACCACCCCCACGTAGCCATCCTCACCGGCATCGCATGGGATCATATCAACGTCTTCCCGACTTTCCCGGAGTACGTCGATACCTTCCGTAAGTTCGTTCATTCGATCGAACCCAAGGGCTCGTTTATCTACTTCCAGGGCGATGAGAACCTGCGTCAACTTGCTCTCGAGATATCGGAATGCCGGGATCTCGAAATATCGACGATTCCTTACAAGGAATACGACGGCGATGTCGAGATGCAGGTCTTCGGCAGACATAATATGCAGAACCTGCAGGCGGCCATGCTTGCGTGTCATTGTATCGGCGTTGCGCCGGAGGATTTCTACCGGGAGATCAGTTCCTTCACCGGCGCTTCGAACCGCTTGGAGAAGATCTTCGAGAACGACCGTTCGGTGGCGTACAAAGACTTCGCCCACTCGCCCTCCAAACTCAAAGCGACCGTGAACGCCGTGCGGGAGCGGTACCCGGAAAAGAAACTCATCGCGTGCATGGAGCTCCATACCTTCTCGTCCCTCATGGCGGATTTTCTGCCGCAATACAAGGACTGCATGAAGGAGGCGGACGTCGCTTACGTGTATTTTAACCCCAAAGTCATTGAGAACAAGCGTCTTACGCCCATCACGGCAGAAGACGTGCGCAAGGCTTTTGGCACGAAAAATGTAGAGGTCTTCACAGCCTCCGAAGCCCTGCAAGAGAGATTGAAATCCGAAATCATAAATCATAAATCTGAAGATCAGGGCATCGCCCTGCTGATGATGTCTTCGGGCACGTTCGACGGCATCGACGTCAAGTCCTTTGCCGCAGAGCTGCTCCAATAATAACGAAAAATAACCCAAAACTAATGACTGACATGAAAAGATTTTTCATTTTTGCTGCCGGTGCAGCCGTAGGAGCTGCCGTAGCATTGTTACTGGCTCCGAAGAGCGGAGAAGAGATGCGTGAGGAGTTGAAAGACATGGCTCAAGACGCCACCAAGCGCGCTCACGATTACTGCGAGCAAATGAAGAAAGACTTGGAGGAAGCCGCAGCGGCGGTAAAAAAGGAGGCCTGAGATGGAGAACGATTTTTTCGAGTCCCTCAAGCATGAACTCACTGCCTGCGGTAAGTCCCTTGGCGAGGTCGGCAGACTGCGCCTCATCGGCATCGTAAGTCGTATTCTGGGACTTTTCCTGCTGATCTTCACGGTCGTTTTATGTGTCTTTGCGCTGCTGGCTTTCGGCGCTGTAGCAGCGCTTCACGCGATGACGAGTGTGATGCCTTTGTGGGCAGCCGCGCTGATTCTGGGAGCCGGCTATATCCTCCTCATCATCGTGGTGATCGCCTGTAGGAAGCCCTTGTTCATCCACCCCTTCATCCGGCTCATGTCCAAGCAGCTCGGCTCCGAAGAGGAGTTGGCGCTGAAGACACTCGAGGCGGAGCATCAGGCGGAGTTAGACTACCTCCGCATCGAGAACCGCGTGGAGAACGCTACCCGCGAGGTGAATTTCTATATCTCCTTCATCGGGCGTGCTTGGTCCTGGCTATCGAGCTTGCTACATAAAAAATGACCAAATGGTAAATGACCAAATAGTACATGTTTAGTCGTCTGTACGGCGTCTTACTGCCGTTTTTTGTCAGTTTTCTTCTGGCATACGTCTTAGACCCCATCGTAGGGTTTATCCAGACCAAATGTCGTGTGCGCAACCGCGCGCTGGCGGTCTTTGTGACCCTCCTTCTGGCGGTAGGAATCGTCGTGGGGGCGGTCTCTGCCCTGCGCAGACCCGTCACGGAACAAGTCAACTCCGCATGGACGGGTTTTCAGGCGTATATAGCAACCATCGACATCAACGACTACGTCTCCGCCGAGACCCAAGAGAAGCTGCTGAAATGGCAGACCGAGTGGGATTGGCAGGCAGCGCTGGCGAACCCGGAGTTAACGAACTCGATCAAGGAGTTGCTGCCGAAAATAGGGAACTGGATCACCGGCGGACTGAGCTGGCTGAGCGAACTGATGGTCGTCTTCATCGGTTTTATGTACCTCATCTTCCTGATGATTGATTTCCCGAATATCCGCGCGAAGTACAGCCATTTCGTCCCGCGGCAGATCCGTCCGCAGGTAGTGACCATCATGGAGGATATCGACCGGAATATGAACGCGTATTTCCGCGGCCAGGCGATGGTGGCGACCTGCGTAGGCATCCTTTTCGCCCTCGGTTTCACGATCACCGGCATGCCGATGGGCATCGCGATGGGACTCATCATCGGTTTGCTGAACATGGTGCCGTACATGCAGGCATTGGGTATCCCGCCGTGTATCGTGTTGTGCATCCTGCAATCCGCGCAAACGGGACAGCCTGCCTGGCTCACGCTCCTGATGATGGCGATCGTCTTTATCGTCGTACAATCCATCCAGGACCTCATCCTCACGCCGAAGATCATGGGTAATGTCACGGGCTTGAGTCCCGCAGCGATCCTGCTCAGTCTCAGTATCTGGGGTGCGCTCTTTGGCGTCATCGGAATGATCATCGCCCTGCCCCTCACCACCCTTATCATCAGCTATTACGACCGCTACGTAGCAAACCGAGGCGTACGATCCCGTGCGCATCAGGGGCACTACCAAGGCCGCCTGCGCAAAGAACCCGGTAGTAAATAAAATAGCACTATGGATAAACAACAAAAACGCGACTACCTCTACATGCGCATGGCGCGCACGTGGGCGGAAAACAGTTATTGTGTGCGCCGCAAAGTCGGTGCCCTCTTAGTGAAGGACCAGATGATCATCTCCGATGGCTACAACGGTACCCCTTCGGGATTTGAGAATATCTGCGAGGACGAGAACAACGTATCCAAGCCCTATGTCCTCCATGCCGAGGCGAACGCCCTGACCAAAGTGGCCCGTTCGAACAACTCCTCCGACGGCGCAACGCTCTACGTCACCGCTTCGCCGTGCCTGGAGTGCTCCAAACTCATCATCCAATCCGGCATCAAACGTGTCGTTTACGGCGAGGAATATCGCATCATGGACGGCGTCGAACTCCTCAAGAGAGCCGGTGTCGAAGTAGAATTTTTAAAAGATTAAATCCTAAATGAAAAAGTACCTTCTTCCTACCCTAACCGTTCTTGCGGTGGCGTTGGGCATCCTCGTAGGATCGGCGCTGACCCAGAAAGTGAACGCGCAGCGTATCGTCTTCCACAACGGCTCGTGGTCCATCGAGCAATCCAAAGTGGACCGGCTCCTGCAACTCATGTCCACCGCCTATGTGGACTCCCTCAATATCGACTCCATCACCGACGAGGCGATGGCGGATCTCGTGCAGAAGTTGGATCCCCATAGTGCCTATATCCCCAAGGAAGATCTGGAGATGGTGAACTCCGAGTTGGCGGGTTCGTTCTCCGGTATCGGCGTTCAGTTCACCATCCAGCAGGACACCGTCCGCATCGTGGCGGTCATTGCCGGCGGTCCTTGCGCAGGCGTGGGCGTACTCGCGGGAGATAAACTCATCTCCGTCGATGACTCCGCTTTTGTAGGGAAGAAGATGAATAACGAGAAGGTCATGAGGACTCTCCGCGGACCCAAAGGCACGCTCGTCAAGTTAGGCGTCCTGCGTGCCGGCGTGACTGAACCGCTCTACTTCACCGTCACCCGAGGAGACATCCCCGTCACTTCCGTCGATGCGAAGTTCATTATTGAGCCGAAAGCCGGAAGTCAAAAGCCGAAAGACAAGATCGGTTTCGTCCGCGTCAATAAGTTCGGCGAGACGACCTATAAGGAGTTCATCGCCGCTCTCGCGGACCTCAAGGCGCAAGGCGCCACCTCCTTCATCGTCGATCTCAGGGAGAACTCCGGCGGCTATATGGAGCAGGCCATCCGCATGGCGAATGAGTTCCTCTCCCGCGGCGAGTTGATCGTGTACTCCGAAGGCCGCGCGTACCCCCGTTATGAGGCTACGGCAAACGGTTCCGGGCGGTTCAAAGACGTGCCCTTGGTCGTGCTTATCGATAACTTCTCTGCCTCCGCCTCGGAGATCTTCGCCGGTGCGATGCAGGATAACGACCGCGCTACCATCGTCGGCCGCCGCTCTTTCGGCAAGGGGCTTGTACAACAACAGATGCCTTTTGACGACGGCTCTGCCGTCCGTCTCACTGTGGCACGCTACTACACCCCTTCGGGACGGTGCATCCAGAAGCCTTACACTCTCGGCGATCAGGAGGATTATGAGAAAGACCTCATGGAGCGTTTTGAGCACGGGGAGTTCTACTCCGCCGACTCCATCCATTTCACCGACACCACGACCTACCGCACCAAAGGCGGACGGATCGTCCGCGGCGGTGGAGGGATCATGCCGGATGTCTTCGTAGGACGGGACACCACCCTCAACACCCCTTGGTATAACCGCTGCGTGAACCTCGCCTACACCTATCAGTTCGCGTATTCCTATACGGACAAGCACCGGAAGGAACTGGCCAAATACAAAGACTGGCAGTCCCTCGAGAAATACCTCTTGAAGCAGGATGTCCTCGCTGAGTTCGTCCGTTTTGCGGAGGACAAGGGCGTAGAGCGCAATGACGCGGAGATACAGAAATCGCGTCCATTAATGACGCGACTTCTGAATGCTTACATCGTCCGTGACATGCTGGGCGACGAGGGTTTCTTCCCGCTCTTCGAGCGCGATGATGAGATCACGAAGAAGGCTATAGAGCTTTTAGCGCAGCCTTAACCAACCGGTAGAACTTCTGTACCGTAGCGATATTCACGCGCTCGTCGGGGCTGTGCGGATGCTCGATGGTCGGACCGAAGGAGATCATCTCCATGCCTTCGTACTTGGCGCCGATGATGCCGCACTCCAGACCCGCATGGATGATCACCACGCGCGGCTCGGAGCCGAACTCCTTGATATACGTCTCTTTCATCGTCTTGAGCAAGGTGCTCTTCAGGTTCGGTTTCCATCCCGGATAAGCGCCCGAGAACTCCACCTCTGCGCCTGCGAGCGAGAACGCCGATTGGATGATTGACGCCAACTCCTCTTTGCGGCTCTCGACGCTCGATCTCGTCAGACATTGTACCTCTACCCGGGACTCCTCTTCTCCGACGAAGGTCTTGATCATCGACACGTTATTCGAGGTCTCCACGATGTCCCTTGCCTCCTCCATCACGCGATAAACGCCGTGCGGGCAGAGGGTGATAGCGTGAATGAGGTAGTCCTGTACATCCTCCGGCATCTCTTTCTTCGGGCACTCTACCTCCTCCATCGTGAAGGAGATACCGTCGTCCACGCCCTCGTACTCCTTGAGGTACAGATCCTCGTAACGATCGACGAGGTCCTGCAGGTCCTGATAGCTCTCTGCGGGGATGGTGATCACCGCCGTCGCCTCACGAGGGATGGCGTTCCTCAGCGAACCGCCCTCGACACAAGCCAGACGGGCTTCGAAGTTCGCTACGGCATCCTTCAGGAAGCGGAACAAGAGCTTGATAGCGTTCGCCCGCTGCAGATGGATGTCGCATCCTGAGTGACCGCCCTTGCAGCCCTTCACCGTGACCTTCAGCGCGATGTCGCCTTTCTCCGTCTCTACCTCCTGGTAGCGGAAGGTGGCGTTGGTGTCGATACCGCCGGCGCAGCCTACGTATAACTCGCCTTCTGTCTCCGAGTCGAGGTTCAGCAGGTACTTGCCTTTCAGCCATCCGGCTTTGAGATCATTAGCGCCGTACATGCCTGTCTCTTCATCTACCGTGAAGAACGCCTCCAAAGGCGGATGGACAGCGTCTTTGTCTGCGAGGATCGCCATCGCCGTCGCTACGCCGATACCGTCGTCCGCACCAAGCGTCGTACCGTCGGCGGTCACCCATTCGCCGTTATCCTCGATATACGTCTGGATAGCGTCTTTCTCAAAATCAAACACCTTGTCGCTGTTCTTCTGCGGCACCATATCCATATGACCCTGCAGGATCACACCCGGATGACCCTCCATGCCTGCCGACGCAGGCTTACGGATCAGCACGTTACCGATCTCGTCCTGTAACGTCTCCAGACCAAGACTCTTGCCGTAGTTCACCAGGAACGCGGCTACTTCTTTGCAATGCCCGCTCGGACGCGGGATCTGCGTAAGGCTGTAGAAACTCTCCCACAAACCTTTAGGTTCTAAGTTCTTCATATTATTCCGTGATTACGATATTTCGGTATTTCGATATTTCGATTTTTTATGGGGTCCCCAGAGTAAAACTTGTTTTGCTATGGGGGGAAGCGTAGATCAAGACGTAGGCGCCATCGAGCGGTGTAACCGCGAGTCGCGCAAAGTCTTAGATCAAGCGATAGTTACTTCGCCGCAAAGGTCGGTCATCAGCAGCCGTTTGACGGTCGCTGTATCGTCCCCGTGCTCGCCTAAGAGGTACATCATCTTCGTCAGCAATGCCTCCGTCGTGATGTCGTAGCCCGAGAGCACCCCGGCTTTCATCAGGTTCAGCGACACCGCGTACAAGCCCATCTCCACCGACCCGGTATTACACTGGGTCTTATTGACGATGAT
Organism: uncultured Bacteroidales bacterium; assembly: GCA_946626605.1. Lineage (GTDB taxonomy): Bacteria > Bacteroidota > Bacteroidia > Bacteroidales > Paludibacteraceae > Colicola. The sequence goes on along the minus strand of CAMOUL010000019.1, from coordinate 8,687 downwards.
GATGCCGCGATCGACGGCGGCTTTCAGCTCGCGGTACAACCATTTGTCCGAGGGCGCATTACCCGCACCGAAAGTCTCCAAGACCACCGCCTTCAGCCCTTTCGTCCGTAAGACGGCACGCACCACCGGCTGCCGGATACCCGGGAAGAGTTTGAGTACCGCTACGTTCGGGTCATACGCCGTATGAAGCGTCAGCGGTTTTTGAGGGTCAGAGTAATGTATCAAGTGCGGCTGGTACGTGATATGTACACCCGCCTTCGCGAGTGCAGGGTAGTTATAAGAGTTGAACGCCGAGAAATGTTCGGCATTGCGCTTGGTCGTACGGTTCGCTCTGAATAGCCGGTCCTCGAAGAAGATCGTCACCTCCGGCACGATGGCATTGCCGTCCTCGTCTTTCGCAGCAGCTATCTCGATCGCCGTCAGCAGGTTCTCCTTCGCGTCCGAGCGCAGGACGCCTACCGGGAGCTGTGAGCCTGTGAACACCACCGGTTTGTTCAGCCCTTCGAGCATGAAACTCAGCGCCGACGCCGAATAACTCATCGTGTCCGTACCGTGGAGGATCACAAAACCGTCGTACTCCTCGTACCGGTCAAAGACCATCTGCGCCATCTGCGCCCATTTCTCCGGACCGATGTCCGACGAGTCAAAAAGCGGATGGAACGCTTCTATATCGACCTTCACCTCGCCTTCGAACAACTCCGGAAGGTAGGCTTTGAACGTCTCCATATCGGCCGGTACAAAAGCACCCGACACCTTGTCGCGAACCATGGTGATCGTGCCGCCTGTGGATATCAAAAGAACCTTATTCATTGCATAAAACTCATTTTGCGCTGCAAAGGTACACTTTTTTTTGCATATATGCAAGCCCCGCGTGCTTTTTCCTTTTTTTTCTTGCGTATCTCGTTTTTTTGTTGTACCTTTGCAGCATGATTGGTAAGCGATGGATCATAGGATGCTGGATTGTGGCGATGGGAGGATGCCTCATGGCATGCGCTCCGCAGGCTGTACGCGAGGCGCAGTCTGTCGTTGCGCAGGCGGACAGCCTATGGCATGCCGGCAAACAATACGGTATAGACGAAGGCGACAGCGCCACTCTCGCGCAAGCATGTGAGACACTCGGCCAATGGCAATGGCTCCATGCCGATGAATATGCCCATACCTGCTATCACTATGGCAAACTGCTCCGTGCAAAAGAGAACCCGGTAGAAGCCATGCAGGTGTTCATCGCCGCCACTCATTCCGGCACAAAAGACTACCATATATTAGGGCGGGTGTATAATAATATGGGTGACATTTGCCATCTGGCAAGTGAGTTTCAGTTGTCATACGACATGTTTGAGCAATCAACAGACTATTATTTGAAATCCAATGACTCTTTGTTATATTGTTATGCAAGAAATGATATGGCGTTTGAATTAGCGGAACAAGGAAAGAAGGATAGTTGTTTTTCTATCACAAAAGGCATTATAGTTAACTCTGCCGATAGTGTTTTGATTGCGTTCTGCTATATGTCACAGGCGCAAGCATGTCTTAGGTGTAAACAATATGATTCTGTGATTGTATATGCGTACAAATCTAAATATCATTATCCATCAATGTATTTCGGCGCAATGCAACTGGCTCAAGCATATTCACACATCGGGAACAAAGATTCAGCGGCATATTATGCAAATAAGGTTCTTGCCACTTCTCACGCATTATCAGATATAAATAATGCATTGTATATTCTGACAAACGATGATGAGACAAAGAATTTAGAAGCTGTTCGTCAAACGGCTGCAGACAGGGCTGATATTCATAAACTTTTAGCGATTCGTCAAGGTGAATTGTCGCAGGCTATCCAATTATTAGAGCAAGACTTAACTCGGGAACCTGATTTACGGTGGCTATATGCCATTATCGCAACATTAGTTATAGCGGGGGGCATGGGGACTATTATTGTACAACACAAAAGGAAAAAGAAAGAACTGCTTTCACAACAAATAAATGATTTGACTATTCTGAATAAGGTGGCAGAAGAACAGCAGGCTATCCTTACTCAAAATATTGGCAATCTGTCCCAGTTACACAATGCACATCATGAAAAAATAATCGCAGACATAGAGCAGTTCTGTAAGCTGATACAAAGTGAGCAGGATTTACAAGATTATCTTCATTGGAAGAATTTTACGGAGATGTGTGCACTCTCCAATAAGTATTTGTATAACATTATTACTAAATTGCAGCCATATAACTTATCCCAAAAAGAAATACGTCTTTGTATTCTTGTTTTATTAAATGCGAATACAAATCAGATGGTTAATATGATACCCTATGCTAAGAGCGGTCTTGGAAAATTCAAATATACGACATCTAACAAATTGGGTACAACCACCCCTAATTTGCGTACATTTTTACTCGGTTTATTGGGATAGAGACTCTAACCGGCTAAACTTTCCCAATTGTCAAATTCACAAAGTGCTAATAATCAGCATTTTGTGATTTTGCTTTTCCCAATTAAAAATTTGGTTACATCAGTAAAATGCACTACCTTTGCACCGTCAAACGATTGAGCGTTTGGCGGTATTTTATGTTTAACAAAATCTCTATCTTTATGAAATCAAAAATCATTATTATGGCATTAAGCCTACTATTGGTAATGCCATGTGTATTACACGCAGAAGAAACGGAAATCCAGTTGATTGAAGTAGTGGAAATGGGAGCAATTGAAGGAGACAATCCTTTAGACGACCCTGAGCAATTTCCGGGGGAGCCTCCCCGTCCTGCCAGTTTCCGTGCATTAATTAATGGAAATCAGTTGTCTATCTTAAAACAGACGACAGCTATTCCATCCGCACAGGCGACGGTGGTGAAGGCTTCTACAGGCAGTATGGTATTGAACCAGCAGTTCACGAACTCCCTCTCCGAGCAGATCGCAACTCCCGGTGTTTATGTACTCCGTATCTCCACCGCCAGTGGTGACCTTGTAGGACAATTTGTAGTACAATAATGTTAAAATTTTAATATGTTATAAAATATGAAACGCTTATTCTTCATTTTATTTCTCGTTGTAGGAATTACTAATACTTATGCAAACAAGGCAGATACCGGGCTGCGTTATAATGGTTTATGGCTAAGTACTTATGATTCCATTGTAATTATAGAAGATTCATTGCAATTTGTTACTATTTCTATGGATGATGAAAACAAACGAAATTCGTTTGATCATTGGTCTATATCCGGAGATCTCAAAGTAAACCCGGATTATACAGCCAATTCCTATTCGATACAGATTAGTTCGCATGGCGAAGGCAAAGGTAGATTGACATACATTTATAATCAAGTAGGTTGCGGTAGCACGTCTGTTAGTATTGATATATACAAACAATTTAATCCTAATGAATCTCCATACAATATTGAAATTTCTGGTCCTGATTGTATCTTGGAAGGTGATACGGTAGTCTATTCCATTAAACCTATCTTGACCAAAAACCTTACTCAAGGCATAGGTGTAGATGAATATTTTTGGTCATTCAGTTCCGGTCTTGTAAATAAGAAAATATACAATGCCGGCGATGGCAGTTCTGTAACCTTTGTGGCGGGGAATGTAACGGGGAATGAGTATATTAATGTTCAAGTTGGTTTGGCAAATGATAGTACTCCTGTATATAAGTATCTTGGCAAAGCGGCTCCAAAGCCGGTATTCCTATCAAGTACATGTGTGCCGTATGGTAAAGCATCTATTACTTTTGAAGTAGAACAAGAAGACGGCGTTAAATACCATTGGGCTAGTTCGGATAATAATTGGCGTTTCGCACCAAGAACACAATCGGGAAACATAGTAACAGTGACCCCAAATGAAAATACCAGTCCGTTCATTACTATTACGGCGACATACACAAACGGCGATGGCTGTAATGGTTCATCTACAAGTGTAGAGATGCATAGAACTTGGGGAAATTCCATAATTCTTCAAAAGGAAGGGGATGTCTATAACCGTTGTGTTGCAGATACCACACTATTCATATTAGATGGTCAAGTAGCAGGTAGTGGTGTTCATTGGGATTTACCAAAAGGTTGGGACTTTATCAATGATGATACAATCGGATTTTCCATATCTATAACACCAATTAATCCTGATTCTGTGTTATTGAAAGATACCATTGTTGCCGTTTCTAAAGATACATGCGATAGAATTTACAGGAAATCAAGTTGGATATATGTCAAACCTGCATCTGTGACAGGCATAACTGATTATGGTTGTCTGAAAACAGATACAACATACAAATTTAAAATAACAGGCTTAGGGCATGCTCCCCAAGCGGAATATTATAAGTGGATTGTGGGAAATGATACCACCATTGGTGGTGATTCTTTAGTGTGGAGAACTATTGCAGGAACGCAAGAGATAAAAGTGATTCCTCGTGGAGAAATGTATGATGAAACGAATTATTATTGGGGAGATACCGCTACTTTTGCACTGGCCTTCCAACCTACTCCACCGGATAGTATTATTCCATCCGACACGTGTTTGTTCTCGCAAAGAGAAATAGAAACGACATTGCGAGTTCAGACTCCCATTCCTGGGCAAACCTATCACTGGACACCTCTTCCTAACTGGAATATGTCCTATGCACACCAAAATCCCAATGACAGTAGTATTGTATCATATATTACAAGTGGTGCGGATAAAGGAAATTATCAAGTTTCTGTGTGGGCAACAGGGAGTGGAAACACTTGCCCAATATCCACCTTGGAAAATTACACAATCAAGGTGGATACGATAACTTGGACTATAGGTGTTGATGATGCTATGATGGCGTATAACTATATATTCTTTTATCTAAAAAAAGATGGTAATCGTCAGCCCATGCAAAATGCTGATTGGTATATAAAAGGCACGCATTTTAAACAAGGATATACGGAAGATGACACACAAACCAATCGTCCTACTGCTGTGTGGTATGGAACTCCAGATACGGTAAGAGCAACCTTAAATATAAAAGGAGAATGCACGGAGGATATATACTGGTATGCAAGAAATAGCCTAAATGGCATGTTAATTCGTTCTGCACTAAACAACAAGGTAAATACAAGACCGCAACTTTTAAGCTTATTCCCGAATCCTGCATCTCAAAATATAACGATAGGAATGGCAGATAGTCAAACCTATTTCTTGTACATTATGGATGCTACTGGGAAATTGGTATTGCATACTTCTATTAATGGAACTAGTTCTATAGTCGATATTTCTATGTTAGATGATGGTATTTACAATCTTATTGTTTCAGATGGGCGTTCCCATGATTCAAAATCTCTCATTATTAAACATTAGTCTTATGCGTATGGTTTATCACCAAATGATACTATTTATACTAGGGGCGTGTGTCTTATGCGCCCCTGATATAAATGCCCAAGAGCAATGGTTCCAAGTGTATCCATATGATTTTGCCTTGAGTAACGCCGAAGGCGATAGTATAGTGTATTGTCTCTCAATGCAATACGAAGATGCCGTGGTCATCGGACCAATGACAAATAATGAAAGTTTGTACAGAACAGACTCGTTAGTAATCCCAGATAGTGTAATTTATGATGGAATAACATATCCTGTTGTCGGCTGTGGGGATTGGGCCTTTTTCAATTCTCCTGCGCATGTCAAATCAGTTACACTACCCAGGACATACATTGGATGCGACACAGCAATTTTAAATAGGTATGTAGGAGGAACTGAGAACATTTTCCGAGGTACTTTTGCCGGCTCTAGATTTGAAAGAATATATGTAAAAGAAGACAATCCATTCTATTGCTCCATAGATGGAGTTCTATACGATAAAGACATATCGCAATTAATCGCATACCCACCAGAAAAGCAAGATACATCATATTCCATTGCTTCAGGAATACACAAAATAGAAAAATCAGCTTTTTTAAATAATTCTCATCTTCGGCATTTGGATACACCTAACACATTGCATCGAATAGAATCTTTTGCATTCTATAGAGCAGATTCCTTGAAGGAAATAGTATTGAAAGATAGTTTGCAATATTTAGGTATATTAACAATTACCGGTTCAACAAACAAAATTGTTTTAGGAAATAGAATTAGTATAATAAATGAATATTTTTGGGATTATACAGAAAGATCAACTATTCTATCTTTAACTATCTATACAACTACACCTCCACTGCTGGAAAAAAATGGAAATACTTTCGGGGAAAATAAACTATACGGAAGTGAGTATATTCATCTCTACGTGCCTCGCAAATCTCTACATCTTTACCAACAAGCAGCAGGTTGGAAAGATTGCGCCAGTATTCTTCCTATCGAACCGCCGATAGTGACGGGTGTAGATACAGCTTCTGTAAGTTGGGTGCAGAATTTCTCGGCGACGGGGTATGTATGGACGCTCTATACCGACGAAGCCAAGACACAGCGGTTCATGTCGCTTACGTTTGATGCCAACGGCCATTTGACGAATATTGACATCAACAGCGGTCTCATGCCTGCGCGTATGCCTGCTTTGTATAGTGAGAATGGCGAAGAAGAGAGACGCTTTGCGGAGTATTACTCGTTCACTATCTCCGGTCTTTCGCCCGATACCCGATACTACTACACCCGCCAGAGTCTGAACGGAACAGAGGTCATTGACGAAGAGACTGGTTCGTTTGAAACACAAAGCAATGAGCCAACAGGATTAAACGGATGCGAAAATATCACTCCAGCACCGCAGAAGTTCCTAGAAAACGGTCAAATGCTTATCCGTAGCGGCAATGCGACATACAACGTGCAGGGTTCGAATATTAGGGAATAATAGGTAATTTGAGGATAAACCATGAAACTAATAAGTAAAACAAATCTTTGTATCATGTCAATGGAATTAATATTCATATTGGCGTTTATCAAGAGTGTTGATATCCCCATTTATTTGGGACCGGACTGGGAATTTATCGGGTGGAGAAATCTGTTTCTGGCTCGACCGAGGAATTTCATAGCCCTCTTTTGTCTGTTAGGATTTCTGTGGAGCCAAGGAGTGTATTGGATGCTGCGCCATAAGTTAAAAGGCTCGCCGGATACGTTGCCAGTAAAAATCCAGAATATTGAAAACAAGGATGCTGAATACATGTCATTACTATTTACCATTTTGACAATAGTGAGTTTTGATTTTGGCAATATAAGGGATATTATTGTTTTTGCTGTGATATTCCTTATGTATTGTGTCATTCTGAAAAGAACGGATTGGTATGCTGCCAGCCCGATATTGGCTTTAAAAGGATTTCACCTCTATGCGGGGAAAACAGACCAATTGCCGAAGGGGACGTTATTTCTCACAAACGAAGAGATATCTCCAGATACGGATGTGACTCGGCCGTATCTGCAAATATCGAAAACAGTCTGTTGGCTCTACCAGAATGCATGATTGTATAATACCTTAAATAATTTAATTATGACGAAAGAAACATTACAAGCCAAATTAGATGAGCTAATTGCCCAAGAGGATTGTGGCATGAATCTGTATTTTATCTTGCATCCACAAGATGACTATATACTGAAGAAGGCAAATGTCCGCTATGATGCATTTGATCCTATAAAAGAAGTCCTGCGCGATAATCTGATTCAACTTCGACAAATGATAGATGAACCCACCTTCGCGGTGTTAAATCTATCAGGAGCTGAGGATAGAAAAAATGTAATCTATCAATATGATTTAGACGAAGAACTCCGTCCGATATCGTTGATGAAAGAGGTGGATATAAACTTGTTCAACGATGGATACTTCACTGCGAATAACAATCGTGTATTCAATTTTGATACCGATAACTTTGAAGATGTGGATGCCTGGATTGCTAGTTATGGAGTGGAAGGAAACCATATCATTATCTATCGTAAAACCTTTTCCGTCAATCTTTTGAAACAAGGGCGCAACTTGTTCATCTTTAAAGATGCAGAGCAAATTGATATTGTAAAAGATGATATCTTTAGAATTGATGGAAAAATAGATTTCTTCCTCTTAGATAATACGGCCTTGATATACAATATCTCCATATTGGAGAAGTTCAACGACTTCAAGGATATCGTACAGCGCTCCGCACGCAGTTCAATACAGCAGATTGCTGCAGTGGATTTGGTCGAGGATATTGCTAAACTACGGGAGAGGGCAGAAAGTGACATTTCATTTGCTAGAAAGTTAATCAAGGTAACAACCAATGCCTTAATTCTAAATGTAGTTGATAAAGATAAGATAATTCAATTCGCGAGAGCACATGCTTACCTTTCGAGAAGGTTGAAAGTGTCTGCCGGTAATAAATTTGATTTGGAAAAGAAATCCGCACAAAATTTGTTTATCCAGTTATTGGACGATGCTTTTCTTCATTCTGAATTATCCAGCAACGACTATCTTTCTCCGGGAAAGGACATTCTCCGTCCTGAAGAGAATCAGTAATCTGGGCTAACATAGAATATTTAATGGTGCAAAATATCTGCACCTTCAGACATCAGTTTTTCTATTTCTTTCTCTTATCGCGTCGCTGCGCTCCCCGCGTGGCGGCGTTTTATTATTAACCCAATACAATAATTAACATTATGACCAAAAAAAAGAAATCGAATTTTCAGAATTAGAATATGCCATCTTGCGTTATGAAGCGACATTCATAGCGCAACAATACACCCGGCACAAGAGTTCTATTATTCCTTATTTACCACCTAAGAT
>CAMOUL010000018.1 GCA_946626605.1 uncultured Bacteroidales bacterium | reverse complement strand
AACGCCCGACCCCTACGTCCCGAACGTAGTGCGCTACCAACTGCGCTACTTCTCGTCGCGTGAGCGACGACTCAATACGATTCGCGATAACATCGCTCATATGAATTTTCGTCGTGCTCCCGCTCTTCCCAAAAATTAAAATTTTCGGGAGCCCTACTCATTCTAATTTTCGAAAGCGGGTGCAAAGGTACTGCTTTTTTCTGGAATACGCAAATTTTTTTGCAATTATTTTGCAGTTTTTCGCTTAAAAGTGCGTTTTCCGGGTTTTAAAGGCTCCGATTGTGCCATTATTTGTCGTACATCGGCCTCCGTCATCGCTTCGGCATTGGTACTCTTCGGAATCCGGTAATTGCCCTCCGGCGTATGGATATATGCGCCGTATTTGCTGCGCAGCACCTGTACCTCTCCCCATTGATGAATAGGTGTGGAGGCTTCCTGTTTCTCGTGAATGAGAGCAATCGCCTCCTCCATCTTCACCGTCAGCGGGTCTTTGCCCTTCGGAATAGAGATGAACAGTTTGTCATAATGCACGTACGGACCATACTTACCTTCACCGATGATCACCTCTTTTCCTTCGTATTCACCGAGAGAAATAGGCAACGCGTTCTTGAATAACTCCAGTGCCTCCGATAAGGTAATCGAGTAAATCGACTGACCTTTCTTCAGACTGGCGAAACGCGGCTTGTCGTTCGTCGCATCGCCTATCTGCACGCATGGACCGATCTTGCTGATTTTGGCTATTACCGGCTCGCCTGTGGCAGGGTCGTTTCCTAACAGCCGACCTTCTACTTTTCCCGATGGAATCGAGGAAAGTAATGGTTTAAAGGTCTTGTAGAACTTATCTACTGTCTCTTGCCAATCGGCGCGACCGACGGCGATCTTATCGAACTGCTCTTCCTCGTGCGCCGTGAAGTCATAACTGAGGATGCTCGGGAAATGAGCCACCAGGAAATCATTGGTGATATATCCCAGATCGGTTGGCAGGAACCGCTGGCTCTCTGCGCCGTATAGCTCACTCTTCTGTTTCTCGGTCACGATGCCGTTCTTCAGCGTCAGAATGGCTATATCGCGTTTCTGACCGGCTACCGAACCTTTCTCCACGTATTTGACCTTCTGGATGGTCTCGATGATCGTGGCATACGTGGACGGACGGCCGATACCGAGCTCCTCCATTCGTTTGACGAGGGTGGCGTCATTGTATCGGAACGGCGGTTTGGCATAGGTCTGTACCGCCTCTGCGCCGATCATCTTCAGTCGCTCGCGTTTGGACATAGCCGGTAGTATGCGACGCTCCTCCGACTCCTCATCCGTCGATTGGACATAGACGCGGGTGAAACCGTCGAAAGTCACGACTTCACCGGTGGCGACGAACGCATATTTGCTGCCGTGGATAGAAACCTCGATGGTGGTCTTCTCACTCTGAGCCTCCGCCATCTGGCTGGCGATAGTGCGTTTCCAGATCAACTCGTATAACCGCTGCTCGTCGCGATTGGCTCCGGCGGTAAGGGCATTCATATATGTCGGACGGATCGCCTCATGCGCCTCCTGTGCCCCTTTGGACTTCGTACGGAACTGACGCGTGTGCACGTATTCCTTACCGTATTGCTCGGTAATGACCTCTTTCGAGCCGGCCAATGCCAATGTGGATAAATTGACGGAATCCGTACGCATATAGGTGATTTTTCCGCTCTCGTACAACGATTGCGCCAGCCGCATCGTCTTGGAGACATTGTATTTGAGTTTTCGCGCAGCCTCCTGTTGGAGCGACGAAGTGGTGAACGGCGGCGCGGGCATGTGCGTCACCGGTTTGCGTTGTACATCGCGTACGATGAACTGCGCCGTACTCAGACTCTCCAGGAACTCAATCGCATCTTTCTTATGCGAAAAACGATGGTTCAGTTCGCATCTCAACACCGACGCGTCACCGGGATTTACCCCGATGAAATCGGCAGAAATTCGATATGCGGAGGATGCACGGAAGGATTCTATCTCGCGCTCTTTCTCTACAATCAGACGCACCGCTACGGATTGTACACGACCGGCCGAAAGACCCGTCGTCACTTTCTTCCAAAGGATAGGAGAGAGCTCAAAACCGACAATGCGGTCCAGTACCCGTCGTGCCTGTTGCGCGTTCACGAGGTTATAGTCGATATCCCGCGGGTGCTCAATAGCCTCTAAGATCGCCGGCTTGGTGATCTCATGGAAGACGATACGCTTCGTGTCTTTCGTATCCAGCCCCAGCACTTCCTTCAGATGCCACGCTATCGCCTCTCCCTCACGGTCCTCATCGGAAGCCAGCCAGACGGTATCCGCCTTCTTCGCCTCGTGTTGCAACTCCTCGATCAACCGCTCTTTATGCGGGTCGATGGCATAATGCGGCATATACCCGTGCTCAAAATCGATACCCAGTGAGTTCTTACCCACTGCCTCGATGTCGCGCACGTGACCCTGACTGCTCAGTACGTGGTATTCTTTACCTAAGAATTTACCGATCGTGTCCGCCTTGTGCGGAGACTCTACTATAACCAGATTTTTGCTCATACGTTCACTAATAAATAAGGTGTACCCTCAAAAAATCGCCGCAAAAGTAGTATAATTAATTGAAATATGCAAATTTTTTTTCTTGCGCTTGCATATATCAAAGATATTTAGTATCTTTGCACCCGAATTGAAAAAAATAGTTGTAAAATTTTTTAAAAAATATTTGCATGAACGTTTTTTTAGTCGTATTATTAGTGCTCGCGGGCGTCGCGCTTTTATTAATGGAGATGTTCCTATTACCGGGTTTTGGTATCGCGGGCGTGAGCGGTTTCGGTTGCCTCCTGGCGGCAATCGTGGTGGCGTATGTCTGGATCGGTCGCATGGCGGGGTATATCACCCTGGCGGCGTGCCTCGTCCTCTCGGCGCTGGCTATCTGGGGATTCCTGCGCAGCAACGCCTTGGATAAGATGGCGCTGGACAGTAAGATTGACAGCCATGTCGAGATGGCGCACAACAAACTGAACAAGGAAGACAAGGAAAATCAAAATAAATCACAAAACTCCAAGGAGGAATAATTATGGATGTATTAACTATCGTCGTGATGACCCTGGTCTTTATCGGGTTGATCATTTTCTTCTATTATGTGCCTTTCATGCTGTGGATCAATGCCGCAGTGAGCGGTGTGCACATTAGTCTCGTACAACTCTTCTTGATGCGTATCCGTAAGGTACCTCCTACGAAGATTGTGAACTGTATGATCGAGGCGCACAAGGCCGGTCTGACGGATGTCAAGCGTGACGGTCTGGAGGCGCATTACCTCGCCGGCGGACATATAGAGCGCGTCGTACACGCCCTCGTTTCTGCGAGCAAAGCAGGTATCGATCTGCCTTTCCAGATGGCTACGGCGATTGACCTTGCCGGTCGTGATGTGTTCGAAGCTGTGCAGATGAGTGTGAACCCCAAAGTCATCGATACGCCGCCGGTAACGGCTGTAGCCAAAGACGGTATCCAGCTGATTGCCAAAGCCCGTGTGACCGTCCGTGCGAACATCCGCCAACTCGTCGGTGGCGCCGGAGAGGATACTATCTTAGCCCGCGTAGGCGAAGGTATCGTCAGCTCTATCGGTTCGGCGGAGAGCCACAAGCAAGTGCTCGAAAACCCCGATTCCATCAGTAAACTCGTGCTCTCCAAGGGCCTCGACGACGGAACGGCTTTCGAGATCCTCTCCATTGATATAGCGGACATCGATGTAGGTAAGAATATCGGTGCGCAGCTCCAGATGGACCAGGCGAACGCGGATAAGAATATCGCCCAGGCGAAAGCCGAGGAGCGTCGTGCCATGGCGATTGCCAACGAGCAGGAGATGAAAGCCAAAGCCCAAGAGGCACGCGCCAAAGTGATTGAGGCGGAGGCGCTCGTGCCGCAAGCGATGGCGGATGCTTTTCGGAACGGTAACCTTGGTATCATGGATTACTATCGCATGCAGAACATGCAGGCAGACACGGCTATGCGTGAGAATATCGCCGGAGGAGGAGAGAAAAAGACGAAGAAGTAATCGGAGGATAGAGGGGCTGGATAAGGAATGCGCATAGCATTAATGCAATATCCCATAGAATGGGCGAATCCCAAGGCGAACCTTGGGCTCTTGGACGAGCGCTTGCGGGCGGTAGCCGGGCAGGCGGATATGGCTGTCGTGCCGGAGATGTTCTCCACCGGTTTCTGTACCGATCGTCCCGGTCTGGCAGACGAGTGGGGGACAGGCGAGAGCTCCGTGGCGCTGCAGCACATGGCGGACACGTATCACATAGCGATCATCGGCTCGATGATGGTCACCGACCATGGCAAGCTCTATAACCGCGGGTTCATCTTCCGTCCCGACGATACTCCCCAGTATTACGACAAGCATCATCTCTACCATTCCGGCGGCGAAGCGGATTTCTTCACGCCCGGCAACCGGCGTACGCTCTTTGAGTACCGCGGAGTGAAGATCCGTCTGGCGGTTTGTTATGACCTGCGTTTCCCCGTCTGGCTGAGGCAGGACAAGCATAATATGTATGATGTCCTCATCTGCGTAGCTTGCTGGCCTACTATCCGCATCCAGTATTGGGATGCACTTCTGCCGGCGCGCGGAGCGGAGAACCACTGCTACGCCATCGGCGTGAACATGGTCGGCACGGACGGGATGCAACTGGATTATAACGGTCATTCCGCCGCCTACGACACCTGGCTCAAAGACGTAGCGGGATTCGAGGACTACGAGGGTGCTACGCGTATCGTCGATCTCTCCATCGAGAAACTGCGCCATTTCCGCGAAGTACTGCCGCAATGGCAGGAGGCGGATGATTACTATCTGAATACGGAATGCAAATAAACTGGAACATAAAACAACTCTCGCCGGAGGAAACCGCTGCGGCGCAACGCCTGAGTGCCGAGCTGGACATCAGCCCCGTGGCGGGGCGTATCTTGGCGGGACGCGGTATCCGTACGGCCGCCGAAGCGCGTGCGTATATCCGTCCCTCGCTCGACAGCCTGCATGACCCCTTCCTGATGCGGGATATGACAGCCGCTGTGGACCGGCTCTGCCGCGCCATAGATAATAAGGAGCGCATCATGGTTTACGGCGATTATGATGTGGACGGAACGACGGCGGTGGCACTCATGTATTCTTTCCTGCGCCGCCTCACGGATAACCTCATCTATTATATCCCCGACCGCTATACAGAGGGCTACGGCATCTCTACCAAAGGTATTGATACCGCCAAAGAGAAGGGCTGTACCCTCGTCATCGCGTTAGACTGCGGCATCAAGGCGGTGGAGAAGATGGCGTATGCCCGCTCCATCGGTGTGGATTTTATCATCTGTGACCATCACACCCCGGGCGACACGATCCCGGATGCCGTTGCGGTACTGAATATGAAGCGCTCCGACTGCCTCTATCCCTTCAAGGAGCTGAGCGGCTGCGGCGTGGGTTTCAAACTGGCGCAAGCGTACGCTATGCGGCGCGGCATGGACATGCAGGAGGTCTATCGGCTCCTGCCGCTCTTGGCGATGTCCATCGCTTCGGATATAGTGCCCGTGACGGGCGAGAACCGCATCCTGGCTTTCTATGGCCTACGCGCCCTGAACGCGATGCCGTCCGAGGGTATCCGCGCGATCATGCAGGTAGCGGGCATTGAGGGTAAGACCATCACCATCAGCGACCTGGTCTATAAGATAGGTCCGCGTATCAATGCCGCCGGACGTATCAAGAGCGGCGCCGAGGCTGTGCGGCTGCTCATCAGCCATGATGCAGAGGCTGCTTTGCGGTTCGCCAAGGAGATCGATTCCTATAACCAGGACCGCCGGGATTATGATACCAAGACGACCGACGAAGCTCTTGCGCAACTGCAAAAAGACCCGATGAATTCGGCTAAATTTACTACCGTCGTCTTCTCGCCCGAGTGGCATAAAGGAGTGGTGGGCATAGCCGCCAGCAGGCTCACGGAGACTTTCTATCGGCCTACGATCGTCCTGACCGCCGGCGACGATGATATCATCAGCGGAAGTGCACGTTCGGTATCGGATTTCGATATTTATACGGCAATCGACTCCTGCCGCGATCTGCTCACCAATTTCGGCGGTCATAAGTTCGCCGCCGGACTGAGTATGCACCGCAAAGACCTGCCGGAGTTCAAGCGCCGGTTCGAGGAATACGTCGCTGCTCATATCACCCCGGCGCAACGAGTGCCGACCTTAGATATAGAGGCGGAGGTCGAACTGAGCGATATGAACTGGAAGATGTACAAGATCCTCCAGTGTCTGGAGCCTTTCGGTCCGGGCAACGAGCGTCCGCTGTTCCTCTGCCGTCATCTCATCAATAACCGCAACACCCGCGCTGTCAGCGAAGGCAGGCACCTCCATCTGGACCTCACGGACACCGTCGTCGCGATGGATGGCATCGCCTTCGGACACGGCGATAAGGCCGACCACCTGCAGAACGGCAACGCTGTCGATGTATGCTTCTATCTCGAGGAGAACAGTTACCGAGGCAGAACAACTCTGCAAATGAACGCACAGGATATCAAACTCGATGAATAACCACGAATCCATCAACCCGCCATGAAAGAGATATACACAAAAATTACTGTCCGCAAGGATGAGATGTACGACAAAGAAATGGAGTTCTTCCTGCATGATTATCCCCGGGAAGTCAGTGAATTGGACGAATATGCGACAAAGCTTTATGACTCGACCAAAGACGAGGAGATTATCGATATCTTCACCCGCATGGAATATGAGCAGGCTCCCGAGCCGGTATTCTCTCCTTCCGGTGAATTCGAGGACATAGGTATAACGTATGCCACGGGCATCCAGTATCGTCTGCCGGATGAGGAGAGAGTATATGAACACCCGGTCGTAGAGCAGGCTGTCGGAAAGCAGTTGGAATGGAGAATATATCTCGATTCCCAGAAAAAAGCGGTCGAATGCTTTATTGAGTTCTATATGTTTTACCGGGATCAGGACGGGGATATCCGCCGCATCCATAAGGATAATCTCTCTTATCCGCTGATGATTCCCGCGAGAGATACGGCCGGCGCTTATATCACTATTGTGGTCACCCGCGGAGCGGAAGAGAACCTCGGTCTGGGACGTTACTATTTTGCATTCCTCCTGCGCGACAAGAAGAAAAAGCAGATAGGCAAGCCGATCGTGCAATATTTGAATATTGCTCCCTCCAAGCCCCATTATACGCCTCCGCGCTCCACTGAGATGGTGGGAATGGAGGCGATCTACGACCAGATGGGGGTCTTGGCGCAACAGAAACTATTCAACGACCAGCGCAGCGCGATGAACCTCCTGCCGATGCCTATCAATCTCAATGCCGCAGTCATGGGCACGAAAGGGTCCGGTAAGTCCGCTTTTGCCCAAGTCTTATTTGATTTCTATCTCCGCAACGGGTTGATAGAGAAAGACAGTCTGCACGTCGTGGATGCGAGTACGTGGTCTCCTTCCCTTAAGGAGGACGACTCGATGCTGACGGATTATTTCTCCTTTGCCAGCGGAGGAATGCTCTATATAGAGAATGCGGGTTCTCTGATTGCTACGGACATGCGCGGGAACAAGAATCGCCTGGTACAGACCTTGGCAAACCGCATGAAGGAGGATACCGATCATGTAGCCGTTGTGCTCGCCGATACACCGGATCGTATAACCGAACTACTCTCTATCGCGGATCTTAGGTCGTATATCGATCAGATATACAAACTCCCGGAGCTGACGATCGATCATATCATGTCCATCGCCGAGAGGGAGTGTAAAGCGCGAAAGTTTGTCCTTACGGAGGATACGAAAAAGTCGATGAAATCGTATCTTTCTTCACTTCCTAACCCTACTTCGGAGGACGTGAACACGCTTATCGACAAGATGATCTCTCACATGTCCAACCGCGTGGTGAATGATATGTCCGATCTCTTCCTGACGAAGGAGAAACTGACTACGATTTTGCCCGAAGACGTACCGCAACCGCATGTAGGAGGATTTGAGGAGTCGATGTCGAAGCTCAATAAACTCGTGGGGCTTAAGAACCTCAAATACAATATCGAGACCCATCTGAACCTCGTGCGTTTCTCGCATCTGCGCCAGCAACACGGCCTGCAGGTCTCTATCCCGCCGCTGCACATGATTTTTACCGGTAACCCGGGTACGGGTAAGACGACGGTGGCAGGGCTCTTGGGCGAGATATACGCTTCTCTGGGCATCCTCAAGACCGGACACGTAGTCAAGGTCGATCGTAAGAAACTCGTCGGCCAATATATCGGTGACACCGAGGAAAATACCAAGCGTGCGCTGCAACAGGCGCATGGGAACATCCTCTTTGTGGATGAGGCATATACCTTGGTCGGCGATCCGGATGACAAACGCGATTTTGGTCCGAAAGCGCTTGATTGTCTCCTCGATGAGTTGGGAAAAGAGAATACGGATATGATCATCATTCTCGCCGGATACCCCGATGAAATGGAGCAGTTGCTCAAATCCAATAAAGGTCTCCAGTCCCGTTTCCCCTATACCTTCCATTTCGAGGACTATACGGAGGCAGAGCTGTTAGAGATTGCCGTCAGGACGGCAGAGGATAGCGGTTATACCTTCTCCGACGAGGCCTACGAACGTCTCCGCGAGTTGGTTCACCGGGAGGTGACGCAGCGGCCTAATAAGGAGGACAAGCATTTCGGTAACGCCCGCTATATCACCCGCCTGATCTCTACGCGTATCATCCCGAATATGAGTCGTCGTGTGCTGTCTTCGGCGGACGCCGATGCCTCACCGCTCGTCCTGTCGCGCATAGAAGCGGCAGATATACCGATGAAATCGGAAGAAACCGACTATACGATCGATGAAACGCTGGTTGCGCGTACGCTCGCCGAACTGGATGCACTGACCGGTCGCGAGGAGATCAAACGTACTATCCATGACCTCGTTGCCTTGGCGCGTACGCGGCAACAGTCCCGCGATGAACTGGCTTATTCCATCCCGCTTCACTGGACCTTCACCGGGGCTACCGGTACCGGCAAGAGTTCGGTAGCTCGGCTCTTGGCGCAGTTGCTGTATGCTTTCCATCTGATTTCATCGGATCGCATGACCCAACTCCGTATGCCCCAGACGGCGCAGAACACATGGTCTTCCTATGATATCGATCTGCTCTTGCGCGATACGATGAAGCGAGCGGGGCACGGTCTGCTCTTCATTGACCTGGATGATATCGCCGGAACGCATATCGACATCCAGTGGCTGCGTTGCAAACTGACCTCGCTGACCGCAGAGATGCCGGGCTCGTATGCCTTTGTGATTGCAGTGGATGACAAGCGTCTTCAGACGCAACCGATCGATATGCCGCTATCTACCTCTGTGCTCCATTTCCCGGACTATACGGTCGATGAACTGATGGAGATCTTAACCCAACGGCTCTCGAACCAGGGCTTCACGCTCTCTATCGAGGCGGCTCAGGAGATATACCAACGTATCCTGCTTCTCTCGCAGAACCGTCCCGCTCTCTCCAATGCCCGTACGATCAAGCATATCTGTACGGCGCTCACGGCGGAAGCACAGTTACGCCTGCTCGATGCGCAGAAATCCTCGATTTCAACGGATAAAAACGAACCGGTAGAGATCACTATTGACGACCTCTCTTCCGTCAAGTGGAAGGAAGTGCATAATCCTAAAATCGGTTTTTAAGGACAGATATGAGAAAGGATAACAAAATACGTATTGTCTTCGTCTGTCATGGGAATATATGCCGTTCCCCGATGGCGGAGTATATCTTCAGATATCTGGCGAAAAAAGCCGGTGTAGAAGATCGCTTTGAAGTGTCATCTGCTGCGGTTTCAACGGAAGAAACAGGCAATGATATCTACCCACCTGCTAAACTCAAACTGCGGGAGCATGGCATTCCTTTCGGTCCGCATAGAGCCCACCAACTGACCCTTGAGGAATATGAGTACAACGATAAGGTGATCTGCGCCGATTATGATAACATCACCTATATCCCGGACATCGCCCATCAGGATTTTGACGATATCGTCGACTATTTCGATACGGATGAGAAGACCTCGCTCATGATGCAATGGGCCGGTGATAGGCGGGATGTATCGGATCCTTGGTACACCCGTAATTTCGAGGCTGCCTACCAAGATATATACATCGCTTGCAAAGCAATATTGGAGTACTATACGGAAGACTAATAAGGAGTGTCTATGAACGAGTTTAAAAAAGGAACAGGCATCGGGAACTATGTGGTTCTTTATCCCTTGACCCGCAAGGAATATACGCAGACCTATTGTGTGGCGGATAAAGATCATTTCCAATTTTTTATGAAGGTGTATGACATGAATCATATACCCGATTTCTTACGGAATGGAGAGGATCCGCAGGAACTATGGGCGTATAACCATTTGGGTCTCTGCGATTATCTGCCGCACCTAATGTGTTCCGGACGGGAAAAAGAAGGAACAACCGATATTGTATATTTAGTCACCAAGTATTTCAGCGGCAAACTCCTCTCGCAGTATATAGAGGAGAACGGTCAGCTGACGCAGGGTGAAGCGCAGGCGGTAGCCCTGGCGTTGGTCAAAGCTATCCAGCATCTCCATAGTCACGGGGTGTACCATCTGGATATAACGCCGCAAAACGTCCTTATGGAGATCAATAGTGACGGCACCTATACGCCGAAACTGTTCGATCTGGAGTATGCCTGCGAGCGCCGACCGGCCGGGGAGGTAGCCTATAAGGCAAAGCGTTTTGAGAAAGTCGATCCCTACTATTCTCACACCGATCTGTTGTCCACCCAGAAAGTGAACGAATCCGATGATCTTTTTTCCATTGGAGCTATCCTCTATACGATGCTGACGGGCAAAAGGCCTTGGGATGACTGCCCCATTACGAACGATATGCCGTTCGTGGAGCAGCATATCAACATGGTACGGTGGCGGAAGGATCATCCGGTGGACTCGCTTCTGAAACCCCTCGTTTCCGTTCATCCGCCTATGTACGAAGCAATGGCGCGAACGATGGACGGTAGGATCACGAACGAGGAGCTGGAGCGGTTATTGGAGGCGCCGTTGAGTGAGGTAGGCAGGAAATCACGTATCAATGTAGATGTACAAGCGCTCAGCAAAGAGAAGAAGATGGGATTTGCGGAGATAGCAGGCATGGATGAACTCAAGCAGAACCTCGGACAGCGGGTTCTTTGGCCGTTGAAGCATCCGGAGAAAGCCATGCAGTATCGCCTGCACTTGCCCAACGGCATCCTTTTCTACGGACCTCCGGGATGCGGCAAGACCTATTTCGCTTCCAAACTGGCGGAAGAGCTGAAATGGGAGATGGAGTTTATCAGTACCGCATCGCTTGGCAGTGCCTACCAGCATGAGACGCAGGAGAATATCCAGAAGATTTTTCTGAGGGCGGAGAAGCATGGTCATTGCGTGCTTTGTATCGATGAAATCGACGGAATTCTATCCGGTAGGAAAGAAGTATCAGGCAATTCCAGCCATAACGACGAGGTCAATGAGTTCCTCGTGCAGATGAACGAGTGTCATAAACGGGGTATCCTGGTTATCGGTACGACCAACCGCAAAGATATCATCGACCCCGCGGCGCTTCGTACCGGGCGTTTCGATCTGCTCATTGAGATCAAGGCCCCTGACCTGGAGATGCGCAAGCGGCTCTTTGAGATGTATCTCGCCAATCGCCCTCTGGCGGAGGATCTGAATATCACCGAGTTGGCAGAACTGACGGAAGGATATGCCTCCTCGGACATCCCGTTTGTGGTGAACGAAGCAGCGCTTTTTGCCGCCATCGCCGACAAGCCTGTCACCCAGACTCATCTGACGAACGTCATTAAGAACCATCCCTCGTCGCTATTGATCACCAAACCCAACCGCATCGGATTCCAATGAGTGTCGCTCCCCGCAATATAGTAGTCTTTTGGATTGACGAGGCGCCCCGTGAAGACTTCCTGGCACGCCTTCACGAGGCCGGAATCCAGGTGTTCACGAAGGATAATTACGTCGATGGTGTCCAGTGGCTTTCCAATCCCAATAATCTGGAGATATGCGATGCCGTGATACTGGATATCAACTGCAAGATCCGTCATTCCGATGAGCACGAATCGACGGATTCTTTCCGCGATTATGCCTCTCGTGTGCTCAGTCGATGCGAGGGCGAGAAGAAGCACCTTCCATGGTTTGTGTTCACGACCGCTTTGGGCGACTCGGCCTCCTTACTCAGCGCTATTCCCCGGCGCGAATGGACGCGTCATCAGTTCTATCAGAAAGACACGGACCAGCAGCAATTGGTCGCTGACATCCTGGAACTGACCCGGGACTCGGAAAACGTAGCGCTCCGCAGGCGGTACGACGGAGTCTTTGATATCTTCGAGGACGAAGGAACCACTTCCCGGCTCTATGATATCATCCGTAAGATCGAAGATCCGCAGCGCACCGCGGACACCACGGTCTTTAACGCTATGCGCAAACTCCTGGCTTACGCAGTCTCGTATGGTAAGGACCACGGGCTTTTTACCGAGGATAGCGATTCTATCCGTGCTGCGGAGAAACGTCTGGCAGGTATCCACAATCTGGCGCCGGAGATAGTTCCTTCTTATATACTGACTAATTTCCGATCCCTGGCTGACACCGTCAATAATGGTAGTCATGCCAAATATGAGGACGACGAAGTTGGCAGTCTGGCGGTGGATGCAGATGTCCAATCGGGCGAAGCGAAATACCTCTCTCGTGTGGCTTTTTACCAACTGCTCACGATCCTCAGATGGATGCGAAAACTACCGATGAAATCGGAAGAAATTGCATCTTACCGAGCTCGTATAGATGAGATGCTTCGCGATCCTATTCGTCTCTACGAAGGCTGCGAGTGTCACCTGCAGTACGATAACGGGGTCTGGCATTACGGCAGCTGTGCCGTCCGTCCCCGTCCCGGTCATCTCCTCAACGAGCAAACCCTCGTCCGTCTCAAATTCGTCCAGCCCAACACGAACTATACTACCAAAAAACGCTACCCCTACTTCGCCCAATACGATGTGGTGATGATGAGGTTATAAAATTGAGAAAATTTTATTTTATATCGGAAAAATTTGTGTATTCCAAAAAAAAGTAGTAATTTTGCACGCCGAATAATAGAAATAACCCCCGCTAAAATCTAATATGTTGCTGCAATTTGTCATAAATGGTCTAATCACCGGCCTCCTCTATTCGCTTCTGGCGATAGGCTTTGCCTTGGTGTATAATACGACCAAGATTTTTCACTTGGCGGCAGCGGGTTTGTATGTAGTAGCGGCATATATTTTTTATTCCGCAGTGTCGATCTTCCATTTACCCCTTTTCGCAGGAGCGTTGGTGGCTGTAGCCGCCACGATGGGAGTGAGTCTGCTCGTGGATGTATTGGTTTACCGTCCTCTTTCGAAGCGGCAATCGTCGGTTAATGTATCGTTGATTTCAGCAGTCGGAGTATTGACGATATTGGTCAATCTCGTTGTTTTGGTATATGGCAATGCCCCCAAGGTGGTTGAAAACTCACTCAAGTCAACCTATACCTTTGGTCATCTTATTCTATCCCAGCCGCAAGTATGGCAAGCGGTTATCGGCTTGCTTTCTGTTGCGGCATTCGTTGCATTTATTCACTATACTTCGTGGGGGAAGCGGTTTAGAGCGCTTAGCGATGATGAGGTATTGTACACCACGTTGGGGTATAATGTGAATCAGACCCGTACGATTGTTTTTCTTCTGAGCGGGGCGTTTGTGGCAATCAGTTCCTGTCTCAATGTCTATGAAGTAGGCATGGATCCCAACATGGGCATGAATATATTAATTAATGCGTTGGCTGCCATGATTATTGGTGGTATAGGTCGCTTCGAGGCATGTATCTTGGGCGGTTTGACATTAGGTCTTGTTCAATCGCTTGTACTCATGCAACTTCCTTCTTCCTGGCAGACAGGTGTAACATTTTTGATACTAATGCTTTTCCTTTTCTTTAGACCTCAAGGAATAGCCGGCTATAAACAACGTACCGTATAGAGAAGATGAACTACTTTCTGCATATCATAGTGCTGCTGAATATATACATTATTCTTATCCTCGGGGCGAATATGACCGTAGGAATGGCGGGGTTGTTGACGCTATGCCAGGCAGCATTCTATGGTATAGGAGCCTATATCGGTACGATGCTGCTTATGCAGTTCGATCTTCCGTTTATTGTTATCGCGCTTATTGTCTCGGTCATAACCGGTGTGTTTAGTCTTTTAATCTCGTATGCCTCCCTGAAACTGAAAAATGACTATTTTACTCTGGCTACTTTGGGATTTCAGATGATTATTTTCACCATCCTGTATAATTGGGTGGACGTTACCAAGGGGCCATACGGCATATCCGGCATACCCGCCATTAAGATATTGGGTCTCTGGAGTTTGAAAGGGGTTGTACCTTATGCTATCTTTACTGCTGTAGTGATGTGTGCGATGGTGGGAATCTTTGTGGCGCTGAAGAAATCTCCCTACGGTCGGCTTTTAAGAGCTATCCGAGCGGATGAGACTGCGGTTAAAGCACTGGGGCGCAACACGAGCGCAGCGAAGACAAGGGCATTCTTCCTGTCTGCCGCTTTCTCCGGCATTGCGGGATTATTGTATGCTTCGTATGTACGCTTCATAGATCCTACCAGTTTCACGCTCAATGAGAGTCTCTTTATTATTTGTGCGCTATTTATAGGTGGCGTAGGAAATGCCAAGGGTTCTATTGCCGGAGCGCTCTTTGTAGTGATTTTACCTGAGTTACTGCGATTTATTGGTCTGCCGGATGCAGTGGCAGCTCCGCTAAGGGAGATTATTTACGGCTTGGCCTTGGTCGTTATTATGTTTGTCCGTCCTCAAGGTATGTTAGGGGAAGAAATGAGCAAGTGACATGAAATTGGAATTGCAAGATATACGGTTGACGTTCTCCAACTCTCGAAAAGGAGATTTTCATTTGCTGCAAGGCGTGAACCTTGCGGTGAGTGAGGGAGAGATAACGGCTATCGTAGGCGGCAATGGTACCGGAAAGACCACGCTGTTTAATATCATATCCGGTTTCATAACGGACTATCAAGGTAAGGTACTGATCGATGGTAAGGATATTCGACCTCTACCTACTTACAAACGCGCACAAGCAGGTATCGGTCGTCTGTTTCAGGGAACGCAACTAATGGGAAATCTGACGTTGATGGAGAATATGAAGATGGCATCTGTGGATACTATGGGAGAACATCCTATCAGCCCGTTCATTGCTTGGAAATCCATCAGGACACATGAGTACCAAAAGGAGCAAAGAGCGATAGATATCATCAATAAATTGTTTGGAAGCGATAGTAAATATCTATCTATGCTGGATCAAAAAGCCTCCGCTCTTTCTTATGGAGAACAGCGGTTAATCGGTATCGCCAGACTGCTGATGGGGGAGAGCAAGATCCTATTGTTGGATGAGCCTACGTCCGGAGTTAACCCGGTGTATATCAAGACGATAGCGGATATTATCCGCAAACTGGTAGAAGAACAGCACATGACCGTTTTGCTCATTGAGCACAATATGAATTTTGTCAAATCGCTGGCTACTAATTGCGCTTATTTGGATAATGGTAAGATTATGCAATATGGTCAGACTGAGCAGGTCTTAAATGATGAAGGTGTAAAGAATAGCTATCTCGGAGTATGAGTAAACTTGTGATTAAAAACCTTCATGCCGGATACGTCAGTGGCATAGAGATTCTCAAGGGAATCGATCTCGACATTCATGATGGCGAGGTATTGGGTGTCATTGGTCTGAATGGATCGGGTAAATCCACGCTCGGCAAGTCGATTATGAATCTGCTACCGTATAGAACCGGGCAATTGATTTTTGAAGGCAAAGATATATCTCTTCTGCCGACAAGGGAACTCTCCCGTTTAGGAATCTCCATTATGAGGCAGGGCGGACAAGTCTTCACCACCATGACAGTACAGGAGAATCTGGACCTTGCTTTTGGCAATAATAAGGATAAAGCATATAGAGAGTTGATAACGAAAATGATCCCTTTATTAAATGAGTCAAGTCGCGAAATGGGAAAAAGAACGGCAGATAAACTCAGTGGAGGACAGCGTCATCAATTAGCGTTGGCGATGGCTTTAGCGACGAAGCCAAGCCTGTTGATTTTGGACGAACCGTCGGCGGGTCTTTCTCCCGTGAGCGTGGAGAAAATGTATGAACTGTTGGAGATCGTCAAGCGTACCTTACATGTGACAATCATCCTCATAGAACAAAATATCAACAAAGCTATTTCTTTCTGCGACCGATCGATTCTGCTCTCTCAAGGAACGATAGGAAAGACCTTTGCAAATTTGGGCGAAGAAGAAATGCGAAAAGCCGTCATGGAGGCATTAGGATTATAGGATATGTACACAAGAGAATTTTGGGATAAGATATATCAGAAGCACTTCTCGGATGCTCCGTGGATGAGTCCTCAGTGGGCGGATGCCGGCATTAAGGTGTTGGAGAACTATATTCCGCCTGCACCTCCGCAAGGAGATATCTTGGATTATGGTTGCGGGAATGCGCTTATTTCTGAGCATTTTATGCGCAAAGGACATGCGCTGGAGTTGGCGGAGATTTCGGATCAACTGGTCGATTGGCTGCGGAACCAATATACGGATGTTCCGATTCATTTGGTCAGTTCGCCGGGAGATATTTCCGGACAAGATAAATACGATTTCGTGATCGCATGGGGTGTCTTTCATCATATCAATCCTAATCTATGGGGACAATTTCTTGGGGATTTTCATCGTATCATGAAACCCGGAGCTCTATTATTAATCTCAGGATGGGATGATACGGATATGATCCTGAAAAACGAGAAAAAGTTAGGGCGTTTCACGCGCCAAAGAGTATGGTATATCAATATGTTGGACGACATGATTTCCTGGCGGAAGAATGAGTATGATGTCTTGGAGTCCAAAATAATCCCCGTCAAACTGGATGCATTCCCGCAAGATCGAATGATCCGATTTATTGTAGCACGCAACAAATAATTTTTAACGATATGAAAAAACATTTGATTTTCTTTTTTGCAGCCGTTATGGCGCTCTTTGTATCTTGCACAGGCAAGAATGATGTAGTTAAAATTGGAGTAGTAGGTCCCATGACCGGAGCCGGTGCCGCTACTGCCGAGTACTGGATGAACGGTCTGAACCTCGCGGTGGAGCAACTTAATGCGCGCGAGGGCGGAACGAAGTACGAACTCGTGTTTGAAGACTGTCGTTCCGATGCGAAAGAAGCCGTTTCGTGCTACAAACGTCTGGAGTTGCAAGGAATCCAATATATGATTGCCGTGGGAGGTCAGTTTGCTATGGCGATTGCGCCTCTGACCAAAGAGCAAGATGTGCTTTATTTCACGACCTCGGATTATAACGATGCCGTACTCAATGCTACGGATTGCGCTTTCAGAGCTTATCCCAGTGCCAATACCTTAGGAAAGACGGCTGCTGAATATCTCTACAATGAGTTGGGGCGCAAGAAGGTAGCTACCGTCATCATCAATACGGTGCCGAACTTGTTAGCCGGCAAGGCTTTTGTGGCTCATTTTGAAGAACTTGGCGGCACCATTGCTTTCAGCGATACCTATGACATAGGTCAGTTTGATTTCAAGGATATGGTAGCTAAGATGTCTCAGAAGGATATTGACTGCGTCTTCTATATCGGTTTTGGTCAGTCGGCCAACTCCTTTACTACCCAGTTATACGCGAACCCGAAATTCCAGGATGTTGTCATCTTAGGTGACGTGAATCTGTCCACTAAGGACTATTTGACCAGCGTGGAGAATATCCCGTTGGATGTATATGTAGCGGATACCAAGTTGAGCGAAGAGTTTGAGCAGCTCTACGCAGAGAAATTCAATTCTGCCTCGAATTCAGTCGCTTCATGCGCAAGCATCATCCCTTTCATCATTGATGAAGCACGCAATAATGCGGAGGATAAGGGCGACCTGAAGGCGCAGCTCAATTACATCCGTGGACGTGAGTTTTCTTCTCCGGTTGGTGCCATCCAGTTTGACGAAACCGGTAATGTTCAACTACCTATGCAGGTTTATAAAGTGAAATAATTATGATTAAGACAGAAGGAAAAGCAGCAAATAAGAATCTCCGGATTTATCGTCCGGATATTACTCTGGAAGAAATTTGTCAAACAAACGGAGCAGGTATCGTTCGAGCAATGATTCCTTGTTTTCGTGAGAATCCTCCTTTCTCCTATATTTATGGAGTAAATGTTCGTACACCTCGTGTAGATAAGATTCTTCCGTTCTCTACTGCGTATATATATGATAAAAGTAAAGGAGTGGGGGAGATTCGTGATAAGTTGGATATAAAGCCGGGGGATATCAAATTAAAGGTACCTGATTTTACGGATAAATACAATATTCGTGAGTTGTTTCTTTATGCAGATATCAAAAACGGAAAGATTAACCCTAACGATGTCATCATCCTTTCCTTAACTACAGACCGTGAATTGAAGATAAATCCGTCCAAGAAAATTAATGAAATACATCAAATTAAAAAAGATGTTTGCAAAAAAGATGGTTTCTTTGTGAAGCAAGCGAATGAGCTTGGAATCAAGGAACGGGCATATCTCTGGGTAACTTCGGAGGATTATAATGTAAATACTGCGGGTGATGCGTTATCTAATATTATCGCTATTTCTGATGATTTTGATGCCATTGAAACATATATCAAGCCACACCGTTTGGATTTTATCAATCTGCTTTTCTTGATTAAAGCGCGTTACATGTTTGATACCGAGATAGCGCAACGTAAGACTGCCATCGCCTCCGCCAAAGCTGCTATCATGTCTCGTAATATGAGTCATAATTTAGGTAGCCATGTCATGGCTTATTTAAAACAACACTTGAACTCTGTCCAGGATATGGTACGGGATAATGTGTTAAATGACTTTGTTACAGTAAATGATGATCTTTCCACATTAGATGGAATAAAAAGCTGGTTCGAAAGATTTCAACGTGAGAAGCAGGGATTAGGGGAAGTTGCATTACCTTTTTTAGTGGGATTAGGTAGATTCATTTCTTATTTGCAGGAGAGACAAGATTTTATAGCTACCATAGCTACGGACTATATCCCGTATTTCTCGACGGTCAATTTTAAAGACTTTATATATGATGAACTAAATCCGGATAAGCGCTACATGAGGCATCCGGATAGAATTGGACTCCAACCAGATAACATTCTACTTGGAAACATCGCCCGATCAGAAGGATTAGCTAGGAGCACACAACCTACGGAGAACAAAAAAACACAGATGTCAGATATCGTGATCAAATATAAATCCTTTAATGGAGATCCTGTTCAAGAGAACACTCCTGAAAGTTTCGGACTTACAGATATGCGCGATTTTATGATATCATTACCCGGAGGTGTGGTAGGTCGTCAAGCTATCTTCTCAATAGTCGAAAATGTGATTCGCAATGCTGCAAAACACGGAAAATGGGGTAGTAATAGTGCAGAGAATAACCCTGAAATGAGAAATTTGGAATTGACCTTCGATCGTTTTAGTAAAGAAGATTATACCAAGAAAAAATTGCCCAAGGACTATGTTCCCAAGGGTGAACTGTCTTTCCCCGATTTTTATGAAAAATACTATGCTCATGCGGAAGATATCAATGACCTTTGTGTCGTTACTCTTACTGATAATATGGTGTTCGAAGAGCGTGGCACAAAGGACCACAAGAGACTGGATGCTATTCGTAAAGCCCTCATAGAGGCATATATCGACAACACCACTGTTGAAATGCTTCAGACTAATAAAGGAATCAAGGAGATGCGTATCTCGGCAGCTTGGATGAGAGGTATCGAGGATGATGTCAAAATCAATCCGCTCTATATTACACCGGATTTTGACTTTGATGAATTGTTAAAAAAAGATAAAGACAAATATCAAGAAGACCATTGGATTCGCTTAGCGCCGGATCCTATTACCGAAAAATCCACCCCTGAAGAGATAAAAGATCACGATGAGTTTGTCTATAAATATTGGGATAAAGATAAAAAACATTGGGTAGGAAAAGCACCTATCCTGATGGTACGTGCATGTGCTTCGTCGGACAATGAGGATTATCATCTCCAATATGTATTCTGCTTGCCCAAACCTAAAGAGGTAGCAATTATTTTAACGAATGAAGAGTATGCAGAGTTGTTCCCGAAGGATAAAAATTCAGAGATTAGAGATTGGTTCTCTAAGAATATGTGGGGAATATACTCGGTTGATAGTTTTAAGGAAACGAAAAATAAATCCTACGAGTTCATTCTTCTTTCTACCGGAATTAGTGAGGAAGATATTACTCTAATCAAGCAGATTTCTCCGAAACGAGTTTATACTCAAGAGCAAATAAACGATATCCTGACAATTGACGGAAAAATCCTAACGAAAGAATTCAAAATGTTCCGTGAGGTATATATTGCCCTGTATCGTAAATTGTGTGATTTTGATCCTGAAAATGATAGGATTATTATTGATGATGGTAAAGTAAAGTCAACTGAAACCGGGTATGTAAAAATAGCTGACGGAAAATCACATAGTAGATTCCTATATCGAACCCATAATGAAACAGAACAAAATTTTGCGGCTTATCTTAAAAACGAACCGGAAAGGATGGTCTTTGTTGAGGGAATAACAGGCAATAACTCCACGGATCGTTTAGTTCGCAATGATCATATAGATGAGTTATGGCTTTACAGACATCTTCATGCAATGAAAACGACGGTAGGTATCTTTGATGAACGTATTTTCTCTAAAATATATAAGAAAGATGAGGCAGACATCCGCATGTCTCAATTGTCTTTTGAAGATCTGCAGAAACTACTTTTGGATTCCATATCGGAGAAGGATATCAAGCGTAGAGAAGTCAAAAGAGCGCAAGACATGAATGAACTAAAAGAGATTATGGGTAAAGATTTTGAGGAAGTATTGGGAGACTACATATCTATCGCGTATAAAAAGAAAGGTGTAAGTATTTTCAATATTCTAAAGACTCATAATGGTATGGATATTTATGGATTTAGCGGATATAAATGGGATGAAAGCCAGACGCATTGTTATAGCATTATCAAGAAGGTCGCATCCATTTCTTATGTTACAGATGGACCCGGGCACAAGAAAGAATTTGTGATTAACAAACAGCAAAGTTTCAAAGAAGAAGATCTCAGGTTTGATTATCTTTCGATCCATCAAGGATTGTTGGATAAGATTTATGAGATGTTTGATATCCGGCATGATCCTTTGGCTAAGCATGAGTTTACGAAAGCATTCTATGAAGCCTTCGCTAAAGATTCATCTATATTGACCTATCGTGATAAGAAGATAGAATCTTCGGATAATGAGGAAGGTCAAGAGGTTTATTTCTTGCCGAACCTGCGAATACATTCCGGTAGATCGAAACCAAGTTTTGCTGACATGCCGCAACACCAACCATTTATCCAATATGCAGCGATTGAGCACGCTGTGTTGGATTGCAAATATTCGTTAATTGAACTTTTAGATTTTGCGCGTTATGAGTAAGGTAATCATTATTACAAACCATTGGATGGATGAATCCTATGAGAATGGTAAAATTCAGCCGATGAAGGCTTCTCTTTTTCGCAATGCAAAGAAATATACAGGGGAATTTGATATGACTCGGAAGATATATTCAAAAGTTCGTATAAAGCACTTTAGAAGCATGCCGAATGAGAATGCTATTCAAGCTGCAATAAAGCTTTTGGGTCTCAGCGATAATGAAGCCGATCTCCCAACTTTGCTTGAGCTCGCCAGGAATTTACTGGGTATATATGATAAATATAAAGATAAAGATGCAGTATATCTCAAAGAATTTGAGTTTATTTCTCTAGATATTAAAGAGAAATCTCTTGGTGACTTATATGAAGATATATATAGAGCTTTAATGAATTCAGGTAAAATTGAGGAGATTAATAATGTCTTTAAAGAGCGAGTCCTACCATTGTGTTATTGCAAAGTGGAGGGGGAATATAAGGTGATAGGCATATCTTGTTTCCCAAAAGATAGTAATGCTGGTATTGTGTATTGTGACCAATGGATAGATGGGTTAATAAGGGATTTTACAAATGAAGGAGATGAAGTGATTTTAGCACTGCATGGAGCCTCGGATTGGCCAGAAAAAGATCCCAAACGAGAACCCGCTCCTAAATATTCGGATGAAATTTCGGAAATGACAGGGAGACAGATAAAAGTCTTTTTATTTCAGCATAGCGATATAGATTGTATCGGACGTGCTCTTATTTCAGAAGATATGGCTTTAGAGGAAATATGGAATAATATTGAATCGGTATGGAAACAGAAAACGGGAAAATAAAAAGTGGAATAATTAAACTTTGGGTAGATTCTTCCAACCCTAAGATGATATATGCTTCTGAGGATGAATATGCTCTTTTAGAACCACATTTAGAGCAGTTCCCTGTGCTCAAAAATTTTGTTTCTAAGGTTGTCCCACGCGTTAAAGAGAGAGAATGGTATCGATTTCGAATAGCTCTTTATTATACTGAAGAGTTGGATATACAATTGTTTCTCCAGAAACCTTTTGGTTTCTTCCAAGATAAGTTGGAGGGACGACAAGAAAACATAACGAAAGGGAATCGTGATGCTGATTTGATGAATGAATTAACTAAAAAATGCAGCAAAGGTTTCATCCGAGAGTATATACAAGAGTATATATATAATTTTATCAATGACTACACCAGAAAACTCGGACAGGAGTTCAGCCCAATTATCCATATTTTTCAGGACGAGTCAGAAAGAGAGATTTTTTTCGATAGCGCGTTTGTAGCCCAACATCGTGATGCTCCACGTTCAAGGGCGATTGTGGATAGTAGTATCTGGAATTACTTCCTATGTTCCAAAAACGATCTTGACGCAATCCGAAACACAATCTATGAGAACTACAAGCAAAACTATTATGACCTTCTAATTGCAAAGGAATACGCCGATTTAAATGCTCGCATAGCCACTATGGCTAATCTATATGAGGATCCCACTATCAAAAGTAATAGCAATAGCGGAGGCCATGCAGCAGCAGTATCCCCTTTCCTGTTTCATTCTGAGCAAGTATTAGCAGCAAAAAGGGAAGAGGAATTTGAAAAAAATAAGGACTCCATATACAATTTTACGCAGCATAAATGGCGTGCTCTGTTGGTGGATGATAGAATCCATGAAAATTATTTGACACCTTCGGATAGACTTGTATCTAAGGAGAATATTATTGAGAATAGAATTGAAAAAATATTGTGGAAGGGTTGCCGCTGCAAATGTGTTTATGACTTGAACGAGTGTAAGGATAAAGCATTTTCTGCAGATAAAGAAACCGAACCGAACATGGTTATCCTCTGCGTCGATTCCTTGGACAAAGCTAAAGCCGCATTGAAGAACTATAAGTTCGATTTCATCCTTTTGGATTATCTTTTGGATGACCATACGGACAATGATGGTAATATAATTGGCAGACACTATGGTTACGAATTATTGACGGACTTGGCAGATGAAAAAAATGGAATAGGTAAGGATTGCGCCAAAGACATTACTCCTTATCTTCATTATAATGAAGGCAAACAATATATAGTAGGTCCGGATCATCGTTATTTCTTTATGTTCATTTCCGCTTTCACTACTGCTATTTCTGAGCGGCTCCGTCTCTTTGGTTTCTCGCGCAGCGAGAAATTATGGCATATAGCCGAAGGCGCATGTCCTACGAATACACCTGAACTTTTCTGTTATAACCTCCAGAAGATGATGGTCAAGCGAATCAAAGACTCCGGCTTAGAGAAATTGAATCCGGACAAGATATTGAAACTGACGGAGAAAATCTTCCGTAAAGCGACTGACGGCAAGGAATCTGTGCGTAAACGGGCTAACGAGAATTACACGGAAATACTCAGTTTATTGTATCATTATAATAGAGTTCGCCAAGATATTGAAAGGCCTTCTGACGATAGACCTACCCTTTGGTCAACCAGAGGATCTGTGCTCATGACTGCCTATTTTAATGATTATCTGGCTATGGGTGGATTGTTGGAACACCTGGCGCATTTGGTGCACTTGACAGCCTTCGGCACTGCACGTCAATGGTCGGAGATGTGGGAAGAATATCTCTACTTTAAGAACCAGTTTACAGATCTATTCAATGGTAGGTTAGATAAAACGATTAAGCTGGTTATAGACGACCAAGAGCAAACGATTACTATTAGAGCGGCACTTAATAAGTTGTATAACTCCATAGGGGATTACATTTTAGAATTGAAAAAGATCAACTAATGAATAGCGGCAAATTTTTCAAACTCAATCTGGAGGATTCAAAGATTGTAGATAAAGTAGCTATTTACGATTATATTGATCTTCCTGCATATTTCGGAAATCCTAAGGCTATTTCTCCGAAATACCCGGTTTCTTTGTGTATTACTCAAGATGCTTTGCGATTCCAATTGCATTATTGCGCATACCATTCGATAGACACCTCTAACTTTTATTACGAGATAGGAGATAAAACCAGCGCATTTGAAACCGTGCATATGCAAGAGGTTGTTTTGGAGATCCCCTTTGCCAACAACTCTATGCAACCCGTCTCCAATATCGTTAGGGATTTATATAATACTATTTTTCCTGTTAAACTTTCAGCGACTGATGGTAGTGCATTTTTTCCTCAATTACTGGATAGACGTTATGGACATAACCAGAATGATAATAGCGAAGTAGATAAATTGTATCGCTCTTTGGAAGATAGTCAAGATAGCGATCCTTCCTATTCGAATCTTTGGTTGATGGGCTTGAGAAGAGATAAAGGAACGGAGACTTGCTTTTTTGATATTAAAAATGAGAAAAATAAGTATGTCGGTTTCCTGCGAAAACTGCTGCTTGATTTCATGTTTGATCTCAAGCACACTGAAGTCTTTCAGACCGCCGCATCTTATCAGGAGATGTATTCTGGCCTGATGTCGGATTTCTATTTCTCTGCCTTGATGCATAAGTGCGAATACTATTACTACCGCGGGCTGACGCTCGATGCGATTAGTGATGTAGAGAAATTACCTGCTTCTTCGAAAAGCGAAAAAGACAGGAAGGAAGAGCGTAAGAAATTCATCCGCGAGCTTTATGCCACCAAACTATTCGAGGCGGAGAAAGCGTGGGTAGAAGATATTACGAATCCTTTAGCAGAGCAGTGTTTTAAGGAGAATGACGATGATTTCTTGGCCGGTGAAAGTAAGTTTTCTAGACTATGTGGTATAATCAAGAAATGCTGGAGTAGAAAGAATGGTTCCGCTATCCTTGTGTATTTGACTAGGAGATGGTGGCGGTATGTTGAACTAAAAGCTATGTTCCGTACGAGCGAATTCATTACCCGCCCCAACTGGTTCGCCGATCCTGAAGAAGAAATGGAGCGGGTTTGCTTTACCATGACGGAGTACAAGAAAGAAAAGGCGATTACATACGCTCTCAGTCACCAATGCAACTCCGAGACGGTAGCCGAATATCTGGGCATTCAGAAGCAAGATGGCATCATGGATCTGAGAGCGCATATCTCGCGGTGGTTCTTGCATAGAAATGCTTTCTCGAATGTGCTCCATTTGCATTTCTTCAGGCATGTTCATTGGATCATACCTATTTTGGTATTGGTCTTGGCATGTTGGATTATCTTCTCCGGCTCAACATTCTTCTCGCAAGACTGGTGGTGCACAACTCCTCTTAAATGGTGGGTTATAGCTACTTGGCTGGTAGGTTTGATAGTATCCCTTTCCATATGGGGTAAGCCTACCTATTCTCCCCCCAAGAATGGTAACAAGCGCGATATAGATGTTCTTGAAGGATGGAGAAAGCGACTTGTCGCGAAGCGTATGTTCTGGTGGGTGATCTTTGGCGGTGTCGATTTGTCACTCTTTTTTGTAGCAATCAATGTGGTGCCTCAGTATAATATGTGGGTTCTTTTGGCCGCAGTCGCTTTTTTCATAGCTGCGTTGATACTGAGTTGGACTCAAGTCATCCATATCAAACTTGTTAAAAATGTCCACCTTTTACTGCCCCGATTGGTTGCTTCAATCGCTGCGGCTTGGCTCTCTCTTGCAATCGGTAACGAACTCTTTCAATCGTTCTTTGATGCCCTGCCGTCGTGGCTTACTTGTGGCCTCTTGTCGTTCGTGGTGTTGTTCTTCATCCTATATGAGATGAATAAATCCATCCCCAATAAGAGCGGATTGGTCAAGTCGATCCGTAGCCTCGAAATGCTCGTCATCAGTTATCTGGTTTCTATTGTGGTAGGACTTTTTATCATCAATTTCACCGGCGAGCGCTTCATGGAGCGAAGCGGTTATTTGAATAAGTTCCACGAAGAATACT
Organism: uncultured Bacteroidales bacterium; assembly: GCA_946626605.1. Classification (GTDB taxonomy): domain Bacteria; phylum Bacteroidota; class Bacteroidia; order Bacteroidales; family Paludibacteraceae; genus Colicola. Next base: position 15,992 of record CAMOUL010000018.1, on the reverse strand, counting down.
TAGCTAAAGGAGGGGACAAAACCGGATGTGCTTTCCAGCAGGACTATCACTATCAAGGTGACACCCTTCCTAGTGATACCCTAAGTCGCCTCTATTTGGAGAATCTGAAGCACTTAACGATCACCCGCCATGATGAAGAGGTTTCCTCGCGCGAACCCGTTCTGACCTATTGGGATGTCCAATTAGGAGCTGAGACCCATCGCTTCTTTATCCTTCGAGACTTCCTGATTCAGTTCGCTTTCCTTGCGATGTTTATCGGAGTCTTCATCCAGATGATTTTCGAGGAAAAGACCATCACCGATATATAACCCATTTAACTTAACAAACTACCAATATGCGAAAAATAACAATGATTCTGGTGGCGCTCATTGCAGTCACGATGAGCACGATGGGTTTTGCCCAGTCCTCCGGTTATCAGAAACTGGACGAGTGGACGGAAGTCTGGAAAAACGGTCAGCAGACCTATTTCGGCTATCCCGCCAACCAGCAATCGCCGGCGGCTACCTGCCTTTCACTGCCTATCGGGACTTGGTCAGCCATAAGAAGATGCGCTTGAGAAAATAGATGCGTTTATCAAAAAATTGCAATCATGGAAGAAATAATCACTACGTTTCAGGACCTCGCGGTAGGTCTTTTCGCCGGAATGTCCACTTTGGCGATTATCTCGCTCGTCGTTTTTTGCGGTCTGTTGGCGCTCTTGTTCGTCTATTTTATCCGCATCCATATTGCGTATCGAATGGCGGTGAACAGGCACCGTGATCCGCTGGGATGGGCGTTACTATCGTTCTTTGTTTCGCCTCTGTTGACATGGATTATCCTTCTTATCGTGGGGGATGCACGATGATAAATGCGGGTTTTGTGCCTGTATTTATCATCATTTCTATAAAATGATAAATTTTTCTCAAATAATGATAATGCTAATATCAAAAAAATGTTGTATCTTTGCACCGATTTTTGAAACAGCCTGATTATCATTATGAATTGCACGCGTTTCTTCGTCCTCTCTTGTCTGCTTTGTGCGGGGTTGTTTGTCTCGGCGCAATCGCCCGACCCGGTTCGTATGCAGCGTTATGCTGATCAGTATGCACAAACCTCGAATCGATCCGCCAGACTGGAGTTGGCGAATGATTTCTTTGCCTATCTTCTGGAGGTAGCTTATATTGACGAACCGATTGTCTTTCCTGCCGACTCCCATTTGGATTCGGTGGACGTCAATGTCTATTATTACCTTGCCGAGTATCACTACTCCGAGGGCGATTACCGTGCCGCAGCGGATCTATGTGGACAAGCGGAGAAGTGTTTCGGAGAGGTGGATGATATATCCAAGAGCGACGTCTATGCCCTTCTTGGCGCAGCCTATTTCCGCATGAGCGAGTATGACAAGGCGAGCGAAGCGCTGCATCATAGTTATGAGTTGGATAAGGCTTCCGGTGATATGGACCGGACCAGTTCGACGCTTAACGGTATCGCCAGTGCCTTTGTGGCGGCGGGCAAACCGCAAGAGGCGGAGAAATATATCCTCGAGGCCATTGCGGCGAACAGTCTGACGAAGAACCATGCCCGGATGGCGGTGCTGTATGGCACGGCGTCGGAGATGTACAGGTCTATGGGCGATCATTCTCAGGCGCTCTCCTATGCCGAGAAATCGCTGGCGGTTGAGCGTGAGATAGGTGATTCGGCTAAGATTGGCATCCGTCTTGCGCAGCTGGCTAACGCCCAGATGGGCGCCTCGATGATCGACGAGGCACGCCAGTCACTCATGGCTGCAATGCCGCTCCTTTACCAGAGCGGAAACCTCCATTCCTGGGCTATCTGCCAGAATCAGATGGGAGATATCTTAGCTTCGGAAGGCAATGAGACGGAGGCGGCTGAGCATTACCGCGAAGCGGCGGCGGTCTTCCTCAAGCAGGGAGATAAATATAATGAATTACACGCGCGTGAGGGATTGTATAAGGTTACCAAATCTTCCTCCCCCAACGAAGCGATGATGCATCTGGAGCGCTCCAACCAGCTCAAGGACTCCATCTATAGCTCGGCTACGGAGGAAGCGATAGGTAAGTATAATGCCGTTTATTACAACGATATTCTCCGCAAAGAGAAAGAGCGCGCGGAGCGGGAGAAACGGCTGATTCTGATCTTTTCGCTGGTTGCTGCTATCCTGCTTTTGCTGGTTGTTGGAGTGGGGATCTGGTACACCTACAACCGCCATCGCCGCGAGAAGCAGCATTACCATCGGAATATCTCCTCGCTCCAGGATAAGTATGAGGAGGCGAACCGTCTGTATCAGAATGCCGTTTCCGAGAACATGCAGGTAGCGGTGGATCTGACTGATGACGACCGCGCGTTCCTGGAGGGGCTGACTTCCGTCGTCGGCACCCTCAGCGAGAAGGGCATCACGGATATTCCTACTATCGCCAAAGAGATGCATATTAGTGAAGTCACCCTTCGTCGCCGGTTGTCCAAAACAGTCAACGAGACTCCGCAGACCTATATCCTGCGCGTGCGGATGAACAAGGCGAAATATCTGCTTCAGAACTACCGGGATATCACCATCGCGGAGGTCGCTGAGAAGTGCGGTTACTCGCAGGTCCCGAATTTCACACGCGCCTTCACACGCTACTACGGCATCACACCTTCCGATGCCCGAGTCCAGAAACCGGAGAAATAACCACTCTTTTTCTACAACCCTTACGACGTACACAGTGCTGTGCGTCGTTTTTTTTGTTATGATAATGATAAATGGAGTGTGATTTTATGATAAATCGCAAAAAATGATAAATCTTTCTCATTTCCTGCTAACGCGCGTATGCAAAAAAAATAGTACCTTTGCGCCGGAATTTTAAAATTAACAAACAATTTTCATTAACCAATCAAAATTTTTATTACAATGAAAAAGATTTTTACTCTTTCGGCTCTATGCCTCCTAACGGTGCTTTCGCAGAATGTAAAAGCACATGAGAATTCCGCCGCAGCCGGCGAGAAAACGCTCTCTGGTGTTTTCGCTGTCGGTACTGACAAGTGGGTCATCTTCTCGCAAGGTAACCTGCAATTCAATGCGGAAAAGGATGTAATGCGTTTCGCAGACAACCAGTACGACACCGTCGGTGTCTCCAACTCTCACATTGCGCTTCATTATGACGGTTGGATTGACCTCTTCGGCTGGGGAACGGGAGATAACCCTTCCAACGGCTCGACTTGGATGAGTGATTATTCTGGTTTTACGGACTGGGGAACGCACCCCATCTCGAATGGCGGCAGTAATCCTGATCCCTGGCGCACACTGACTGCAGAAGAGTGGAATTACCTGTTCTTCTCACGCCCCAATGCCGAAGTTAAGTTCGCTTTCGGTTCTGTCAACGGGGTCAACGGACTGATCATTCTTCCGGAAAACTGGACCCTTCCCGAGGGCAGCATTTTTACGCCCAGCACGGAGCAAGGTTTGGTGGCTAAGGAGGGTTATTATTTGAACTCCGACAAAGACAATTTTACGCATAACACCTATTCTGTCAAAAAATGGGCTCCGATGGAAGAGGCTGGTGCAGTCTTTTTGCCGGCTGCCGGCTATCGCTGGAGTGTAAATGCAAGCGATGCGAATGTGCATGGTAAATACTGGTCGGCAACTGCATCCGGATCGGATGACGCAAAAGCAGTCTGCATGTATTTCCATAACGAGCGCTTCTACCCGAATGCCGACTGGACTATCCCCGGAGGATTGTCCGTTCGACTGGTGCATGAAACCATTTATGAGGGTATTGAGGAAGTGTCCGGATCGGCTGCCAAAGCGCAGAAGTTGTTCGTTGACGGTCAGCTCTATATCATTCGTCCTGACGGACAGTGTGTTGATATGCGCGGTGCGCGTGTTCGATAAACGCTATTCTTTAGCCTTGCGGGATTTGTTTCCCGCAGGGTTGCTATTTTTTCTATTTTTTTAACCATAAAAAAACACTGCAATGAAAAAGATTTTCCCGTATGTATCTGTGATGCTTCTATGCATCGCTTTTGCCCTGCCGGCAAACGCGCAGTTCGGCAATGCTTTAGGGCGTATCAAAGGCTCGATCGAGCAATCCGACAAGAAGAAAGAGATCGAGAAGGAGCAAAAAGCCAAGGAGGACAAAGCTTCCCAACAAGCAGTCCGGGGCAGCGGAGTTGTTTACTACGTCAGTGCCGCAGGTTCCGGTCGGGCTGATGGTAAGTCTGCCGCTACGCCGAAGAAGGAACTGCAAGCGGTTCTCAACCTCATTCGCGACAACGGAGAGAACGGAGCAGTCGTACGTATCGCCGAGGGAAACTACCTCGGATACATGAACTCCGGATATATCGAGATCTATAACTTCATCACCCTCGAGGGCGGATGGAACAGCGATTTCACGGAGCGCAACCCCATGAAGTATATCACCAAGATTGAGCCGACGCAGGACCAGCTCGGTTCCAACGGTTCGAAAGGTGTGATCCATACCAACCGCGTCCTGGACGACGTGACGGCGAAGAAACCCAAAGGCACCCTCGTCATCGATGGTATATGTGTCAACCTCGGCTACGAGAACCACTACATGCCTGCTGACCCCTCCGACCCGCGTTTCGGATGTCCGTCCAAGGCGTTTGAGACCGGACGTATGGTGGATGCTATCCCGCCTCAGGTGGAGCACCAGATCTTCCATTCCGACGGATGGATCGCCGGCAATGTGATCATCCGCAACTGTGTCTTCGCTAACGGTGTCTATTTCGCCCTGCAGTTCGGCAGCCGCTGCGGTGAAGTGGAGATATGCAATAACGTCTTCATCTCCAACCGTTACGGAGCCTGCCGCATCACCGCCGGAGACAAGAACGGCGAGGCGTCGCATGTCTCCTTCCATCACAACACCGTGGCTTTCTCCTGGTGCCGCGACAAGGAGATGGTGGATATGGGTTACGGCTACGAGTGCATGACCCAGATCAACTGCGATATCCATCATAATATCTTTGCCTGCAATAACTACGCTGCCATCGCGCGCACCCATGTGCTCAGCGGACCCGACAAAGTGATTGAGGCAAAACGCGTGACCAATATCTACGACAATGCCTTCTTTATGAACGCAGCGGATCTGCAACTGCCTCCTACCGGCGGCGGCAAATGGACCAATGTCAAGGTGGCGCAGTTCGAGGATGTCGATGAGCACGTGATCCCGAAGGTGGATGGCAATTTCGAACTCAAAGAGGGTGACTCGTTCATCTCCGCGCTGGACCAGGACTACCTCAAAGCCTTCGCGAACCTCAAAGTCGTCAGCAGCAGTTCTTTCGACCGCAACTCCGCGGCGAACCAGTTCCGAAATGCCATAGGAATGAATATGCAAGGCTCGGAGACCATCCGCGTCTCCATGTACGGAAACCGCTATAATTTCGACAAGGCCCTAAAACTCTTCGGCGCAAAGAGCGGTTACGGCGCACAGAAACTCTAAAATCAACTCAAAAGCGGGTGATTACCGGGTGATTACCATGTTGTTCCTATGAGGAAAACCCGACGAAAACTGACTGACAAACTAAAGATTATATAAACCAATGAAAAAGATTCTTATTTTTTCCGTGGCTGTAGCGGCAATGTTGTTTACAGCCTGCGAACCCAAGCAGCCCGAAGAACCCGCCATCACCTTGCAGGGCATCAAACTCGCACCGAGTTCCGTCACGCTGGAGGAGGGCGAGAGCGTCAAGCTCCACGTCAAATACACCCCCGACTCCGCCAAAGCCACCGCGCCGAAAGTGTTATGGTACAGCGACAAGCAGCGTGTCGCTTCCGTCGATGAGGAAGGATTAGTAACCGCAGATAGACCGGGTACGGCTGTTATCACCGCCACCTGCGGCAAATTTGAAGCCAAATGTACGGTAAATGTGTCCAAGAAAGACCTGCCCGGGCCGGATCCGTCGGTGTCGTTCTCAGTTTCGCCGAAGAATATAGAGGCTCCGGCAGAAGGCGGCACTTACGAGATAGTGGTCAAGAGCAATACCGAATGGACGGCAGAAACGGAAGCCACCTGGGCATCCCTCAATACCACTTCCGGCAGCGGCGACGCTACGCTCACGCTTACCGTAGAAGGAACGGAGGACGAGACGCCTATTTCGCAGAACATCACGTTCACGGCGGGCAAAGGAAAATACTTCGTCTTAGTCAGCCGCGCCGGATATAAGAAAGTGGCTCAACTGAAGCTCGACAAGACGGAAGCGGACGTAGCGGTCAGCGGAGGAAGCGTCACCGTCAATGTGGAGAGCGAAGCCGAATGGACTGTCGCATGCAATGACCCGCACGTCTCTGTCTCCAAATCCGGTAACTCCGCTACCATCACCGTGGAGAAGTTCAATCTGAGTGAGGGGAACTTCAAAGAGCTATATGGAATGTCTGTAACGGGTAACTATTTTTACATCCATAAAGATGAACGGGGATTGCCTATACCCGTCTTGTTCTCGAACGGCGACAACTCTGTGACATGTATGGTCTATCAGAAATACCCATACATAGGAGTTTCGGTTTATGGCGGCGATAATAAAGTATTTACCGGTTGGAATAAAGCGGAAGCGCACGACTTCACGCTACAAATCGAGGCGAATATCCCCTGGGCGATTACATTCGAATGGGACGCTAATTATTCCAATTGGGCTACCGTGAACCAGTCATCCGGTTCGGGAAATGCTACGGTGACGCTGCACTTCAATGAAAACACTTCGGGAAGTACCCAATACGGCTACTGCTTCGTGAACAGTGCCGGAGGCTATACGCCGTTCCTGGCTGCATATGTACAAGGGGTGCCGAATTTGATGCATGGAATTGACAAATAACAGAACAATAGTGCTCATAACAGCATTTGCCCCTTACAAAACCCTTATAAAACTCTTATAAAACCCTTACAAGGTATTTTGAAAAATCAACCCTATATAACAAACAAAATTAACATAAATGAAAAAAATTCTTATTCTATCCGTGGCTGTAGTAGCAATGTTGTTTACAGCCTGCGAACCCAAGCAGCCCGAAGAACCCGCCATCACCTTGCAGGGCATCAAACTCGCTCCGAGTTCCGTCACGCTGGAGGAGGGCGAGAGCATCAAGCTCCACGTGAAATACGCACCGGAGGAGGCGAAAGAGACAGCGCCCGCCGTTCTGTGGTATAGCGACAAGCAGCGTGTCGCTTCCGTTGATGAGGAAGGATTAGTAACTGCCGACCGGACCGGTACGGCTGTTATCACCGCCACCTGCGGCAAGTTCGAAGCAACCTGTACGGTAAATGTGTCCAAGAAAGACCTGCCCGGACCGGATCCGTCGGTGTCGTTCTCTGTTTCGCCGAAGAATATAGAGGCTCCGGCAGAAGGCGGCACTTACGAGATAGTGGTCAAGAGCAATACCGAATGGACGGCAGAAACGGAAGCCACCTGGGCATCCCTCAATACCACTTCCGGCAGCGGCGACGCTACGCTCACGCTTACCGTAGAAGGAACGGAGGACGAGACGCCTATTTCGCAGAACATCACGTTCACGGCGGGCAAAGGAAAATACTTCGTCTTAGTCAGCCGCGCCGGATATAAGAAAGTGGCTCAACTGAAGCTCGACAAGACGGAAGCGGACGTAGCGGTCAGCGGAGGAAGCGTCACCGTCAATGTGGAGAGCGAAGCCGAATGGACTGTCGCATGCAATGACCCGCACGTCTCTGTCTCCAAATCCGGTAACTCCGCTACCATCACCGTGGAGAAGTTCAATCTGAGTGAGGGGAACTTCAAAGAGCTATATGGAATGTCTGTAACGGGTAACTATTTTTACATCCATAAAGATGAACGGGGATTGCCTATACCCGTCTTGTTCTCGAACGGCGACAACTCTGTGACATGTATGGTCTATCAGAAATACCCATACATAGGAGTTTCAATTTATGGTTCTGATAAAGAGGGGTGGACTTATTGGAATAAAGCGGAAGCGCACGACTTCACGCTACAAATCGAGGCCAATATCCCATGGACGATAGAATTCAGTTGGGATAACAATCAATACAACTGGGCTACCGTGAACCAGTCATCCGGTTCGGGAAATGCTACGGTGACGCTGCATTTCAAGGAAAACACTTCGGGAGATACGCAATCCGGCTTATGCATGGTAAATAGTGCCGGAGGCTATACGCCGTTCATGGCTGCCTATCTCCAGGGAGAGCCTAATATTTTTCATGGCTGGCAATAGTGTTCGCGCAACAATATTTGGGTAGGTATTGCCCCTTACAAAACCCTTATAAAACTCTTATAAAACCCTTACAAGGTATTTTGAAAAATCAACCCTTTAATAATAACAAACAACCAAATTAACACAACAATGAAAAAGATCCTTTTTTTAGCAGTGGCAGTTATTGCCCTGATCACGACCGGCTGTGAGAACATGCAGCCGACGCAGGTCTCCTCCAAGGACCTCAAGGACAAAGTGACGGTAAGCGGTTACGCCCGTTACACAGTCAACAACGGCAAAGGTGAAGCCCAGAAACCCCAGCTGCTGACCGACCAGGACCTCGTCCTCTACTACGGTATGAAGGACGCCGAAGGCCAGATGGCTTACACCCATTATGCCCTGAAGACCGACGAAGACGGCTACTTCACTATCGACCTGCCCCTCCAACCCGGCAAGGTGATCATTGACGAAGTCAAAGTCGTATGTTCTTTCTCGCTCGAGGATGCTACTTATGCTTACAACAAGGTCTCCAAGAAATGGGAACTGACCGATGCGGATTTCTTCGGCGAAGTGGCAAAACAGAACCTCGCGGCTGGTAAATCCTATTACTATCCCCTCGAGGTAGCAGCGGTAGCGTACACTTCCAACCCCGACCTCGACCAACCGAAGTAAATAGAGATTTTTTAAGAAAAAAACATTAAAAACAAATCATTTACCATTTGGTCATTTACCATGTACCATTTATTGAATCATTGAGTTATTTTTTAGGTTTATGTCCGAAGTTGGCTATTAACTCGAAAGAGTGTGTATTTGATTGATTGAGCGTCGTGGGAGCTTGCTCATAACGACGATTAAGCAAACAAAGACACAAAGTCCAAAGGACTAATAGACAACTGAGGGGTTTTATAGGTTTTTTTCTAAAATTCTAAAAGCATTATGAACATTAAATATCAAACGCAGATGAAAAAGATTTTTGCAACAATACTTGCGGTGCTGACAGCTCTTCCGATGCTGTATGCGGAGGATAAGAAACCGCAAGAGTGGAATGAGCCGGGCGTAGGCTCCTGGGCAATAGGTATCACCTTCAACCCCGTCAGCCTCGCTTCGCGACTGACCGTTCAGCCGAAAGCCGGTTCGGCAGTCAATGGTACTATCTCCGGCAGTATGGCTATCGAGAAACAGCTCTATGCTCTCTCTCAGGACCCGGTACTCGCCATCCGCGCCAAATACCGCATCCAGCAGAACTGGAACCTGCGTATGGCGTTGGGCTTCAGCGGTTCGCATATCCATTATTCCGAGTACGTACAGGACGACGCAGCAGTGCTGCTGGACCCTGCTTCCGAGAACAAAGTGACGGACGCCGTCAAATCAGACCTCACCTCCGGTAACCTCGTCCTCGGTGCGGAGTTTGTCAAAGGTAAGAAAGTGAAATTCACCATGGGCTTCAGCCTCCTCTATGCTATCGGCGGCGGCAAGTTGAATTTCGCGTACGGCAATGCCATGACTTATAGCAATCCCATCCCGTCCTCGATGCCGTATTCCGGTTGGATCAACGGTGCTTCGGCTGCCTTGAACCCCGACCACGGAGCTGCGGCTGCGCAGGGTATCGGCTGGGCGCGACCCCTCAAGACCAATAACTCCGGCGTACACCACGGTATAGGCGTCGCTATGGATATGGGTATCGAGTGGTTCTTCCAGGACCGTATCTCGCTTGGTGCGGCAGTCACTTTCTCCCCGGTTATGTTCACCTTCCGTCCGCAGACTTATACCGTCATGGAAGGTCTGAGCACCCTTTCCGGCAAGGTGGAGCAGTATAACCTGCTCGTCAGCCCCGGTAGCTGGTCCTGCCTCTACGGCACGGAGAACATCGGTTTCCAATTGTCGTTGAACTATTATCTATAAGGTAACTTTTCCCCATGATCTTTGAATTATAAGAAAAAAACATTAAAAACCCCTTTGAATGATTTAATACTTGCAGTATTTTGAGCCTTTGCTTTAACGAGCTTGCTCACAAATAAATTTGCAGCAACCCCGTTAAATCAAATTCTCACTTCGTAGAAGTTAAATCATCCAAAGGCAAAAAACATACAAAACATTTTTAATTATCATGTTAGAGAACGAAATTGTTTTTTAGGTTTATGTCCGAAGTTGGCTATTAACTCGAAAGAGTGTGTATTTGATTGATTGAGCGTCGTGGGAGGTGTAACGGAGTGCTCGGAAGCACCTCATAACGACGATTAAGCAAACAAAGACACAAAGTCCAAAGGACTAATAGGCAACTGAGGGGTTTTATAGGTTTTTTTCTAATAAATTAATTAAAACAATTATGAAAAAGATTTTTTATTTCATGTCCTTGGCAGCAGTAGTCTTTGCCATGGCATCTTGTAAAGACAAGAAAGAGGAGCCTGTTCCTCAGGACGAGAAAGTGATCCCGCAGCAGATCCGTCTGGCGGACGCTTTCCAGGAGTATTTCATGAGCGAAGGAGAGACGGCTCTCATCCAATATACCGTCACGCCCTCCAACGTCAATGTCACCTACACGCTCGCCTGGGCCTCTTCCGACGAGAAAGTCATCAAAGTGGACAGCAAAGGTAAGGTTACCGCTCTGGCAGAAGGTTCCGCTACGGTCACTGTCTCTATTAACGAGTACCCGGAGGTAAAGCCGGCGGTGGCTTCCATCACTATCTTGGCGCCCGCGAAAGTAGGAGATTATATCTACAATGACGGCTCCTGGGGCGAGAATCCCAATCCTAATGGCAAGAAAGTGATTGCGGTCATTTACTGGCTCGGCAACGCGTCTCTCTTCGACCCGATTCTCGAGGTGGATTATCCGAACTGCACCCACGGTCTGGCTATGTCCCTCAAACAAGACTCGGCAGGCGAATGGATGAAGGATTTTGCTAATTATATCTATAATAATGACGATCTGAGTGATCAAAAGAATCTGTTTATGAACATGGGCAACAGCCCTCTCTGTGACAACTCCGGTTCGCTGACCGAGTGGGGTATTGAGCATTCTTCGTACGCTGACCTCATCCGTCCGTATTTTGAGAACAAAGATTTATGGGCTGGTGATGGCTTCTGCGGATTGGGTGGCTACACCTATACTTCCGTGCTGGAGCAATATACGCGCGAGTATGACCCTGAAGGTAGATTCCCCTTCGAGTTCTATATCAACGCCATGAATCTCGTAAAAGACATTGAGGCGCCGCTCACTACTTCGCGCTGGTATGTGCCCTCTATCTTTGAGGCGGCACTGATGGTGAATACCGCGCTTACCAAGCCGGGCGATTTCAATAACTCCCAAGTGGATGACGATAAGAATCCGCTCATCAACCACAACAATGACAATTTGGCGGTTATGAACACTGCCCTCGGTAAAGTTCAGGGTGCCGACCTGCTTCCTACCGGCAGCGAGTATGCTATCGCTTCTGCTACAGATGCATATTGTCCGTTCAAAGAGATATGCAGTTCTATGAGCTGCGGCGATTTCTTCGAGTGCTGCTATGTATGCAATACAGGCGAAGGACGCCCGGCCGACGAAGCGGCGGAGATTGAAGCAAGATGGGATAGCTGGCTCAAAGACAATGCCGGTGACAAGTATCAGGAGTACAAGAACTACACCGATACTAATACTATTAATGAGCGCTATGAAGTATTCCTGGCAATCAGAGGATATGATAATGTCACTCCCCAGCAGATAAACGGTGACCGTTTAGGTGTTGGGCTTTCCATACTGGTTGCTTCGACATATGCTAATGTAGGTGTTTCGAACGGATTAAGGCACATTAGCATGTCACCGTACTCCGGCTTTAAAGGCGAAGATAACCAATTTGATGTAGTCCGCGCTATCATTGCATTCTAATAAATGCCATTGTACCGGGATGCCGTACGAGCGACATTCCGGTACAGCCTATTTTTTAATTATAAAAAAAGTTACGTATGAAGAAATTTTTACTTTCAGCTTTGGTGCTTGCTGCAAGCACCTTTGCAGCCCACGCTATTGAGGGCGAACTCTCAGGCAAGTTCATCATCAACACTAACGGAGACAGCGTTCATTTCTCGCAGGGACTCCTCCAGTATCATGAAAAGACAAGTAAATGGTCGTTCGCGGCCTACCAGTTTAAAGCCGATAATGACGCACTCGCGTATTTCGGTTGGGGGACCAGCGGTTGGAACAGCGGTGCCAATGAGTACCAGCCTACTTCTACCTCCGCCGATCCGGCTGACTACTTTGTAGGCGGTAATGAGAACAACAACTTGACCGGCGACTATGCCTATGCCGACTGGGGAATCTACAACCCCATCAAGAACGGAGGCAATTTTGCCGGACTATGGCGCGTGCTCACCCATGAGGAGTGGGTATATATCATCGAGTCGCGTCCGAACGCAGGCAAACTGTTCGGTTTCGCTACGATTGATAACCTGTACAAAGGTGTTATCTTGCTCCCGGACGAGTGGGTTCTCCCCTCTGGCGTAACCTTCAAGCCCGGCACGGATTGCTATATGGAGTATGAGACCGGCAATGGATGGCGGAATCTGAATCTCGATATGCAGACCAACTATAATGACAACAAATATACCCTTGCCCAATGGAAGATAATGGAAGAAGCCGGTGCTGTCTTCTTCCCGGCTATGGGATATCTCACAGGTGGAGAGATCCGTTATCCGAATGACTACGGTTACTACGCTTCTTCCTCCGCGAGAAATGGATACACCGAGTACGCAATGGAGTTTGACAATAAGAGCCTTCTTGCCAGCGACGGCGCTGCCAGAAGGGGAAATGGCGTTTCCGTACGTCTCGTCACCCGTCCTGATAGCGACTATCAAGGCATTGAAAACGCTCAATCGCACAAAGCAGCGAAGAAGGTTCTTCGTGACGGACAAGTCCTCATCCTGATGGATGGCAAGCAGTTGAACATCCTCGGCGCCGAGGTGAAGTAAGCCAACTCCGACAGTGGATAAAGTCCTTCCTTTTAGGGAAGGATTTAGGATAGGCTCCTAAGCCATGCAGGGCTGACTCCCCTGCATGGTTACAAATTAAACAACTTTATTTATTCATTAATTCCGACGGGGCGATGGGATATAACTGCCAACTAACATTATGAGAAAACTATTTACATTATTCGTTGCACTTGCAGCAAGCGTTGGAACGCTCTTTGCTGAAAGCGGTTACTGCGGCGCTAACCTTACTTGGTTCTATAACCCATCGGACAGCTCCCTCACTATTTCCGGAACGGGACCGATGACGAACTATTCGGAGAACAATCACGCGCCATGGTATGAGTACTATGACAAGATTACATCTCTGAATTTGGAGTCCGGAATGACTACGATTGGCGATTATGCCTTCTTTTGGTTAAGTAAAGTTGAATATATAGACATTCCGTATGGCGTCACCTCTATCGGCGATTATGCGTTTAGCGGTTGTGCTGCTTCGGAATGGCTATATATTCCCTATGGTGTAAAGACGATAGGACAGTCTGCTTTCGCATTTTGTATCTCCTTGTTAAGAGTGTTCATGCCATACGGCGTAACGAGCATCGGTGGCGGCGCCTTCGGGTTCTGCACCGAATTGTATGATGTGGCTATTCCGGCTACTGTGAAAACCATTGGAGACCAAGCGTTCTATTACTGCTCAGCTTTAAGATATATAACTAACTATGCGACGAATCCGCAATCTATCAACGCGAATGTTTTCGAGGGAGTAGATAAAACGAATTGTTCACTCTACGTGCCGAAGTACGCTCAAGCGAACTACAATAAACCTACTTGGATAGAATTTTCCAAGGAGACGTTCGAATCTTCCGGTGGTTTTGAGGGAACTTCGCTACACTACTCTTTTGACTTTGAGACAGGTACTATGACAATTACTGGAACCGGTCTGATGCCGGATTATGATCTTCCTGCTGGTGGTTCTGAACAAAATCAGATTAATAAACTGGTGCTTCCGTCGGGATTGACAGGCATAGGAACATATAATTTTGTTCACTTCTCTGCATTAACTTTCTTGAAGATTCCTGATGGCGTAGCTATTCTTAAAGAGGGTGCTTTTGAGGAGTGCTATGCGTTGGAGACAGTGGAGATTCCGAGTAGCACGGCGATTATCGAGGATGATGTTTTCTATTACTGCTACTCGCTGAAAACGGTTTATAACCATGCTACTGTTCCGCAATCCATTAATGCGAAGGTTTTCGATGGCGTAGATATATCCAAGTGTACGCTCTATGTGCCGCAAGGTTGCAAAGCGGCGTACGAAGCCGCGCCTGTATGGAAAGATTTTATCATCAAGGAGATGGCAAGGCCTGAAGGCATCGACAATATAAATCATAAATCTGAAACCATAAATCATAAATTTATAAAAGACGGCCTCCTCTTCATCGAGCGCAACGGCAAGATAATTAACGTGCTGGGACAGCCGGTACGTTAATGGGGACCCCGCAAATTTTAAAAAATATCATTATTATGAAAAAACTAACTATTCTTTTTTCGATGGCTTGCATGTTCTTTGCGATGCAGGCTTATGCTCAATGTGAGAGTGCTATTACCCCTTCTCAGGCTGCCGCTAAGGCTGCTAATGGTGACCAGGGAAGTTATTGTATCGAGGGCTATGTGGTATCGACAGTAGATATCTATTGCAAGACCTCCACTTATGAAAACCAGTCGTTCATGATGGCGGACGCCCCCGGCGGCGCACCTGTCTTTGAAGCTTGGCGTGTGGTCGGAGCCGATCATACCATCGGCATCGGGTCCTTCGTGCGCATCGTTGATGCTACTCTGAAGATGTACGGCAACGTCGCCGAGACTAAAGCAGGATTCACCGTACAGATCATCAGCGAAGTACCGACCGTCGTTAACCTCCCCGAGTACGGAACCCACCTCGATGCCGAAGAGGCAAGAGACCTCTGTCTCACTTTCCCGTATCACAACCAACCTACGGAGGACATGTTCGTCGTCGAAGGATATGCTATTTCCGTCGCTACTTACGAATCCGACCAATCGATTCTGACCGTCTCGCTGTCCACTACATCCACCGGAGAAGAGATGTTCCGGGCGTGGGAATGTAAGATTCAGTCATTAATGATTAAGGAAGGAGATTATGTGTATGTCACGGGACACCTCAGCCGCTATAACAAGAATGCACAAATCAAAGACGGATATGTCACTGCGGAAAATCCTATGGAACCTTATTCCGTACGAGTAACTGCCGATCCCGACAAAGGATATGCGCTAATCAGCGGTACTACCGACTTCCTTTTCGCTGAAAATACGGAAAGTTGCACGCTCACGGCTAACCCCGAACCCGGATACGAGTTCGTCATGTGGATCGATCCGCGCTTCGTGGGTTCTTCCGAATCCGACCTGGAGATTGCGCAGACTATCCTGACATGGTATGAGACGGTGACGCATTTCACAGAAGATGAACTGCAGGAGTATCTCGAAAATGAGGAAATGGACAGATATTTCTTTGATCTAAGAGTAGCCATCATTGAGAAACTACTCCAGCCGGAAACAACCCTGAATGCACTTGATATGGCGTCTTGGATTTACCTTAATGACTTGATAGATGAGCATATCTTGTATTTCTCACCCGTCTTCCGTCTATCAGAAGGCATCGACAATGTAAATCATAAATCTGAAACCATAAATCATAAATTTATAAAAGACGGCCAGCTCTTCATCGAGCGCAACGGCAAGACCTACAACGCCCAAGGCGCGGAGGTGCCGGAGGCACGCTAAAGCGTTAAACTGTTAAAACGTTAAGTTGTTAAGCCTTGCGGGATTGGTTTCCCGCAGGGTTACAAAAAGCCCTAAACAGGGCTCC
>CAMOUL010000017.1 GCA_946626605.1 uncultured Bacteroidales bacterium | reverse complement strand
ATCCGCAGCGCATTGTGTTGCCGGAAGGTGACGAACCTCGTACGTTGGAAGCTGCTAACATTTTGTTGAGAGACAAGATTGCGCAGCTTATTTTAATTGGTGCTCCGGAAAAGATCAAAGCCATGGCTGCTGAAAAGGGTTATGAACACATCCATGAGGCCAAGATTGTTGATCCGATTCACGATCCGAAGATGCCGGAGTACGCTAAACTGCTCTTCGAACTCCGCAAAGCAAAAGGCATGACGGAGGAAGAGGCGGCTAAGAAAGCGCAGGATCCTTTGTACCTCGGCTGTCTGATGATCAAGGCAGGTGATGCAGACGGAGAGCTCGCAGGTGCACGCGGCACAACGGCAGACACCATCCGCCCCGCATTCCAGATCCTCAAGACCAAACCCGGTTGCTCCATCGTCAGCGGTGCATTCCTGATGTTCACTCCAGCTAAACACCTGGGAGAGAACGGATTCCTGCTCTTTGCCGACTGCGCCGTGAACCCGAATCCGGATGCTAAACAGCTGGCAGAGATAGCTATCTCCACCGCAGAGACCGCACGCGCTATTGCAGGCATCGAGCCGCGCGTAGCTATGCTTTCCTTCTCTACCAAGGGTAGCGCTAAGCATGAACTCGTGGACAAAGTAGCCGAGGCTACCAAGCTCGCCAAAGAGATGGCGCCTGAGCTGGCTCTTGACGGCGAACTCCAGGCCGACGCAGCGCTGATTGAGTCCGTCGCTGCTACCAAAGCGCCGGGCAGTCCTGTTGCCGGAAAAGCAAACGTACTCGTCTTCCCGGATCTCCAGGCAGGAAACATCGGATATAAACTCGTGGAGCGTTTCAGCGGGGCTGACGCCGTGGGACCGATTCTCCAAGGTATCGCTGCGCCGGTCAATGACCTCAGCCGCGGATGCAAAGTGCAAGACATTGTTCAAATGGTGGTTATCACTGCCAACCAAGCTATTAAATAATATAGAATATGAAGGTTCGTGCAAGTCGGGTGTAAGCTCGCTTACGCTACTCGACGTAGCCGAAGCTCCAGAATTTTAATTTATTAAAATTATGAAAATCTTAGTTTTAAACTGCGGAAGTAGCAGTATTAAATATAAGCTCTTTGAGATGGAGAGCAAAACCGTGATGGCGCAGGGTGGCATCGAGAAGATCGGTCTGCCGGATTCGTTCCTTCTGGTCAAACTGCCGAACGGCGAGAAAGTAAAATTTGAGAAGCCCATGCCGGAACACACCGTAGGTATTGAGCTTATCCTCGAGAAACTGGTGGACCCGGAAATCGGTTGCATCAAGGACCTCAAGGAGATCAATGCTGTCGGTCACCGCGTAGTCCATGGTGGCGAGAAATTCAACAAATCCGTGCTCATCACCCCGGAAGTGAAAGCGCAGATCGTGGAGTGTATCGACCTCGCACCGCTGCATAACCCCGCTAACCTCAAGGGTATCGACGCGATCGAGAAGATCCTGCCGGGCGTTCCCCAGGTAGCTGTCTTCGACACCGCCTTCCACCAGACCATGCCGGACTACGCGTACATGTACGCGCTTCCTTATGAATTATACGAGAAGTACGCCATCCGCCGCTATGGCTTCCACGGAACCAGCCACCGCTATGTATCCGCACGCGTATGCGAGTTCCTCGGCGTCGATCCGAAAGGCAAGAAGATTGTTACCGCCCACATCGGCGGCGGAGGAAGTTGCACGGCTGTCATGGACGGCAAGAGCGTGGACACCTCGATGGGTCTGACGCCGGTGGAGGGTCTCGTCATGGGTACACGTGCCGGTGACCTCGACCTCGGCGCTGCTACCTTCATCATGGACAAAGAGCATCTGGATACCGCAGCTTTCAACAACCTCGTTAACAAGAAGTCCGGTCTCCTCGGCGTCTCCGGTGTCTCCAGCGACTGCCGTGACATTGAGGCGGCCATCAAAGAGGGCAACAAACGCGCTGACCTCGCACGGAAGATGTTCATCTACCGCCTGAAGAAATACATCGGTGCGTACGCCGCAGCGATGAACGGCATCGACATCCTCGTCTTCACTGCCGGTATCGGAGAGAACGATCCGTACATCCGCGCAGAAGTGATGAAAGGTCTCAGTTACCTCGGCATCGAGCTGGACGAAGAGGCGAATAACGTACGCGGCGAAGAGCGCATCATCTCCAAGAAGGGCTCAAAAGTAACCGTATGCCTCATCCCCACCGACGAGGAACTCATGATTGCCACCGATACCCAAGCTTTGGTATAAAAAACACACCACTATCTACCATGAACAAACCCATTATTTACCAACTCTTCCCGCGCCTTTTGGGCAACTACAACGAGACGCGCAAACATAACGGCACCAAGGAAGAGAATGGCTGCGGGCGATTTGTAGATATCAACGAGCGTGCGCTCAAGTCCATTTCGGATTTGGGCGCTACGCATGTTTGGTACACCGGAGTCATCCGACACGCCACAGCCCAATACAACAACCCGGCTATCACCAAAGGCAAAGCCGGTTCGCCTTATGCCATCACCGACTACTACGATGTCGATCCCGACTTGGCAAAGAACGAATCCAAGCGTATGCAGGAGTTCGAAGACCTTGTCAAACGCACCCACGATGCCGGACTCGGTGTACTCATCGACTTTGTGCCCAACCATGTCAGCCGCGAGTATAAATCTCTCTGCAAACCTGCCGGCGTAGAGGATCTCGGAGAGAAAGACCATCCCGAATGGGCCTTCTCCCCGCTCAATAACTTCTACTACCTGCCGGGCGAACGATTCACGATGGACAAGGACCTCCAGGGCTACGAAGAATACCCCGCCAAGGTCACCGGTAATGATTGTTTCACTTCGCATCCCTCCCTCAACGACTGGTACGAGACCGTCAAACTGAACTACGGCGTCTTCTATCAAGGCGGACGGGAGAAGCAGTTCGACCCCATCCCCTCTACCTGGATTAAGATGCGCGACATCCTGCTCTTCTGGGCGGACAAAGGTATCGACGGCGTGCGGGTCGATATGGCGGAGATGGTGCCTGTCGAGTTCTTCGCGTGGGCGATTGCAGCCGTTAGGAAGAGACATAAGAAATTCCTTTTTATCGGCGAGTGTTACGACCCGAACCAATACGACGCATACCTCGCGGCGGGATTCGACTACCTCTACGACAAAGTGGGCATGTACGACTACCTCCGAGGAGTTCTCAGTAAAGGCTGGCCCGCCGAAGGCATCACCTCCAAATGGATGCAGCACGGCGACGAACGACTCAAGCACATGCTCTATTTCCTTGAGAACCACGACGAGCAGCGAATCGCCAGCGGCTTCTTCAGCGGAGACGGACGGTGCGCCGAACCGGCAATGATCGTGGCGGCTACCCTCAATCAATGTCCCGTCATGATCTACTCCGGCCAGGAGTTAGGCGAACGGGGTATGGAGATGGAGGGCTTCTCCGGCATCGACGGCAGAACCACCATCTTCGATTATTGGGGTGTCAAATCCATCCAGGCATGGGCGAACAAAGGTAAGTTCGACGGCGCTAAACTCTCGCCGGAACAAAAAGAACTGCGCGAGTTTTATCAGAAACTCCTAACCCTCGCGCGCGATGACAAAGCGATCCAGAAGGGCCGCATGTACGACATCACCTATGCGCAGGGGGAGGGTTTCGACAAACGCCAGCACTTCTCTTTCATCCGGCATATCAAGGGGGAGACCCTCCTTGTGGTCGTCAATTTCCACGACCGCGAGCGGCAGATCCACCTCCGCTTGCCAAACGACGCCTTCGTCTATCTCGAGATGGACGGCAAAGCCAAGGCGACCGCCACAGATCTTCTGCGCGGAGGCAAACAGCCGATTGATTTTGCACCGGATGCCTTCTTCGACATCGCGCTGCCTGCTTGGACCGGGGTGGTCTTAAAAATCAAGTAAACTGAATACTGATAACTGAATGCTGAATACTTTCAAAGATATCATGCGTCTGGTGAGGTGGAGCAACCTGCTCTTCCTCGCCGCGCTGATATACCTCATGGAGAAATGGGTAGCCGTGCCTATCTTGGATGCGGCGGCGTTTGGGGAGCAACTCCCGTGGTTCATCACCCTCCTTTTGGCGCTGGCGACCGTCCTGATTGCCGCCGGCGGATACGTCATCAATGACTATTTCGATGTCAAGATCGACCGCATCAACCGGCCCGACGAGCTGATCGTCACCCGCACCATCCCCAAACCCACTGCCATGCACCTCAGTCTCTATCTGAGCGGCGCGGGCATCCTCTGCGGACTCGTCATCGCCATACTCCTGCGCAGCATGACCCTCGGCATCCTGTTTATCCTCGTGCCGGGGCTCTTGTGGTTCTACTCCTCCTCGTATAAACGCCTCTTCATGGTCGGCAATCTCATCATCGCCTTGCTCGCAGGCTTGACACCGATGTTGGTAGCGATGACGAACGTGGCGCAGCTCCGGCTTCGCTTCGCCCCTATCCTGCCTTACACCTCCCTCGAGCACGACCTCTACGCCTGGCTCGGAGGCTTCGCGCTCTTCGCGTTCCTCCTCACCTGGATGCGGGAGATCGTCAAGGACATGCAGGACCAGATGGGCGACCGAGAGCTGGAGTGTCACTCCATGCCGGTCGTCTGGGGAGACACATGGACGAAAATCTTCGTGACAGCCCTGGCGGTACTCACCCTCGCCATCATCGGCCACCTGTGGTACCGTGTCTTGCCGTTCCCCATCGGATGGAACAGCCTCAGCACGAGATATATTGTCCTGGGAATAATAACGCCCCTCCTCGGGGCATTATGGCTGTTGTGGGCAGCGAAGATTCCTTCGGATTATAAGAACTGCCAGCAACTCATCAAGTTCACGATGTTCCTCGGAATGCTCTACAGCATCTGCTTGAGGACCTTGTAAACGAGGTGCACGGGGAATCCCATGACATTGAAATACGACCCTTTCATCTCGGTGCAGGCGATATAACCGATCCACTCCTGCACCCCATACGCACCGGCTTTGTCAAAAGGCCGGTATTTTTGTATATAGTGCCTGATCTCTTCGTCCGTCAACTCGCCGAAAGTCACATCTGTCTTATCGACCACGGTCTCCATCGCTTTCCCTTTTTGGACAAAAGTGACGGCGGTGAACACTTGATGGGTCTTGCCGGAGAGGGCTCGCAGCATCGCATAAGCCTCCGCCTCGTCATGGGGCTTGCCTAACATCTGACCATCCAACCATACTATCGTATCTGCGGTGATAAGAATCTGCCCCTCCTTGAGCTTCCCCTCGTACGCGTGCGCCTTCGCGCGCGATATATAATAAGGTATATCGCCGCCCTGCAACTCGGCCGGATAATGTTCGTCGGCATCGATAGTAACAGCCGTAAATGGCAGGTCTAAACCTGCCATCAACTCGCGCCTTCTTGGGCTCTGACTTCCTAAAATAATTTCCATCAGAATAAATCTAATTGCGTATCTTGTGGCTTCTCGAAGGTCATCTTCACGCCTTCCACCTCTATCTCTTCAGGTGCCTTCTTCGCTTCTTCTTTTAGCGAAGCGTCCTTCTCTCCTTCCTCCTCCATCGGCTCCTCGGGAGCTGCGTCCTCTTCCTCTGGTTCGGGCTCCGGATCCGGGGTGATATCTTCGATGCTCGCCACCTCCAGAGTCGTTACGCGTTTACCTTTGGCCTTAGCGGATTTCTCATCGATGAACTCAGCCATCGTGATCTCCATCGGCTCGTGTTTCTCGTCGCTGAACAGCACGCGGAACACCGCCTCCTCACGGTCGGACAGCACCGCGATACGGGATTCTTTGTCCTCTCCCAGGAACGACTGGATCTTCGCCTGCGCGTCGTCTAACTTAAACCGCTTTCCGTAGTAGTACTTCAACTCGCCGTTCCACTGTATCAGCGACCAAACCTTGTCCGCATCCAGTTTCTCGATCCGCAGGATGTTATCCTCGAAATGGGCGGTGAGGTCATAACTGGTGGTGTAGTATGTACCATCGTTATTGATGACCAGGATGCGGTCGTCGTCCCAGAACTCGCCCAGATACACTCCGTGTTCGTCGTAGTTGACGCGCAGCACATCCGGGTCAAACCACACCTTCCGACCGCCGAGCGTCGAGCGGCCTTTCTGTTTCAGAGTGATAGATTTGACTTCGTATTTGGTCAGCAGATTGCCTCGCGCCGTGCGCGATTTGACGGCTAACTCGCTCAGATCCTTGCATACCTCTAACTTCTTGAGGTGCAGCGCCGGCTTCAGCGCCACGCGGATCACCTCCGCCTCACCGTTCGGATTGACGGTGAAATACATCACCTTCGACCCCGGCTTGCCTTGCGTCAGGTCGTACTCTTTATCCCGCGCCACACCGGTCACGGAGAAGCGCTTCATGTAGTACGGACCTTTCTTGCCGTCGCGATAAACAACGTTATACACCGTCCGCTCATCGCCGCGCTGGAACACAGCGATATGCAATATATCCGTCCCGACAAACAGTTTCTCGGCTACCTTCACCACCTTGTATTTGCCGTCCTTGTGGAAGACGATCAAATCATCGATGTCCGAGCAATCGAACAGGTAGTTATCTTTCTTCAGCCCCGTTCCGACGAATCCCTCTTCGCTGTTCATGTACAGCTTGACGTTGTTCTCCACAACCGCCTGCACGTTGATCGCACCGAAGTTACGCACCTCGGTCTTACGCGGATAGGCCTCGCCGTATTTCGCTTTCAGCATCTCAAACCATGAGATCGTATAGTCCGTCAGGTGGTTGAGGTTCTTGATGCACGCCTTGATCTTCTTCTCCAACTCCTTCATCAGCTCATCCGCCTTCTTGGAGTCGAACTTCGTGATGCGCAGCATTCGTATCTCGAAGAGTTTCTCGATATCTTCGCTCCTCACCTCACGGATCAGCTGGGTCTTGAACGGCGTCAACGCCTCATCCACAAACGCAATCAGCTTCTCCTTGTTCGGCGCGTTCTCGTAACCCTCCTCTTTATAGATGCGGTTCTCGATGAAGATCTTCTCTAACGAGGTGTAGAAATACTTCTCCTCCAGCTCTCCTTTCTCGATCTCCAGCTCCCATTTCAGCAGCGCTTTGGTGTTCTCCGTGGAGAGTTTGAGCAGGTTGCTCACGTTGGTGAAGATCGGCTTGCGGTTCTCCACCACGCAGCAGTTCGGGCTGATGTTCACCTCGCAATCCGTGAAGGCATAGAGTGCGTCAATCGCTTTGTCCGACGACGAACCAGGTGCCAGCTGCACAACGATGCGCGCCTGATCGGCGGTGAAATCGTCAATCTTCTTGATCTTGATCTTGCCTTTCTGGTTCGCTTTGAGGATAGTCTCAATGATCTTCGAGGTGGTGGTTCCGTAAGGAATCTCCGTGATAATCAGGGTCTTGTTGTCGTCCGCCTTCTGAATCCTTGCACGGATCTTCACCTGACCGCCGCGTTCGCCGTCGTTGTACTTGGTCACGTCGATCACGCCGCCGGTCGGAAAATCCGGATAGAGCTGGAACTCCTGACCCCTAAGGTACGCCAACGAAGCGTCGCAGAGCTCGTTGAAGTTATGCGGCAGGATCTTCGAGTTCAGACCCACGGCGATACCCTCAACTCCTTGCGCCAACAGCAGCGGGAATTTCACCGGCAGGTGGATCGGCTCGTTCTTACGGCCGTCGTAACTCTTCATCCACTCCGTCGTCTTGGCGTTGAACACCGCCTCTAACGCAAACTTACTCAGCCTTGCCTCGATATAACGGGGCGCCGCTGCGCCGTCACCCGTCAGGATGTTTCCCCAGTTTCCCTGGCAATCGATCAGCAGGTCTTTCTGGCCCAACTGCACCAGCGCATCGCCGATGGACGCATCCCCGTGAGGGTGGTACTGCATCGTCTGGCCAACGATATTGGCGACCTTGTTGTATTTGCCGTCATCCACCGTCTTCATTGCATGAAGAATACGGCGCTGAACGGGCTTCAGGCCATCCTCTATTGCCGGCACAGCACGCTCCAATATCACATACGACGCATAGTCCAGGAACCAGTCCTGGTACATTCCCGTCAAGTGATACTTCACAGCATCATTGAATCCACCCTGACCTGCCATCAGCGGTTATCCCTTTCTGTTAATGAAAATATAGGCTAAGATACCGGCTACCTCACATACCATACCGGCGATCAGCATTCCATTCTCCGGCAGAGCAAATCTGTACACCACCAGGAATACTACACCTAAAATCAGGAGACAAACTCCTAAATACTTCTTGAATAATTCCATAATAACGTGTTATTTCGTTGCCCAAAGGGCATGATTAATCATTTCACGCTGCAAAGTTACTACAAAAATTTGGAATATGCAAGACTTTGACTTTAAAAATCAAATTTATTTGAATTTTTATAGGCAATAAGGCTTGTTATTCGCACATTAGTGCGACTATATTTTTATATATACTCCTCCCGGCAGAGCTCGTACGAGCCCTTCGATCTCTAACATCGTCAGCTCGGATGCCACCTCGCCATACGCCAGACCGGTCTCCATGACGATAAGGTTGATATGCATTCCCTCCTCCGCCTCCTGCAGCTTGGCGAGGATGATCTGCTGCTCCTTTGTCAGGTTGTCCATCAGCCCGATCAGGCTGGTCTGCATACCTTCCGAAGCACTCTTCCGGGTCTTCCATTCCATCGCTTCAATGAGGTGGTCAGCTCCGGTGATCAATCTGGCCCGGCCTCCACGGATAAGGTCGTTGCAGCCCTCAGAGGCAGGGTCATTCGGCCGGCCCGGAAATGCAAAAATAGGCTTGCCGTAGTCGTTCGCCATGCGGGCAGTGATGAGGCTGCCTCCGCGGGCATGACTCTCCACAACCACCACCGCATCCGCCAGACCCGCCACAATGCGGTTTCGCCGAACGAAATTCGACTGGATGGGTTCCGTCCCGGAGGGGTATTCGGTCAGCAACCCGCCTTTCGCCAGAGATGCGACCGCCTCCGGACGATGGGTGATAGGATAGATCCGATCCAACCCGTGCGCGGGCACAATGATAGTCGGAATGCCGGCCTCCAGCGCCGCTCTATGTGCCGCGATATCAATGCCATACGCCCCGCCGGAAACGATAGTAACGTGCTCTAACCGGTCCGCCAAATCGCGTACCAGCGCTGCCGTCAGCTCCTTTCCCCGCTCCGTCGGCCGCCGCGTGCCCACGATAGAGACGATATGACCTTCCGATGGACATACATGCCCTTTCGTATAAAGCAGAAACGGCCGGTCGGGACAGTTCCGCAGGCGGTAAGGATAGGCCTCGTCATCCTGCGTCAGCACGCGGATGTCATGCGCCTGTATCCACTCCCACTCTTTCTCTGCACGAGCCATCACTGCCGCTTTCTCCGGCTCATCGACCGCAGCCCACGCAGACTCCGCCGAACCGTACCGGTCCAGCAGACTCAATGCCCGCCGCAAGCGGCTGTGAAAAAGCATCGAGAGGGCTATATGGTATTTCTGACTACTGATTTCTGAATACTGAATACTGAGCACTGACTACTACAATCGCCACTCCTACGAGTGCGCCCACGGCGTCAGCGTAGAGGTCGGCCATCTCGCCCGAGCGCGACAGGGTGCAATACCGCTGAAGGACTTCCATCAACGCCCCGTAGCCGGTCGCCCCGAGCCAAACATAAATATACGGCATTACGCGCCCGCGCAGTCGCGCACCGAGAGGCACCAACCACGCCACCGCCAACACGAAATACATCGCCCCGTGCAACACCTTGTCGCTCATCGATAGCGAGGACGGCATACGGGGGTTCTCCCATAGGGAAAGAACAGCAATGCCCGCTGCCACAAGGACAGCAGGCATCCATTTAACGATCGGAGAGATGGATCTTTTGACCATAACATAGATCGCCGGCATCGCCAAGACCCGGAACGATATACTTCTTCTCGTTCAAAACGGGGTCTATAACCGCGCACCAAAGGGTGACATCGTCGCGGTCGTTCAGCGCCTTGCGCATATAATCGATCGCTTGCGGCGTGGCGATGGTGCAACAAAGATGCGTATGTCGCGGCGTGCCATGCTTCAGCAACGCCAGGTATCCTACCTCCATCGACATGCCGGTCGCTAACATCGGGTCAACCACAACAAGCGTCTTGTCGTCTATCGACGGCGCCGCCATGTACTCCGCCACGATCTCCAACTCGCCTTCCGCATTAACCCGCCGATAGGCGCTCAAGAAACCATTGTCGGCATGATCGAAGATATTCAGGAACCCCTGATGAAGCGGCATGCCGGCACGCAAAATGGTCGCCAGCACCAACTGGTCGGAGATAACATCCACCTTCGTCTTCGCCAGCGGAGTCTGCACGTCCGTGGACTCGTAGTTCAGCTCCTTGCTCAACTCGATCGCCATGACCTCGCCGATACGCTCGATGTTCCGGCGGAAACGGAGACGGTCTTTCTGGATATCCACATCGCGGATCTCCCGAAGGAAATTCTGAAGCACGCTATGGTGCTCCGAGAGGTTGATAACTTTCATTATTGCATGGATTTAGCGGCTTTCTGTTCGGCCTTCACGCTGGCTACGCGGGCTTTGAGTTCTGCTTCGATGTTTGCCAGGGCGGTCGCCTTCTGCGCTACCTCCTGATTGTAGGTCTGCAGTTTGGTCTGGTGGTTTGCGATCGTGGTCTCCAGATCCGATACGGCGCGCTGACGCTCTGCCAACTCACGAAGTGCATAACCTAACTCCTTCTGCTGTTTGTCGAGGAAGGCGGTGTAACCCTCGCGGGTCTCGTCGTTCAACTCTTTCTGCTTCGTCAGCATCTTCTGCTGACCGGTTACAACCTTCTGCATGCTTTTCAGTTCGCCCTCTTCTTTGCTGTAGAGTTTCTTCATCGAAGCGGCCATCTTGATGGCACCCTTCAGCGAACTCTCCATCTCTTTGGACAGTTTCTGCTCGCTCTTGAGCTCCGATTTGGCAGACTTCAACTCTGTCGCATTTTTCTCCAGAGCCTGTGCCACTGCGTCCAGCGACGCCCTGTACATAATCGGCTCCGTCATGTAAAGTGTACGGAGGGAATCTACATTGAACTCAGCCAGTGTGATATTCACCGGCGTTACTTGCTGGGCCATGGCGCTAACGCTCAAAGCCGCAAAAGCCATTAAAAAGAATTTTTTCATATTTCTTTGATTTAAATAGTTAAATTTATGTGCGGTTTTTATTCCTCTGTTTGGAATTTCGCTGCAAAGATACTAAAAAATTTGCAAATGTCAAAATTTTTCTCTATCTTTGCACGTTTTTTATTAAATCCGTATATGAAAAATTTCATTTATGCTGATTCTACGATAGCTTTTGTGACCGCCGCGGCGCAAACATGCCTGCTCATTGAGCAGACCGCGGACCACGATCGCGAGGAATGGCGGGAGCAGATGTTACGCCTCCTGCCGGTGCTCTATCTGAGGACACGTTTGCTCGAACCGGCCGAGACGGTCATGGAGGACGAGCCGCAGCGGTTTGTCACCGAGGAGGATTATAACTTCGCCTTGGTGGGCATCCGCAACCTCTTGGGACAGGATGACGCCTACCTGGATGTCTTTGTCGATCAGGGCATCTACACCGACGAGATCCAGACTGCCTATATCTCCGAAGGGCTCGCGGATATCTATCAGGAACTCAAGGACCTCGCCGCGGCCTTCCAGACTGGCGAGGAACCGGTCATGAACGACGCTGTCGTGCTCTGCCGCCAAGCGTTTGACAATCACTGGGGTCGTAAACTTTTAGCGGTCATGAGGGCTTTGCATGAGATATCAGATACATCATATTAACTCCGACCTGCTCCAATGGATGCCGGTCGTCGCTTTCGACGGCGAAGTGATTGTCGTGGACCGCGCGGAACAGGTTCCCGAAGCCGTGGCATACCTCTCGGCGCAGCCGGTAGTAGGCGTGGATACGGAGTCACGGCCTTCTTTCACACGAGGCATCCATTATCCCACGGCGCTCGTCCAGATAGCCTCCCATGAGCGGTGCTATCTCTTCCGACTCACCCATATAGGCATGCCTCAGGAACTCGCGGATTTCTTCGCCAACCCTGCCGTCTGCAAGGTCGGACTCGCTTTCCGCGATGACATCAACGGCCTCCGGCGCAGGCGCAACTTCACCCCTGCCAACTGCGTGGACATCCAGCACATGGTGCCCCGGTACGGCATCCTCGACCTCGGCTTGCAGAAGATCTACGCCATCTGTTTCGGCAAGAAAATCTCCAAAGCGCAGCAGTTGACCAACTGGGAAAACACCCACCTCACCCCCGAGCAGGCGCGCTACGCCTCTACGGACGCATGGGCGACACTCCTCATCTACGAGGACCTGCTCGCGCACGAACAACTCGACCCCGATGAGGTCATCGCCCTCAAACGCGAAGAGAAAGAGCGCCAGATCGAGCACCAGCAGGAGATCCAGGACCAACGTCTGCGCGAGCAGGGCATCGAGCCCCCGCCCCATCTGACCCTCGAGGAGCGCGAGGAACGACAAGCCGCCAAAAGACGCGAAGCACGAAAACGCAAACGCCACCGCCAGGCGGCTAACAAAAAGAAAACCGCATCGTGCATTAATGCACGATCTAAACAACAAAAACCCAACTTATGAAACGCTATTTTTGGATTTGCCTGTACTCTGTATTCTGTATTCTGTACTCCCTCTCCGCCTCCGCCGAGATCAAGTACATTTTCTATTTCATCGGTGACGGCATGGGCACCAACCAGGTCCTCTCGGCAGAGATGTACCGCTCGGCAATCCAGGGCGAGCCCCTCGGCCGCGTACAAACGCTGATGACCACTTTCCCCTACTCCGGGCATGCTTCGACATACTCCAAGTCCAACGGTATCACCGACTCCGCGGCCGCGGGCACTTGCCTCGCCACGGGATCCAAAACCAACAACGGCACCCTCGGTCTCGATGCCGACGGCAACCGCCTGACGACCATCGCCGAGGACCTCAAAGCCCAAGGATGGGGCATCGGCATCATGACTACCGTCGCCATCGATCATGCAACGCCGGCGGCCTTCTACGCCCACGTGGAGAAACGCAGCGACTACTATAAGATCGGCAAACAGCTCTGCGCCTCCGGTTTCGATTTCTTCGGAGGTGCCGGTTTCCATCACCCTCAGGGCAAGCACGACAACAAGTCCACCAACCTCTATCGCTTAGCCGAGCAAAACGGCTACACCATCGTCCGCTGCCTCGAAGAGGCCCGCCCATTCATCATTCCATCATTCAGCGGCGAAGCCGCGGCTCATTCCATCAATAAACTAATCCTCGTCCAGCCCTGTGACACAGGGATGAACCATGGAAGTAACCTCCCCTATGCCATCGACCGCAAGGAAGGCGACTTGACCCTCACGCAGATAGTCTCAACCGCCATACCCTTCCTCAATGCCCGATACGAGCGCTTCTTCATGATGGTCGAGGGTGGTATGATCGACTACGCCTGCCATGCCGATGACGCTGCTGCCTCTATCGGCGAGACCTGGGATATGAACGACGCCATGCAAGTCGCCTATGATTTCTATCTCGCGCACCCCGACGAGACCCTTATCCTCGTCACCGCCGATCATGAGACAGGCGGTCTGGCGCTCGGCAACAGCGATTATACGCTCCATCTGGATCTCCTCCAAAACCAGAAATGCTCCTCTTGGGTCCTCTCCGACCGCTTCACGCAGCTCTTCAAAGAAACATCCAAGCCCAAATGGACGGATGTGAAGCGTCTCTACCGCGAGAACCTCGGCTTCTGGGACACCGTGAAGATCTCCGACGACGAGGAGGATGACCTCAAAGACCTCTACGAGAAGGCATGCGAAGGCAAGGGCAAGGATGCCAAGAACATGTACAAGACCATCAACTCGCTTGGCGAGGCGGGCGTCGCGCTCCTGAACAAGAAGGCCCATATCGGTTGGACCACTCGCGCCCACTCGGCACACGCCGTACCGATCTTCGCCATCGGCCCCAACGCCGAACTCTTCTCCGGCTGGCACGACAACTCCGACATCGTTCCTCTCCTAAAAAAAGCGCTTGGCCACTAAGCCAAGCGTTTTTCTTGAGGCCTCAACCTCCAACCATCCTCCCCCCTGAACCTGCTTTGAGCCCCCATGAGCCCGATTTGAGTCTCCCGTGAGCCTGATTTTGGTCTCTCGTGAGCCCATTTACGGTCCATTCCCGCGACCTCGCCGCGACCTGATCGTGACCTGTACGTAGGGTTACTCCCCGGTTCGGGTCCTATTTTTTGATTTGTTTTTAGCCTCCGATGATATCTCCACTGCCACCGATACTTCCGGTGCCGGAACCACTATTCTTAATTACTCCGGGGCTGGAGCACAATGCCTGTACTCCATTGATCAGATGTGCTATTTCCACTAATGGTTGATTATATATCTTTTTCATAATTCTTAATAATTAGGATATGTAACGTTATTAAGCAGCTTTCAGTATATCGAGCACGGAATAAACACGCGTCATATGCTCAAAAGAGAAATATTGATCATCCAAAATCATCCACTCATTGCGGCGCTTTACCGACATATGCTGAATGTCAGGAAACATGGATACGGGAACGATAATCACGCGACCATCGGTAAGAGATACAGCAAACTTGCCCCTGTAGGAAACAAAGTCCATATCTTTAATGCCTATTTTTACATCTGGTATCTTGCACATAATTAGTCCTCCATTTTATTTTCCTATATTCTTGAGTTCTGTTTTCTCGCCTCGGAAAGTCATTGAAATCTGCTCATTTATCAGATCCCAGTGCTTGTCGATGGCGTTTACGATCATGCTATTCTCTTTCGCACTTAATTCTGATTCTGCTATTTCTACACATTTAGCGCCATTAGATTCTATCCAAATTTTAGCAACAGATTTACGATGACGTCCTCCTTTCCTGAAAACATGTACATGTCTTCTGTTGTCGTTGGCATCAATCGGCATCGTCACCAAAATGAATGTCTTTATGAACGCTAACTGTCCCATTCTATTCCTTTTTCGGCTACAAAGTTACGGCATTTTTTTGACATATGCAAATTTTGCCGTAACTTTTTGCCGAAAATCACATTATTTTACCAACCTTCCGGTTGCGTCATACATCTTCTCACCGCGAAGGATGAACAGCTGACCGTTGATCAGCACCTTCTGATTGCTGATTTCCGACGGTTGGATGCTTTCTATTCCGGTCGCAACTTGCTCACCATAAACGGCCATCGTTACGCGGCGACGCGGAGCGTTGCCTTGTTGCGGCTCATTGCTGTAAGCCGGAACTCCTGTCATATCCAGGTATGCACGGTATGCACCTACTTTTACATTATCCGAGTTAACGAAGTACAATGCATTATTGTAAATAATGTAGTTATCGTTGCTTTGTGCAATCGATTTTTGCGTGAACGAACCAATAAGACCGTTATTGTCATCATCGTTTACAGGATCATCTACTGCATCTCCGGTGTAAGCAACCTCAAGCGTGTTTGCTGCTGCACGGAAGATATACGGACGACCTGCTGCGAGCGGAAGTTCTGCCTCTTCCAAGATTACATCGTTTCCGTTTGCTGCTTTGCTCAGTACTTTCCAGATCGAGCCAGCTTTAACAGCGGTAACAGCCTTGTCAAGACACATGGTGTAGTACCAACCTTCGGTCAAACCGTTACGAACTTCGGTGTAGTCCACTACCGGCGGTTCCGGAGTATCCTCTTCGAGCATATAGAGAGCAATGTCTTCTTGACCGGAAGCATAGCAGTTGAAGAGCGGGCTACCACTAGTATTCGGATTATAACGCATTTTGGTGCGGTTCGTGTTTTCCACAGAAGTAATTGTAGCGACACCCTCAGCATCTACTGCAATCGTCCACGAAACGTTCTCTTCCTCAGCTTTAGTTCTCAAATAGCTCTTGCTGCTTGTAGAAGCATTGTACAGGTACTCGCCATCCGAAGTTTTCAGATAGAAATGACCTTCACCTGCATCAGCCAAAGTCATAACCTTTGTTCCTACAGTCGGAGTCAGGGTTGCACCAGCAACTATACTTGCGATAACGCTACGGTTATTAGATGCTTGACCTGCCATCGTATTGATAGCACCATCAGCTTCTACGTATTGAGCGATGATCACTTTCTTACCTGCTGCAAGGGTTGCTGCATCGGTAACAAGCGTCCAAGTACCGGTAACGTCATCCTCAACTACCGGCTCAGTAACTGCGAAGGACAGGTTAACCGTCTTATCGTCTGCGCCTCCCTCACCATCACTGATGGTCAGCGTAGCAGCATACGAAGCTGCAGCGTCAGTGTTTGCAAGAATAGAGATAGTAATGTCACCACTTTCTGTTAAAGAAGCAGGAGAAATACTGAATGCTTCAGGATTCGTACCGCCAAGAGTTGCGGTTACAGATGCAACGTTGGTAAGCGTTACGGTAACTGTCTCAGAAGCAGGTACTGACTCGCCAACTTCAACCGAAGCGAAATTAACATTCAGTGTGCTTACATAAATCTTCGGATCAGCCGAAGATACCACAAGGTCATTGATAGTAATATCATCGGTCTGACCCTTGTAGGTAGCAGTAATTGTAATAGATGTCTGATTTTCTACCAGAGGAGCATAGCTCCATTCCAGTTCTGCATCATCAGTAATGTCAATCGGAGTTTGAGGAGTTCCGCCCAACGAATAGATAGCGTTAACGGTCAAGCCATCCAAATCAAGAGCATCACCTGCTTTATAGGACTTAGTCGTCAAGTCACCAGCAATCTCAATGCTTTGCAGTTCCGGAACGATACCACCCTCTTGGTTAACACCGAAGAGAACGAAACGTTTGTCAGAACCAGCAGAGAACGTAATGGTTGTTTCTTCGGCTAACGAATAACTACTCAAATCAATGCTATAGTAATACTCGTATGGTATCCCCTCTAATGTATAAGGACTGGAATTTTTTATTCCTCCATCAGATGCTAAAACTTGTTCTAACAATTCCGTTTCTCCCATTGTTACCGTAATCGTGCTCGTTTTAGCATTCCAAGCGGCTGCGTGGAAGTGAAGTGTTTGAGTTCCAGCGGGCACTTTTATTGTACAACTTCCTGCTGCACTTCCCGTACAAGCACGCAGCGCGTCAAATTCTGTTAGCACTTCGTTAACAGTAATTTTAACTTTTTCTGCATACGACTTAGTGCCAGAATTACCTTTTAGTTCGAGGTTGCTCGTATAGGTATAAGCCCAAGCCGAAATCTCTTCCCATTGTGCTTGGATAGTAACTGCGGAAGCAGGCATTGTAAATGCACCGGCTACGACCTCAACTTCCTCAGAAGTCGTGTTATTGATTACTTTCCAGCCATCGAAGGTATGACCTGTCTTGGTATAACTATTTGCAGGCAATGTTACCTCTGCGCCGGCAGCTTTGTTCTCAATTGCCTCTGGAGCGTCGCCGCCATCTGCACCGTTACCGTTAAACGTGATAGCATATTTCACTTGGGCTGCAATAACTGTTACATTGAACATCGTTGAAGCTGCTGCGTAATTGAGCGCGTTCTCGTTAGCTGTTGCTGCGAGGTTAGCCGTAATCGTTACAGTACCCGGAGCCACTGCGTGGATAGCATTTGCTTCAATAGTTGCCACTGCATCGTCACCCGAAACGAAAGTAATATCACCATCACTCGGAGTGGTAATATCCAAATCGCTCTCTGTGAGATCAGTTGCGCCAACCTCAAACGATGCTACATTCTCAATAGCAATCGTAGCCGGGCGAACCTGTGAGAGCAGGTAGCTCTTACCACTTGCAAACTCAGGAGTATTATTGTTATAGTTGATAACTTTACCCTTTACTTTTACAACATCGCCGACTTTCGGATAGTTAGTATTTGTAAAGGTTTCATTATTAAAGCCTTTACCGGCATAAACGAGCAACTCGTTTTCGCCGTCAGAAATCTTATAACGGTTCTTGTTATTGCTGATATTATCCTCGCTAACTGTACCTGCAACAACTATCTCACGTGCCGATTCTGTACTGCCGATAGCGTCAGTAATAATATGCAAAGCCTCGGTAACGGTATAAGGAGCATCGTTTGCATTCGCATAATCCTTAACCGATACAGTATAGGTAACTGTCTCTGTTGCTCCGCCGAAAGTATAGGAAACGGTGATTGTTTGCGGATCCGGATTATCAATGGTAGCGGTATTGAATACGTCTTCCGTGTCATAAACTGCGTATGCACTTACATCCTCCGGATCACCTTCACTGAAGGTTGCCGTAACAACCGGCTTCGGAAGAACCTCTCCTGTATAGATAGTATAAGAAGCCGTTCCAACTGCGATAGACTCAAGCGTCTTTGCTGCAACGGTAACTGCCACATCATAAGCCGGACTTGCAACCTCGTTAACAGTTGCTGTAACGTGAACAGTTGTGTTCTCAGTTACTTTACCATCGGTAAGGTCATTGCCCCAAGTGATACCCTCAGTGATTTCACCTACGAAACCATTTGCGTAAGTACCAAAAACTTTCAATCCAGCAGGCTCAAAATCCTCACCGCTTGCGTACTCAGTCTTAGTCGGAGTACCCGAAACGGCAACAGATTGCAATGCACCCTTAGCTTCAAGAGCAACAACCAAACCCTGAGTAGCACCTGAATTTGCATACTTAAACTCTTTTTTTCCTTGATATTCAGTCAAGTCACCTGCCAATTTAACCTTGTCACCTACAGCAACAGAGAAACTATTCATATTCATACGATATGCATAGAGTTGGTTGCCTTCAGTAGATCCGTTATCCGAGATATAGAAGTTATTATCAAAGCCTCCAACATTGATTTGGCTTACATATCCATATATGTGAGCATTAGTCGGACCATCTGCTGTAATGTCGTCCCATACATCAGCAACAGTCTGCCAAACGATAATAGTGTATGTTGCAGATGCTACGGTACTGGAAATCTCATTCTTTATAGCGATTGCCTTAATGGTCATCGTATGATCCACTGCAATAGCAGTTCCATTGTATTGAGTACTGCTACTGGTAGGAGCATCACCGTTGGTGGTATAATAAATGGTTGCACCTTCTGTTTCGCAAGAGAGTTCAACACTCTGCGCACTCTCATAATTTCCACCAGGAATCGAGAAAGTCGGAGCTTTCGGTTGACCTGCAACTTGCTTTTTGTAAAGAGTTAAAGCGCCACCCATGGTATTTGCATAAGTTGCAAATCCACTTGTTCCATTATTTCTGAGCCACTTATTGCCACTATCGGATGAAGCTTGCGAACGACCATAATTTTCAAAATCATATGTTGAACTTCCCGTAATAGTCCATTTTGCAAGATCGGTTATTTCTGCTAACATAGCACCTTGATTTTTACTATTGGTACCTCCAGCATATTTGCTTTCCGCCGCGCTATAAATAGTCCAATAGGAAGTTTCACTAATAGGAGCTATGTGCCAGATAATAGACTCATCAGGGTTATCAATCTCACCCTCCGACGGTGTTACTTCTATATATTGGAAACGGCTATTAGTAATAGTCGTATTCATAGCTTTTCCGTTATAGTAAATCACATAATCACCTTCCTCAATATCGCCAGAGAAGAGTTCGAATGTACCGGTCGGTACAGGATCAGCAACGACACTCATTTCCAATGCAACGGTTTTAGTTTCTGACAAACCACAACCGGAAATAGAGAGATTTCCACTATAATCATCAATAGTGTTTGTATTTTTTGAAACTGTTACATTTGTCGCTGCTAAAGTAGCTTCGGTAACCGAAATAGAACTCGGAGAAACAGAAAAACCTTCAGGAACAGAAATTGATAATGTTCCAGCCGTCAAGTTCGAACCACTAACAGAGAATACTTTCGAAGCCGCATCGCTCGCGTGCACCGTTCCAAAATCATAAGAAGTCGGAGAAACAGTAACAGAAGGAGTTGGTGTGCCACCAGACTTTGTCTTATAAAGTTTAATCTCGGTAGCACAAAAAGCAGAAGAGGCAGAGTTAATCGTTATTGATTTCGAACCAGAGATTTCATACGAGAAAGTTACCTCACTGAGAGCTGTTGCTGGACTTTGTGCGTCTGAGGAATTCACCGAAACAGCTGTAGATGTTTTCCATCCATAACCGGTAATTTCCACTTTCGTCACATTATCGTATGTATTTGCGATAGCAAAAGTAATAGACCCTGCACCAGATGCCTTTCCTATTTTCAAGCACTCTTGAGGAACGCCTACACCTCCAGAACCTTTCCCTTTGTAAACATTACCTGTTAGACTAGCAGAAATAATGTCTGTCGTAGCAGGAGCTGCTCCTTGAAGATAACTCAAAAGGGTCTCGTCCGTTAGGCCAGTACTTGTACTCCCACTAGGAGCCCCTTGCGTGACATCCAAAGTGAGCATCAATTCATAATCTGTTGCCCACATTTGCCCGATGCTGAGGACAGCCATCAGCAAACAGGCGAAAAAAA
Source organism: uncultured Bacteroidales bacterium (assembly GCA_946626605.1). Classification (GTDB taxonomy): domain Bacteria; phylum Bacteroidota; class Bacteroidia; order Bacteroidales; family Paludibacteraceae; genus Colicola. The sequence goes on along the minus strand of CAMOUL010000017.1, from coordinate 24,102 downwards.
GTTTTAATTTTTTCATAATGTTTGAGATTTTTTAGTTAAACAAAAAGTTAATTATATTAGTTTGATTTGTTATTTCTTTTTACTTTTCTTCGGCAGCGCTTTCTTTTCTTCTGAGATCAACCTTCTTTCCACTTTATTCACATCCTCTGCCGGCTGCAATTGGCTCGGTTCTATACCTCGGCTCCGCAACATCTCCCGCACGGCTACATTATTGTCCACATGTTCGCGAGTAATAGGATTCAAACCATGTAGATTTTTATTCTCAACATTCGTACTGGTCATTTCTGCCGCCAAGTCTTTAGCTTTAATACCGATAGTTGGCAAAACATCTGCTAACGGCTTGTTTTGTTTCTCAAGTCCGAACTTTGTCTTCAAATCTTTTGTCGGCATTCCAAACAAAGCTGCATCACCTTTTGAACGCATTATAGCAAATCCCTTGTCATCCACTCCATGCTCATACACCACTTTAGAAAGGCGACTTTCTGTCTCGCGCAGTTTCTTACGTGCCAACACGCGTTCAGATTCTAAGATACGCTGCTGTACCAACTCCGCCCGACGAGTCTGCACCGCAAAATAGTTTTGTGCGAAAGCTATCTCCTGTTTTCGCGGATCGCCGTTCTGTGCGATTAGGTAACATGCATAGCGTGTAAGCAATATATCTTCTACAGAACGCTGAGCCCCTTTTGCAAGACTTATCATTTTGTTGACGTCAACGAAATGATCTGATTCTTTTTCTCCGGCATTGATACAGGCTTCTTTAGCTTTCTCTATTGCCTTGAGAAAATTGCGCCAATCGGTATAACCAAGTAGCGGACACAAACTACGTGCGCTCCAGCATTCTATACCTTGCACACTTTCTGCCGCATCCTCAAAACGCTCAAATAGTGACAATATATCTTCGCTTTTCATCTTTGTGCTTTTCGCTATTTATATTCTTTATTATGAGCCTAAACCATCTTTCCCCCCACGCTGAATGCTATCAGCATCAACATGGTAAAAAATAGTTTAACTTTTCTCATAATTTTTATATTTTTAAGTTAATAATGTTATTTATCTTCGTTTGATTTGTTATTCTGATTGCTTAATCATGCTACTGCCAAATGGCGACGCTTAAGAGCGGCAAGCACACATGCCGAAGCCATAGGATTTAGTCCACGAAAAGTAGTACGGCGTTTCAATTCCTCAAGAGGCATTTCCAATAACACCTTAGCGATGCACTCATCAGCAAAAGAATTACTTACTACATTTACTCCCGTAAAATCCAATACCACGCGCTCATCTTGTTGCAAAAGCGGCAATAATCTTTCTCGTACGACTGCCCCTAATTGGCGCGTACCCAAATCCTCTCCATATTCTCTAAAAGCAAATGTTACCATAGCTGCTCTAATTCGTTGTCGTTTAAAAATAATGTATCAAATTCATCCGTCACATCGGTACGATAAGCAACCACTTCTTGCGGATCTATTTCCTTATCGGTTTGAAGTTGCATATAAACGATTGTACCCTGCCAAAAATCACTTTCATTTGTTGATATGACCCCATCGATTTACTTCTTATTTCATTAATTCGCGGCAAAGTTACAAAATATCTTTGATATTTGCAAATTCTTTTGCAGTTATTTTCATTTTGTCACCAAAATCGCTGGTTTTATGAGATTCAAACTATCTCCACTATCCGATGCTGAGGACGGACATCAGCAAACAAGCGAAAAATAGTTTAACTTTTCTCATAATTATTATATTTTTAAGTTAATAATGTTGTTTGCCTATTGCGTGACTGATTTGAATACAAAAGCAACAACTCCCGTTGGAATTGCTGCATATAGGATTGAGCTATTTTATGGTCTGTGAGAGCATATGTTCCTAAGCGCTTTAACGCGCCTATAAGACGTTGCTCTTTGTTAAGCACTGTAACATCATCCAATGTAGGATGTTTCTTGAGGTTGAAATCATAGAAATCCTGCAAATCCTCATAGACCTCATCCTCAATGCGAACTTTTAAGCTTTTCATGCGTGAAAATGCTTATGAATTATTGCTTTGAGAGAGGCATCCAACTCATCGATGGTATGGAGATTATCCCATTTTTCCATAGAGATTGTTCCTGTGGTTTGCATTACCGGTTGTTCGAATGTCGTTTGCATAATTATTGTTCTTTCTAAACATTTACGGCTGCAAAGGTACAACTTTTTTCTAACATATGCAAGTAAATGAGTAAAATTTATTCATTTTCTTTCTTTTTCTCATTCCTATATGTACACAATCTGTCAAAGATCTCTCTTTCTATTAACGCCGCGCGCGCCACCTTATTATATAGATAGCGCGCACGTGTATATGGGTGTAGTCTGTCTCTCCTTCGTCAGGGAGGTTGTCGAATAGATGCTATGGATCTGTTGTTTTTTCATGATTTTCAAATTCTGCGCAAAGTTACAACAAAAAAATCAAATATCCAAATTTTTGACGAGAAAAATTTATTATGCTCGCATAAATGAATTTTTAACGGCAAAAAAGGTGGTGTTTGCACGTTTGTGCGAACGTAACTTCGAGGTGGGACGGCTTGCCGTGTCGGTGCCCTCGAAATAATCGTGCCCTTGCGGCTAAAAAGTTACAATATTCCACGATGCCCTCGCAGCGTCCGACGTTACTACAAATTTTTGCCCTCGCGGCGTCCGTTTTTTTTGTTTATGTCTTTTGAAGGGCTGTTTACCGCTTTGCGGTGAGGGTTCGCTCTGGCAAACTACGGGAAGTTTACTTATCTGTAGGTTGACAGGGCGGGCACTCATGGCGTTCTTAACGCTACAGCCGTTCAAAAGGGTTTTATTTGTTTTTTTCTACCATCTTCATTGTTCACCCCTTATTTCTTGAACGGCAACTCGTCGTTCGGGGTGATATAGTCGATAGCTTTTTTGTCGCTTATCACGCTATGTCCCAGCCTCTGCTCAATGTCCTCCCGTGCGTTCCGCGCCACCTCGGCTCCATCTTTAGCTACGTGTGCAGCTTCGATCAAGCCTTCAGGGTTACGCTCTTTGCTCAGGTCGGTTGCTGTCTGCTCCGCCAGGGCGTTCAACAGCAGCTCCATATTGGTCATGTTATCGCGCAGATTCTGGTCCGTCAAGCCTTTATGTTCCTTGTACTCGCGCGTAGTCATGCCGCTCCATATCTTACTCATCAAATCCGTCAGCCGCGCATATTCGCTCTCGTGCTCTATGCCGCTGCGTTTCCATTCGTCAGTCAGTCCTTTGCGAATCTCGATGGTCTTTATTCGTTGGTTAATCCAATTCTCGGAGTAGCCCAAACGGCGATAGTCTCTCACCATCTGTTCGATACTTCTCTCCGGGTCCTGCATCTGACGGATACGTTCCGCGCCGACCTGCGCGAGCCATTGTTTGAACGGCTCTGCCTTCTTCGACGGGATGGACTGAATGATACGGAGTGTATCCCGTAGTGATGCACATTTCACTGCGTGCATCTTACCATCCGTAGAAGCAAATTGGTGGGGGGGACAAATTGTCCCCCTCACGAAATCGTCTAATTCACGATCTCGTTTACGCATCTTTTTGAAATAATCTGCAGGATCAACGCTTTCCGTCAATACTTGTACTACATCAAGAATGCAGAAATACCATTCTTCTGCTACGTCGTCGAAGAAAACTCGCATTTTGTTTTCTTCAAATAATTTTATTGCTTCGTGTTCTGCCATAGACTTTTACGTTACGAGATTTTTCATCAAAGGCAGCCGTGAAGCTGCCTTTGATGTATTATACCTTTTCATGGCTATATTGCGAGTAGTTTCCTAATATCTGTTCTACGTGGATCACTTCCGGACATTCGTCCCAAGTAAATCCTCCGCCCATCAGATACCAGTTCTTGCGCCTACGCACAGGCACTTTCTTTATGGACGGGAATGCTGAAATAGGCATGGTAATCTGCCTACCATCCTTAAGCACTACTTGGAACTTCCCTCTTGCAGGGAATGTAACCTTGCTTATTGCGGGCTTAACATCCCAATAACCTTCAATCTGTGCCATATTACTTGTTAATTTTAATTATTCGTACGTTACCGCCGTTTTTGAAAACCTGCCATTGTTTGAGCAATTTGCACTTGTTTTCTTCTGCTATTTCCAACAACTGTTTCAACTGTGCATCCGTCAGATCTCCTTTTTTTGCTAACTCTACTTTGGGCTCTAACCAGATTTTCGCAAAATCCTGAGTATCCTTTTTACCTACATGCACATGAGCTCGATTCTCATTAACATCTGTTCCGTAGAACAAGAATGTCCAGACAATCTTTGCAGTTGTATATAGTAGTACTTTCGGCATAACTTATCTTCTTCCTATTACCTTTGACGATGCAAAGGTACTACAAAAATTTGGAATATGCAAGACTTTGACTTTAAAAATCAAATTTATTTGAATTTTTTCCTCCTAAAACACACCAAAGGCAGCCGTGAAGCTGCCTTTGATGATCTGTGCATCCTTTCGGATGTAAGTAAGGAAATTAATCGCCGTATATGTTTCCATCTGTGGGTACAGGGTCACCTTCCGTGATACTTGCGCAGATGGTTACCATCGGTTGTAACGCCTCGGCGATCTCCACAATCGGTTGATTATAAATCTTCTTTTTCATAATTGCGATATATTTACTAAAGAGCTTTGCGTAGGCGTGCGCCACAATGCGCACGCTTACGCTCATTCATGTTATTTTACCAGCTGTCCCTTAGCGTCGTACATCTTCTCACCACGGATGATGTAGAGCTCGCCGTTGATCAGCACCTTACGCGGAGCCTCGCTCTCGAAGCCGGTGTTCTCAATGCCGGTAGCCACTTGCTCGCCATTAACCGCCATAGAGATACGACGGCGACCAGGAGCCAAAGCAGGCTCAGACGGACTGATTTCACCAAGTTCAATGTACGAACGGTTGCTCTTGATCTTCGCGGTTCCGAGGGTTACCACTTTGCGGTATTGGTTAGCGTTGAGGATGTATGCACCTACCGGTACATTCATCTCAGCATCAGCGTTAGCACCGATGAATCCATGGAGACCATTTGCGTTCTTAGCACTCTCATTTGCTTCGTCTGTGTAGTAAACCGCAAGTTGGCTTGCACCTTCCTTCGGCAGGAAGATATACGGAACACCAGCTTCCATCGTGCCATTGAGGATCTCGTCGAAGAAGATCTTCTTGGATGTCTGACCGTAGTAAGCTACCTCATAAAGCGTTGCACCAACCATGATACCACCGTTCGGCAAGCAGATCGTTCCATAACGACCTTCCGTTGTTGCACGGCTATAGTCAATCGGATACAATTGTACGCTGAACTCAAACAGACGATAACTATCCGTAGATCCGAGATAATATGTACCCGGAAGCATGAAGTCTGTCACAAATCCTTGGGCATCATACGTGCTGGAAGTAATAACGTAGTTTTCGATAGCCTTGGAAGCATCATTAGTTGCCTCTTTTGCGATAAACATCGAACGCTCCTTAGTATCACTATTGGTCGAACCTACCAGACGAACTTTCGCCATATAGTCCTCAGGGACTACGAACGATACAAGGTTGTTTGCGCTTGCGTTCGCCTTGAAGCCTTTTACAGCATGCGTGTAATTCTTACCTTGCCATGTACCTGCTATTTCGTAGCCGCTTGAAGCCACGTTGCTTCCCATGCTCCAGCTGAGGCCGGTCGGGTCAGAACCTGTCTTAGTTGCGATATCCGTCATTGTGCTACCATCGTAGATCACTACTGCCGGGATACGGCTTACAGAAATATTGATGGTGTAATCGCGATAATTAATACCATCCTCGGCAGTTACCGTGAAGGTCGCTGTTCCGTTCTTCGAAGCAGCCTGAGTGATTGTACCAACCTCTGCATTATCTGCAGCCGTTGCTGCTACTACAGGAGCCGGAGTCTCAGCCGTTCCATAAGGATACTCATAGCTATATACAGCCTGACCCGGAACCAACGTGATGGCGTTACCGTCGATACTCAGCGTTGCCAACTCTACACTTGTAGAAGCGGTTGCCTTGTTAACCATAATGGTATAAACGCTCTCGTCGCCATCCTTATCGGTCAGCGTAACCGTATCTGCTACGCCAAACTCCCATGTATTAGTTGCTACCGGAGTGTGGGCTGCAGTCCAAGCATCACTATTAGATACCCAGTCGTAAGCGATTGCCTCTAATTGAGACTGACTCGTTGAGAACGGCACCTCAATCTCAATCTGCTTCAGTGCATTCGGTTTACCTTCTACACCATTAACTGCCACCTTCTTCAATACAGGCGGGAGCGGGCGATAGACTGCCAGATAACCAAGGGTCGGGTTACACTTTGCATCTATACGGCCGATATAGAGTGCCGACGCACCTACCAACTCTGCAGGCATCTCAAACCAGTTGTCGCCCTTGACAGGAGTCGCATTATCTACCGTTACATAACTCTTGCCATCTGCAGGAACTTCGGTGAATACATAGAATTTCGTAATATCAGATGCGTCACCCAGATCAGCAGCCTGGTTCAATACCACCTTGTCTCCGGCTTGGAAGGTATAACCATCTGCCAGTTCAACGGCTACATAATCATACTTAGAATTCAACTTCTTATTTTCTGCCTTGCCTTTGAAGTATGCGCTACCTTGGTAGATACCATCAACGGCTGCATCTGTTCCTGAATTCGGGGTGCTCTTAATGATGCAGATTCCATCCTTCGGAGCGCGAAGCATCTGTACGTAATAATCTTTGGTTGCGCCGGACTGAGCCACGCCATGAACATGTGCGGTCTCACTCCAAGCCGCAGCCTGTGCGTCAATTACAGGTGCCTGTGCATTCGGATTAACTGCCGTTGCGCTGGTAATAGTCGGAACATCTGCCGTGCCATAAGGCATGGTATAAGTGTAGTTCACTACCTCAGGATCAAATGCAGGAGCCAAAGTACCCGCTGCCGAGAACTCAATGGCACTCAGGCGTGCATCGGTCGAAACTGCCTCCCAATGAGCAACCAACGTAATGTCGGCTGTCGGAGTATAAGACTCACCTGCCTCACCTATCTTGGTCTCACCGTCAAACCAGCCAACAAAACTGTCCGTTCCTTTGCTTGCGCTCGGCAGCGTTACACTCGGAGTAGCAAACCGCGGAGCAATAGGAGCATCACCGCCGTTTACATCAAAGCTAACCTCATACGGATCACGGATCGCAATCGACTTGAAGATGTTGTACTTGTCGTTTGCGGCAGTCATAGTAATAAGGAACGCCTGCGCGTTTGCGCTGTAGTACGAGTGCGTATGAGAAGCCGTCATGGGTGCAGCCGCTTCACTATCTACTGAAATACTTGCGCCGCTGAGACTTCCGGTTGTGATCTCTACCACCTTGTTTGCCTCTACCGAGAACGAGATAGTCAAACCGGTCTTCTTAATCTTGAAGCCCTTGTCTGCATCCTTATCCTCACCAACATCCAGACGGTCATTATTCAGCGTACCGTCAATGTCATAGTGCTTTGCCGCTAATTGAGCGTCCAACTCTGCAATTGCAGTAGCATCGGTACCCTTGGCATCAATGATAGCCTCAAAGTCAATTGACTGTGCCGGAACAATAACGCCATACTTGCCGTTAGCCTTCGTCTCAGGAACGTAGCCTGTAGCACAGTATTCCTCTGCAACAGGAGCATCGAACGAACCACCGGAAATAGCAATTGATGTTTTGCCGGTATTATCTGTTGTGAAATGAATCGGCTCTTCTCCAACACCTTCAAACGTACCGCCGGTGATGTTGATAGTACCTACTGCATCGGGATAAGAAGAAGGCGTAACTTGGTTCACCACATCACCGGTGAAGCTTCCGCTCTCAACATTCATCTCACCACCGGAGGTATAAACATACATCGAATAGTGATCAGAGGTATAGGTACCGCCTTGTACATTCAGCACACCGTTGTCGCATGTTGCCAAACAGGTACTGATCCAAGCGTGCGCATTGTCCAGACCGGTCTGCGTAAACGTACAGTTGATTACATCTGCCGTAGCTTCGCCTACCTCAAGGCCACCACCACCATTCTGCGAGATAACGGTACAATCTTCCATTCTGAGGTATCCCTCAACGAGTTTGATACCCAAGCCATAGTGACGACCGTTTTGGAGCGTCAGGTCTTTCAAGGTTACATTTGCCGTAGCGCCTTCAATACGAAGCGGTCCATAAGCGCCGCCTTCAAAGTTAGCGGTCGGAACAGCAATGATCGAACCGTTCTTAATAGTTACGTCGCCGGCAGTAATCTTAATCGCACGGCTGTTCACATTCGAACCGCTCGTACAAGTATAGGTCTTGCCGTTCAAATCAAGAATCAAGTTCTTTGCAATAGCGACACCGTCTGCCTGCTCAATGTCTTGCAACAGTTTAACCGTCTGACCAGCCTCAGCAGCAGCAATAGCCTCAGCCAATGTCTCATAAACGGCACTGGTCTCAACGATCTGAACCTTTGCGCTCTCGCTCACCCATTGAGCGGTGAGCGTCAAGTTTTCGTTCGGCATAGTGAACGAACCAGCCTCAACCGTTACAGACGGGCTATATACCCAACCTGCGAAGATGTAACCTTCATAGGTAAACGGACAAGCCGGAACAGCAACCGGATCACCAACCGTCGGATAAGAAACAACAGCGTCACCGGTAGTTGCGGCGCCTCTATTGAGAATCATCTTCGGCAGCGCCGTCCATTTTGCGTAAAGTACAACGTCTTCGCTAACAGTTGCGGTTGCAAATGCCCACTCTTTGCCTTCCGAGCAAGCAGCGTCGGTAAACCAACCGCCAAATGCTTGACCCGTAACAACAGGATCATCCGGCTTCGTTACCTTACCGCCTGCTGCTATCTTCTGGTCCTCAATAGCCGTTGCACTCTGACCGTTCAAGTCGAACGAGACAGTGTACGGACGAACGACAGAAACACCCGTGATATTTACACCTCCGCCCTTATACCAGAAATACAAATCCATTGCACCAACCCACGCTGCCGTTGTAGCATTTGCTCCAACTATAATTACATTCTCAGAGTTGCTTGCTGTAGTATATTTATTTCCGGTCGGACCAGAAGTTCCAGCCTCATCAGAGATATAAATTTGAGTATTGTTCTTTGCGATAGTAATAATATCACCAGCCTGCAATGCACACTCAAGAGCAAGATTCAGATAACCGGTCTGGCCACCTAAAGTAATATTCGGGGTTGTCTTAACCGATGCATATTGGTTGCTCGCTGTATTTCCGATAATAGCGCTACCAAACCCACTTTCCGTCAAGTACTCATCAACTACTAAAGTACCGTTTGCAGGAGCATTAACCTCAGCACCCGGTTTTGCACTATTGTTCATCTCAAATGCAAATACCGTTCCGTTTGCAGGACAAGCTACCTGAGTCCAAACAGCAAAGAGATTCATATCTGCATTTACGGTAACTGCTGCGTAATCAGCGATAGCAGTACCTCCTTTAGTTGTACTCCAACCGCCGAAAGTAAAGCCACGTTTCTTCGGAGCCAAACCTGCACCCGTAGGGTTACCACCCTCAGTGATTTCTTCTTCTCCTAACTTATTTGCCAGAATAGCTTCACCATCATAGTAAGTTACGGTGTGCTTAACGCTTGCTGCTTTCAGTTTTAAAGTAACAACAGCATCAGTCGAACCCATTGTAATAGTTGTCGGGTTAGCCGTCGTGCTGCTCAAAGTAGCACCCGTTCCGCTAATCTGCCACTCATCAAAGTCGTAAGCTGGATCAATAGCGCTATAGGTAGCCGTAGCCGTTCCACCTGCTGCAAGAAGAGTCTTGCTCAGCGTAACAGTTGCGTATGCAGGATCATGAACCGGATCAATAGCCGAACTCAACTCTAACAAATCTGCGCCGCAGTTCGAAACGGTCAAAGATGTAATAATTGCATTCGTTGAACGAGCTATACGGAATACATTAGTACCAACCATTCCGTCGCCCTCTTGTACTGTATATGTAAAGTTATGCGCTTCACGGATAGCATTTTCTGCAGGTTTCCAAACCCAATCTGCCTTTTTTGTTCCTTCACCATTTTGGAGCAACAAACCTCTATTGTTATTTTCTTTATAATCCGCTAAAATAGTTACTGAGATTTGGGTACCGATTTTCATAAGGGAACCTAAAGTCACTTCTACCTTTGCACTACTATTGGATTCAAACGAAAGTCCATATGCAGTATTCTTCATCGTATTTCCCAATACCTTTATTGAACCACCTGTTGATCCGGGGACAATATCATTCACTGCAAAGGTAACGGTCTCTGCCGGAAGTGTCGGGGTAAATGTATAGCAAGCTACTATAGGAGCTACCGTTACTGCATAAGCAGCAGACTCTGCACTTGCACACGCATCTTTGCTTGCAACACAGAAATAATCACCTGCGTCACCTGCCACACAATTTGCCTTACTGAACGAAGCACCTGTACCAACTTCATTGCCAGCAGCAATAGAGCCTTTGTACCAAGTATATGTAATTCCTCCATTACCTGCCTCCAAAGCAGCGGTCAACGAAATAGTCTGACCTTCGGTATAAGCTGCGGTACCGGAAATAGTCAATCCGCTCGGACATGCAGGAACTACAGTAGCCTTTGTCGTGAAAGCAATATCATCTAACGCAGCACTTGCGTTATTTGCTGCATCTTCTACTGCGCCGGCAGCAACATGCAAAGTAACTGTGGTAGAATTAGCTGCGCCGGAATAAGCAACATTTACTTTCTTTGCATCTGTACCGTCAATTGCTACAGTACCGATTGTTGCATTATCCATTGTGAATTTGGTGTCGTCCAATTCATCAATAGCCTCGCTGAAAGTCAGAACGATTGTACCGCTTGTTTCTACATTCGTTGCTCCGTTTGCGGGAACAGAAGAAGCCAACGTCGGTGCCGTCTCATCTATAGATGCCTCCAATGTTTCTACTACAACACGCTTGATTTGCTTATAAGAAGTACCTGCTTCTCCTAAAAACAAAACGGCCGTTGTTGCAGTGCCAATTATAGCAGATCCATATGTATAGGAGCATGAAACATCTGCGTTAGCCCCATCTTTGGGGGTTTGCGCATTGGTACTATAATCACCAGGAGTTACAGTTGTTGTACCTGTTTTCAAACCAAGCTTAAAACTTGCCTTTCCGCTATTATATTTATGGAAAACCGTCACCTTAAGTTGACCATTAATCCCAGTTAAAGGAATAGCAACAAAATGACTATTACCAATATTCTGCCCGCCAAAATCAATTCCCTCACCTGAGGCATTATTAAGTTTTAACGGTTTATCAGTGCTCTTTTGATAAAACTCAACATCTGTATACCCTGCATCAGAAATAGTATTTTTACCGTTCGCAAAATCAATTTTCTTTGTCATTGCGGTAAAATCAACAGTACGCAGGTTTACAAATGTATCCGCCGCCCACACATTGCCGATGGCGAATGTGAAGAGGAAGACGAGTGTCATTAAGACCTTCCATCGTTTCGATAGAGGGGTTTGCTTGTAGTGACGTTGGCTTTGACCGTCGGTTGACTGTCGGTTGACCGTCGTTCGACTGTCGTTCAACATCGCTGCTTTGAATGTTAAATTTCTCATAAGCATTAAATTTTTAAAGTTAAACAAAAAAATTGGTTTTTAATTATTTATTTTGATTTTAAATCATTTTGATTTCTTAAACAAATCGGAATGAGTACCTGTTCGTACGAGAGCTACCAAACACACTGTTTCTTGCACATCATACACCAACAGCCAATTCGGTTCTATATGACATTCCCAAAATCCCTTATAGTTTCTCCCTTCTAACTTATGCGGAAGGTATTCTTCCGGAACTTGTCCGTCTTGATGAAGATACTCAAGAACTTGCTCTATATTCGAGAGATCATAGCCTCTCTTTTTGCAGAGTTTCAAATCCTTACGAAACTGGCCGGTTGGCTTCAAATCATACATATTAGTCCAGAATATCGTTCATCATTTCTTTTACGTCCGAATAGGTCTTCAGGTCTCCGTTCCGAGCTTCCTTCATAGCAGCAAGAGTTTCTTTAGTCGGCACATACTCATCCGAACGACTGATAATCTTAATGCCTTTCACTTGCTGGATCAGCTCGATTATCGGCTGTACTAACGCGTTCGACGGGTTATATTGTATTGTCATTGTCTGCATAAGCATTAAATTTTTAAAGTTAAACAAAAAAATTGGTTTTATATAATTTATTTTATCTGTTGATTGTTACTGCATTTCAATTTCAAGCACCACCATCTTTTGCGGTATTATATGATGAACATATGCCTTTTCTCCTTCCACAGAGAAGATTATTGCCATGTTCTTGTAATGAGTCCGCTTCACCTCCATTCCTATCTGACGAGACAACTCTTCATCTACCGCCAATGACCCTGCTGAGTTCTCCAACTTCTTTATTTCTTCCTCTAAGCCAAGCATATATCTCTTAGCCGTAAGAGGCGCATGGACTTCTTCTTTAATAAAGCGGGCCAACGACTTCCGGTCTTGTTTGGCTTCTTCGGTAAGCTTCACCTCATACTTCCTCATACAGCCTCACGTATATCATTCATCCCGTACTCCTCGCCAAGCTCTTTTGCCAGGCCGTCAAAATACTCCTCGACCGTGTACATCGGTTTGTTCTTGAAGTCCGGATCTATACTCAAGGGTCGTTGAAGCGGCTGAATCTTGATGCTCTCAATGTATGCGAGCACCTCATTCATCTTCTGCTCATCCTCTATCATCGGTCCCATGGCATTGAGGAAACGACTACTTGCTATTGCCTGCGCTGCACTCATAAGCATTTAAATTTTTAAAAGTTAAACTAAAAAGTAGGTTTAATTTATTGATTTTTCAAACTGTCAGATACAATTCATCGGTAATTTTGAGAAGATATTCGACCGCCTCTAACAACGGCGCGAGATCGTTCTTGATAACTGAAAATACATATTCCTCATTTATATCGAAATATCCGTGAGCTATATGATTGCGCATTCCCATTATATCTCTCCATGGTATCTCCGGTCGCTGATTCAGAAACTCCATCCCTAAACGCTTTTCAACTTTTTTTACTTCTTCACCTATTACTTCTACCATCATTGCGTTGCCTGCCAGCCTCTGCATTCCCAAAGATGACGTCAACCACTCATCAGGACTCATAATTTCCTCATTCCACTCCTGCAACATGAGGATTGATTTCTTCACATTCAGAAGCGTTTCATGAGCAAGTCGCACATTTTCAGAATACTCTAATTCCATCTCTTTTAACCTCGTTTAGGAAAAACGACGTAAGATTACGATGCTTCAAAATCATATCTACATGTCTTCCTGTTAATTGTTCCAAATAATCATGTGCGCCGCCCACACCACGCAGCGTTGCAGGCATTTCGACGAACACATCTATGTCGCTATCCTCTTTGTGTTCCCCGCGAGCCACAGAGCCGAAAAGTTGCATAGAAGTCATACCAAACCGCTCACGCAAAATGGGCGCATGCTGTCTCAATGTCTCTATGTATTCCGCTGTCGTCTTCATCGTATTTTTATTTTTGCGAGGCAAAGGTACGAAAAATATTTCACATACGCAAGCGCGAGGGTGCAAGGGCGCGAATAATTACACAAAAAAGGTTATTTTCGTCAATTTTTACACATCGGCACAAATAAAGCGCCCCCACTCAATAACGAGCAGGGGCGCTTTATACTCAGCTTGTCGCTGAGAGATGGACTATATTAGTCTTCGCCGTTAAGGGCTGCTTCGGCAGCCTCGCGGGCTGCCTGGATAGCGGCATATTCTTCGGCGTTATGAACGACGATCTTCTGGAACTCACGCATACCGGTACCAGCCGGGATGAGGTTACCGCAGATAACGTTCTCCTTCATACCTTCGAGGTAATCCACCTTGCCGCGGATAGCTGCTTCGTTGAGGACCTTGGTGGTCTCCTGGAAGGAGGCAGCGGACATGAAGGACTTGGTACCGAGTGCAGCACGGGTGATACCCTGGAGTATCTGTTTAGCGGTAGCAGACTCTGCGTCGCGCGCCTGAACGAGTTTCTTATCCCGACGGCGTAACGAAGAGTTCTCATCATGGAGACGGCGTGCGGTAACGATCTGTCCCTCATGGAGGAGTTCGGAGTCACCGGCGTCGGTAACGACCTTGCGTCCCCAGATACGATCGTTCTCCTCGAGGAAGTCGAGTTTATCGACGACGTCTCCTTCGAGGAACCGTGTGTCACCGGGTTCGAGAATCTCGACCTTGCGCATCATCTGACGCACGATGATCTCGAAGTGCTTATCGTTGATCTCCACACCCTGCATACGGTACACCGCCTGTGCCTCGTTGACGATATGGTTCTGCACGGCAGTCGGTCCCTGGATAGCGAGGATGTCATCGGGAGTGATAGCACCGTCAGAGAGGGGTGCTCCTGCACGAACGAAGTCGCCTTCCTGTACGAGGATCTGCTTGGTCAGCGGGATGAGGTACGCCTTCTGCTCACCGAGTTTGGAGGTGATGAAGAGTTCGCGGTTACCACGCTTGATCTTACCATAAGATATCTCACCGTCGATCTCGGCAACGATAGCGGGGTTCGAGGGGTTACGCGCCTCAAAGAGCTCTGTGATACGGGGGAGACCGGAGGTGATATCACCGCCGGAGTTCTTCGCACGAGCCATAGAGAAGAGGGTATCACCGATCTTGACGGTATCGCCATCCTTGACCTCGAGGTTCGCTTTCACCGGCAGGTTGTAGGAACGGAGGATATTACCATCCTTATCAAGGACATGCGCCTGCGGGAGTTTGGTCTTATCCTTGGACTCGGTGATATAGACCTCGCGTTTGCCGGTCTGCTCATCGGTCTCGGTCTTACAGGTGACTCCCTCGATGACATCCTCAAAGCGGATATGTCCGTCCTGCTCGATGAGGAGCGGGATCTTATAGGAATCCCACTCGCAGACGCGTGTACCCTTCTCGTACTTCTCACCGGGGGTGACGAAGAGCTTGGAAGAATACGGTATATCGAAGGTAGCGAGTACGACTCCAGTCTTCTCGTCCTTGAGGGAGAGGGTGTTCTTACGCGATACAGCGATGACGTCTCCAGCCGCGGTAGTGATGGTACGGAGATCTTCGATCTCAACGATACCCTCGCGCGGTAGGTCGTAAGTCGATTGCGCCGCGGAACCACCGGCGAGACCACCGGAGTGGAAGGTACGAAGGGTCAGCTGTGTACCCGGCTCACCGATAGCCTGGGCAGCGATGACGCCGACAGCCTCACCTTTCTGGACCATCTTACGCGAAGCGAGGTTCCGTCCGTAGCACTTGGCGCAGACGCCATGCTTGGACTCGCAGGTGAGCACGGAGCGGATGACCACCTCTTCGATACCTGCTGCTTCTATTGCCTCGCATTGCGGCTCGCGAATCTCCTCGCCGGAAGCGACGATGAGGTTGCCCTCTGCGTCGTGGATATCGTGTACAGAGACACGACCGAGGATACGCTGTGAGAGTGAAGCGACGACGCGGTCGCCATCCTTGACAGCGCGTGTAGCAAGACCACGGAGGGTACCACAGTCTTCCTCATTGATGATGACATCATGCGACACATCGACGAGACGACGTGTGAGGTAACCGGCATCGGCGGTCTTGAGGGCGGTATCTGCCAGACCCTTACGGGCACCGTGGGTAGAGATGAAGTACTCGAGCACGGACATACCTTCCTTGAAGTTCGCGAGAATCGGGTTCTCGATATCGGTACGGGTGTCGGTAGAACCGGCTTTGAGCGGCTTACCCATGATACCACGGATACCTGCGAGCTGCTTGATCTGGTCGGAGTTACCACGTGCACCGGAGTCCATCATCATGTACACCGAGTTGAATCCTTCGTCCGCCTCCTGCATGTGCTTCATGACGATACCCTTGAGTTCCTCATCGATCTCTTTCCAGGTATCGACGGTCTTGCGGTAGCGCTCGTCGTCGGTAACGAGACCGTTGACGTAGTTGAAGTAGATATCGTCCACGATGGCATTACCCTTGGCGATCTCCTCTTCCTTCTCCTTCGGGATGATGATATCGTTGAGGTTGAAGGACAGTCCTCCGCGGAAGGCGCGGTAGTAGCCGAGGTCCTTGATATCGTCGAGGAACTTCGCTGCGCGCGCCACACCGCAGGTCTTGATGACCTGAGTGATGATCGCCTTGACGGCGCCTTTCTTCATGAGGGTATTCTGATAACCGATCTCCTCGGGCACGTACTGGTTGACAATAACGCGGCCGGGGGTCGTCTCGATGATCTGACCGTTGATACGGACATTGACCTTCGCGTGGATATCGACCCGTCCTTCGTTGAGGGCGATGATAGCTTCCTCCTCGGAGTAGAAGGTGAGTCCTTCGCCTTTCGCGCCTGCACGCTCCTTAGTGATATAATAAAGACCAAGGATCATATCCTGCGAAGGTACGGTGATCGGGTTACCGTTCGCCGGGTCGAGGATGTTATGGGATCCGAGCATGAGGAGCTGTGCCTCGAGGATCGCCTCGTTAGAGAGAGGCAAGTGAACTGCCATCTGGTCGCCATCGAAGTCGGCGTTGAAACCGGCACAAGCGAGCGGATGGAGCTGTATAGCCTTACCCTCGATCATCTTCGGCTGGAACGCCAAGATACCGTGACGGTGCAATGTCGGCGCACGGTTGAGGAGAACAGGGTGTCCCTCCATGACGTGCTCGAGGATCTCATAGATAACCGGTTCGCGGCGATCGATGATCTTCTTCGCAGACTTGACGGTCTTAACGATACCACGCTCGATGAGCTTACGGATGATGAACGGCTTATAGAGCTCCGCCGCCATCTCTTTAGGGAGACCACACTCGTGCATCTTGAGCTCCGGACCCACGACGATGACGGAACGCGCGGAGTAGTCCACACGTTTACCGAGGAGGTTCTGACGGAAACGTCCCTGTTTACCCTTCAGCGAGTCGGAGAGGGATTTGAGAGGACGGTTCGCCTCGGACTTCATCGCGGTCGTCTTACGAGAGTTATCAAAGAGGGAGTCCACCGCCTCCTGGAGCATACGCTTCTCGTTACGGAGGATGACATCCGGCGCTTTGATCTCCATGAGTCGTTTGAGACGGTTATTACGGATGATGACACGACGGTAGAGGTCGTTGAGGTCGGAAGTAGCGAAACGTCCACCATCCAGTGGTACGAGGGGACGGAGCTCCGGCGGTGTCACGGGGACAGCCTGGAGGATCATCCACTCAGGACGGTTCTTCCCTTTCGACGCACGGAAAGCCTCTACCACCTGCAGACGCTTGAGCGCCTCCTGACGGCGCTGCGCGGAAGTAGCCTTGTCGGCGGTAGCACGGAGGTCGTAAGAGAGCTGGTCGAGGTCGATGCGGCAGAGGAGGTCATAGACAGCCTCAGCACCCATCTTGATGATGACCTTGTTGGGGTCGGTATCCTCGAGGAACTCATTATCCTCCGGCATGATCGCCAGGATCTGCTGGTACTGATCCTCGTCGAGGAGCATCTTATCCTCAATCTCGATGCGGATCTTATCGTTCTCATGCTTCTCACCTATCTCCTGTCCGAGGAGAGCACCTGCCTGCACGACGAGGTACTTCTCGTAATAGATGACGGTGTCGAGTTTCTTAGTAGGTATGCCGAGCAGCGCTGCCATCTTCGAGGGCAGTGAGCGGAGATACCATATATGTGCAACGGGTACGACGAGTTTGATATGACCCATGCGCTCACGACGCACTTTCTTCTCGGTCACCTCTACGCCGCAACGCTCGCAGACGATACCTTTGTAGCGGATACGCTTGTACTTACCGCAGTGGCACTCGTAATCCTTGGTAGGACCGAAGATACGCTCGCAGAAGAGTCCGTCGCGTTCGGGCTTATAGGTACGATAGTTAATCGTTTCCGGTTTGAGGACCTCTCCGGACGAGATCTGCATGATCTCATCAGGTGAAGCAAGACCGATAGAGATCTTGGTGAAACCGGTTTTCTTATTTTCTTGTTTAAAAGCCATATTAGTCCTCCAAAATTATTCCATGTTGATACTAAGAGCGAGACCTTGCAGCTCGTGCAGTAGCACGTTGAGCGACTCGGGTAAACCGGGCGTCGGGAAAGGTTCGCCTTTGACGATAGCCTCGTATGTACGTGCACGTCCTGTGACGTCATCGGACTTGATGGTAAGGATCTCCTGGAGCACGTGTGCGGCACCGTGTGCCTCGAGTGCCCAGACCTCCATCTCACCGAAACGCTGACCACCGAACTGCGCCTTACCACCGAGCGGCTGCTGGGTGATGAGTGAGTACGGACCGATGGAACGTGCGTGCATCTTATCATCGACCATGTGTCCGAGCTTCATGAAGTAAGTAACACCGACGGTAGCCATCTGATCGAAAGGCTCACCGGTCTCACCGTCATAGAGCTGGGTCTTACCGCCCCGAGGGAGTCCGGCTTTGTCGGTCCACTCGTCGAGCTGCTCCATGGTACAACCGTCGAAGATCGGGGTAGCGAACTTCACGCCGAGTTCCTGGCCAGCCCAACCGAGGACCGCCTCGAAGATCTGACCGATATTCATACGTGAAGGCACACCCATCGGGTTGAGGACGATATCCACCGGCGTACCGTCGGCAAGGAACGGCATGTCCTCGACACGTACGATCTTGGAGACGATACCCTTGTTACCGTGACGACCGGCCATCTTATCACCGACGCGGATCTTACGACGCTTAGCGACATAGACCTTCGCCATCTGGATGATACCGTTAGGCAGCTCGTCGCCGATGGTGAGGTTGAACTTCTCGCGCTTGAGCAGCGCGTCCATCTCCTTATACTTGGCGATATAGTTCATGATACACTGCGCCACGAGCTCGTTCTTGTGCTCGTCCGCGGTCCATCCCTCCAGGAGGACAGAGAAGAAGTCGATCTCGTTGAGACGCTCCTTGGAGAAATGCTGGCCTTTGGAGATGAGTTCGGTACCGAGGATATCCTTGACAGAGACCGCCTGACGGCCGTTGAGGAGGTTGTAGAGCTTGTCGATGAGGAGGTCACGGAGGGCATCTGCTTTCTCACGGAACTTGAGATCCATCTTCTGCAGGGTCTCCTTATCCTCCATCTTCTGCTTACGGTCCTTGGTAGCACGGGTATAGAGTTTCTTATCGATGATGACACCATCGAGTGAGGGCGAGCACTTGAGTGACGCGTCCTTCACATCGCCGGCCTTGTCACCGAAGATCGCCTTGAGGAGCTTCTCCTCCGGCGACGGATCGGTCTCACCCTTCGGAGTGATCTTACCGACGAGGATGTCACCCGGCTGCACGTAAGCACCGATACGGATGAGTCCGTTCTCGTCGAGGTCCTTGGTAGCATCCTCGGAGACGTTCGGAATATCCGCGGTGAACTCCTCCATACCGCGCTTGGTGTCGCGCACCTCGAGGAGCTGCTCAACGACATGCACAGAGGTGTACATATCCTCGCGAACGATACGCTCGGAGAGGACGATAGCATCCTCGTAGTTATAACCCTTCCAGGGGATATACGCCACCTTGAGGTTCTTACCGAGAGCGAGCTCTCCGCCTTGGGTCGCATAACCCTCGGTGAGCATCTGACCCTTCTCCACCTTGTCGCCCTTGCGAACGATAGGCTGGAGGTCGATGGTGGTGTTCTGGTTGGTCTTCTCGAATTTCGGAAGCTTGTATTCTTTCTCCGCGGAGTCGAAGGAGATGAACTCCTCTTCCTCGGAGCGGTCGTACTTGATACGGATGGTATCTGCGTCCACATAGGTGACGGTACCGTCCGCCTCGGCGATGATCTGGGTACGGGAGTCGGTGACGAGCTGCTGCTCGATACCGGTACCTACGATAGGTGCCTCGGAGGTGATCAAAGGTACGGCCTGGCGCATCATGTTCGATCCCATGAGGGCACGGTGGGCATCATCGTGCTCGAGGAACGGGATGAGCGCAGCAGCTACGGACGCTATCTGGCACGGAGCGACATCCATGAGGTTGACCTGATCCGGTGCTACGACAGGGAAGTCGGCTCCGAGACGGGTCTTGACCTTCGAGCGGATGAACGAACCGTCGGCACGGAGCGGCGCGTTACCCTGTGCAACGACCTGCTTCTCCTCGTCCTCGGCGGAGAGGTAGATGACATGATCGTTATCAAGGTCCACGATGCTGTTCTCGACCTTACGATACGGGGTCTCGATGAAACCTAAGTTATTGATTTTCGCATAGATACACATCGAAGAGATCAGACCGATGTTCGGTCCTTCCGGTGTCTCGATAGGACAGAGGCGACCGTAGTGGGTGTAGTGCACGTCTCGCACCTCGAATCCTGCGCGGTCACGGCTCAGACCACCAGGTCCGAGAGCCGACATACGGCGCTTGTGGGTGATTTCCGCCAACGGGTTCTGCTGGTCCATGAACTGGGACAGGGCGTTGGTGCCGAAATACGAGTTGATGATCGAAGAGATCGACTTCGCGTTGATCAGGTCGGTCGGCGTGAAGACCTCGTTGTCGCGGACGTTCATACGCTCACGGACAGTACGTGCCATACGAGCCAGACCGATACCGAACTGGTTGAAGAGCTGCTCTCCGACGGTGCGCACACGACGGTTGGAGAGGTGGTCGATATCGTCCACCTCGGCGTTGGAATTGATGAGCATGACGAGGTACTTGATGATCTCGATCATGTCCTCCTTGGTCAGGACGCGTGTGTCATCGGGGATCGACATGTTGAGCTTGCGGTTGATGCGGTAACGACCTACCTCTCCCAGGTCATAACGCTTCTGGGAGAAGAAGAGGTTCTGGATCATCTCTCGCGCCGTAGCATCATCTGCCGGCTCGGCGTTACGGAGCTGACGGTAGATATAGAGGACCGCCTCTTTCTCGGTCTTAGCCGGGTCTTTCTGCAGGGTGTTGAAGATGATAGAGAAGTCGTTCTCGCGCTCCTGGTCCTTGTGGAGGAGGATGGATTTCGAGCCGGACTCCATGATGATGTCGATGACCTCCGGAGTGATCTCCGCCTCACGCTCCACGACGATCTGGTTACGCTCGATGGACGATACCTCACCGGTATCCTCATCGACGAAATCCTCGATGGTGGGCTTCATGACGTATCCCGCGAGTTTGCGGCCGATGCAAGCCTCAAGGGTCTCCCTGTTGACCTTCACCTCCTCGGCGAGGTCGAAACAGTTGAGGATGTCCTTGTCGGACTCGAAGCCGATAGCACGCAGCAGGGTCGTCACGGGCAGTTTCTTCTTACGGTCGATGTACGCATACATGACCTTGTTGATATCCGTCGCGAACTCGATCCACGAACCGCGGAAGGGGATGATACGCGCCGAATAGAGCTTCGTGCCGTTGGAGTGCATGGATGTTCCGAAGAACACACCCGGCGAACGGTGAAGCTGGGATACGATGACACGCTCGGCACCGTTGATGACGAAGGTGCCTTTGGGGGTCATGTAAGGGATAGTACCGAGGTACACATCGGAAACGACGGTGTCGAAATCCTCATGATCGGGGTCCTCGCACGACAAGCGCAGCTTGGCCTTCAAGGGAACGGAATAGGTCAGACCACGTTTGATACACTCTTCAATCGTGTAACGCGGACGGTCCACCGAATAATCCAAGAAAGCCAACGTGAAGCTGTTACGTGTATCCTGGATGGGGAAGTTCTCCGAGAATACCTTAAAGAGTCCCTCTTTACGACGCTGCTCCGGAGTGGAATCCATCTGCAGGAAATCTTGGAAGGACTTCAGCTGAATTTCGAGAAAGTCAGGATACGGCATATGCTTCTGCATACGGCTGAAGTTGACTCTCTGTTGATTTTTAGATGTAGCCATTATTTTGGATGGTTAATAAATGATTAACAGAACTAAACTGTTGGTAATGAATAATTTAGACCTAAATTGGAGGGTAGATAATTTATAGTATTTTAATCTTCGCCCGTGTTGTATTACCAAATTTTTCAGTTTTTTAAGCATTCTGTTCTATTGAGCAGAAAAGGTTTAGACCCACATTTGCATGCGGATCTAAACCTATTCCACTCGAAATAGAGTGGTTGGTTGAGGGAGGTTATTACTTGAGTTCTACCTCAGCGCCTACCTCTTCGAGAGCTTTCTTGAGAGCCTCAGCGGTAGCTTTGTCAACGCCCTCTTTTACGTTAGAAGGAGCAGCGTCAACGATGTCCTTAGCCTCTTTCAGGCCGAGACCGGTTTGCTCTTTTACAGCCTTTACAACCTGGAGCTTGTTAGCGCCAGCGGATTTCAGAACTACGTCGAAGGAGGTCTTCTCCTCTGCTGCCTCAGCAGCTGCAGCACCTGCAGCAGGAGCAGCAACAGCTACTGCAGCTGCAGCCGGCTCAATGCCATACTCCTCTTTGAGGATAGTAGCGAGTTCATTTACTTCCTTAACAGTAAGGTTAACTAATGTTTCAGCAATAACTTTAAGATCTGCCATTGTCTTATAAATTTTAAATGTTTTTTGATTCAGTTAATTAATTTTTTCGGGATACCGATATTTCGATAAATCGATATTTCGATTATTCTGCGCGCTCGCCGAGGGTCTGGAGTACACCATGGATGGTGTTCTGGCCGCTCTGGAGAGCAGAAACGACGTTCTTCGCAGGCGATTGCAGCAGAGCAACCAATTCTGCAATAAGTTCGTTCTTGGACTTGATAGCGCAGAGGAACTCGAGGTTCTGCTTGCCTACGTATACAGTCTCTTCTACGTACGCAGCTTTGAGTTCAGGCTTAGCCTCTCCGGTCTTGTCACCCTTGGTAAACTCCTTGATGAGTTTAGCGGGAGCGTTGCCGGTGTTGCTGAGCATGAGTGCGGTGTTGCCCTTGAGAGCGCCGAAGATCTCAGCCTCCACGCCTTTTTTCTCGAGCGCTTTCTGGAGGAGGGTATTCTTAGCTACCAAGAGTTTGATGTCCTGTTTGAAGCACGCGCGGCGCAGGTCGCTTGTTTTCGCAGCGTCCAGACCCTCGATATTCACGAGGTAGAAGTGCGAGTACTCAGCGAGTTGAGCACCAAGGGCTTCAATGACGAGATTTTTATCTTCCTTTTTCATACTTGTCTGTGATTTTTAAGAGATTAAAGCGATTTGGTATCGATCTTAATACCCTGACTCATCGTGCTGGAAAGATAAACGCTCTTGATGTACTCACCTTTGGATACAGCGGGTTTCAGGTGCTTGATCATCTCGATGAACGCAGCAGCGTTCTCAGCGATCTTGTCAGCCGTGAAGCTTACTTTACCGATAGAGGTGTGTACAATACCGAACTTGTCAACCTTGAAGTCGATCTTACCGCCCTTAACCTCTTTGACTGCTTTCGCTACGTCCGTGGTAACGGTACCGCTCTTGGGGTTCGGCATGAGTCCGCGAGGACCGAGCACGCGACCGAGAGCACCGATCTTACCCATGATCTGAGGCTGGGTGATGATGACATCAATGTCTGTCCATCCACCTTTGATCTTTTCAATATACTCATCCAGACCTACGTAGTCAGCACCTGCCTCTTTGGCAGCTGCCTCCTGATCCGGAGTACAGAGTGCGAGAACGCGAACCACTTTACCGGTACCGTTCGGGAGAGCTACGACGCCGCGAACCATCTGGTTAGCCTTACGGGGGTCAACACCCAGGCGTACGTCGATATCTACGGAGGCATCGAACTTGGTAGTAGTGATCTCTTTTACGAGAGCAGCTGCCTCCTCGATGGTGTAGAGCTTGCCTGCTTCAATCTTCTCAGCAGCAAGTTTCTGTTTTTTTGTCAGTTTTGCCATAATTGTTGATAATGATTGAAGTTGATTACTTAACGGTTATACCCATGCTGCGTGCGGTACCTTTGACCATCTTGAGTGCAGACTCCACGGTGAAGCAGTTGAGATCCGCCATCTTGTCCTCGGCGATCTGGCGAGCCTGATCCTCGGTGATCGAAGCCACCTTGGTACGGTTAGGCTGGTCAGAACCGCTCTTCACCTTAGCTGCCTCGAGGAGCTGGATAGCTACAGGAGGAGTCTTAACGACGAAGTCAAACGACTTGTCAGCATAAACGGTAATGATTACAGGCAGCACTTTGCCTGCCTTGTCTTGCGTTCTGGCATTGAACTGTTTGCA
>CAMOUL010000016.1 GCA_946626605.1 uncultured Bacteroidales bacterium | reverse complement strand
TCGGCCGTTTTTTAGGCGGTCGAGGTTTAATTTTGTGTGATTAAGTTACTTTTTGTGGTTTAGCCAGATAACCGGCACTACAAAGGCGGCAAGTAATACGATGCCGACAATAATTGTTGTGGTGTCCATAATATTTCCTTGTTTAAATTGTTTCAATTTGTGTTGTTAATATTCAGTTATTTCGCTGAAAGTCAACACAAAATGCGCCGGAGGAAGTACACATAGTACGTGCTCCCGGCAGACGAACAGAAAGGACTTGTCTCAAGCCGTTCCTGACCGCGAAAAACAATAAAAACAGGTTGGTAATGATGAATCATTTTGCGCAAGAAAGCCGTTCGGGTTCTGTTCTTGCCGAAAGGCGTGCGCTCGGTGTTTGCACTGAAATGGGTGGGTACAGAGGTGGTTATGTTCGAACCACTGTTGGCAAGGGTCAAGGGTTCGCCTTGTATCCCCACAAGCGTGTGATGGTCGGTTTGTTGCACTGCGCAACCGGACGTTTGAACCGGCTTCGCAGTGGGCTTATCCATCGGCTCAAACCACTGAACGCCGATGCTCACCAAGATCAACAATATGTACCAAAATCGTTTCATCTCAAAAGCGAGTGCAAAATTACAACTTTTTTCGGAAACATGCAAGTATTTGGGCGAAAAACTATGGCAAAATCCACTTAGTCGTCTATGCGGACAAACTCATAATTGCTGTTGAACTCGAGGTCGAGACCGGAATTGAGTTCGGCTTTCCAACGGCGGTCGTCTTTGCCCCACTCGGTAATGAAGGCGTTGGGGAAATTGGCTTTCACATATTGACGTACCAACTCTGGAATGAGGGCAGAAGGCACTTCGGTCTGCTTGCAATCCACTTTGGTAAGTTCGCCCGCCTTGTTGAATTCCAAAGAACGACCATCGTTAAACTTAACATCGTACTCTGCGTCCAGCAAGCCTCTGTCCAACGTAACATAAGCGATTTGGGAGGCGTCAAAATGCGCAGCTACGATGGCTTTTGCCGGTTCCGGTACTTGGTCGAAAGTGATCACTTGTTCTTTTGCGCAAGCCGTCAGGCTGCAGAGTGCGATAAGCACTACAGAAAAATAATTTTTCATAATGATAAACTGTTAAAGGGTTAAACTGTTATTTATTGTAAGTCCCGAATGGTTTTCGCCACATTGATGAGGTGGTCGGCAACACGTTCGGAGTTCTGTGCAAGGGAGATATACTCGGTTCCGGCTTGCGGTTTGCAGATACCCAACGAGAGCCGCTGGATATGATTGCGCTCCATCTCGTCGGTCAGCTGGTCTATCTCATCCTCTATCTGGTTCGCACGCCCGAGCGCGGACATGTCCATTTTATGGTACGCCTGCATGGTGGCTTCGTGGAGCTGGGCGATGAGGTGGTTCATCTGGTCGATCTCCTTGAGCGCGTAATCGGAGAAACGTACCTCCTGTTGGCGCAAACTGTCGGCGTACTCTACGATGTTCTTCGCGTAGTCGCCGATACGCTCCAAGTCGCTGACCGTGCGGATAGTGGAGACGAGATATTGGTGGTCGAACTCGCTAAGTTGGCTATTAGAGAGCAGCAAAGCATAGTGGACTAATTCGCGGTTGAGATAGTTGAGTTGGCGCTCCGTGCGGTTGAACTCATCGCGTTCGGAATCGTCTAATGTTGTGACGTCCCGGATGGCGCGCTGGTAGTTCTGCAACGCCATTTGCGACATGTTCTCGATTTCCTCTTTGAGCTGGCGGATAGCAACTACCGGCGTGCGTAACATCTGCGGGTCAAGGAAATAGAGATGGGGTTCGTCGGTCTGCTGTGCAGGCTGGTCTTTGATGATACGGCAGGCGAGGTTGACGAGCGCGTTGGTAAGCGGAAGGGCAACTAACATGGTCGTGACATTGAAGACCGTGTGGAACATAGCCAGCTGGAGTTGCGGCGTGTGGAAGAAACGCTCGAAGAGGATTCCAAAGCTATATGTGCCGCCGGTGGTGAGTTTGATCAGACCTCCTGCGCATAGGAATAGTACAACGCCCAAGATATTGAAAATGAGGTGAATCATCGCCGTCCGTTTGGCGGCTACGCCGCTGGTGAGACCGGCAATAATCGCCACGACGCACGAACCGATGTTACTTCCCATCGTGAGGTAGATACCTTGGTCGAGCGAGATAAGCCCCGTGACAGCCATCGTGATTGCGATGGACGTCATGACGGACGAAGACTGGATGATGGCGGTAATGATAGCACCCAAAAGAACCAATAACAGCGGGTTACGGATAGAGGCAAGGAAGAGTTTGACGGAATCGAGTGCCGCGAACTCATCCATCGCGTTCGCCATCATACTCAGACCGACAAAGAGCATACCGAAACCCGTGAGGATACCGCCTGTTTTCTTCCACGCATCGCTTTTGGAGAAGAGCATCATAAACGCTCCGATACCTGCGAAAGCCGCGAAGATGACGGTTGTGGAGATGCTGTTCGAACCCGATAGACCGAGTGCCACTAATTGCGCCGTGACGGTTGTTCCGATATTCGCGCCGTAGATGATGGTGGCGGCTTGCGTGAGGGACATGATTCCCACGTTCACGAAACCGATAACCATGACTGTTACGGCTCCACTGGACTGGATAGCCGCCGTTCCAAGCGTTCCGATACCGACGCCGACCAGTTTGTTGTTGCCGGTGTGCGAGAAGAGTTGTTTGAGCCGCCTTGAAGCCGCCGACTCAAGATTGCTACTCATCATCGTGCAGGCCACCAGGAAGACTCCGATACCTGCCGTGAGCGTCAAAAGAGCTGTTAAAATACTGATAATATCCATATGTTATTTGTGATTTTATAATAAAAAACGGTACAAACTCACATGAGTTCATACCGTTATAGTTTATGTCCGGGCATAGTTATGGCGTAAAATAGCTTTTCGCGGGGCATAGCGACGCACTAAACCGAGACGCTGTTTGTCGGAGGTGAAAGGAGTTGATAATTGACAGTTGATAGTTGATAATTGACAATCAAACGATTCAAATATGGGTAGAGTTGTTCTACAGATTCCATTGTCCCCGCCAAACTCATCCCATTCGAAATCTTCGACCTCTATTTCAGCCGTGGCTTCGATCTGCAAATCCTGCCAAGCATGTTGCATATCGCTCCATTCGTCCGCTATCAGACATGCCGCAAAAGCGCTCATTAATACAAGCACGATCACATAGGCATATTTCCGAACAAACTGAATCACGGTGCAAAGGTACGAAAAAAATCCCACATATGCAAATGTATGCAGGATTTTTTTTTGTTTATCGCAAGCGAGACCGCCAGTAAAGCGTGATCAGCACGCCCACATACACACCCGGAATCAGGTGATTTGAGTCCGTATTGCCTCCGAGATTACTCTTAGATGAGTCCGTCTTGATCCGTTGTATGGCTAAATAAGGCTATTTCATTCCGCGTTCAGCGAAGAATTTCCATAATGGAGCAGCGTGGAGGGCTTGAATGATCTCGCCGTCCCGCAACATCTCCAATACTTGTTCCGGCGAGAGGATGTCCACATGGATATCCTCCGTTTTTTCTAAATGTTGCTCCCGGCGTTTCTCCACCCCTGTAGCGAGGAAGGTATAGGATAGGTTGTTATGGTTGGTCGGATTCGGCGAGAGGGTCATAAAAAGTTTCCATTCGCCGCCTTCATATCCGGTTTCTTCGGATAGTTCCCGTTGTGCTGCTTGCAGAGGTGTCTCACCCGGGTCGATGACGCCGGCTACGAGTTCGTAGTGGGTCTCGCCTAAGGCATGTCGGTACTGGTCCTCCATCACCATCTGCCCGTCTTTGGTGAGGGCGATGACGTTAATCCAATCGGGGAACTCGAATACAAACCAAGTAGGTATCTGCGTACCGCTCGGCATCTCTACACACTCTTGACGGACGGACAGCCAGGGTCCGATATGCAAGATATTCTCGGATTTAACCACCTTCCACGGGCGGTTGACTAACTTAGGATAAGCCATGTTGCAATAGTATGGGACGCGGCGCCAAGCGTGATGAACACATGCCAGATAGCATGGTAGAACGCGTGCTCCTCGTCATTGTTAAAGAAATAAGAACCAATCGTATAGAAAACGCCCTCGGCGATGATCCAGAAGAACGCCGCGTGGGACATGTGCACCCACATCGGGTAGAGTATCGGCAGCGCCACCCAACCCATCGCCAAGTACAGCGCCAATGACAGTTTCGGGTGTTTACCTAAGGCGACGAACTTACCGATTGCGCCGGCCAACACGCAGGTCCATAGAAAACCGAACAGACTCCAACCGATCCACCCGCCTACGACAGACAGGCATATCAACGAGTACGAACCCGCTATCATGATGTAGATCGAGATATGGTCGAAGATGCGCAGACGGGCTTTATGCTTAGGTGACGTGACGGCATGATAGAGCGTCGAGGAGAGAAACATCAGCAGCATGCCGAGCAGGAACAGGGCAGTTCCTAACAGTTGAAAGTTGAAAGTCGAAAGTCGAAAGGAATACGCTACGCGTAGCAACGGCCATGCGATAGCGAGTGTCGCTATCGCGGGAAAGACATGCGTCAGCGTATTCGCTTTCTCCTCTGTCGGTACGTTTTTCCAATAGGTGGTGAAGCTGCTCATCGTTCAAATAACCGCAATAACTTCATTTTCTTTTTACCTGCTTCGCCGCTATACGGATGTTCACGCAAAGAGAGGTTGAAATGCGTGCGGCCTTTGAGAACGGTCTGCGGGTGGGTGAATTCGCGGAACCCCCATTCGCCATGGTATGCACCCATGCCGGAGTGCCCCGTACCGTTAAACGGTACTCCTTTAACCATCATATGAATACATACCTCGTTGATGCACCCTCCGCCGAACTGCTGGGTCTGCATGACGCGGTTCGCCCATCGCATATTTTTGGTGAAGATATACATCGCTAAGGGGTGCTCGCGGTCTGCTATCACGTCCATGAGACTATCTACCTCTGCATCTTTGAAGGGCACGATAGGCAGCAGCGGACAGAAGAGTTCGTGCTGCACGATGGGTTCGTCGATAGCGACGGGATAGATCATCGTAGGCGCATATTGACGGGTTTCTTTATTACCGATACCGCCGAAGATAATTCGATCGCGGTACTCGTCCGCTAACTTGGCGCACTTGTCATAGGCCGTATTGGTGATGAGTTTCGGATAGTCGGGGTTCGTCTCCGCGTGTTCGCCTATTTGGGCAATAAAGGCCGCTTTCAACTCTCGCAAAAAGTCCTCGGCCACTTCTTCGGCTACGGCTATCTGGTTGATGTTAATACATATCTGACCGGCATTGAGCAGTTTGAAGAATGCGATCTTACGGGCTGCATCTTTGAGGTCGGCATCTTTCCGAACGACGCACCAGTTTCCGGTCTCGCCGCCTAACTCGAGCGCTACGGGCGTGAGGTTCTTCGCCGCTTCGGCTAAGACATGTTTACCGACCGAGGGGCTGCCGGTGTAGAAGATCTTGTCCCATCGTTGCGCCAAACACATATCCGCTACGTCATGCCCGCCGTCGATGAGCGTGATATAGTCAGGCGGGAACACTTCGGCAAAGAACTTCTTAAGTGCTGCAGTACTGGCAGCGGATTTCGAACTGGACTTGATGACGACCGTGTTTCCGCCGCACATAGCGGCCGCTACGACGCCTATCGTCAGGAGGATAGGGAAGTTAAACGGACTGATGACCAGACAGACGCCATACGGCATCTTATAGACCTTGGTAAAGATACTCGGCCAACACATGAGGCCGCTGAAATGAATCTCCGGTCGGCTCCATCGGCGCAGACCTGATATCATTTCATTCACTTCGGTGATGATGGGTCCTATATCGCATAGATAGGCCTCTAATTTACTTCTGCCGAGATCTGCTTGCAAGGCAGCAATCAACTCGTCCTGACGGGCGAGCACGGCAGCTTTGAGTCGCTTGAGTTGTTGGATACGCCATTTAATCGGCAGTGTCTCGCCGGAGCGGAAATACTTCCGTTGTGCGGCTACGATGTCTCTTATGGATTCTTCTGTGTACATAGTTCTTTTAAAATCTGTTCAACATCTTCATTTCGCAGCGTAACCGGAGCCGAATAATTGATGGAATCGGCAACCACTTTCCCTATCAGTTCCGGTATGTCTTCTTCCTTTACCGGCGAGACGATCCGGTCCATCCCGCAAGCCGCCATCAGTTCGCGTATGGCTTGCAGAAAATCGGGTACATGGCAGTATTCCGCCAGTTCGGCATATTTCTTTTCACAAGCTTCTTTCTGAAATTCCATCACGGGCAGCAGCATGAGCGAGATAGCCAGACCGTGCGAGAGATGGTATTTGGCGCCTATGCTATGCGCGAAAGCGTGTACGTACCCCGCTAACTGCGTGTTGATGGCATTGCCGCCATACATAGCCGCCTTCGCCATGTTCAGTCGCGCCTCTTCGTTCTCTCCTTCTTTCATTAACAGAGGCAGGTTCTCGAGGATGAGTCTAACGCCTTCCTTGGACATATATACATCGTTTTTCGTACTCTGTACATCCGCTAGCGCGCCTTCGATACAATGACTCAAGGCATCGATACCGCAAGCAGCCGTAACAGCCTTCGGCGCATGGATGGTCAGTTCGCTATCGTGCACCACATGAGTCACATTCAGCCCGATCAGCACGGTGGATCCTTTCGCTCCTCGAGCGTTGGTTACTACGGCGCCTACGGTCAGTTCGGCACCCGTACCGGCGGTGGAAGGCACCATGATGAGCGGCAGCGTATTGCCGGGCACGAGTAAGAACTTCAGCAGCAGCGCTTTGACCGATAGATGCGGCATCTTACAACCCGCCGCAATCATCTTACAGCTATCCATGACGCTACCGCCTCCTAAGGCGATGATCGCTTCCGCTTTGCTCTCCAAGGCCTTCTTGCGACCGGCTTCTATGATCGCGGTATTCGGCTCGGAATGGATGTCGCTAAAGAGCGAAGCGTTGACACCCGCCGCTTGCAACGACTCCATGACGGCTTCGTCGTACCCCAGCTGATGCAAGGTCTCGTCCGTCACCACCAACACTTGTTTATAACCGGCTTTTTGACATATTGCCCCGATCTCTCGCCGTGCCCCATGTCCGGCCGTTACCTCCGGCGTCGGCAGCGGGACGGCATGTATCACCTTGCCCGGAAGACGGTGTATCTGTTTCCTAAAATGATAGGTATCCATGATGGTTCTTTCAATTTTGCGACTGCAAAATTACTATTTTTTTTTGATATATCCAAAACAACCACAAAAAATTTAAATAAAATTAATTTTTAACGTTAAATCCTTGTATATTCCAAATTTTTGTAGTACCTTCGGACTCCGCCTTCCGTGCCGGAATTCCCCCGAAATTACGTCCGCATCTTTGTGCGAACAACAAGTATTTCCCATTAAAAATTTAAATAAATTTAATTTTTAACGTTAAATCCTTGTATATTCCAAATTTTTGTAGTACCTTTGCAGCGCAAATTATAATGGTTTAATTGCATATACGATATATGGCAAGTACACGACAGGAAATCATCGATGAACTCAAGCAGTTGCTTGAGCAAGATGTGGTAGCGATCAAGGATCAAGTAGATCATCTTAAGACCCGCTTCTATAGCATAGAAGAGGCGTCGGAAGAAACGGCAGCGGAGACGGAAGCCTCTGCGGAGAATAACCCGTTAGAAGAAGAGTTCAAAGCGCTGTTGGCGCAATACAAAGCGAAGCGAGCCGAAGTAGCCGCTGCGCAGGCCAAGGAAGAGGCGGATA
This sequence comes from uncultured Bacteroidales bacterium, assembly GCA_946626605.1. Lineage (GTDB taxonomy): Bacteria > Bacteroidota > Bacteroidia > Bacteroidales > Paludibacteraceae > Colicola. The sequence continues at coordinate 39,595 of CAMOUL010000016.1, read as the reverse complement.
ACCTCGCCCGTAAGCAGGCGATCTTGGACGAGATGCGCACGATGGTAGAAGGCGCGAATGCCGACGGCGTGATGGCGAACCTGCAGAAGATGCGGGAGTTACAGGCCACTTGGAAGACCATAGGTGCCGTACCGGCACCCAAGACCCAGGAGATTCGAAAGGCATATCAGCAATACCAAGAGCAATTCTACGACCTGGTGAAGATCAATATCGAGTTACGCGACCTGGACTTCAAGAAGAACCAGGAGCAGAAGACTTTGTTGTGCGAAGCAGCGGAGCGCCTGCAGGAGAATAACAATATCATAGAGGCATCGCGCGCGCTGCAGCAGTTGCATGACGAGTGGGCGGAGATTGGCCCTACGGCACGTGAGGTGCGCGAAGAGTTATGGAACCGTTTCAAAGCCGCTTCGACTATTATCAATAAGAAACATCAGGCCTATTTCGACGAACTGCATGCCAAAGAGCAAGCGAACCTCGAGTCCAAGCAAGCCATCATCGACCAACTCAAGGCGATTAACGAACCCATCGTAAACGGTCAGCCGTTGAGCGCCAAACAATGGGAGGCTGCTACGCAGCAAGTGCAGAACCTGCAGACCGAATGGCGTAAGATCGGTTTTGCGCCGAAGAAATACAATCTGTCTATCTATGAGACCTATCGGGCGGAGTGCGACCGGTTCTTCCATGCCAAGACCGAGTTCTTCAAGGATATCCGTGATGCTTTCATAACCAACCTCAAGCATAAACGTGCGCTGGTAGCGAAGGCGCAGGAGATCACGGAAAACGCGAAGGCGAAGTTGGAGAGCAACGAGATGACACGCGAGCTATGGGACGAGATGACGTCGCAGGTGCAGGCTATTCAGGCCGAATGGAAGACCGTAGGTATGGTTGCCCGCAAATATTCCGATGAGCTTTGGAAGAAGTTCTCCGAGACCTGCGATGCATTCTTCGAGGCGAAGCGTGAGGCCCAGAAAGGCGAGCGTCTGAAGCAGAAAGGCGAACGGGCTGCCAGAGCAGCTCGTCAGGCTGCCAGCCAAGGAGCGGATGGTCTGCGTCGTCTGCGTGACCGGCTCCAGCAGGAAATCAAGATCGCCGAGAACAACATCCTCTTCTTTACTGCCAAGTCCAAGACGGCCAATAAGCTCGTGGACTCGATGCAGAAAAAGATCGACGAACTCAAGAAGCAATTAGAAGATATCCAAAACCAGTTGGATAACGCAGAATAATGAGCAAACTAATCGAATACAAAGGCGTAGAGGTGCATCAGGCGGACCAGATTGTGCTGCATGATGTAAATCTGACGGTGGAGGAAGGCGAGATGATCTACCTGCTTGGTAAAGTAGGTAGCGGTAAGTCGTCCTTCATGAAAACGCTCTACGGCGCCTTACCTATCGCTTTTGGAGAAGCGCATGTATTGGGCTATGATATGCCCACTATCCGTCGTCGTAAACTGCCGTATCTGCGTCGCCGCTTAGGTATCATCTTCCAGGACTACAAGTTACTGACGGATCGCTCCGTTGAGGAGAACCTGTTGTTTGTGCTGCGCGCGACGGGATGGAAGGATAAGAACCTGATGCGCGACCATGTGCACGAAGTGCTGAAGCAAGTGGGCATGGAGACCAAGGCCTACAAGAAACCCTATGAGTTATCCGGAGGAGAACAGCAGCGTGTGGTGATTGCGCGTGCTTTGCTGAATTCCCCGGAGATCATCTTGGCGGACGAACCGACCGGAAACCTCGATGCCGAGACGGGCCGCGAGATCATGGAACTCCTATATTCGATTAGTAAAGCCGGTATTACCGTGCTGATGTCCACTCACAACCGCCTCTGGCCGGAATTGTTTCCCGGCAAGATATGGATGTTTGAAAACGGAGAGATACGCCATGTCGATTAACGAAGCACAGGATGCAATCATCGAGGAGTTCGAAGCCTTCGATGACTGGATTGATCGCTATCAGCTGCTGAGCGACTACGGTAGGGAGTTGAAGCAAAATCCCTTGCCTGAAGAGGATCGCATCGACCGTAACCTCATCGACGGCTGTCAGTCGAAAGTATGGATCACCTGCCGCAAGGGAGAAGACGGAAAGTTATATTTCAAGGGTGACTCGGATGCGTTGCTGGTACAAGGTATCGTTGCGCTGATCTTGCAGGTTTTCAACGGCCATACGCCCAAAGAGATACTGGATACGCAACTCTATTTCATCGAGCGTATAGGACTGCAGGAGCACCTGAGTCCGACCCGATCCAATGGGGTAGTAGCGATGATAAAGCAGATCCGGATGTTCGCTTTAGCGTATCAAGCGGTATAACTCTTCTGCGATGCGCTCGTCGGATTGCTCATCGCAGATCTCTACATCCAGAATATGATTTGCGCGTTGATAGAATGGTTCACGCGCTTGAAGTTGAGGAGCTATAAATTCCAATAGCTCCTTTTCTGTGCGACCTTGTAAGACAGGACGGTCGGTTAAATCCGTGAGCATCAGGCGTTTGGCTAAATGTTCGGGTTTCCAGCGGAGATAGATACTGGTACCTAATTCCCGCAAGCAATCCATGTTATCTTCCCAGCAAGGATAGCCTCCGCCGGTAGCGTAGATGACTTTCTCGAAGGGAATTTGGTCGGCTAAGTCCTCCACCACATATTTCTCCTTACGACGGAAATCCTCCATGCCGAACTGACGAATATACTCCGCCGGTGTATAACCGTGAATATGATAAAACGCCTCGTCTAAATCAACAAAATGCCAGCCGAGTTTATCAGCCAGCAAGCGTCCTACGGTGGTCTTCCCTGCACCCATGTATCCTATTAAATAGATTGGCAGTTGCATGCGAAAACACTATTTATATTCCCATGTATCGTTGTCCGTCCAGATGATACGACCGTTCTCTTGGTCGATAGTAGCGAGCGGAAAAATAGAAGAGAAGGGTGGAGTGACGGTCTCGATCAGTTGCCACTCCTTATTATATATACGCGCGCATGAGGAGCACTGTGGCGCGCAGGCCGTCATGACGACGAGTATCGAGTCGCCTTTATAGACCTCTAAAGTAGTGCTCTCGGTGAGCGCCACTTTCTCATAGATGTCATTTTCTTCGATCACCTGCGGCGACCCGCCTGTCTGAAACAGGTCGATCAGTAACGAAAGCGATATGGTAAGCAGAAACGTTCTCAATTCAGTAATACGACCGCATAAGCGGCTATTCCTTCTTCGCGACCGACAAAACCGAGATGTTCGGTGGTGGTTGCTTTGATACTCACTTGGTTGGGTTCCACCCCCATGACAGCGGCCATACAAGCCTGCATAGCCTCGATATGGGGATTCAGTTTAGGCGCTTGCGCGCAGACGGTGATATCGCAGTTGGCGAGTTCATAGCCCGCCTCACGGATCATCTCCATCACGCGGCGCAGGAGGATCTTGGAGTCGATACCCTCGTATTCATTCCCCTTCGTATCCGGAAAATGATAGCCTATATCGCGCATGGCCGCGGCACCTAAGATTGCATCGCAAAGGGCATGGATTACGACGTCTGCATCGGAATGACCGAGCAGACCTTTGTCGTACGGCACCTCAATTCCCCCTAACCACAGTTTGCGGTCAGGGGAGAATTGATGTACATCATATCCAAAGCCAATACGCATGGAATTATTTACTTCGCTTTTTTGTTATCCACGATATCCTTGATACCCGCGAGGTCGAAGCCCAGGGTGAAGCGCATCGTCTGATCCAGCGGGTTCGAAGCAGCCAGACCTACGCAGTAGGAGATATCCAACGAAACGATGGAGAGGTGGAAACCGGCACCGAAGGTAAGATAGTTGCGGTTACCTTTGTAGTAGTTCTCGTAGCTATAACCGGCACGAGCGAAGAACTGCTTGTTGTAGGAGTACTCGATACCGGCACCCCAGCGTACTTCCTGGAACTCCTCTTTGCTTCCGCCCGGAGCGTCTGCGAAGGACTGGAACCAACCTTTCGCAGGGTTCAGCGCAGAATACTCTTCCTGAGTGTATTTACCGGTCGTCTGATCCGGCGCGAATTTCGAGTAACGGCTCGGTACCAACATCTTGTTGGCCTCCAGGTTGAGGGTCAAGAAGTTGTATTTATTCAGCGGGATCTCATAACCCATACCGATATTCATGCTGGCCGGAATGAAGTTGCTGCTTCCGTCATCGGCGTAGTTCATCTTACCACCCAGGTTCTTCAAGGTGAAACCTAAGGAGAGGTGACTCGTTCCGGACTTCAACTCGAACGGCTGACGATAGTACAAACCGATGTCTGCAGCCATGGTCCATGCCGGGTGCATCTCCGTAGCCGTACCGGTCGAACTGTTATAACCGTTGTTCAGATCCGAATAAAGGAAGCGAACAGCAACAGACATGGATACGTACTCATGCAGTTTACGGAAGTAACTGAGGTCGAGCGCCCACTCGTTGGGACGAACGTCCTGGATCTTCTGGCCCTGCGCATCCGTCAGCGCTACATCACCCATCGAGAAATACGTGAAGCTGGCACCGATACCGCCGCCCAGATCACCGAAGTTATAGAATCCGGCGAGGTAAGCCAGGTCGATGTCACCTACCAACTTACGCAACCACGGCGTGTAGTTCGCGGTGATACCGCCCTTGGAGTACATGTACGCGTACTTAGCCGGGTTCCAGAACTGAGAGTTAAAGTCCGCTTCGGTAGCTACACCGAGATCACCCATACCGGCAGCACGTGCATCCGGCGCAATGGAGAGAGACGGCATCGCTGTGATCAGCGGGTTCATCGTGTCATCTACAGTTCCCTGAGCGCTCATCGATACGGCGCATACCAGGGCTGTGAGAGAAATAAGAATTTTTTTCATTGTGTTATGTTTTTTGTATTTTTAGTTATTTCGTTATTACGGGATTACGTAATTACGTAATGGAGAGGTTATTTTAAGCGATTTGTTTCATAGGCTTATCTGGTAACAATAATTTTGCCTGAAGTAGTGCTATACTTACTGGAGGCGGATTTTATTTTAACTGAATAGATATATACTCCTGTATTCAAACCCAACGCCGGCAGATTAATACTTACCGCATCGGGGTTATCTTGCTTATGGCTGTAAACCATCTGTCCGGCTGTGTTATACAGATAGATCTCGGTTTCAATCAGTTCATCCGGCTGATCGTAGTTGACGACGAGATGCACCACACCCGACTGCTGTACGGGGTTCGGATAGGTGGTCACATTATAAATTGACGGGTCGAGTCCGGCTTCTACAATGAAGTTAAGACTCTTGGTGGTGCTGTTGTTGAGTAAGTCCCACGCGCGGAAGGTGAGGCTGTGAGGACCGTTCGCCAGTTCCTCCATCAGGTAACTGACCTGCCCCGCTTGGTAACTATTGTTCGCAGCGGTGAAGTATTCGTTCAGCGAATAGATCATCTTCGGATCATCATCGATGATCAGCATCAGGTCGTGTCCGATACCGGCGCCCGCGGTGTTGATACCGTTCTCGTCATACAGGTTCGCAAAGAAGCGCGGCGTAGCGTAGGTCTTGTCGCCGTTGCGGAAGGCGGGCGAGTTCAGATAGATCTCCATCTCCGGACCAACGGTATCTATGGTCACGATCGAGCCCGAACCGCCGATGATGAATTGCTCGAAATGACCGACCGCCTCTGCCGTCTCGAGCGAATCCGCCGTTACGGCATAATACACGATACGTCCGTTATCGAAGTTATACCGGATATCCTTGGGCACCATGAAGGTGTAGTTAAACAAGCCGTCTTTCACATCCGTGGCACCGGAGAAGATGGTATTCGGATAATCATTGTAAGCTACTACACGCGGGTCTCCACCTACGTTGTCGTTGTCGCGTGTAGGGATTGATTGCATCTTATCATAGATCGTGATATCTACCTTACCGTTAAAATCCGAAACGGTATTGAGGTCCTCATCGATGATACGTCCTTCCACGTGCTGTACGCTCAGTGCGTTGAGCGTATCCATTTCGGTCAAGGTCTCGACGTGATAGTCCGTGGGGTAGTTGAGCCGCATACACGGGTCACCCAGTAGTACGTACGCCAGTTTGTTCTCATCCGATCCCAAGAGGTTCTTTCCGATCGAGATTGCTTCGCCGAGCGTCATGTCATAATGGAAGACATCGCTATGGCCGAAGAGGGTATCGCATACGCTGCGGTTGAGGTTGGTGTTCTGCGGCGCGTATACGGTACGTGTAGCAGCCAAAATACCGATCGCTCCGCCTTTCGGATTCAGAACCGCTGTCTCAGCAGCCGAACGCTTACCGGCATCGCATTGTGCAAAATTACAAGTTGCGAACAGCCAGAATGCCTGGTTCTTATTGGTCATGCCCGCAATATCCTTGAGGTTTAAGATCGATTCATTAGTGATGGCGTTGTAACCGCCGTGACCGGAGTAGTCGAAGAAGAGCACACCGTTCTTAAGCAGGTTCAGCACGCGGTTCTTAGCCAGCGGATAACTCTCGCCGCTCGCGTTCACCTCCTGCGGATAGGCATCTAAGAAGATCTTATGCACTATGAAATCCGGATTCTTAATACGCACCAACTCCGCACTCTTCTCTGCGGTCTCGGTGTGCGTACCGTTCTCTCCGTCATCTGCCAGATATACCAGTTGGTTCTTCCACTTACCGGTTTGTTCGTTGCGGATATATTGGATCAGTTTATCAACGGTGGTACGTGCTTCGTCCAGACTCTCTACCGGCAGACGACCTACGCCGATATCCATGCGGCCTTGCGTATCAATAGCACCTTCGTTATCATCCAGATACGCGAAATAGTCATCCGTAGCATATGCTTTGATCTCGTTTACCGAGTTCTTCGACTGGTATGTCAGCAGCAAAGAAGTACCGGAGTTACGCAGCAGTTTGCGGTTATCGAACGTACCGTGCCCCATGAGAAGTAACCATCTGGGTTGCTGGCCGATACCGTTCTTCGCGCGGTCGTACAGCATCTTCATCAGCCATCGATAAGCTGTCGCATCCGGCGTACCGGACGAGAACTCATTATATACCTGTTGGTCGGTGACGATGGCATAGGTGATTGCCTGCTTGGCTTCATGCGCTTTGGCTAAGTCTTCCGAAACGTCTTCATATCCTTCCGGACAGATGATGATATAATCGATATTGCTCAAGGCATGCAGGTTCTGGTTCTTCACCTCGCCTACCACTTCGGCTTGAACGAACTTTGTTCCGTCGGTATTGACGGCGATGTACTCGTGTACGCCGTCCGCCTGGGTACCGATCCATGCCAGTTGGTCATCCACCATAGTGGTCGGCATGCGTTGAATAGCCGCCAAGTCCGTCACATCCCATATCTGGGTGGAAGCAGTGGTGTTACGCAAGAGAAAACGAACCGGATTGGTGGTATTGCGGTTCACCAGCGAACGAATACCCATATAACTGCCGGTCATGACGAGTTCCGAAGGCGTGGTGATCTCAATGTAATTAAGCCATGCTAAGGCACTCGCGTTGCTATTGACAAACTGCATTGTCACCCGCTGGTTCTGCTCTTCGGACGCACCGTTCATACTGATCGTACCCGCCACACCAAAGGTGTAGTGGTCCGGAATACTACTGATGTAGATGCTCTTGGAGCTGGTGTTATTCAGTTGCGCCTTGACGGTAGAAGTGGTAGCCGAATTGACCGCCATGTCGATATATACCGAACTGTTGTCTCCATTCGCATATGGGGTGGAGAAGGTGAATGTACGTGTCTGACCGGCTGCAAACTGCTCGCCGTAGAACGTACGACCTCCGCCGGACACTCCCGTGCGGTCAATCAGGTTCACGGAGTCTTTATCTTGTACCTGATAGTAGGAATAATAGGTAACATCGGTAGGAGAACCGCTTACGGCTTCTGCTTCCGGGAATGGCAGCATGGCACCTGCATCATCGCTCAGCAGGTAATAGCCGAAATCCGAATAGGTATTACGAGTGTGCGCGAAGCGAGAACCATTATAGGTCCAGCTGATCGGACCCTGCACATAGAATAAGATATAATCTTCGCCAACATACACCGGCACTTGCGGCAGGTCGTCTATGTTACGCTTGCTGAAATCCTGCTCTTTCTGCGCACCGCCATAGCCGAACACCCGCACTTGCGAGGGTTCTAAACCGGCGCTACGCAGTTCGCTGAAACTCATACGGCATACACCGGACTCGCTTACGCGAATCTTCACCCAGTGGCCGTCAGCTAAAACCGAACGCTCTGCATAGCTGTGAATACCTGCCATCATCGGCAGGCTTACCAGTACCCAAAACGCTATGAACAGGATTTTTTTCATTTAATCTTACAATATAACTTCTCTTGCCCGTCGAACTCGACGTGAATCACTTGCTCTTTCTCTACGCGCTGCGGCGCTTGCTTGGCCTGGATATAAATCAAATCCCCTTGACGAATTGTCATCACCTTGCTGGCTGCGGCTATTGCCTCTTCGGGGCTCATTAGCCATTCGCCGCTTACCGCTATGCCTTCGTCGCTTACCGGCACATACTCTCCGATAGCCAGCGAATAGTCAAAAGCCAACGCTTTGGTCCAAGGCGTACCGGCTGCTTTCGCTTCGCGCGCAATGTCCATCGCGATGAAGTCTGCTCCCGGCGCTACGGCATCGTAGTAACGACTCGCGAACTTCGACGCAATCTCTTTGCCCAACCGGCTGACGCGCAAGATGATGCAGTTGGTTACACCAATCTCTTGCGACCAATCCGGCATGAAAAACGGTTTCCTACCATTTAACAGACAGCTGTCGCCTTTCAGCACCATGGCTATCTTGCCTTCGTCATATATAAAACCAATTATTTTCATTCACCCCATATTGAGCGTGCAAAGATACTACTTTTTTTGCATATATGCAAATAAAAATGTAAATCGGACACTTTTTCTTAAAATTTGTTATTTGGCCCGAATGAATAATTGCACCGGTGTACCGGTGAAATCCCACCACTCTCGCAGTTTGTTCTCCAAGAAGCGACGATACGGTTCTTTCACGTATTGCGGCAGGTTGGCGAAGAACACAAAGGTCGGTATCTGGGTGTTCGGTAATTGAGTGCAATATTTGATCTTGATATATTTGCCCTTCCATGCAGGGGGCGGGTAGTTCTCGATCAACGGTAAGAACTTCTCGTTCAACTGTGCGGTCGGCACTTTTTTGTTTTTGTTCTCATAGACGTGGATAGCCGTCTCGACTACCTTGAAGATACGCTGTTTGGTGAGTGCCGAGGTGAAGATGATGGGGAAGTCCGTAAAGGGCGCAATACGCTCGCGAATCGCACTCTCGTATGCCTTTATATCCTGATTCGTCTTGCTCTCAATCAGGTCCCATTTATTGATACATACCACGAGACCTTTCTTGTTCTTTTGGATGAGCGAATAGATATTCAGGTCCTGCGCTTCGATACCGCGTGTGGCATCAATCATCAGGATACATACGTCGCTGTTCTCAATGGCACGGATCGAACGAACCACCGAGTAATACTCCTGGTCTTCGGTCACTTTCGCTTTCTTGCGAATGCCGGCTGTGTCCACGAGGTAAAAATCCTTACCGAACTTGTTATAGCGGGTGTAAATCGAATCGCGTGTCGTGCCAGGGATATCGGTCACGATGGTACGCTCTTCGCCGATAAAGGCGTTCAGGATACTCGACTTACCTGCATTCGGTCGACCTACTATCGCAAAACGCGGCAGGTCCTCCAGGTCCTCATCGCTGTCATCTTCCTTACGAAAACGGCTCACCACTTCATCCAGCAGATCACCGGTACCCAAACCGTTCTCAGCGGACACGATAAACGGTTCGCCAAGACCCAGTTTATAGAACTCGGCCGCGCCGTACTGGTTCTCAAAAGTGTCCACTTTATTCACCGCTAAGATGGTCGGCTTCTTCGCCTGACGCAGCAAATGTGCCACTTCGGTATCAAACTCCGTCACACCTTGGTTCACATCCACTACAAGCAGCACTACATCCGCTTCGCGGATAGCCAGGTCCACCTGACGGTTGATTTCGGATTCGAAGGTGTCATCGCTGTTGACTACCCATCCTCCGGTGTCAATCACCGAGAACTCGCGGCCGCACCACTCGGCTTTGCCATACTGACGGTCACGCGTCGTTCCGGCGGTATTCATCACTATCGCTCGACGGGTACCCGTCAAGCGGTTAAAAAGGGTCGATTTCCCTACGTTGGGACGTCCCACTATCGCTACAATATTTGCCATAGTAATTTATCTTTAAATTTTACACTTTAAATAAACTTTTCTCATTATTTGCATTCGCCGCAGGCGTCTTGCCCGCAGTGGTTGCCGCAACTGCTTTCGCAATCATCGCAGTTACCTTTACATCTACCGCAACCATGTGGGCTCCGGATGGCTTTTAACTCCCCTTCCGTCACGTCGCGGATGGTCAGGATCTTACCGGTAAAATGCAGGTCCTCTCCGGCATAGGGATGGTTGAGGTCGATGGTTACTTTCTCGTTCGTCACTTCGCATACTTGCGCCCGAACGATTTGACCGTCCGTCGTGTTCATCGGGACGATGGCACCTACATACACGCGCTCTTCGTCGAACTCACCGTCGCCGTTGAAGAACATGGTCTTAGGCAGTTCCATCAAGCCTTCATCGAGGTATTCACCATAGGCATCCGTAGCTTTAAGTACGAAGTCAAATTCGTCGCCTTCGTTCTTTCCTTCCATAGCGGCTTCGAACGCAGGGAGCATCATGCCTTCGCCTTGACACCAGGTTAACGGAGCTTCTGCCGTAGCTTTCTCCATCAGTTCTTCTTTGCCTTTCTCATCAGCGATGTACAACTCATACGTCGCTGAAACAACTTTTAATTTCTCAATCATATCTGTAAACTTTAAACTTTCAATCCACTACCACCACGATACTCTGCTATCGGTGGAGGAGTTACTGTTCTTATCGTATTTCAGGTCTTTCAGCATCGAGGCGTTCACTCCGATATGGAAGGTGTAACTCTTGAACATTCCAATCGGGTTGATGCTGGCAGTCATGTTCCAACAGTGCAGGTCACGACTGATATTAAACGTACAAGCCGTCACCTTCTTATAATCGAAGTTATACGTCATGTTGGCACTCACTTTCCATCCTCTTCCCAAACCGATGTTTCCGTTCAGTGAGAGCGAGTGGGAGAACTTCATGTCGTAATACATCTTTTCGTAGTTAAAGGTGCTTCCCGGGGCATAGGACAGGCTGTAATTGATGGACAGGCTCCATGGGATTTCTGTGCGCACGTAGCCGTCATCCACATCTTCGTCTTTCTTCTTATGGTTATCCACCTTCGCGTTACTGTCATATCCCTCGGCGTCTTTCTCGATCGGCTCCAGCGCGATATCGCCCTCTGTGCCACCACCTGAATCACTCGCCGGAGAACTACTTACTTTCTCTCCCCGTCGTTTTGCGATGGCATCTTTCCATTTCTTGATGGTATTATTAGAGATGGTATAACTGAAGCTCCATCTCAAACCGCTCCAGTGAGGGAACCGACCGTTATGCCAGTATTGTTTGTTGGTTCGATGCGGTTTACCGGCGGCATCCAGTTCGTACATATACGGATCCAACGAGGTATTGAGGTTCAGACTATAGTTGTTTAACTTCGGGAACTTCAAGCGCAGGTTCACTTGGAAAAGACTCCAGTTCATACTATCGGCGGCGAAGTTATAACCACCGGTAACGCTGAAGTTGTCGATCAGACTCACCACTTTGTATGGCTGCTTACCCGTCGTGTCATCTTTGTTTATCACCTTCATCTCTAAGTTGTTCGCCACACCGAAACTGAGGTTGGCTGATAGCCCGCGCGGTGCGTTACCCAGCGGGAAACGCGAATAGACACGATGGATATAGGTCGTGTCCTCGTCTTTGATGACCGGTTCGTCGTAACTGCCGTAGTAACCCCAGCCCGGTTTCTCGAAGTTGGGATGGTAGGAGAAACTGATATTCGGCGTGATAACATGACGGAACTTCTCCACCTTGCTATTGGGGAATAGTTTTTTCAACGGCGTGTAGAATCCGTATAACTTCGTGCTCAAAGCCACGTTGACATCAAAATCGAATACATTGTAGAATCCGGTGGTGGTATCGCGTGCCACTCCGTTAATCTCCTCATCCCATCGCTGGTCAACACGCGTGAAATACATGCGGTCGCGTAAGTTGATCTGCGGCGTGACACTTAAGTATTTGAATAGCATGAAGCTGGCGCTGATCGGAACAGAATGGTTCATGCTCACTTGCCAATCCCGTAAGAAATTAGTCTTGAAGAGCTGGTTCTCCTTCACGCTGTTAATACCTATCTTACCGCTCATCGAGTAACTCATCTTAATCTTCTCATACCATTTCTCTTTTCCGGCTACGCCACCTTTGCGCTTGAGCGTAGCTTGACGCCAGAGTTTGAAAGGATAGACGCTACTCATCGAAACAGATAACTGCGGTGCGGTAATAGAGAGGGTGGAGTCGCTTGTTCGCTGCGTCAAACTGGCACTCAAACTCAAATTCCACGGGCTATCCGGAAAACGCTGGGTATAGTTGATCGTACTGCTCTTCGTATTTTCAGAATAGAGTTCGGAGTTGTAGTAACTGTTGATATTACTACGGTTATAACCACTTGTGGCGAAGTTCACACTCGCCGAAAAGGTGCAGTAAGGATTGAACTTCGCATCCTGGCTGTGTGTCCATTGGATACTGAAGTTTTTACGCGCCGAATAGTCCGGCAACCCCCTCTCACTCGTGACGTCATTGCGGTAGTTGATACTCAAGTTACCCGAGAACCGATAACGCCATACGTACTTCGTCTTCGCACGAATAGCCCAAGTACCGCGTGTGTAGATATCCCCCGTCAACTCCAAGTCCAGGTAGTCGCAAAGCGCGAAGTAATAACCGATGTTTTGCAGGTATAGACCGCGAGTGTAGTCATCACCGAACGTAGGCATGATAATGCCGCTGGAGTAGGTGCTGGTGAAGGGGAAGAAACCGAACGGAACGGCTAATGGTAGCGGGACATCACCCACGACCAAATAGGCCGGACCGCTGGCGATATAATCACCCGGTTTCACTTTCGCTTTGGTCATCTTCAGGTAGAAATGCGGGTGGTCATGGTCGTCGCAGGTCGTGTAAAGACCGTCTGCCATCAGCATTTCGTTGTTCTCCAGTTTCTTGGTCTTATCTGCGATGATATACCCTTCACCCTGTTGGGTAACCACATGACGAATGAAACCGCGCTGCGTCTTGATGTTATAGGTGATCTCATTCGTTTCGTAACTATCCTTGCCGTCTTTGAAAACCGGCTTACCTTTCCACTCGTAGTTCAAACTGTCCCATACTCCTTTCGCGTATATCTGGCTCGAATCCAGGTTCATACGGATATACTCGGAGTTCAATTCCATCGATTGGTATTTCAGTTCGCCCTTTCCGTGCAGGTACGCATTTCCGTCTCCCATCATGATCATCGAGTCGTTCGATTGGTAGTGCACCGGAGATGTCAACTTGCTCTTGCGTGGTTGCGCTTCTCTGCGTTCGCGTGCCGTGGATATCGCCGCACTGTCCCGGGTATGTAGCGTATCCGCCTTGCCCTCTGGGAGGGAAGGTGTGATGGCTTCTTGTCCCCACGCTGCGAAAGAGCAGAGCAGGAAAAGCACCGTGATGATATGGGAAAACAGGCAGCTACGCACAGAGTTTACTTTCTACGCACAGGTTTTACTTATACAAGAATCGTTTAATGGAGCGTTTTGGCGTCTTCTCAAACGGTTTGTCTTGTACTTCGATATCCGCCACTTTGCTATAGGATGGGATGAGGTGATTTAATTTCTCAAGGTTAGCCCGCATAATATGCAGAATCTCGTCTTTCGTCATACGTTTCGTCAGCGTCTCGTCCGGGAATACCAAGGCGACTAATTTACCTTCACGTTCGACGATAAGTGACTCACCTACCGCCTCCTGATTGTTCAGTTTGTCCTCTATCTCTTCAGGGTAGATGTTCTGACCGGATGCACCTAAGAACATCGTCTTGTTTCGACCCTTGATATAGATGTTCTGCTTGCGGTCCAGACGACCTAAGTCACCCGTTCGCAACCAGCCGTCCGGGGTGAAGGCAGCATTCGTTGCATCAGGGTTTTTATAGTAACCCAACATCACGTTTTCGCCCTTCACGAGGATCTCTCCGATGCCAGCTTGATTCGGTTCGTCGATCTTCACCTCCATGTTCATCACCGGTACACCACCGCTACGAGCCTTGAAATACTTAGGCGGGTTTCCACCAATCAGCGGGCCGCACTCAGTCATACCATAACCAATCGAGAGCGGGAAATGAATATCCATCAGACATTTCTCCACCACCGGGTTCATCGCAGCACCGCCGCAGATGAAATAGCGTAACTTACCGCCGAAAGCGTTCTTTAGCGCGCTCTTCACACGAGCGTGTAGAATGCTGCCAATAAGTGGCATATGCCAGAACGTACGGATGGCCCATTTACTCAAAGTGGGGTCTAAGTTCTTTTTGTAGATCTTTTCAATCACCAGCGGCACGGTAACTACCAGATACGGCTGCACTTCCTTCATGGCTTTGAGCAGGATGGAAGGCGTTGGACTCTTGGTGAGGAAATAGATATGCGTTCCTGAGCAAAGAGGGTAGAGCAGTTCGCACACCTGACCGAACATATGCGCGAGCGGGAGCATAGACACTAGGCGCTGACCCGGTTCAACTGGTAGCATCTTCATACCGATCTCTACGTTGTTACTCAACGAACGACCGTTCAGCATCACGCCTTTCGGACTTCCGGTTGACCCCGAGGTATAGTTAATTAGGCTAAGCGTCTCAGGGTCGGCGGAGAAATATACTTCCTCCGGTTCAAGGGCACGCGGGTGTTTCGCCAGAAAAGCCTCCTGCCACTCGTCCGTAGTTAACACATGTACGGCGTTTTCTTTTTTGTTTCCTTTGCGCTCGTATAAAGGACGCCAATCTTCCAATGACAGAGCTGCTTTGATCTTTGCCGGCATCTTTTGGAGCTGAAGGTCTTTCCATACATATGGGCCGACAAACAGCAGTTCACTATCCGAGTGATCCAGGAGATGCGCGATGTCCTCCGCCGTGAAGTCCTGCAGGATACTTACGCATACGCCTTCGTACGCCGCAATAGCCAAATAAGCTACTGCCCAGTTCGCGCAGTTACGGCCACATAAAGCGATCTTATCGCCGCGCTTCAAACCCAGTTGCTCAAACAGCACATGCAAGCGCAGCATCTCTACTGCCAACTCACCAAAGGTGTATTCGTGATTTTCGTTATAATCCGAAAGCGCCAAATCATTCCACTGATGATCCATCACTTCCGTCAGATATTGCAAATAATGTTTCGTCATTTCCTTAAACCTTAAACATTAATTCCTTCAATTTTTCTAGTTATTTTGTACACTGTACACCGTACACCATACACTTCGTTTTGCTGATGCACACAACTTTGCGCGGCAAAGTTACTGCTTTTTTTTCAAATATGCAAGCAAAATCCTATAAATCGTGCAAATAAGTATTATTTGCTACCTCAAAAAGACAAAAAGGGAAACATACACAAAAAAAACAAGCGCGTGGTTTCTCAACTACGCGCAAGCTTCGATCCCATCTCAGGGATCACATCTACTTACTCACTATAACGTTATCATTTGTATAGATAGCGTTTTATCGAGCGTTTCGGGGTCTTCTCAAACTCCGAAGCCACTAATTCTACGGCACTGATCGGACTGTAGTTCGGAAGATCTTTATTCACCGCTACGCGGTTCTCTTCCATCAACTGCGTCAGACTCTTGGAGCCAAGAATCTTCTTTCCTTCAGCGCTTGTATCGGGGAAGACGAGAGCTACTAACTTGCCCTCTCTCTCTACAACAATCGATTCTACAACGCAAGGCATCGAGTTCAGTTTGTCCTCGATCTCTTCCGGATAGATATTCTGTCCACTTGGACCCAAAATCATATTTTTCGAACGACCGTGGATATAGATATTTCCTTCTTTATCCAGCACACCCAGGTCACCGGTTCTCATCCAGCCGTCCTCGGTGAAGACAGCCTTGGTCGCCTCCTCGTTCTTATAATATCCCTTCATCACGTTGATACCCTTTACTTGGATCTCACCGTCCTTGGAAGTCGGGTCTTCGCTGTCGATACGAACATGACACTGTGGTAATTCTTTTCCACAGCTGTGGAAAGCATATCTGAACCAGTCTTCGTAACTGATCAGCGGACCGCACTCGGTCATACCGTAACCTACGCAGTACTGATACTTGATATCATGCAGCACTTGCTCTACTTCGCCGTTCAGCGCAGCTCCACCGATGATGAGGTAGCGTAACTGACCACCAAAAGTCTTATCCAGACCCTCTTTTACTTTACCTCGAATGACATTCTTGAGGAACGGCGTTTTCCACATGATCTTCGCAGCCGGACTGCTGATCTTCGGCAGCACACCTTTCTTGATGATCTTCTCCACTACCAAAGGTACGGTCAGAATCATAAACGGTTTCACTTGCGCAAAGGCCTTCATCAGCACCGTCGGAGTAGGAGCTTGGGTTAGGAAATAAACTGATGCACCCTCGCAGATCTGGTAAAGGAACTCAAACATCAAACCGAACATATGCGCGATCGGCAGCATCGAGAGCACCGTATCGCCCGGTTTGTGAGGGATACGTGTGTGCGCGAACTCTACATTACCGCTCAGGTTAAGATGTGTCAACATCACACCCTTCGGATTTCCAGTCGAACCGGACGTGTAATTGATCACCGCCAGATCATCGTAGTTATCAATCGGATAATTGACATCTGTCAATTTTACACCATCCGGATATTCTTTTGCAAAAGCTGCGTCTGCACTTTCGAATTTCTTGCGGAAACTGTCATCAGCCTCAACAATCGTCATGTCGTCCATAAAGATCGTGGCCTTCAACCCCTTCATCTGGGTGGCATCGATTTTTTTCTTTACGTTCGGACCTACATACAGAAGCACGGCCTCAGAGTGGTCTACCAGGGAGTAAATACCCTCTGCCGTGAAATCCGGTAAAATACTTACTACTACCGCTTTATAACTCTCTACGGCTAAGAATAACAGACCCCAATTCGCGCAGTTGCGACCGCACAGAGCAATCTTGTCGCCCTCCTTGATTCCGCACGTGCGCCAAGTGGTGTGTAACTTTGCAATCGCCTCCGCCAATTGCGCATACGTGTAGCGATGCTCACCGTCCAGATCAGTCATCGCCAATCCGTCCCAATTCGAGTGCATCGTCTCTTGAAGGTACGATAAATAATGTTTTGTTGCCATAAGCTTAATTTGTTATCGGCAGCAAAAGTACTACAATATTTTCGAATATTCGTTCGAAAACGTTATTTTTTATGATATTTTTAATAATTTATGAAATTCCGAATATGTTTTTTCTAATAATGAAAAGTCCATTTGGGTCTTTCCCAGACCGCTGTCGTAGGTGTTTTTGATGTGGGTAAACATAAGCGCTATCTGGTCCCGATCGATGTCTCTACGCACCAGTCCTGCCCGTTGGTCATGATAGATCGCTTTACGCCATAACTCCAATTCCTTCAGCGCTAACCGTTGTGCCTTGCGGTGCAAGGCCGGAAAACGACTGTATGCCGTGAACATCAGGTCGTTGACATTCGAGGTGTTGATTGTCTTGATATCAAAGGTCAACAGAGCGGCTTCCAAGCTATGCAGATATTCCAGCATTGCACCAATCATTGTATCGATATCCGCATCTTCAGGTACGCTCTGCAGTGCCCGATGTTTGGGCTCCAGAAAATATCGTTCCATGCAGGCGATGAAGAGTTCGTCCTGATCCGAAAAATAATAATATAACGTACCGCGACCGATATCCAGCGCGTACTGTAAGTCGCTGATACTTACATTATTAAACCCGTTCAGCGCATATAGCTCCATCGCCTTCCGGATGATATAATCCCTCCTGTCTTTCAACTTTTAACTTTCAACTTTCTTTCGTATTCATCCAGCGCCTGATTCATCAGCACACCACCTTGCTCGATGATCTCTTCTGCTTTGTCGAAATCGAAAGTGTTATAAGCGTACTGACGCATAGTGGCTTTAATGTCCGGCGGGGTTAACCGGCAGGCTAACAAGGTGTTCTGTTGGATCTGCATGTCACTCATGCGGTCCAGCATCTTCACGAAGTTAACGGTTCTGCCTAAGTCTGCCGCCCGCTTCGCACGCACTTCATCCACTTTCTTACCTAATTGACGCAAACTGTTCTCCAAGGCTTTCGGCACCGGAATGCCGCGGTTCGTCAGGTCTTTGAGACGACCTTCTACGTCAATCGGGTCGGGCATCTCCTCTTTGGGCATGCTGTCTTTACCGCTGATGTCCATCGCTACAAGGATATCACCTTCCGTGCGCTCCACAGAGTGTAACGGCAGCGGATTGAGGATACCTCCGTCAATAAGCAGACGATGACCTATCTGAACGGGCTGGAAGAACAACGGGATACTGATAGATGCCCGAACGGCCTCAAACAGACTTCCGGTGCGGAAGAGAACCTCCTCTGTATTCATCATATCCGAGGCAACAATCGTGCAGGGAATATTCAACTGCTCAATCGGTCGATCCGGCACTACTTTCTGCAGTTCCAGAATGATTTTCTGACCTTTCACCAACGAGTTGCCGCTGAAAAGGTTGATGTCCATCATCCGGAGGATGAGCTGTTTGTCTACTCGTAAAAACCAATCTTTGGCTTTCTTCAGTTCTCCCGCCGCATACATTCCGGCTATGATAGAACCCATCGAGCAACCGGCTATACTGGTGATCGTATAACCCCGCGCCTCCAACGCCTCAATCGCTCCAATGTGCGCTAATCCGCGCGCACCACCGGAACCCAAGACTAACGCTACGTTCTTTCCCATTACACCGTACACTTTACACCTTACACTTCCTTCGCCGGAATGAGTTTCTCGCGAATCTTGATATAGATGATATTCTCTTTCTTGGCGAACTCGGTCTTCACGTAACCCATACCGATACCTACTTTGGTGTTCGGCAGCATGATACCCGATGTCACGTTACCAATTACATTTCCGGCTTCGTCGCAGATTTCGTAACCGTTACGCGGAATAGCACGCTCCAAGCACTCGAAATGCACCAGTTTGCGCTTCACTCCCTCTGCCTTCTGTGCTTTCAAGAAGTCGCGGTCAATGAACTCCTTCGCGTCTAACTTCGTGATCCAACCCAGACCGGCCTCCAGCGGCGAGGTGGTATCATCAATGTCATGACCGTACAAGCAGTACCATTTCTCCAGACGCAGACTGTCACGCGCACCCAAACCGATAGGAGCTAAACCAAACGGTTTGCCTACTTCAAACAGCGCATTCCAGATCTCAATACCGCGTTCAGCCGGGAAATAGAGCTCAAAACCACCGGCACCCGTGTAACCCGTATTCGATAGGATGACGCCCGGTACACCCGCAAAACTCCACTCGCGGAAGGCATAATAGTCGATCGACTTCAAGTCCGCATCTGTCAATAACTGCAGCAACTCAGTTGCTTTCGGACCCTGAACGGCTAACTGACCGTAACGCGCACTCGCGTTCTCAAGTTTCAAGTCGGCATCAGCGAATTTCTCTTCTTTTACCTTATTGACCCAAGCCCAGTCTTTATCGATATTACCGGCATTAACGACCATCAGATATTTGGTCGTGGAGTACTTGTAGATGATCAGGTCATCCACGATACCGCCTTTGCCGTTCGGCATGCAGGTGTACTGCGCCTTGCCGGCAGCGATAACGGACAAGTCGTTGGTGGTGATGTACTGTAGGAAGTCCAGCGCTTTCTCGCCTTTCACCCAGAACTCACCCATGTGACTCACGTCGAACACACCTACGCCCTCGCGAACGATCATGTGCTCTTGGTTAATACCCGTCGGGTATTGGATCGGCATATTAAAGCCTGCAAACTCTGCCATCTTCGCGCCTAACGCAATATGGATGTCAGTAAACGGTGTTGTTTTTAACATATTCTTTAATTCTTTAAATCTTTCACTCTTTCACTCTTTAAATCATCCGCTCTTTTAACGATTTCCAAAATAACATTTTTTGCCGCTTCCATTGACGGAATAGGCAAGTATTCATACCGACTGTGGAAATTCTCTCCTCCGGCGAAGATATTCGGGCAGGGTAGGCCTTCGAAACTTAGTCTCGCTCCGTCCGTACCGCCGCGAATAGGTTTCACTATCGGCGTAACGCCGACAGCCTCCATCGCTTCTTTCGCCAGATCGATGATATACATCACCGGTTCGATCTTCTCGCGCATGTTATAGTACTGATCGCGCATCTCGATCTCCACAGTTCCTTCGCCGAACTCGCGGTTCACCTTACGAACCAAGTGCTCCAACTCGCGTTTGCGACTCTCGAAGCGTGCACGGTCGTGGTCGCGAATGATATAACTCAAGGTCGTCTCTTCAACCGTACCGTTCATTCCGATCAGGTGGTAGAAACCTTCATAACCCTGCGTGTGCTCCGGCGTCTCCCAGCGCGGTAACATCACCGCTAACTGATACGCGATACGCATCGAGTTAACCATCTTATGATACGCACTTCCGGGGTGTACGTTATAACCATGCACCATGATCTTACAAGCCGCGGCGTTGAAGTTCTCGTACTCCAACTCTCCTATCGCACCTCCGTCCATCGTGTACGCAAAATCCGCTCCGAAAGCCTTTACGTCAAAATGGTCCGCACCGCAGCCTATCTCCTCGTCCGGCGTGAAGCCGATACGCACCTTACCGTGCTGGATCTCCGGGTGATCAATAAGGTACTCCATGGCCGTTACGATCTCCGCGATACCCGCTTTGTCGTCTGCACCAAGCAGCGTCGTGTGATCCGTCACAATAAGCTCCTGACCGATGTATCTGTCATCGATATGTTCGTCTCCGCCTTCGTAACGAATAACACTCGCCTTCACATGCTTTCCGCTTGCATCCGGACTTGTATCCATATGGGCGATAAAACCTACTACGGGAATATTCTCCTTCCCTTCAGGGAGGGTAGGGGTAGGCTCTAAAGTAGCCATGATATACCCGTTCTCGTCCAGCGTCACTTCCGTCAAACCGATTGACTTCAGTTCCTCCGCCAAGTACTTCGCGAACTCCAATTGACCCGGTGTACTCGGCGTCATGCCGGTGTTCTCATCGCTCGTCGTGCAGAACGATACGTATTTCAAAAATCGTTCAACGATTCCCATAAGCTGTAACCTATGATCAGTAACTGTTACTTACTGCCGCCGAAAGCGCTCAGCAGCGAACTGAGAGCTCCTGCGTATTGAGCAGCAGTATTGGCATAGCCGGCCGCGGTGTTCGCGGTGTTTTGTGCGGTGGTAGCAGCATTTTGAACGGTCTCGCTCTCCTTTACCATAGTTACCAGACTGTTCGTCACGCTCTCTACGTTATTCTGTGTTACCAAACCCAGCGACGAAGCAATCATACCCTTCCCGAAATCTTTGAGGTAGGTCTTATCTTTGAAGTTGGTCTTCAGACCCTCGCAGTTAGCTACCAGCGTAACGGTGTTCAGGATGTTCTGCATGTTCTTGTAGTCATACTTGTTGCCGTCCGCTTTGTACTGGTTGTACAGCGCTAACAACGCATTACCTGCACCCTGACCTGCACTCTGCGCATTCGCAGGAGTCGTCGTGGTGGCCGTCTGAGTGGTCGTCTGGTTATTACTTGCACCCGTGGTGCTGTTCTTCAAGAATCCGCAGGCACTCATCAGAACCGCTGCGGCTACTACTAAAAAAGCTTTTTTCATTGTATGTAAATTTTAAAATCAAAAATCAAAATTCTCAAATGACAATATTCATAGCGTTCGGCCGATTTTCGACGAATGCAATAATATTGTCTGTTACGTTCTCGCACATAGCGATGCGACCTTCCCATGTACCGGTTCCCGTATGCGGACTTAGCACCACGTTCGGTAACTTCAGCAGGTCCGGATGAATAGCCGGTTCGAACTCATATACATCCAACGCAGCTCCGGCAATAATGCCGCTTTTCAGGGCTTCGACTAAGGCCGCCTCATCTACGTGCGCACCGCGCGCGGTGTTTATAAGGTACGCACTCCGTTTCATCATCCCTAACTCCGGCTTACCGATGATATGATGCACTTCCGGTGTGTAGGGCAGGTTCAGACTCAAGAAATCACTGTCCTGCAGCAAGGTCTGAAAATCTACATATCTCACCATTTCTTCATTCCCACCATGAAGCGCTCTGAGCGTGTCATCATTGATTTCGTGCCGGTTATGGTATAAGATCTTCATGCCACTGGCTATCGCTCTGCGCGCCAGAGCCTGACCGATACGCCCCATTCCCAAAATACCCAAAGTCTTTCCGTATAACGAGTGACTTAAGTTTCGCATCACACCAAACAGGAGAGGCTCCGGAGCCGTACAACCATTCGGAACAAGACCCCTAACCTTTCTGTCGAACTCGCTTACGCGCCTCGCTACATCGATCATCAGCGCAAAAGCCAGTTCGGCCGTCGGCTCAATCACCGGTTGCGGGGTGTTTGTCACCCGGATACCTCGTTCACGACAAGCCTCTAAGTCGATGTTATTGAACCCCGCACCGAAGTTGGCAATTAACTTCAATCGGGGCATCGACTCGATCAACTCCCGCGGCACTTTGTAATCAAATGTGCTCACAAGGATCTCTGCTTCAGAACAGTCACCATTAACCAAGGACCAATTATCCAGACCTCGCTCTGCGAGACGCCTGAATCCCTCTTGCGGCAGTTCTGTCGTGAATGCAATTTTCATTCTTTCACTCTTTCACCCGTTATTGTGTATATGCAACCGTCCCTTTCGATATACAGCACTCCCTCGCGCAGCACTTTCGTACCCCTTACATCCTGTTTAACTACCTCAATGGACGATTCGTCTCCCTCAATCTCATATTGGCTCTCCGTGCTCACGTTACGAATACCGTCCTTACCCAAGTACAGCGGATTGCCTTTGTCGTTCACTAACAATCCCTGCACTTTCACGCGTTTGCCGATTAACTCCGGATGATCCTTCACGTTCAGCGCCATCCGGGCATCGTGACTGATCTGAACCGTTACGATCTTGTCCATATCCGTCTCGTCCGGTGTAGTAGCCAAGACAAGCGACAGTGTATCCGTGTAACTGATCCCGTCGAATTGATCCTGGTAGCGCTTCACGCCGCCTAAGATATACCCCGTGCACCAGTAATACGTACCGCTCCACGCCAGACTGTAATCTGCTATCGTGTGTACATCATTCACCGTGAACGGATCGGGTTTTGTACCGCTGCCTTCTAACGAAACGGTCGCAACCTCAACCAGCAGCGTCACGCGTTTCTCCACTTGCTCTTGCGTCTTGGCGTCCTTGCCGCGCAGCATCAGAAACGCTCCGTGCATGTCTGCCGAACCGCCGCTCACGCAAGTAATCGTCAACGCACCGCCTTCGGCGGGTAACGAAGAAGCACTCACGCGGAACAAGTTATCTGCATCGTTCTCTATTGTGGCACTAATATTCCCCGTCAGGTTGGCACCCGTTACGGCAATCGTCCGTTGTTGCGAATTGTAGTTTTTGCCTACCAGACCGAAATCCAACATACTGCCTACATCCGTACGGATAGCTCCCGCATTCGGATCTGCAGGTGTTACCACCACGTCGTCCAGGAAGAAACGGTGCTTGTATAGCGAACTGAAAGTGATCTTCAAACTTCCCTTGATATCGCTGATACGTACGGTGATATCGGTCCATTTATGCTTAGCCAACTCATAAGCCGTCGGGTCGGTCGTCGTACCGCCGCTGATACTGATGTAAAACAACGAATCCCCTTCCCACGGCGCTACGCGGAAACTCAAAACCGCTTCACCCGTACATGCAATAACAGGCGTAGAAGCCGCACCTTGCTTGGAACTCGTACCTACTTTCAAACACTGGTACGCACCGTTGCAGTATGTAAAATCCCACTCGTTCTTGTTGTCCGTGTAGATCACCTGGGCTTTGGCGATGTCGCCGCCCCACTGCTCGTCATTACCTCCGGTGTAACCGTAATTCTCATCCTCTGCATCAATACAACGATCAAACGTCTCGCTGAAAAGCGGCTCCACTTGGGCTTGCAGCCCCGCGACCATCCATGTCGCAACCAATAAAACAATAAATTTTTTCATGTAACAAAACCTTTGCGAGTGCAAAGGTACTACTTTTTTTTGATATATGCAAGAATTTGACAAAAAAATCACCCAAAATTTGCATGTATGCAATTTTTGTACTACCTTTGCGGCGTTTTTGAAAGGCTTCATTACAAAGATGGCGAAAGTAATAACTCCGGACGGCTCCAGGAGAAGGGGCAAATTGGACAAGCAATCCAACGAAGTGCATCGTATCGGAAAGAATGGCGAAGAGCAAACCTACGTCCTTCATCCCAGTAGCGTTCCTCCGACTAAAGCGCAGAATTTCTACCGCAAGAATTTCGGTAAGATCAACGCAGTCGTGAATAGTATTGTGGCGGACCCGCTGCAAGCGCAACAGTGGCAAGAACGCATGAACGAGCATAACAGGCAGGCTTATCTTGTCGTGCCTCGTCTCAAACGTTATATCACCTTGCGTCAGTATGTATTCGCTATGGTACGTGAGCAACTGGAGTCCAAACCTTCTATCCGTCGTCGTAAAGCCGCGCTTTCGATGACCCTTCCAAAGGAAATCAAACTGCAGATCAAACCCTTCACGGATCTTACCGCAGCAGAAGTGTACGAAATCCTCAAAGCCCGCTGCGAGGTCTTCCTCTGTGAACAGCGGATCTGTTATCTCGACCAGGATAACATCGACTATCGCGCAACCCACTTCTCTCTGCGCCGCAAAGGAATTGTGATCGCCTACGCCCGCCTCTTCAAGGATACGGAAAAAGGCACCTATCGCATAGGCCGGATGCTCAGTAAAGAGCGTGGACAAGGCTACGGACGATACCTCATGGAGCAAATCATCGCTGTGGCGCGTCAACTGGGTGCAAAAAAGCTCTCTCTCCATGCCCAAATTCCTGTCGTCTCATTCTACGAGCAGTTCGGTTTTGAAGCGGTTGGCGAAGCATTCCAGGAAGCCGGAATAAGCCATCAGAAAATGGTGTTAACGCTCTAAAATCAGCAATTTTCATTATTAAATTCATAAAAATACAAAAAAAATAGCGGCAAAATTTGGTCAATTCAAAAATTATTATTAATTTTGCAGCCGAAAATGAACGAGGGGACCCGAAAAGGTTCCCTCGCTCGCGTAAATAAATGCGTATATGCTGAACAAAGAAGACCTGAAAAATTGGATTGAAGAGTACCTTTCGGGTACAGAGTATGAACTGATCACGCTCAATGTATCGGCGGGGAATGATATCCTCGTGGAGGTTGATCGCCTGACTGGCGTGGATGTCGATTTTTGTGCGGAACTCAATCGCTTCCTGGTTGAGAAACTCGATGCCGTAGAACCGGATTATTCGCTTGAAGTAGGTTCTGTCAGTCTTACCGATCCGTTTAAAACCAAGATGCAGTATCAGAAGAACCTCGGTCACGATGTCGAAGTGCTCGTGGAGGGCAAGAAACTGCGTGGACAACTCGTATCCGTGGATGAAGATACCTTCTCCGTGGATATCGAAGAGAAAGTGGCTCTCGAAGGCAAAAAACGCAAAGAGACACGCATCATTACCCATACCTGGCGGTACGATGAGCCCAAATATGTGAAATATGATTTAAAATTTTAATATACAAAAATGGCAACTAAAAACCCGGAGTCAATTAACTTAATTGACATTTTTCAAGAATTCAACGAATTCAAACGCATTGACAAGCAGACGTTTATCAATGTGCTCAAAGACTCGTTCACCAGCGTGATCACGAAGATGTACGGCACGGCTGCTAACTATGACGTGATTGTAAACCCTGACAAAGGTGACCTCGAGATCTATCGTAACCGTCTGGTGATGGAAGATGATGATGTGGCGAATCCGGACACCCAGATTGCGCTCAGCGATGCGCTCAAGCTCGATGACGAAGCCGAAGTAGGTGAGGAAGTGACCGACAAAGTGGACATGGCTTCCTTCGGTCGTCGTATGATTTTGAACCTTCGTCAGACGCTGGCTTCGAAGATCCTGGAGCTCCAGAAAGAGAGCCTCTACCAGAAGTACAAAGAGATGATCGGCCAAATTGTTTCCGGTGAACTCTATCAGGTTTGGAAGAAAGAGATGCTGCTGCTCGACGAGGAAGGTAATGAACTCTACCTGCCGAAGCAGAATCAGATTCCTACCGATTTCTATCGCAAAGGCGAGATCGTCCGCGCCGTAGTGGTTCAGGTGGATAACAAAAACCAAACGCCGAAGATCATCCTCTCTCGTACAGCGCCGCTGTTCCTGCAACGTCTCTTCGAGCAGGAAGTGCCGGAAGTGAAGGAAGGCTTGATCTCCATTAAGAACATTGCCCGCATCCCGGGTGAGCGTGCGAAAGTAGCTGTCGAGACCTTCGACGAGCGTATCGATCCGGTGGGCGCTTGCGTCGGTGTAAAGGGTGCACGTATTCACGGTATCGTTCGCGAACTGCGTAACGAGAACATCGATGTCATCAACTATACCTCGAATGTAAAACTGTACATCCAGCGTGCGTTGGCTCCGGCTAAGATCTCTTCGATGGAGATCGATGAGGAGGCTAAGACTGCCAAGGTATATCTCCAGCCCGAAGAGGTGAGCCTCGCGATCGGTAAGGGCGGATATAACATCAAATTGGCTTGCATGCTGACCGGCTACCAGATCGACGTTTACCGTGAGATCAACGAGCAAGACCTCGACGATATCTATCTCGACGAATTCAATGACGAGATCGATCAGTGGGTACTTGATGCCTTCAAGGCAATCGGTCTGGATACGGCCAAGGACGTGCTGGGCAAGAGTAAAGAAGAATTGCTCAAGCAAACGGACCTCGAGGAAGAGACCATCGACGATGTACTCCGTATCTTGGCGTCCGAATTTGAAAACGACTAACCTTATCCCCTCGCACGGCACGAGAATAAACAACGCCGAGGGTATATGGCTATAAAACTGATTAAAGCTTGTAAAGAATTAAATATCGGTATGGCTACTCTCACTGCATGGTGCGAGAAGAACGGCCATTCCATAGAGTCGGACCCGAACGTACGTATCGACGACGATCTCTATCTCATGCTCGCCAAAGAGTTTAACAAAGACATGGCGGTGAAGATAGAAGCGGATCGTCTGGCAGCGGAACGTCTGGCGCGCGAAGAAGCCGATAAAGCGGCTGCGGAGGCCGCGAAAAAAGCCAAAGAAGAAGCGGCTGCCCGAGAGGCGGAAGAGAAAGCCAAACGGGAGGCGGAGCGCATTGCGGCAGAGAAAGCTGCGGCAGAGAAAGCTGCGGCAGAGAAAGCTGCTGCAGAACAAGCTGCGGCTGCCGAAGCAGCAAAAGCCGCTAAAGAGGCTGAGCAAGCAAAGGCTGCACCGAAAGAAGTGGAGAAACCCGTAGAAGAGAAACCTAAACAGGAGATCTTCACGCTCGGTAAACCGCAGCTGAAGAATGCACCGAAAGTGCTCGGCAAAATCGACCTCAACTCCATCGACACTTCGACACGTCCGGCTAAGAAATCCAAAGAGGAGAAGCGCAAAGAGCGCGAGGCACGTCAACTGGCTCAGCAAGAGCAACAGGCGGCTGCGGCAGAGCGTCGTAAACGCGAGCGCATCAAGAACAACGCTGCGAAAGTAGATCCGAATGACAAGCGTAACCAGGCGGGTAAGAAAAACAAAAAGGTACAACCCCGTGAGGCGACGCAAGAAGAGGTGGATCGCGCTCTGAAAGAGACCCTCAATCGTCTCCAGCAGAAGCAAAACAAATCCAACACTTCCAAGTATAAACGTGAACGCCGTGAGCAAGAGCGTGAGAAGCATGAACTCGAGATCATGGAGGCTCAGGAGCAATCCAAGATCCTCAAACTCACCGAGTTCGTGACCGCCAATGACCTGGCTGTGATGATGAACGTGCCGGTCAATAAGATCATCGCTACCTGTATGTCGCTCGGCCTCTTCGTTTCTATCAACCAGCGTCTTGACGCAGAGACTATCAACCTCGTGGCCGAAGAGTTCGGCTTCCAGACCGAATATGTAGCCGCGCACGTGGTAGAAGAGATCAACGCCGATGAAGTTGTCAACGACGAAGACGTAGAGCCGCGCTGCCCGATCGTTACCGTCATGGGTCACGTAGACCACGGTAAGACTTCGCTCCTCGACCACATCCGTAATGCCAACGTGATCGCCGGTGAGGCAGGTGGTATCACCCAGCACATAGGTGCTTACAACGTCAAACTTAAGAACGGTCAACATATCACCTTCTTGGATACCCCGGGTCACGCGGCCTTCACGGCTATGCGTGCACGTGGTGCGAAAGTGACGGATATAGCGATCATCATCATCGCAGCCGACGATGCCGTCATGCCGCAGACAGTTGAGGCTATCAACCACGCGCAGGCTGCCGGTGTACCGATGGTATTCGCCATCAACAAGGTGGATAAGCCGGGTGCGAACCCCGATAAGATTCGTGAGCAACTCTCGAATATGAATATCCTCGTAGAGGACTGGGGTGGTAAATACCAATGCCAGGAGATCTCAGCCAAGAAAGGAACTGGTGTTTACGAACTGCTTGAGAAAGTGCTCCTGGAGGCTGAAATGCTCGACCTCAAGGCTAACCCGAAACGTCGTGCCAAAGGTTCAGTCATCGAGTCTTCGCTCGATAAGGGACGTGGCTACGTAGCGACGCTGCTCGTGCAAGACGGTACGCTCCATATGGGCGATATCGTGCTGGCAGGTACTTTCCACGGTCGTATCAAAGCCATGTTCAACGAACGCGGTCAGCGTATCAACGAGGTACGTCCGGGTGAACCCTGTTCGATCCTGGGTCTCAACGGTGCACCGCAGG
Organism: uncultured Bacteroidales bacterium; assembly: GCA_946626605.1. Classification (GTDB taxonomy): domain Bacteria; phylum Bacteroidota; class Bacteroidia; order Bacteroidales; family Paludibacteraceae; genus Colicola. The sequence goes on along the minus strand of CAMOUL010000016.1, from coordinate 10,646 downwards.
CCGGTGATGAATTTAACGTCATCCCGACGGAACAGGAGGCACGCGAGATCGCGAACAAACGCGAGCAACTTCAACGCGAGCAGTCTATCCGTACCAAGAAACACGTCGGTCTCGAAGAGATCGGTCGTCGTCTGGCTATCGGTGACTTCAAGGAACTCAATATCATCGTCAAAGCCGATGTGGACGGTTCGGTCGAAGCCATCAAAGACTCGCTGCTCAAACTCTCCACGGAGAATATCCAAGTCAATGTCATCCACGGTGCTGTGGGTGCGATCTCGGACTCCGATGTCATGTTAGCTGCGGCTTCGGATGCCATCATCGTCGGCTTCAACGTTCGTCCTACGGGCTCTGCGCGTAAGATGGCCGAGACGGAAGAAGTGGATATCCGTATCTACTCGATCATCTATGATGCCATCAACGAGGTGAAGGCAGCTATGGAAGGTATGCTCTCGCCGGAGGTGAAGGAAGAAGTAACAGCTACACTCGAAGTGATGCAGACTTTCCATATCTCCAAAGTGGGTACGATCGCCGGCTGTATTGTGCGTGAGGGTAAGATCAAACGCGGTAACAAGGTACGTGTCATCCGTGATGGTATCGTCATCAAAACCGCTGAACTGGCCTCCCTCAAGCATGTCAAAGATGATATCAAAGAGGCCGGTGTCAACACCGAGTGCGGCTTGAGTCTCAAGGCTTATGACGACCTCAAAGAAGGCGATATCCTCGAGGCATTCGAAGAAATCGAAGTAGCGAAGACTTTGTAAAGTTTAAAGTTTAGCATTTAATGTGTAAAGATATGAAAAAACTTGCATTATTGGCCCTTACTGTGCTGGCTATGACGAGTTGCTGGACGAGTATCTGGACCGTAGCTCCGACGGATAAAGTGATGGTGCCGGTTCGGACCGAATATACCACACGAGTTACAACGCCTTCACCCAAGGTGACGACCACCACAACGGTCTATGTTACCTCGTATAACGAGGACCTCTGTTTCTATCTCGACCTCAATGCGGTAGCCGCGGCTTTCGCTGAGGCACGCAGTGTGCGCGAGTTCGAGCAGATCATCAACTCCAGTAGGTATATGATCAATAATCTCGACCTCAACCGCGACGGATGGATCGACTATCTGCGCGTGATAGAGGGACGCAGCGGTGCGTACCATACTTTGCTGATTCAGGCTTGTTTGGCGCCCTCTGTTTTCCAAGACGTAGCTACCCTCGTAGCAGAGCGGCTTGCGGATAGACTGTATGTGGAGGTGATCGGAGATCCGTATCTGTATGGCTATAACTACATCGTTCGTCCGGTGTTCATCAAACGTCCACCGATGTGGGAAGTGTACGGCCATGCCTCGTATAGTCCTTGGTCGTCGCCGTATTACTATAACTACTGGCCTTCGTATTATACGCAGCCCAAACCAATTTATCTGAACCACTATCAGGCGTATGTACATACGTATATGACGAACCATCATTACTGCCATACCTGCAGTTATCCGACGGCTCCGTATTACAGTGGTTACAGCCATATGACCTCTTCGAATTCGCGTCATGACTATCAGACCTCGCATCCGGAGCAGTCGTTTGAGCAGCGTATCACCCGTAATGCCAGCACCAACACCAACGGTGTTTCGGTGCGCAATGCCGGTCAGTTACGTAACAAAGTAGAGGCTGAGAATAAGAAAAACGAGACTACCACAACGACTACGACCGCGACGTCTTCTACCCGTTCGCAAAGCACAACGACTACGACCACGAAGACCGAGAGTTCCACCCGTTCAGGTAGTACTACGCGTCAACCTTCTACGACGGTGCAGACCCGCGTAAACAAAAGCGGTACGACCCGCACGACGATCACAACAACCGACGATAAAGGTCGTACCTCTACGGTAAAGCGTGAGAGTAATAACTCAACTCGTTCCAACGGAACGTCCACGCGTTCAACGGGATCTTCTACCCGTTCTTCCGGAACTTCTACTAGATCCTCTCAAGGCAAGTCAACCGGATCCAGCCCTCGTTCCGGCCAACGCGGACGTTAACCCATTCCCCGATCGTTTCACGAATGGTTACTTTCGTGCCTTCGTGAAGCGTGAAGAGGTCGGTGCCTGAACGGTCAGGCGAGGACTTCGCATTGACGATACCCTGTGTGATGATAGCTTCATTGCGCAGGGTATCTCTTTGATGCAGCGAACGCGCATTCAGACCGGCAATAAGCGAGAAGAGTAGGGCGATCCATGCTACATGGAAAGCCGTCTTACGCAGCCAGGTCGTGCGGTTCAGCAGGAACAACGAGATACCTATCAAGGTCAACAGGAAAAGACCGATCGAGAGAATCAACCAGGTCTGCTCCTTCAGTTGGTTACGAATAGCACGCGCCCAAGACGTCAGGAAAAAGTCCTGCTCGGTGATATTATCCGTAATACGGCTCTGCGCAAAAGCGAGGTTATACTTCGCATCCTTATCGTTCGGATTCAGACGCAACGCCCGCTCGTAAGCCAGGATAGACTGCGCCAACTCGCCCTGCTTGAAATACGCATTGCCTAAGTTATAATATACCTGTGCATCGGGCTGTTCGTCTAACAGCGACTGATACATCGCAGCCGCTTCACCATAACGTCCTTCTGCGTAAGCTGCATTCGCCTCATCGAACGCACTCTGCGCAAAAATATGGAGACAAGAAAAGAGTATTGCCGCCAGGCAAAGTCCTCTAAACTTTAAACTTTCCACTTTAAACTTTACCATCATATCTTCTGATCTTCCAAATTGTTAATCAAATTCGTTGTAGCCGTATAGAGGTCATCCATCGCGTGGTCCGTAGCCGGAGCGTAACGTGCAAACTCCGCTGTGGAGAGTACGTTCATCACCTCTTTGATGACCGCCTCACTCACGCCCTTCTGCGCCAGGATAGAAGAGATATTCTCCTTATTCAGGTCGGCAGTGGGAATAGACAGACGATCGCTCAGGTACGTCCATGCCGCCTGTTCTATCGCTGCATAGAACACATCTTTGTTGTTCGCCTTCAGGGCTTCAGCAGCGGCTTTCAAGCGTTTCTTCGCTACCTTATTGGCCTGTTTGTATTTCACACGCGTGATATCGGCGTTCTCCTTGATCTGCTTGCGCAGGAAAATAAGAATCATCGTCGCCAGTACCAACGGTACTGCATAGAACAACCATAAATGGTTGTAATTTGTGATTTGTGATGGGTGATTGGTGATTTTCAGCGGCTTCGTATTGATATACCGAATATCGGTGCCGAGTTGCTTGATGTCCTCTTTATGGGTGTAGGAGATGACCTGTCCTTCACCATTCGCCCCATTCTCACCATTTGCACCATTCGCCCCGCGCTTTACATGAATGGCGTATTCCGGCGTTGCGAGGGTCTTGTACGCTTTCTCTTCGATGTCGAAATAACTGAACGTGATTGCCGGAATGGTATAGTCTCCCGCGTTACGCGGAATAGCCAGATACTCGATGGACTTCGTGCCGCTCACGCCGTTGGTTGTCGTGCTGAAGTTATTGGTCACCTTCGGGTCGTAGGGCTCGAATCCTTCCGGCCAGTCCACCGCCGGCGTCTTGATCAGTTTCATGTTACCTGCTCCGCTGATGTCCAGCTTGATGGTCACGGCATCATTCGTCTGCACATCGGTTTGCGAGATAGACGGCGCGATAGTGAATTTACCTACGCCTCCGGAGAAACCGGCCGGTTTACCGCTTGGCAGCGGGTCCACATGAATGGTCGCTTTCGGCGCATTGACTGCCCGCGTCACGTTCGTGTAGGTCTCGAAGAAACTATCGAACACGCTACGCACTTGTTGACGGGTCTGCACGCGGATGATGGCTTCGAAATGCGCCGGTTCAATCGTGATATCGCCTGAGTGCTGCGGGTAGAGTACCGCGCGGTAGAGAACCGCCGTCTGGTAGTTACGACCGTTGTAATGCTCCAACTGCGTCTGTATCTCTCCTTGGTCCAACTCCTGCTTGAGGAATCCGGTGAACTCCGGTAACTTCGTGTTGTTGGTTAACTGCGCTACATCGACGTTCGCGAAGTACAGCTTATAGGTCACCAACAGCGCCTCTTGCTCCTGCACGCGGGTCTTTGAGACGATAGTGCGCACAAATAGGTTGTCGCTGTTTGCCGAACTGCTCTGACTGCTCTGCGAACTCTGTGTGCTCTGCGCACTCTGACCGCTCGTGGACGGCTGCTGGTCTTCCGGCAGCACCTGAATGCGTACACCGTTGGACTGAATATCATTACCGTCCACTCTGATGGTCGCCGGAGCGATCGTGAAAGTACCGGCACGCTGCGCCATGAGCGTGTATGTGTAGGTCTGCTCATAGGAGGAGGTCCTATGTCCGTTTACAAACGAAGTGCTGCTGCTCGTGCTCGTGTAGGGACCGCTCAGTACATCGAAGTCCGTGAACTGCGGAGCACGCAGATCGCGCGCGCTATGGTTCACTGAGAACGTTAACTGAAACGGACGGCCTACAATCACCTGACTTGGCGCGCTCGCCTTAAAAACGACATCATCGGCAAAGCCCGCCAAGGCCATGCCGATAAAGCTCAATAATATTATAAATTTCTTCTTCATAAATAACTCGTTATTTATATTTATTGGGGCCCCCGGAGTAAACCATAGGTTTGCTATGGGGAGAGCGTAGCGCAACACGTAGCACTATACGAGGGCTGTGCCCGTGGTCGTGCGAGTGTTAGCGTAAGCGACTACCAGTCTTTCTCAACTCTGCGCTTCTTCCCCTGCTGCCGTTGCAGTTTCTCTTGGGTATCTTGTTCGTCTTGCTCCAGCGCCTGTAAGATCTGTTCAGCAGTCTCTTTGTCCATCTCGTTCTCGTTCTGCTGTTGTTGCTGCTGCTGTTGCTGATCCTGGTTCTCTTGTTGATCTTCGTTCTGCTGTTGTTGTTGCTGCTCTTGCTGTTGTTGCTGCTGGTCTTGGTTCTGTTGCTGTTGCTGCTGCTGTTGTTGCTGTTGCTGTTGCTGTTGCCGCTGCAGCATTTCCATCGCCTTTACGAGGTTATAACGGGTCTCGTTATCTTTCGGATTCGCACGCAGCGACTCCTGATAGGCAGACACGGCTTTGTCGTACTGCTGCGCAGCAAAATGGCAATTACCGATGTTGTGCATCACCTTGCTGTAGCGCGTCTTGTCCTCTTTCTTATCCAGTGACCGGGCTGCTGTCTCAAAGGCCTCCAAGGCATCCTCATATTTCTCCTGCCGATAGAGGGCGTCACCTAAGTTATAATGCGCCTCGTAACTGTCCTTATTGGTCTGCAGCGCACGACGGTAATCCACCTCTGCTTTGGAGAAGTTCTCACTCTTGTACTCGCGGTTGCCTTTCCGCACATCGCTTGCCTCTTTCTGCGCAAACAGCGACGTGGAGGCAATGAACAGGCAAGCCAATATAACGATTATCTTCTTCATAATGTCCTTATTCTTGATTCTTGACTCCTGATTCCCCAAAAATATCCAAACGGGTAATCGCTTTGTTCTTACGGTTGAAGATAAAGAAGTCGATCACGATGAGCAGCAGCGCCAACAGGGCGAACGAGTGGAACTGCTCGTTGTATTCGGTATAGACCTGTGCTTCTATCTCTTGTGTCGCCATCTTGTCTAATTCTTTCTGCAGCGCGCGCATCGCCGTATTGGTGTTGTCGCAACGCACGTAAATACCTCCGCCGGCTTGCGCGATCTCGCGACACATATCTTCGTTCAAACGGCTGACTACGACATTACCTTGACGGTCCTTGCGGTAGTTGTTGGTGCCCGGAAGCGGAATAGGACTTCCTTCGGGTTTACCGATACCTACTACCATCACCTGGATCCCTTGTTCCTTGGCCTGCTTGGCTGCAGCTACGGCGTCGTCTTCGTGGTTCTCACCGTCGGTGATGATGATGATCGCACGGCTGGCATCGCTGGGTTCGCCGAAACTGTTGACGCAGGTATGGATCGCTTTTCCGATCGCCGTTCCTTGCGTCTGAATCAACTCCGGTTTGGTGGTATTTAAAAACATCTTCGCGGATACATAGTCGCACGTGATCGGTAACTGCACGAAGGCATCACCGGCAAAGACGACCAGACCCACTTTGTCGTTCACCATGTTATCCAGCATCTTACTCAACATCTGCTTTGCGCGGTCCAAACGGTTCGGTGCTACGTCCTCTGCTAACATCGAGTTCGAGATATCGAGCGCTACGATAGCTTCGATACCTTGCCGTTTCTCCGTGCGTTCAGATGTACCCCATTGTGGACGGGCGGCAGCGATGATGAGTAACGCCAGGGCTACCATCAAGATCGAAAACTTAACCGCCGGACGAACACGACTCGCATTCGGCATCAGTTCGGCCATCAGCTCCGCATCACCAAACTCCTCCAACTGACGGCGTTTACGATGGGTATAAGCGATATAGGCTGCTACGAAAACAGGAATACTCAGCAGCAACCATAATAGTTCTATATTGGCAAATCTAAACATAGTATTTTGTTTTGAATCGTCCTGTCTCCCTCCCTTGTGGGGAGGGTAGGGAGGGGTTTTTTAATTGCTTATTGTCCTCAATACGAAGTAACGGATGATCAGTTCCAGCAACAAGCAGATCAGCGCGGCATAGAGGAAGGGCATGAAGTTCTCCGTGTGCTTGCTGAACTCCCGCACACGCAGTTTGGTCTTCTCCATCTGGTCGATCTGGTCGTAGATGGCTTTCAGACTCGTGTTGTCTTTTGCGCGGAAATACTGACCGCCTGTAGTCTCGGCGATGCTGCGCAGGGTGGTCTCGTCGAACTCGTTGTCCATCGTGATATACTGTTTGCCGATGGGTGTCTGAACCGGAACGCGGGCTTGACCGTAACTGCCTACACCGATCGTATAGACGCGGATACCATAGGTCTTGGCGATCTCAGCCGCCGTCTGCGGGTCGATATCACCGCGGTTGTTACTTCCGTCGGTCAGCAGGATGATCACTTTCGATTTCGTTTCGCTGTCTTTCATGCGGTTCACCGCGTTTGCCAGACCCAGACCGATAGCCGTACCGTCTTCTACCATACCGTATTCAACCGATTTGAAGAGGTTAACGAGCACCGCGTGGTCGGTCGTTAACGGACATTGTGTAAAACTCTCTCCGGCAAAGACGACCAGACCGATCTGGTCATTCGGACGGGCGATAACGAAGTCTGAAGCCACTTTCTTGGCGGCCTCCAAACGGTTCGGGCGCAAGTCCTCGGCTAACATCGTACCCGAGATATCGAGGGCCATCATGATGTCGATACCCTCGGTGGACTGCGAGGACCATTTATTGGTTAACTGCGGTCGCGCCAAGGCGATGCTGATGAGCGTGATGACTGCGATGCGCAGCACGAACGGCACATGAAGCAACCATATACGGATCGACTTCGGCTGTGCTGCCAACACACGCGTGTCGCTCACTTGCACACTCGCGTCCGACTTGCGCAATTCGTAGATATACCATCCTACGATTGGCAGTAACAGCAGCAGCAAAAATAAATATTCAGGATTCGCAAACGTCATAATTATTTACCATTTATTCATTTACGCTTGAGGAGTCTCAATCTCCCTCCCTTGTGGGGAGGGTTGGGGTGGGGTTGTCGTTTCCTTCACGAAATCGTACGCCGTGTTCAACGCCAACTCATTCTCATCCGGCGTCGTATGCCATTTCGCAAACTTCACCAGGTCCGCGAGTTGCAGCATCTTACTCAGTTTGCCGTATAGCTCTTTCCCGTCACCCGTAACCAATGACAAATTACCATTGACCAATAGGGGCTTCAGCTCCTTTAATGTCTCATCACTCGTCTTCTCGGTACTCTGTACGTCGAAGCGTCGGCTGATATATTCGCGTACGACATCGGTCAGTTCGGTCTGGTATTCTTTGATCTTACCGTCCTTCCATATCTTCGCCGCTTTGATGGCATCGAGTTTCTCCAAGGCTACCTCGTCTGCCGGACGTAACAGTTCCGGATCGATGGGTTCCTCTTCCGTCTCTTTGCGGTTCTTGAGGTACCAGCGCCAGAGGTAATAAGCCCCTACGCCCAGACCGGCAAGCACCAGACCTAACAGGATCCAACGAATAATGCCCCACCACCATATCGGGGCTTTCTCTATATCTTTGATATCGGTGATGGCGAGTGTGGTGTCCACTTCGAAGGGTTGCACTACATTCAGCGCCAGCGGATCGGTCCAGAAGGTGTCCTCGCCGCTCACCACCGCTATCGGATTAACCGAGAATAAACTGTCTTTAAAACTGGTCAGCGTCAGGTACTGGTCTAACTGCACCCGTCCGTCTTTCAGAGCGAGCGTATCGACGATGGTCTTATCGACGATCTCGATGCCGTCCTGGAGTTGGTCTCCAAAGTTCGGCATCTCCACCTGCTCTGACTTCTCATGCGTCACCCGCAGGTGGAGATCCGTCTGATCCCCTAACATCAGCGTCGTTGAATCGATACTTGCGCTAACTACTATGGCTAATAAAATGTTTTGTAACATTCTACGAGATATTCATTATTCATTAATCATTATTCATTGTTGAAAAAGTTGCATCAGCTTTTTCACATAGTCTTCATCCGTCCGCATGCAGATATGGTTCATACCGGTCTTGGTGTAGATGGTGTCTAACGCAGCCTGCTGGTCGCGCCAAGCTTGCGCATAGGCGTTGCGAACGCTGCTAAGGCTCGTATCTACCCATACACGCGCACCGGTCTCCGGATCACGCACTTTGAGCAAACCCACATTCGGCATCTCCGCATCACGACGGTCGTATATCTGTATCGCACTCAGGTCATGTTTCCGCGCCGCGATGACAACAGGATCTACATGCCCCCTCCCTTGAGGGGAGGGATGGGGTGGGGTTATCATATCACTTATCAGGAACGCCGTGCAGCGCCGTTTCTGGGCGTTGGTAAGGAACTGCAGCGCCGCATTGATATCCGTACCCGTATGCTGCGGTTCGAAACTCAGCAACTCGCGGATGATATGTAGCACGTGCGATTTACCTTTCTTGGGCGGAATGAATTTCTCGATCTGGTCGGAGAAGAAGATCACGCCCACTTTATCGTTGTTCTCGATCGTAGAGAAAGCGAGTGTAGCAGCTACTTCGGCCATCGTGTCGCGTTTCATCTGGCTCACCGAACCGAAGTTACGGCTGCCGCTGACATCGACGAGCAACATCACCGTTAACTCGCGCTCCTCTTCATAGACCTTGATGTACGGTCTGTTCATTCGCGCCGTCACGTTCCAGTCGATCGATCGTACGTCGTCGCCCGGTTGGTACTCACGCACCTCCGAGAACGCCATACCACGACCTTTGAACTGGCTGTGATATTCGCCTGCGAAGATATTCCGACTCAACCCGTGGGTCTTGATCTCTATCTTCCTAACCTTTTGTAATAACTCTTCCGAAGTCATTTATTTTTGTATATAAATTTAAATAAACCCTTTTGAATAATTTTCTGTTTCACATGCCGTGATTTGCTGCTAAAAATTTCATTAAAATGAATTTTCAGACAATTTTTACCATCAACTCACGCGACCCCTTCGGGTTCAAAATTATTCAAAAGCAATAAACATAGATAAAATCATTGCTGATCATATATAATTACATTAGCATTTAAAAAATTTATCTTTGTTTATCGCTGAATAATAATTTTATCTCAAAGAGATGAGGATTGTTTTGATAAAGGACGAGTCAAATTCATTTGAAATCGGACTTTAGCGAAATAAGACTCATGGTACGCAGTACTAAAATTTTTATTCAGTATTTATTTTGTTTTATTTACTAATTAAGGTACTTGAACGGCATTCAGTACTTCCGTGATAATATCCTCGGTGGTAATATTATTTGCCTCTGCCTCGTAGGTCAAACCAATTCTGTGACGCAGCACGTCGTAACATACGGCACGTACATCTTCCGGCGTTACGTAGCCTCTCCTATGAATAAACGCATATGCACGCGCTGCTTTCGCGAGGTTGATCGACGCACGAGGACTACCGCCGAAGGCAATCATCTGCTTCAGGTCCTTCAGACCGTACTCTTCCGGGTTACGGGTCGCAAAGACGATATCGACGATATATTTCTCGATCTTCTCGTCCAGGTACACTTCCTCTACGATCTTACGTGCCTTGATGATATCGGCTGTCGAGAGTATCGGCAGCACGGTCTTCTTCTCCGAAGCGATGTTCTGACGAATGATCGCCTGCTCCTCCTCTTTCTTCGGATAGCCGATCACTACCTTCAGCATGAATCGGTCGGTCTGCGCCTCCGGAAGAGGGTAGGTACCTTCCTGCTCAATCGGGTTCTGCGTCGCCAATACCAAGAACGGATCGTCAAGCTTGAAGGTCTGCTCACCGATCGTCACTTGACGCTCCTGCATCGCCTCGAGTAACGCACTCTGCACTTTCGCCGGAGCACGGTTGATCTCATCGGCTAACACAAAATTAGCGAAGATAGGACCACGTTTGATCTTGAATTCTTCGCTCTTCTGACTGTAAATCTGCGTACCAATCACATCGGCAGGCAACAGATCCGGCGTAAACTGAATACGGCTGAAGTTAGCCTTGATGAGATCGCTTAAGGTCTTGATGGCGAGGGTTTTTGCCAAACCCGGCACGCCTTCCAACAATATGTGCCCGTCGCTCA
>CAMOUL010000015.1 GCA_946626605.1 uncultured Bacteroidales bacterium | reverse complement strand
TACTCTAGATGTAAATCGGGTGCAAAGATACAAAAAATATTTTAAATATACAACCCTTAAATAATAAAACAAAATGAAATTATGTAATAAGTTTGCTGCAGAGTTCTTCGGAACGGCAGTTTTGGTTCTGGGCGGTTGTGGAACGGCCCTGTTTGGACATGTTGGTTTTCTGGGCGTAGCCCTTGCGTTCGGTCTGACGATTGTCGCTGCGGCTTACGGAATAGGCCACATTAGTGGCGCACATCTGAATCCGGCTGTCAGCCTGGGTGTTTTTGTGAACGGTCGTATGTCCGCAAAAGAGATGTTCTGCTACTGGTGTGCACAGATCCTCGGCGCTATCGCAGCTGCCGCTATCCTCTTCGGTATCGCTAAATCCGCAGGCATGGAGATCGGTACGTTTGCTGCGAACGGCTACGGAGACTTCTTCTCCGCTGCTGATGTAGAGGCCGGTTACCTCCAGACGAATGTTTGGGGTGCTTTCGCTACCGAGTGCGTCCTGACGTTTGTCTTCCTCATGGTCATCCTCGGCGTTACGGACAGCAAGCACGCTAACGGTGCTTTCGGTGGTCTGGCTATCGGTCTGACCCTGACGCTCATCCACTTGATCTCTATTCCGTTGACCAACACTTCGGTTAACCCGGCACGTTCGATCTCGCAGGCTCTCTTCTCCGAGAACGCACTCGCTCTCCCGCAGCTCTGGCTCTTCATCGTTGCTCCGCTCGTTGGCGCAGCCCTCGCAGGCCTCTGCTACAAGTGCATCACCTGCGAAGGTAACTGCAAGAAATAAGAGCATCTTCGATTTATCAAAAAATCTCAAAAAAATGGCATACCTCTTGCGTATGTCATTTTTTTTGTGTACCTTTGCAGCGGCAAAGGTTTAGAAAACAATATGACCACTTTAACACATAGCGAAAAAGAAGCCATTATGAAGGATATGAAGTCCTTCGACGAGCCCATGCCGGCGGTGGGAATCTTCTGGTATGACCCGGAGGAACACGATTTCTTCGGCGTCTATAAGAAAGAACTGACACCAAAGATGGTAGAGGATGCAAAAGCTAGTGGAATAAAGGTCATTAACTACGAAGAACCTGATCATCGGCAAAATACTCGTGGCCGTGTAGCTTGGGCTGTGGACCATTTTGTGGTTTTTGTCGGTCAATGGGCAAAGGACATAGAGGAAGAGTTGACTGCATTGTTGGAAAAATACTTCGCCTTGCCGTATTTTGAGTTCAAATACGACGAGCATTGGGATTTAGGGCACGGTTGGTCCGGAGATTTATAAACTGACCCAAGTCTGACCGCTGGCACCGACAGCGTAAAAAAGCGGATAAAATATAGAAATATAAAAGCGCAAAGCGTTGCGCCATCATAAAGCGTAATAAGCCAAAGCTTGATTTGTTGAAACTTCGACACTTTTAACAAAATCAAAATCACTCAAGTACGGTTTATGCACGCTCACGTAGTAGCGTGAGTTTTCCGTGCATTTATTTGAGTGATAAAGGTAGTCGAAGACCTCAACAAATCAAATGAAGCGAACGAAAACGCACGCTTTTTGTGTGTTTATGGTAAAAAAATGTTATAAACTATTGCATAATTCAAGAAAAAGCTGTAATTTTGCAGCGAATTGTTAATAAAACGTTCAAATTTATGAAAAAAAGATTTCTTCTTGTTCTGGCAGCAGTCTTTGCCAGCGTAGCGCTTCACGCGCAGTTTATTACACAAATGACTTTGCTCACGCCTCATTATTACCCGGGTGAAGTGTATTTCGTGGACGGACATTCCGAAGAATACGCGGAGGTGGAGTTACCGCGAGTCGGCAAAGGCAAGCTGGGGGTCAAAAAGAATGCGGGTGACAAAGGTCATACGGATATAGATGCGGCGAATATCGTTGGTATCAAGATCTGGCATAAGGATTTCCCGGATAAGAAGCACGTGTTGTACTACGTCCACGCCCGCAAATCGATGATGCAGAGTGAGCATCAATGGGGTAATCCGGTGATGGGAAGTGCATGGGGTGTGATTTTCCAATGCGAGATGAACTATCAAATGGATAAGAAAACAGGCGATTTGAATTTTATTAAGTTTGTAGGTGGAAACGGACCGGACACCCCAACCCTCTATTATCTCGTCCGCCCGGAGTTGGAACTGGCTGACCTGGCGATGGTGAACGGCAGTTTTATGGCGATGAAGAAAGCGGCAGCGAAACTGTTCGCTGAGAATGAAGAGATCGCTACGGCTATCAAGAAAGGCAAACTCAAAGGCTCCGATATGCAGTATATATTGGACGAAATGGCGGGGGACAAGAAAGCGGAAAAGCCGCTAAAAGTGATTCCTGAAGAAAACACCATGCCGGAAGAAAAAGCTGTTCTGGAGACGAAGACGGACTCAGTTTCGAATGGTGTAGTGGGTGACGACGAATAATTTTTTCTGATATGAAACGTATTTTCTATTTGGCAGCTATGCTGCTGTGTGTGCTGCTGCCGGCTTCTGCGCAAGGCTTGCGGCATAGTGTTTGTGTCGTTGAACCGGAGTATTCCGATGCGGACAAATCGTTCATGGGCGACTACGCCCTCTATACGGCGAGAGCCGGAATGAGAAGCGCTTCGCGGGCGTTAACCGCCTATAAGAACGAAGGCACTTTCGGTTCGGGTGTCGTAGTGGAGCAGGGAGGTAAGAAATATGTGCTCACCAACCTCCATGTCATCGGCTACGCAGGGAAAGCAACCCTCACCTTCCAGCTCCACGAGAAAACGCTCCGTTACGAGCATTGCGATGTGACGAATATCGGAGAAGCGGACTTGGCGGCGATAGCCCTTCCTGCGGAATGTGAGATGATTGCGCTGCCTATTTATGCCGGTGAGATAGAGGAAGATCTCTCTATTGTGGCAGCAGGTTTTCCCGAGTTGGCAAATAAACCGTCCTGGCAACTCACGCGCGGAAGCATCTCCAACGCACGCGTGGATGTCGATAGTCACGAGCGCGCCTCGCGTATCATCCAACATACGGCTTCTATTGATCCCGGTAGTAGCGGCGGACCGCTCTTGCTCAAAAACGCGGCAGGCAAGTACGAGATCTTGGGCATCAACACCTGGAAGGCTTTCTATCGCGAAGGAGTGGGATTGGCAATCGGGAAAGAAGATGTGCAAGCGTTTATCGCTACCTTGGGAGCGTCCAAAAACGATGCCGGCAAGGAGATAGAGCCGCTGCGGTCGCTCTCCGGCGAAGATTGGTTGTATGTGTTCCGCCAGTTGCCGGATTCGGTTCAAAAAGATTTAAGGGAGACGGATTGGCATTTGCCGCTCGATCCCGCGCTGCGCACACTTGCTGTCCGTGATAGTCTGATTGCGCAAAAGGGGAAGGCTGCCAAGAAATTCGAGCGCTCCGCAACACGTATCGTGACCGATATGGACAATACGAACCATGTGCGGTTAGTCTATGACAATTATCTGGGAATGAATCAGCAGGTGGGGCTGCAAGTAGGGCATGATTGGTTGGGCTATATCGTTACCGGCATTCAGATAACTGCGCTCATCGAAGAAGCCATGACCGAGGACGAGATTTTCGCTACCAAGTTAGGTTATAAAACCCGCGCGGGAGCCATGTTCGGGCTCTATGTCGGAGGTCAGCTACCCATTCAGGTGGGAAAATACATGCTTGTTCCGCGTATTACCCAGAGTGCCGGAGCCGGCCCGATGAAAACGGGAAATATCTATGGGGGCTTTGCTATTCTCACGGATACGCGTATAGGGCTCGATTGGCGTATCCCGTTCAACTCCGTGGACTTGGTCCTGGGACTTCATTACGCGATGGATTGGCAGTGGACTAAGAATGACCTGAAGATCCCGGCGTTCAAGCCCAAAAGCAATAACGATTCCTTCAATCAGTACCTCCAGCACGGCCTTGGCATCACCCTCGGTGTCGCATGGTAATCATTTTTGTATCAACTATTGAACAGTTGTGCCCGACACGAATTTAGGGTAAATAGTATGAAATTCAGATTTTTGGCATTGCTGGCAATCGGCGCCTGTATATGTCCGATGGCGGCTTCCGTAAAGTATTCCTGTGATTTTGAGGATGCCACAATCCGTAACAGGTGGGTGCTGAACCGTACAGCGAATCAGAATGTGTACAACCAGTTGGCTAATAAATGGTATCTCGGAGAGCTGGGGAATAGTACTCCGGACGGTCACTACGGACTCTATATTTCCGATGATAACGGTCTGAATGCACATTATTCCAACAACCCATGTTGGGTAGCCGCGTATGACACTCTTACGCTGGAATATAAGTCTTCCGGCAGTTATACGCTTACTTTCGATTACTGCGTAACTGGAAATAGGGCGAGCGGTTTCGATGGGTTGCATGTTCTCTGGATTCCGGTGACGAAAGAGAATGGTGATTCCATAAAAGTGATGTCGTTTGCAAATGTTTCCGGGCAGGTCCCTTTGATGTATTCCGAATATGTACTTTCGCATGTGGGGGATGCCGGGTATATTTACGGTACTGCTTTATGGCAGCAATGTGTAATAACCATTTCCGGTCGTGCGTGCAACGGAAAACCACACTATCTGGCTTTCGTGTGGGCGAACGAAAATATAGCGGCGAAGCAGCCGGGAGCTAAGATTGATAACATACAGATTTACGATAGTGCTCCGTGTGAAGCCCCCACTGACTTGACAGTACAAAGACAAGGGCATAATGTGCAATTGGACTGGAACGGAACGGCTGCCGAATACGAGGTGTCCGTTTATTCCGGTACTACTGATATATGGATTGATACGCGAATAGAAACGGGTACCTCCGCCTCTTTTACGAATATTCCTGCCGGTCAGACGAGTTTTAGTGTCCGCGCTTTGTGCGAAGGGGGACTGTATGGCCTGAAGGCACTTGTTTCTCGTTTTATTTACTATCCGGAACAGATGTGTGTGGACTTCCTTAATCTGGACAATGCGAAGTGCTATGTGAACAACTCATCTGTCTCCAACACAATGGTATTCAATGATTTCCGGAAGGTGTCTCCTGTCAATTACGGTCCTTCCTCTGGAAACAGCCGTCATTCTCTGCATTTTGACCCTTACGAAACGGAACCTCGCACGGGAAATGTAGTTTCGGTCGTCCCGGATGGCGAGTTTGCATCGGTACGCTTGGGTAACTGGAGTGCTGAAAGCGAGGCGGAACGGATAGAATTCGACTTTGTCGGAGATACGATCAATTATCCTGTTTTAGTGTTCAAATATCTGCCTTTTATTGAAGAACCGGCTCATGAAGCGACTGCTAATCCGCGTATACAGGTGGATGTTCTCGCCAATGGTCAATCTTTAGGTCCGGATTATCAATTGGACATAAACGGAAACGATATTTTTGACAATCAAACACTTACTCCGGAAGCCATCGGGAAAGGTTGGCATATAACCGGCCATACAGAGGCGCAGACCATGGGGAATATTATCTGGAAGGAATGGACAACGGCTGTCTTCGACCTCCGTAATCTGCTGTTACATGGTCAGGAACTGACATTACGGGTCACTTCTTTTGATTGCACTCATGGTGGTCATTGCGGCTATGTCTATTTTACTATAGGAGGTAGTGATGATTCCATTCTCCTTCCCGGTGAAGTGACACACATAGAGCACATCACAGAGCATGCCTCCCCTGTTAAAATCCTCCGCGACGGTCAAATCGTCATCCTCCGCGGGGAAAAGGAATATACCGTAACGGGACAGGAAGTGAGGTAACAAAAAACTAAATTAGTACAAAAAATGGCATACAAATTTGCGTATGTCATTTTTTTTGTGTACCTTTGCACCCGCAAAGGTTTAGAAAACAAGAACGACTATGCAAACAGACGTTAAAAATCAACCCCAAGAAGCACCTATTACAACAGATGCAATAGGTACCGGAAATGTGCAGAAAAAGTACTATACTGCCGATGAAGCAATCGCTTTCCTTGAACCGCGCATTCGCGCTATGTTCCAATGAAAGAAGTTGTTTACACCAAGCAAGCTCTTTTGCAGTTTGAAGAAAGTGTAAAAGAGTTAGTTATAACTCAACCACCGCTGGCACGACAGCGTAAAAAAGCGGTGAAAAACATATAGACATATTGAAAAAAAGCGTTTATTGACGAAATGAAAGACGAAATAGTATTATATCAACCCAACGACCAACTATCAATAGAGGTCAAATTGGAGAATGAAACTGTATGGCTCACACAGCAACAGATGGCCATGCTGTTCAATACTACTCGTAACAATATCACGCTGCATATTGGCAACATCTTCAAAGAAGGGGAACTGGACAAAGATTCAGTATGTAAGGAATCCTTACTAACTGCCGCAGACGGGAAGGTATATAAAACTAATTTCTATAACTTAGATGTCATTATTTCAGTCGGTTATCGTGTTAAATCAATCGTTGGTACTAAGTTCCGCCAATGGGCTAATAGAGTAATTAAAGACTATATGCTCAAAGGTTATGCGGTCAATCAGCGTTTACTGTCTATGGAAGAACGGATAGACAAGAAGTTCCACACCATAGAAAACACTTTAGCCGACCATCAAGAAAAGATAGATTTCTTTGTCCGTACAAATGTACCGCCGGTAGAGCAAGTCTTCTTTGAAAGAGAGTTCTTTGCCGCTCGGGTGCTTCTGGAGAAATTGATTAAGACAGCTAAGAAACGCGTGATAATAGTAGATCGGTATGTGGATGCCGCTACGTTTGAGATGTTAGATGTGCGTGCGGAAGGAGTAACGGCTGATATTTATTCGGATAGCGAGTATAAGTCTTTGCGCGACATGCACAATGCTACAAAAGGTTTGCGGCCTGTGAATACGCACAAGTGGTCAACACCCTCGCACGACCGATGGTTGATAATAGACGATAGTCTGTATCATTGTGGACATTCACTCAAAGATATGGGAAAGAAACTATCCGCTATCATGCTTATGGGTACGACTCCAGATGCTGTATTGAAAGAAGTAAAATAACTTATCGCTGGCACCGACAGCGTAAAAAAGTGAATAGTACATAAGGGGTATTAGCTCATCTGGCTAGAGCGCAACACTGGCAGTGTTGAGGTGAGCGGTTCGAGTCCGCTATACTCCACAAATACAAGCGCGAAGCGTCGCGCAAAAACATATTAAAATAATAAGCATTACTATTATTTCATCGTTCGACGAAGTCTACCAAACAAATTGAACTACCGAAATAATAATTGTTGAGGTGTATCTACATCTCTACTCCTAAAATGATAGTATGCGCTCACCATCGGTGGGCTCATTTATCAGGAGTAGGGGTTTGGTAGACACCTGTCGAACGGATAAGTGAGTTCACTTTTCTTATCTGTTTGGTGGATTGATAGTTATGCACAAAAACAACTATCAATCTATGGCAAAGGCAGATTTAGCGACCGCTCAAAAAGCTAAACAAGATGAGTTCTATACACAATTAGATGACATAGCCAAGGAACTCAAATATTATAAACAACACTTTAAGGGAAAGGTAGTGTTGTGTAATTGTGACGATCCATATGAAAGCAATTTCTTCAAGTATTTTGCGCTCAACTTTAATCAATTAGGTCTCAAAAAACTCATTGCGACTTGTTACAATGGCTCACCCATAGCCGGTGACGAGTTGCCGTTGTTGTTCGAGATAGAAGAAAGCGAACCTAAGAAGATTGCCTATAAAGTAGAAATCACCGAAGTGCAAGATTATAATAACGATGGAGCAGTAAATTTAGCCGATGTACAATACTTAATTCAAAACGACAAAAATGTACTTTCCTTACTCAAAGGGAATGGAGATTTTCGCTCACAGGAATGTATAGAATTACTCAAAGAAGCAGATATTGTGGTCACAAATCCGCCATTTTCTCTTTTCCGCGAATATGTGGCTCAATTAGTGAAATATGACAAGAAATTCCTTATAATTGGTAACCAAAATGCAATTTCATACAAGGAATGTTTTAAATTGATAAAAGAGAACAAAATGTGGCTCGGAGTTAGCATTCATAGTGGTGACCGAGAATTTATGATTCCCCCAACTTATGAAGTTCGGTCTAAATCGTTGAGGGTAGATGAAAAAGGGAATAGATATGTAAGAGTTGTGGGTGTTAGATGGTTTACAAATATGGATTATCCCCAACGTCACGAAGATTTAGTTTTATATAAACATTATACGCCAGAAGAATATCCGAAATATGACAATTACGATGGTATTAATGTAAATGCGACAGGAGACATACCTATAGATTACGAAGGAGCAATGGGAGTCCCATTAACATTTATGGATAAATATAGCCCTGACCAATTTGAAATTATAGGGGCTATGACTACAACTAAAAAGGATGAATTTAATTTTGGTTATCCGTATGTAAACGGAGTCAAGTTATATGCTCGTATTTTAATTCGCAATAAAAAACCACAAAAGCCATGATGAATATTAAATTAAAACCGATTAAGGTTCGCGAACTATGCGAAAGTTACAATGACCTCAGTATTCAAGAAGAAGGAATTGTAGGTTATGGTGGAAAGTTAAACATCCGCCCAAAATATCAGCGAGAATTTGTGTACAATGACAAACAGCGCAATGCCGTAATTGATACTGTTTGGCAAGGTTTTCCTCTAAATGTCATGTATTGGGTCAAGACGGATGGCTCTGATGGAATAGAGTATGAATTGCTTGACGGACAACAACGAACCATTAGTATTTGCTCGTTTATTGCCGGAGAATTTATGATGGTCTTGGACGGCAATCTAACTAATTTTGAGGGGCTGACAGATACACAAAAGGAGCGTATATATAATTACGAATTACAAGTTTATATATGCGAAAACGGCACAGATGAAGAAAAACTGAAATGGTTCAATACTATCAATATTGCCGGAGAAAAATTGACCGAACAAGAAATCCGTAATGCTATCTATTCCGGGCCGTGGGTAACACAAGCCAAACGCCGTTTCTCCAAGACAAGTTGCGTGGCATACAAGTTGGCATGTGATTTTATGAGCGGTACGCCTATTCGTCAGGATTATTTAGAGACCGCACTCAAATGGATCAGCGACGCGCAAGGTTTGAGTATTGAGGAATACATGGTAAAACATAAGCACGATACAGACGCCGATGAGTTATGGCAGTATTTCCAGGATGTCACTCATTGGATAGAAAAACTCTTCGGCCGCCAGTACAAAAAAGAAATGAAAGGCGTGGAATGGGGGCTGCTCTATAACAAGCACAAAGACACTACTTTAACCGCTACGGCTATCGGTGAACAAATGGCAAAACTGATGGCGGACAGCGATGTACAGAAGAAAAGCGGCATCTTCGCTTATATCTTAGACGGCGACATCCACCATTTGGGTATCCGCACTTTTGATGCGAACACGCGCCGAGAGGTCTATGAACGGCAAGGCGGAAAATGTGCCATCTGCGGCAAACCCTTTGATATCGAGGTCATGGAAGCAGACCATATCACCCCGTGGGTAGAAGGCGGACGAACGATTGCCTCCAACTGCCAAATGCTCTGCCGCGATTGCAACCGCCGCAAAAGCAGCAAGTGAAATTGACTTCGTTTCTTGTCAGGGATTTTATCCCGTCCCACACCGCTTGGCGTTCACTCGCCAAGCGGTTTTTCTTTCTTCTTTTCCCGGCATCGGATGCCGGTTTTTTGTATGTCCATTTCCCCGGAATTATATTCCGGCGATAGATTCTTCGTGTTATTCCGGCTGCCAGTCGGATTCATCTTCCCCTCCCATTTCCCCATTCCTCCCGTCCTGTTTTACATAATTCTTTGGTTCTTATTTAGTTCTTATTTAGTTGTTATTTAGTCCTTCATTAGTTCTTATTTGGTTCATCAGCATACTATACCGACACGTTCTACTGGGGTTTAACCACTCATAAACCCTAAAACTCTTTTATAAACTAAACTAAATTACTCCAGATCAATGTGCTCCGCCTGGACGGGGGAGGAGAGGAAGAGCGATGCGGATTGCGAGAAGCGGTCCGCATTTTCTGTGGTCAGGTAGTGGCAACTACCACCTTGCGAGAGCTGGGACTCGTACTCCGGATGACGGAGGAGATAATCCGCCAGGCTCTTTGCTTCCAGGTACCCCTGCGAAATGACCTGAATATCGCTTGCCGCAAAGCGTTTGCCGTTGTTGCGAATCCATTGACTGATCTTCGGCAGCAACAACGGGTAGTGCGTGCAGCCGAGAATGAGGGTGTCGATGAGCGGGTCCTTCTCTAAAATCTGCCGCAGGTAGAGATCGACAAAGTAGTCTGCGCCGGGGTTGAGGTGCTCGCCGTTCTCAATTAATGGCACCCAAAGGGGACAAGCCTGTTGGGTAATTGATAATTGACAATTGACAATTGACAATTTCTCTAATTCGAGGACATAACTCTCGGAGGAGACGGTAGCAGGGGTGGCGAGGATGCCTATGTGGCCTGTCTTGGTGATTGAGGGAACGGCTTCAACGGTGGGACGGATGACGCCCAAGACATTTAGAGACCGTCCTTCGGACTGACAGAATACAGACCGCTTCCAGGTGTGACCCAGACCGTCCTCCGGACTGACAGACCGAAGAAGAGGCAGGTCCTTTTGCTGAATCGTTCGCAAGGCTTTTGCGCTTGCGGTATTGCAGGCTAAGATGACCAACGCGCAATCTTGGGAGAAGAGGTATTTGACGGCTTGGAGGGTATAGCGGTAAATAACATCGAACGAGTGCGTGCCATACGGCGCACGGGCGTTGTCCCCCAGGTACAGATAGTCGTACTGAGGTAACTCCCGGCGGATCGCTTCCAAGATGGTCAAACCGCCATAACCGCTGTCAAAAATACCGATTTTTGCCATAATTCGCTGCAAAAGTACTACTTTTTTTGCAAATATCCAAATTTTTCTTGCGTATATCAGAAAAAAATTGTATCTTTGCACGCTAAAATGTGAAAATTACAATAAATTGTAAAAAATAATTAAAAATATACGTATATGAAATTCAATGTTTCGAGTTCAAAACTCTTTTCCCAATTGCAGGCTGTGAGCCGCGTGATTAACAGTAAAAATGCGCTTCCGATCCTGGATGACGTGCTGTTTGATTTGGCGGACAACGAGCTGCGCCTGACGGCTTCCGACGGCGAGACCACCATTCGTACCTCTGTTGAGGTTGAGGGCGTAGAAGGCAGCGGCAAAGTGGCTTCGGCGGCTAAACTGTTGTTAGAGACCCTCAAGGAGTTCAGCGAGCAACCGCTGGCCTTCACCATCGACGAGAATAATTTTGCGGTGAACATGGTCAGCCAGAACGGTACCTATTCGTTTGTCGGCGTGAACGGCAACGAGTATCCGGAGATGCCGGAGGCTGAGGGTGACGCAAAGGTGGTGAACATGCCTGCCGGCGTGCTCCAGAGTGCGATTGAGAAGACGATCTTCTGTACCGCGGACGATGAGTTGCGCCCTGTGATGAACGGTATTTTCTTCGACATCGCCGAGGACAAAGTGACGATGGTAGCTACCGACGCGCACCGTCTGGTTCGTTACACGAACGAGGGTGTGAAAGCCGGCGTGGCTGCAAGTTTCATCCTGCCGAAAAAACCGGCCAACCTCTTGAAGAACCTTCTTGCGAAGGCTGACGAGGATGTGAAAGTGACTTTCGGCGCCAAGAACGCGCGCTTCGAGTTCGGCAACACGATTGTGGTTTGCCGTCAGATCGAGGGCCGCTTCCCGAACTATAACGCCGTCATCCCGCAGGCGAACCAGAACGTCGTAACCATCGACCGCCAGACCCTCATCAACGCTTGTAAGCGTGTGGCGGTCTTCGCAAATAACGGTACCGCACAACTTCGTCTGGCGCTGAGCGAGAACCAGATCAAGATCTCTGCTCAGGACATCGATTTCTCGACCAGCGCAGAGGAGACAATCGCATGCGACTACAACGGCACGCCGATGGCGATCGGTTTCAAGGCACCGTTCCTTATCGACTTGCTCAGCTCTATCGCTTCGGCGGACGTCCTGCTGAAGCTGGCTGACCCGGCTCGCGCAGGTCTGATCCTGCCGGCGGAGAACGAGGAGAACGAAGATGTTCTCATGTTGCTGATGCCGATGTTGCTGAACGATTAATAGACCGCTTCGCTCAAAGACAAAAGACCGTTTCACTCAAAGACAAAAGACGAGAATGTTTCGTAAATTAACGTCCGAAGAGATTGCGCAGTTGGAGGCACAGGGTTGCTCGGCGGAGAACTGGGCGGAGATAGAGGTGGCGGAAGCGTTCGACGCGCAGTACGTGCATCACACCCGTTTCTCCGGCCATAACCGTCTGGGTGCTTTCAAACGGGAGATAACCCTGCCGGGTGGGCTGAAGATCCATTCGGGCATCTATAACGCCACTTTGCATAACTGCGAAGTGGGCAACGATGCGCACCTCTATAACATCCATAACTATATCGCCAACTATCACATCGGCGACAACACCTGTATCGAGAACGTCAACGCCATCCTTGTGGACCGCAAGACGACGTTCGGAAACGGAGTGCGCGTGCCGGTGATGAACGAAGGCGGCGGACGGGAGATCCCGATTTTCAATGAACTCTCCGCCAGCCTGGCGTATATCCTGACGCTCTACCGTCACCGTCCGGCGATGATTCATGAGTTGGAGCGCCGCATCGACGAGTACGCCGAGGCGCAGGCCTCCGATCATGGCTACATCGGCAACAACGTACACATCCTCAACTGCGGTTCGATCAAGAATGTCAAGGTAGGCGATTTTGCCGAGCTGACCGGTGTGAGCCGCCTCAAGAACGGAACGATCAACTCCAACGAAGCGGCTCCTGTACGGCTCGGCAGTGGTGTCAAGTGTACGGATTTTATCATCGCTTCGGGTGTGGAGATCGGCGACTCGACGCTGGTGGACAAGTGCTTCGTGGGGCAGGGATGCATCTTCGACAAGCACTACTCCGCGGGCGAGAGTCTGTTCTTCAGTAACTGCCAGGGCATGCACGGAGAGGCCTGTGCGATTTTCGCAGGGCCTTATACCGTGACCCACCATAAATCCACTTTGTTGATTGCCGGCATGTTCTCTTTCCTTAACGCCGGTTCGGGTTCGAACCAGTCGAACCACATGTACAAACTCGGTCCGATCCATCAGGGTATCGCCGAGCGCGGCGCGAAAACGACCAGCGACAGTTATCTGCTCTGGCCGTCCAAAGTGGGCGCCTTCTCCCTTGTCATGGGACGTCACACCCACCATGCCGACACCTCCGATCTGCCCTTCTCGTACCTCATAGAGAACAACTCCGAGAGTTATTTGGTGCCCGGCGCGAACCTGCGTACCGTAGGTACGATCCGTGACGCGCAGAAATGGCCGAAACGTGACAACCGCAAGGATCCGCATAAGCTCGACCAGATCAATTTCAATCTCCTGAGCCCTTATACGGTTCAGAAGATGTGGCGCGGACGCGAGGTCCTCAACGAGCTCGAGGCCCTCAGCGGCGAGAACACCGAGGTCTATGGTTACAGGAACTGTAAGATCCGTAACTCGTCCCTCAAGCACGGACGCGAACTCTATACCATCGGCATCCAGAAATTCCTCGGAAACAGCCTCATCAGCCGGCTGGAGAAGAAGGAATGGAAGACGCTCGAAGAGGTACGTGCGGCCTTGCAGCCCGACAGCCAAGCCGGCTTGGGAGACTGGGTCGATATGGCTGGTCTCATCGCTCCGCGTGGCGAAGTGACGAAGATGCTGGACGCCATCGAAGCCGGACAAATGAGCCTCGAAGCGATCCAGACATGCATGGAGCAGATGCACGCGAACTACTACTCTTATGAGTGGACCTGGGCGCTCGACAAACTCGAGCAGGTGTGGGGTTGTCCGGTCAGCGAAGTGACCCTTCCGCAGATCCGCGAGACCATTGAGGCCTGGCGCGACGCGGTAGTCAAACTCGACCGGATGGTCTATGACGACGCCCGCAAAGAGTTTGACCTCAACAGCCAGACGGGCTTCGGCGTCGATGGCGACCGCCAACAAGCGGAAGCGGACTTTGAAGAGGTGCGCGGATCGTTTGAGTCCAACTCGTTTGTCAAAGCCGTCCTCGAACATATCGAGAAAAAGACCGCTTTGGGGAATAGAATACTAGAGAGACTAGGAGCCCTAGGATAACTAGGAAACCTAATTAATAATCATGAGCGAAGCGAAAGTAACGATATTAGGTTGCGGCAGCGCGAAGCCGACGAAGACCACTTCCCCTTCGGGGCAGTTGGTCGAGTTGTGCGACAAGTCCTTCCTCGTCGATTGCGGCGAAGGAGTGCTGCTGACCATGCAGCGGCTCGGAGTTCACACCGGGCGGCTGTATAATATCTTCATCTCCCATCTCCACGGAGACCATTGTTTCGGTCTCATCGGGCTTCTGACGACGCTCGGCATGCTCAAACGCACGCAGCCGATGCATATCTACGCCCATCCGGACCTGGAGAAACTGCTCACGCCGCTACTCAACTATCACGCGAACGACCGTCTCTACGACATCATCTTCCATCCCATCAACCCCCGCAAACACGAGGTGATCTTCGAGGATCGCACCGTTTCTGTGGAGACCATCCCGCTCAAGCACGGGGTACCGACCTGCGGTTTTCTCTTCAAAGAGACCCACCGCGTCAAGCATGAGGATGGCACGTTCAGTTATGAGACGAAGAAACGCTACGCGTACTGCTCCGACACGATGTACAGCGAGAAGATCGTCCCGATTATCGAAGGCGTGGGAACGCTTTATCACGAGTCCACGTTCCTGCAGACGCTGGCTGCACGGAGCAAAGAGGTGATGCACTCGACGGCAGCGGACGCGGCGAAGATTGCTTCGCTGGCGAAGGTCGGCAAACTGGTTTTGGGTCATTATTCCGCGCGGATTGAAGACCACTCGCTCTTCCTGGACGAAGCCAAACCGATCTTCGAGAACACCCTCCTCGCCGAGGAAAATGATGTGATACCGCTCTAATCGTGCATTGATGCACGATACGAAAAAATGGCAAAGCCCTCCATCCAATATGTCTGCTCGTCCTGCGGTGCGAAAGCCCCGCAGATGCTTGGCCGCTGTCCGGTCTGCGGAGAGTGGGGGACATATGAGGAGGAAGTGGTGGAAAAGGATCGAAATATCGGTATCTCGAGATATCGAAATATCGACAAGAAAGCCACGCCTAAACGTCTCCAAGACATTGTCGCCACCGACGAGATGCGTATCGACCTGCATAACGGCGAACTGAACCGCGTCTTGGGAGGTGGTCTTGTGCCGGGAAGCCTTGTTCTCTTGGGCGGCGAACCCGGTATCGGCAAATCGACCCTTGCGCTTCAGGTGCTCATGCAGCAAGGCGAGCGGAAGACTTTCTACGCTTCGGGCGAAGAGTCCGTCCGCCAACTCAAACTGCGCGCCGAACGCCTTGCGGGGAATGCCGAGAACCTCTATATCTCTTCGGAGACCTCGCTGGAGCGCATCTTGGAGCAAGTCAAGGAACTCGAACCCGACGTCGTGGTCATCGACTCCATCCAGACCATCGGAACCGAAGCCGTCGAAGCGACTATCGGTAGCCTCACGCAAGTCAAAGAGTGCGCCGCGCGGATCATGGAGTTCGCCAAGACGCGTAATATACCCTTTATCATCATCGGTCACATCAACAAAGAGGGCTCGCTCGCGGGACCCAAAGTGCTCGAGCACATCGTTGATACCGTCCTGCAATTCGAGGGCGATCGCCAGTATATGTACCGCATCCTCCGGGCGCAGAAGAACCGTTTCGGTTCTACTTCCGAACTCGGTATCTATGAGATGCGGCAGGACGGTCTGCGCGAAGTGACCAACCCCTCTGAACTGCTCCTTTCTACCGCGCGTGAAGGCCTCTCCGGCATTGCGATTGCGGCGGCAGTAGAAGGTGTGAGGCCGTTCATGATTGAGGTGCAAGCCCTCGTCTCCTCTGCCGCGTACGGCACACCCCAGCGTTCCTCCACGGGCTTTGACGGAAGGCGTCTGAACATGCTTCTGGCGGTTCTCGAGAAGCGCGTGGGATTCAAACTGCTACAGAAAGATGTCTTCCTCAATATCGCCGGAGGTCTCCGCGTCGATGATACCGCTATCGACCTTGCGGTTCTGGCTGCCGTCTTGAGCAGCAATATGGACATCGCCCTCGATGCCGCTACCTGTCTCTGCGGCGAAGTGGGATTAGCCGGAGAGATCCGCTCCGTCAACCGCATCGAACAACGCATCGCCGAGGCGCAAAAACTCGGCTTCAAACGGATTATCATTCCCGCCGACCAAAAGGGCGATTTTTCACGTTTTTCCATCGAAGTGGTTCCTGTAAGGAAAGTTACAGATGCTTTTCGGCTGCTGATTAAGGCATAAATCGTGCAAAAATGTCTTTTTTTCTTGCGTATGTGAGAAAAAATGTGTATCTTTGCACGCTTATTTTGTAATGATGTCTAAAAACAGCCGCATAATATGCCTATTTTTATTACTCGCGTGTGCGAGTATGAGCGCTCGTGCGCAGGGGCAACCATACCTCTGCGAGTTCGGCTTGCAGGGAGGCTGCGGCTATTATACAGGAGAGGCCACGCCGCATATCTTCATGAACCCCCGCGAGGCGTTTGGCTTGCAGTTCCGCTATAAGTTTACCAAACGCTGGGCCATTCAGGCGAAACTGTCGTCCCAGCGCATCACCGGTAACGAGTATTATTTCGAGACCGGAAAAATGCCCGTGAAGTTGGACACCAAATGGCAGAACCAACTCATCAACGCCGATGTCATGGCGGAGTTTAACTTCTTCCGTTTCGGCGAATTCAACAAGTACGACAAGCGTATCAAACCCTATACCCCGTATATCTTCCTGGGCATCGGAGTCGGCCTCTACGGAGCTGAGGGATACACGAACGCCAAGTATAACAAAGCGGCGGCGTACCTGCCTTTCGGTATCGGCTTCAAGTGGAAATTCCACGAGCAGGCGGGCTTGAATATCGCTTGGCAACATAACCTCTATTTCGCTGATAACCTGGAGAATAGGGAGGATCTCAATAACCGCCATGACCTGAACGGCAGCAACATTATGAACTGCGACTTGACTGGAATGGTTACACTTGGCATAGTTTTTGAGTTTGCAAGGGCGAAAAAAGGATGCAGAATCTGTAATTTCTGATACAATGAGCTATAAAGAACAAATAGACACATCGCGTCTGCCACGCCACGTGGCGATTATCATGGACGGCAACGGCCGATGGGCGAAGAAACAAGGCCTGGCGCGTATGTTTGGACATAAAAAGGGCGTCGAGACCGTCCATAACATCACGGTCGCAGCGACGAAATTAGGTATCGAGTATCTCACCCTCTATACCTTCTCCACCGAGAACTGGAACCGCCCCAAAGAGGAGGTGGACGCCCTCATGACCCTTCTCGTGGACACGATCGCCAAGGAGACGCCGACGCTGATGAACAACAACGTCCGCCTCCAGACTATCGGCGACATCAACCGCCTCCCGGAGGGAACGAAGCAGAAATTCCTCGGCTGTATAGAAGAGACCGGCAAAAACACCGGTCTGACGATGGTCATCGCGCTCAGTTATTCTGCGCGGTGGGAGATCACCGAGGCGGTGCGCGAAGCCGTTCGTCTGACTCAGGCCGGTCAACTGCGCCCCGAGGATGTCTCCGAGCAGATGGTGTCCGCCCTCATGACGACCCGTGAGATGCCGGATCCCGACCTCCTGATCCGGACCAGCGGCGAGTATCGCATCAGCAATTTCCTGTTGTGGCAGCTGGCTTATAGCGAGCTCTATTTCACCGATTGCCTCTGGCCGGAGTTTACCGACGAGGAGTTCTATAAGGCGATCGTGGACTATCAGAAACGTGAAAGAAGATTTGGTAAAACGAGTGAACAGATTCATTAATATACTTTTATTGCTGGTATTCAGCCTGGGTGTGTGGGCGCAGAACGACTCTGTGCCTGTCTCCGATGTGCCCGAAATCGAATACGGCATGACGCGTAAGACATACGAGATCGCCGGCATCGAGGTGGAGGGCGCCGATAGTTACGAGGACTTTGTCCTCATCGGTTTCTCCGGTCTGGCGGTCGGTGACAAGATCGAAGTGCCGGGAGACCAGATCACCAAGGCCATCAGACGCTTCTGGAAACAAGGCCTCTTCTCCTCCGTCAAGATCAAGGCAAAGAAGATCGAAGGCTCAAAAATATGGCTCGTCATCGAGCTCGTCCAACGCCCGCGTATCAGCGAGGTGCGCTACGAAGGACTCAAGAAGAGTGAGCGCGAGGATGTCGAAGTCAAAGCCGGTATCCGCCAGGGCTCGCAGATGACGCCGAACCTCGAGGACCACGCTAAGACGGTCATCAAAAAATACCTCGCGGAGAAAGGCTTCCACAATGCCGAAGTGCACGTCATCCAGCAGAACGACACCGACCATCCGGGCTACGTCAAGGTCCTCATCGGTGTGGATAAGAAAGTCAAGACCAAGGTCGGCAAGATATACATCACCGGCAACGAGCACCTCACCCATCGCCAGATCAACATGGCGATGAAGAAGACCAACGATAACGATATCGTCAACCTCTTCCGGACCAAGAAATTCGTTCGCGAGGAGTATGAGAAGGACAAACAGGCGGTCATCGAGAAGTATAACGAGCATGGTTTCCGCGACGCGTATATCGTGGCGGACAGCGTGGTTCCGAACCCTGAGGATCCGAACCGCGTGGATATCTACATGACCATCAGCGAGGGCGATAAGTACTACGTCCGCTCCGTCAAATGGGTCGGCAACACGGTCTATCCGTACGAACTGCTGGATGCTACTCTGGGGGTCAAACCCGGCGATGTCTATAACCTCAAGACCCTCAACGACCGTCTCACCAACGACGACGATGCGGTATCCAAACTCTATACCGACCGCGGCTACCTCTTCTTCAACGTCGAGCCCGTCGAGGTGAATGTCGAGAACGACTCCATCGACTTCGAGATGCGTATGTACGAGGGCAAACCGGCGACGATCAATGAGGTACGCATCGTCGGCAACACCCGCGTCTATGAACACGTCGTTCGCCGGGAGTTATACACCAAACCCGGTCAGCTCTACTCGCAATCGGATATCATGCGTTCGCTTCGTGAGTTGGCGCAGATGGGCCATTTCGATCAGGAGAAACTCGTGCCGGACATCCAGCCGAACCCCGAGGAGGGAACGGTGGACATCACCTATCAGCTGGAGACCAAGTCCTCCGACCAGATTGAGTTCTCACTCGGTTGGGGCGCTACAGGTCTGGTGGGATCCTTGGGACTCAAGTTCACCAACTTCGCCATCCAGAACCTCTTCAATAAGAAATCTTACCGCATCGTGCCGCAGGGCGAGGGTCAGACCTTCTCTATTAACGCGCGCACGAACGGTATCTATTATACCTCCGCCTCCCTCTCTTTCTTGGAGCCGTGGCTCGGCGGCAAGCGCCCGAACAGCTTGAGCGCAAGTATCTATTTCGCTAACCAGACGGGTTACTCCAGCCGCTACCAACGCGCCTACCAGAACCTCTATAACACCTATTCCAACTACTATTACTACTCCGGAAACAGCAACTACTACCAGCAGCTCGCGGAGTCTGAGGCGGATAAGGATAAATACCTCCGGACGCTCGGTGTCTCGGTCGGTTACGGTAAGCGTCTCCGCTGGCCTGACGACTATTTCACCTTCTACGGCGAGCTGAGTTATCAGTTGTACATGATGAAGGACTGGCCGTACTTGCTGATCTCCGATGGTACCTCTCATAACCTCGCCCTCAACCTGCAGATCTCCCGTTCGTCCATCGACAACCCGATCTACACACGCCGCGGTTCGCAGTTCACCATCGGTGTCAAACTCACGCCGCCGTGGTCGCTCTTCAACAAGAAAGACTACTCCCAACTCTCCACTTCCGAGAAATATCACCTCATCGAGTACCACAAGTGGAAGTTCTCCGGAAAGGTCTTCACACCGCTCACACGTGACAGCAAACTCGTCCTCATGACCCGTGCGGAGTTCGGTTATCTGGGCCATTATAACGAAAACGCCAAATCGCCGTTCGAGTCCTTCTATATGGGTGGTGACGGTATGTCGAGTTACACCAGCTACGCTACCGAGTATGTCGCTATGCGTGGTTACTCATCCGGTTCGCTCACCCCGTACGACGTGGCTACCGGACGTAACATGGGTTACCTCTATAACAAATTCACCATGGAGCTCCGCTATCCTATCTCCCTCGAGCAGAGTGCTACCATCTGGGCGCACGTCTTCCTCGAGGCGGGTAACTGTTTCTCGGACATCCGCGACTACAACCCCTTCAACCTCAAGCGTTCAGCAGGTCTGGGTGTGCGTATCTTCCTGCCGATGTTCGGTCTCCTCGGTATTGACTGGGGATGGGGATTCGACGAGATCAACGGCTCCAGACAGTACGGCGGCAGCCAGTTCCACTTCGTCCTCGGACAAGAATTATAAACCTCGATATCCCGGAATATCGAAAACAATAACAACAATGAAAAAATTATCAATTATCAATTATCAATTATCAATTATAATAGCAGCTCTGCTGTGTTGTGGCACAACTTTTGCTAAAGACCAGTCGATAGCCTATATCGACATGGCGTATATCCTCAAAAACCTGCCCCAATATGAGCAGGCGAATGAACAGCTGTCGATGCTCTCCAAGCGGTGGCAGAAGGAGATCGATGCGGCGCAGCAGGACGCACGCGTCATGGCTACCAACTACCAGACGGAGCAGATCTTCCTCTCGGAGACCATGCGGACCCAACGCGAGCAGGAGATCGTGAAAAAAGAGCAGGAAGTCCTGGAACTCAAACGCAAGTATTTCGGACAGGAGGGTGAACTCTACAAAAAGCGCGAAGCGCTCATCAAACCCATCCAGGATGAGATATACACAGCCATACAGGACCTCGCCAACGAGAAACGAATCGACATCGTCAAGGATCGCTCCGCAGACCCATCCCTGATCTACATGTCCTCCAAACTCGACATCTCCGATCAGGTACTCCATAAATTGGGAGCAAAGTAAACGAAATCAAGGCTCAAAGTAAGTCAAATCCCGACGGTCGAACGACGGTCGAACGACGGTCAACCGACGGTCAAGGCTAATATTAAGCCCCGGTTGAGCCCCTGTATGACCCGGACAAAACCCCGAATAAACTAAAAAACAGTATAAAAATGAAAAAAATTATTATCGCATTGATGCTGGCTCTGCCGATGCTTGCCAGCGCACAGAAATTTGGTCACATCAACACTCAGGAACTCTTCGCGCAAATGCCCGAAATGGCTCAAGTCAAGTTGAAAATGGATACAATCCAGAACCAGTATGAGACTCAACTCGCTTCGATGAACGAAGAGATACAAAAGAAAGTGCAGGACTATCAGGCCCAGGAGGCTACTATGGCAGATGCTATCAAGCAGATCCGCCAGCAGGAGCTTCAGGAGATGCAACAACGCATCCAGCTCTTCTATCAGACCGCTGAGCAGGATATTCAGAAGAAGCAGCAGGAACTCATCGCGCCTGTTCACGAGAAGATGGCAAAGGCTATCAAGGCGGTCGGCGAGCGCGAAGGTTACACCTATATCTTCGACTCCGCGGCTATGGTTCATATCGGCACGGACGCCAACGACGTCATGCCGGCTGTCAAGAAAGAACTCGGTATTAAATAATCATGGCGGACGGTTATTTGGAAAGCCATTATGCCGAGTACGAAAAGAAAAAGGCAGAGTGGCTGAAAAAGAAAAATTCATATTCCTACAACTATGGTAGAAAAACTCCAAAAGACCCTTCGCGATAGCGCTGTGGCACGTTGGACAGTCCTGGTCCTCGTGGCTTCGATGATGTTCTTCGCATATATGTTTGTGGACATTCTCTCGCCTCTGGCATCCCTCCTCAACGACACGCTGGGATGGGATCAGGGCGTGTTTGGAACTTATGCCGCAGGTGAGTACCTGCTGAACGTCTTCGGTTTCCTCATCATCGCAGGTATCATCCTCGATAAGATGGGAGTCCGTTTCACCGGCTTGCTCTCCGCTTCACTCATGGTGATCGGCGCAGCCATCAAGTTCTGGGGTATCTCCTGGGCGGACGCCAATACCGTAGAATGGCTTAACGCCTGGTGGCCTTCTATGCCCGGTTCTGCGAAACTGGCGATGTTCGGCTTTATGATCTTCGGCTGCGGCTGTGAGATGGCAGGAACGACGGTTAGTAAGATCCTCGCGAAATGGTTCAAAGGCAAGGAAATGGCGCTCGCTATGGGCTTGGAGATGGCTATAGCACGTCTCGGAGTCTTCGGAGCGATGTGGCTCTCCCCGATGATCAGCCAGCAGTTTGCGGTCGATGGCGTGAACTCGGTGACCGCCCCGCTGCTCTTTGCGTCAGCGCTGCTCGTCATCGGTCTGCTCAATTTCTTTGTCTTCACGATCATGGATAAGTCCTTCGATTCCCAACTTGTGGCTATCGGAGAGGCTACTCTGGAGAAAGATCCGGAGGACGAGTTCCACGTTTCCGACCTCAAGCAGATTCTGACCTCGAAGATGTTCTGGATCATCGCACTCCTCTGCGTGCTCTACTACTCCGCCATCTTCCCCTTCCAGCGTTTCGCAACGAACTTCCTGGAAGAGACACTCGCTATCTCCAACGCCGAGGCTGCCGGACTCTTCAAGTGGTTCCCGATACTTGCAATGATTCTCACGCCGTTCCTCGGAGCCTTTATAGACTACAAAGGCAAAGGCGCGTCGATGATGCTTTTAGGCGCAGTGATCATGATCGCTTGCCATAGCGTCTTCGCCTTCGTCTTACCGCTCTATCCGTCGAAAACGCTCGCGCTTGTCACTATTTTGGTACTCGGCGTCAGCTTCTCGCTCGTGCCTGCATCGATGTGGCCGTCAGTGCCGAAGATCATCGATGAGAAAGTGCTCGGCTCTGCGTATTGCCTGATTTTCTGGGTTCAGAATATAGGTCTCTGCCTCGTGCCGCTGCTTATCGGCAAGCTGCGTGTGGCTACAGACGGATACCTCGTTCCTATGATTGTCTTCGCTTCGTTCGGCGTACTTGCATTCTTACTGTCCCTCGCCCTCAAAGTGGAGGATAAACGCAAAAACTATGGACTGGAACTTCCTAATAAAAAATAAGGAATCCCTGCACGTAACGACAGATAGCCGGAAGGTCACTTCCGGCTCTATCTTTGTTGCGCTAAAGGGAGAACATTTTGACGGAAACGACTTCGTGGAGCAAGCCCAAAAAGACGGAGCGGAGTATATTATCTCCGGAGAGAATGCCTTGAGAGATCTTCAAGACCTCGCTCGCGCTTGGCGGCGTGAACTCGGTCTGCCGATACTCGGCATCACCGGCACGAACGGCAAGACGACGACCAAAGAGCTCTGCGCCGCTGTCCTTTCTACGAAGTACAACCTCTATTACACCCAAGGCAATCTCAACAACCAGATCGGCGTGCCCCTCACCTTATTATCTATAACGCGCGCGCACGAGATGGCGATTGTGGAGATGGGTGCCTCACATCCCGGCGATATCAAAGAACTCGTGGAGATAGCCGAACCGAACTACGGTCTCATCACCAACGTCGGCAAAGCCCATCTGCAGGGCTTCGGCTCTTTCGAAGGTGTCATGCGCACCAAAGCCGAACTCTATGATTTCCTCCGCGTGCATAATGGTTTCTGTTTCCGAAACATCGATAACCCATACTTGGCGCAGATGGCAGGAGACTTGAAAACCGTGGAGTACCACACAGGTACAATGCCTTCAGACACCCATCTGGTCGGGGGCTATAACGCAGAGAACGTCTCGGCGGCGATTTGTGTCGGACGCTATTTCGGCGTGAGCGAAGAAGCTGCCTTAGCCGCTATCCGCGCGTACATCCCCTCTAACAACCGCTCCCAACTCATGCAGACCGGGCGTAACACGGTAGTGGTGGATGCCTATAATGCCAACCCGACATCCATGACCGCAGCGATAAATGCTTTTGACAAATCACAAATCATAAATCATAAATCACAAATGCCGAAGGCCTATATCCTCGGCGCCATGCGCGAACTCGGTGACTACAGCCATCTGGAGCACCAGAATATCGTCAATATGCTTCTTGAACGCAAAGCCGATCGCGTGCTGCTCGTCGGGGAGGAATACAAAGCGACCACGGCCCCGTATCCCATCTTCAACAACGTAGATGACCTCTGCGCATACCTCCGGACCGAACCCCTCGGCGGATACACCATCCTTCTCAAGGGTAGCCGGTCTAACCAATTAGAAAAAGTAATCCCATTCCTATAATGAAAAAATCGCATATTATTGTTTTAGCCCTTTTAGTGGCTGCCATCATTGGCCTCGTCATCTGGAACCTCTCCCAGCGACAGGAACTCAACGAAATGGTTGAGCAGATGACCATCGAGAAAGAAGAACTGCAGGAGGAGTATGAAGATCTCGCCCTTCAGTTCGACGGCTATCAGCAGATGGACATCCGCAACGATAGCCTGCAGGATCTCTTGAGCCGTGAGCAACAACGCGTACAGGACCTCCTTGAGGAACTGCGTACGACCAAGGCTTCCAACGCCCGTAAGATTGCGGAACTCAAGAAAGAACTGGCGACCGTGCGTGCTGTCATGCGTGATTATGTTCGCCAGATTGATTCGCTCAATGCCACCAACGCGCGCCTCACACAGGAGAATATCCAAGTTCGCCAAGAGAACCAACAGGTCCGCCAGCATAACGAACAACTGACCCAGGCGAACACCCAACTCACCGAGACCGTTACGCGTGCTTCCATGTTGGAGATCACCTCTTGCTCCGTCACGATGCTCAACAAGAACGACCGCAAGACCCGCATCGCCAGCCATGTACGCAAGCTGCAATTCGACTACACGATTGCAAAAAACATCACCTGTACACCTGGCCTCAAAGACCTCTATGTACGTGTGATTACACCTGACGGTGACCTCATCGGCGAGTCCGAAACGAAACTCTTTGCCTTCGAGAGCGGAGAAATACCCTTCTCGATGACCCAGCAGATTGAGTTCACCGGCGAACCGTTCACCGGCACGTGTTACTGCCCGTTCGACGAAAATACCAAAGTGGAGAAGGGATTCTATACCATCGATTTCTTCTGCGAAGGAAATCTCATCGGCTCCTTCCCCTTCCAACTAAAGAAATAATCACTCTTCCCCCCGACCGATGGGGTGAGAAGGCCCTGCCTTCTCATAAAATTAGTAGGAGCACCTACTAAAAGATGCTCCTACTAATTTTACCGCGGAAAGAGAGGGATTCGAACCCCCGGTACCTTTCAGTACTTCGGTTTTCAAGACCGACGCAATAGACCACTCTGCCATCTTTCCTCAAAAGCGGGTGCAAAGGTACTACAAAAATTTGAATTATACAAATATTTTTGAGAAAAAATGAAACAGCAGGCTACTTTTTCTATGTTAGCGAAGACTTTTAAAGGTCTCGAAGAGGTTTTGGCGCAGGAGTTGATAGCTCTTGGAGCCAACGAGGTGCAACTCGAGCGCCGCGCTGTTTCTTTCCGTGGTGACAAAGCGCTTCTCTACCGCGCGAACCTCTGTCTGCGTACCGCCTTGCGTATCCTCGTGCCCATCGCTTCTTTCAAAGCCAAAGATACCGACGCGCTCTATAACCAGCTCAAGAAAATCAATTGGAGCGCGTACATGCAATCCTCCACTACTTTTGCCATCGATGCAACCGTCTATAGCGAGACCTTCCGGAACAGCCGTTTCGTCACGTACCGCGTCAAGGACGCCATCGCCGACTACTGGCTGGAGAAAGAGAACCAACGCCCCTCGGTGAGTACCCGCGAACCCGACCTGCTCATCAATATCCATATCGGCAACGAGCAAGTGACGGTCTCTCTGGACAGTTCCGGAGAGAGTCTGCACAAACGTGGCTACCGCGTCGCAACGACCGAAGCCCCCATCTCCGAAGTGCTGGCAGCAGGTATGTTACTCATGGCGGGATGGAACGGTCAATCAGACCTCTATGACCCTATGTGCGGCTCGGGAACCTTCCTTATCGAAGCAGCCCTCATCGCCCGCAACATTGCCCCGGGTGTCTTTCGTTCCGCGTACGCCTTTGAGAAATGGCCCGATTTCGATGCCGACCTCTGGAGCGACATCTACAATGACGACAGTCACGAGCGGGACTTTACCCATAAGATCTACGGCTCCGATGCCTCCTTCTATGCCATCCAGCAGGCGACCAAAAACATCAAAGCCGCCGGCGTCCAGAAAGATATCGAACTCAAACAGATCCGCATGGAGGAAATCAAATGGTCCAATGACGCAATAAATGGGCAATTGGTAAATGACAAAATGGTAAATGCCTTGGTGATGCTCAATCCCCCTTACGGCGAGCGGCTACATTCCAAC
Source organism: uncultured Bacteroidales bacterium (assembly GCA_946626605.1). GTDB lineage: Bacteria > Bacteroidota > Bacteroidia > Bacteroidales > Paludibacteraceae > Colicola. Next base: position 25,979 of record CAMOUL010000015.1, on the reverse strand, counting down.
AAAGAGATGGAGGATCTTTATTCGGCTATCGGTTCAACCCTCAAGCACCAGTTTGCAGGGGCTACCGCGTGGATCATATCTTCCAACGCCGTGGCGATGAAGTGCATCGGTCTCAAACCCTCCAAGAAATACCATCTCCTCAACGGCGAACTCGATTGTCAGTTTAATAAATACGACCTTTTTGCAGGAAAACGTAATGAATCCATTATTCATAGCGGATTTTAACTACCCGCTGCCGGACGAGCGCATCGCCAAGTATCCGCTGCCCGAGCGAGACCACAGCAAACTGCTCATCTACCGCGATGGCGCAGTCAGCGAAGATCATTTTTACAACGTGGGGGAATACATCAATCCCTCCGCACTCCTTATATATAATAATACGCGCGTGATACAGGCGCGTCTGGAGTTCTATAAGACCACCGGCGCTCGCATCGAAATTTTCTGTCTGGAGCCGCTCACGCCCCATGACTACCAGCTCTCGCTCTCTTCCACTACCGGCTGTACCTGGAAGTGTATGGTGGGCAACGCTAAGAAATGGCACACGGGCGATGCCCTTGAATTAAAAATTAAAAATGAAAAATTAAAAATTGCACTCCGAGCTTATAAAGAGGAGCAGTTAGGGAATACGTTTGCCGTGCGTTTCGAGTGGGACGGAGACGACATCTCCTTCGCGGAGATTCTCGATGCAGCAGGCGAACTGCCGATCCCGCCGTACTTGAACCGCAAGACAGAAGCTTCCGACCTCAAGACCTACCAGACCGTTTATTCGCGTATCAAAGGTTCGGTCGCTGCTCCCACAGCCGGCCTGCATTTTACCGAATCCGTTCTTGCAGACCTTCATCGCCGGGGCATCGAGACCGACGAACTGACCCTTCACGTCGGCGCGGGAACTTTCCTGCCGGTGAAGACCGCTGACGCCAACGAACATACCATGCATACAGAGATTATCGCCGTCCCGCGAGAGACGATTGCACATATCCTCGCCAAACTCGGTTCTATCGTTGCGGTCGGAACAACCTCCATGCGCACCCTCGAGAGCCTCTATTTTATCGGCTGCCAACTTCGTAATGCCGAAATGTCGGAATATCGAAATATCGATTCCATCCACGTGGACCAGTTTGAGCCATACGAGAACGACTCTCAGCACTCAGCTCTTAGCTCTCGGCTCTCAACTGCAGAGGCCTTGCAGTCCATCCTCGACTACCTCGACGCAACGCATCAGCAAACGCTCCATGCCGAGACCCAGATTATGATCAAACCCGGCTACACCTTCCACGTCGTGGACCAGCTGATCACTAATTTCCACCAGCCGCAATCGACCCTCCTTCTGCTTGTCAGCGCATTCGTCGGCGGCGACTGGCGTACGATATACGACTACGCCCTTTCCCACGACTTCCGCTTCCTCTCTTACGGCGACAGTTCCATCCTTACAAGAAAAGCGAATGTGTGAATTTGTGAAAAATGACCAAATAGTAAATGGCATGATCGATACCCACATCCATATTGATGAAGAGGCATATGCGCCCGACCGCGAAGAGATGATTCTCCGCCAACGCGAGAGTGGAGTAGAAGCAATGCTTATTCCAGGGGTAAATGCGTCCTCCGTCGGCCCAATCCTAGACCTTAGTACTACCTTTACAGGACTGTGCTACCCGGCTTTAGGGTTTCATCCGCAAGAAGTCAAAGAGGATTGGAAAGCTCAATGGACTCTTATCGAAGCCGCCATTCGCGAGCATCGAGACAAACTGGTAGCCATCGGTGAGATTGGGCTCGACTACTACTGGGATACGACCTTCAAAGCTGAGCAGCAGGAACTCCTCCGTCTCCAACTGGCCTTGGCGCAAGAGCTGAACCTGCCGGTGATGATCCATAACCGCGAAGCGACCGAAGACACCCTCCGCATCCTCCGCGAAGCGCAAATGGCGCATGGTACAAGTCCGAATGGTAAATTAACCGGTGTCATCCATTGTTTCAACGGTAGCCGCGAGACGGCTCAGCAGATTCTGGACATGGGGTTCTATTTGGGGATTGGAGGTGTCATCACCTTCAAGAATTGCAAACTCGCCGACACACTCGCAGGTGACGAACGTTTTGCACCCGTTCCTTTGGAACGTTTGGTTTTGGAGACCGATGGCCCGTATCTGGCACCCACACCTTTCCGCGGACAGCGAAACGAAAGTCGGTTGATGACCTATGTCGTCGAACGCCTTGCGCAAGTCTATAAATGTTCCCAAGAAACAATCATTGAAGCGACAACAGTTAACGCAAAGTCACTTTTTGGGCTAAAATAACAAAAAAAATCAAAAAAAATGCACAAATGCTTGCGTATGTCGTAAAAAAGCAGTAATTTTGTACCCGCTTTGGAAAATAAGCGAAGGAGAGATGCTCGAGTGGTTGAAGAGGCACGCCTGGAAAGCGTGTAAACTCCAAAAGGGTTTCCGGGGTTCGAATCCCCGTCTCTCCGCAAAGATTTTGCGTCGAGCCGGGGAAGTAAGCTTGCTTACGGACACGGATAGAGGCAAAAGCTTTGAACAAGGTGCCAGCGGCAGCTTGTGGGGATTACAAAGCAATCCCCGTGGAGAGCGTCGAGCCGGGGAAGGGCTCGCAACAATTAACCGAAATACAATAAACACAAATAATCAATTAACAATTTATCTCATGAAAAAAGTATTTGCAACCCTTACCGTGCTGGCTATGCTTACTTTCGGTAGCGCAGCAGTAATGGCACAAGAGGCAGCAGCTCCTGCTGAGGAAGCAGCTGTTGAAAACGTAGATGAAGTAGCTGCTCCTGAGGCAGTAGAAGAAGTAGCTGAGGCTCCGGCTGAGGAGGCTGGCGGTCTCGTGGCTCTCCACAAAACCCTTAAGACGAAGTTCATCGAAGGTGGTGCAGGCTTCATGGCACTGACCCTCGTTACTCTCGTATTCGGTTTGGCTCTCTGTATTGAGCGTATCATCTATCTCTCCCTGAGCAAGACCAACACCAAGAAACTCCTCGCTGACGTAGAAGCTGCTCTCAAGCAGGGCGGTATTGAGAAAGCTCTGGAGGTTTGCCGCAATACGCGTGGTCCGGTGGCGTCGATCTTCTATCAGGGTCTCAGCCGCTACGACGAGGGCATCGATGTAGTTGAGAAGACTGTTGCTTCCTATGGTGGCGTTCAACTCGGTCTCTTGGAGAAGAACCTCTCTTGGATCACCCTCTTCATCGCTATCGCTCCGTCTCTCGGATTCTTGGGTACCATCATCGGTATGATCGAGGCATTCGATAAGATTCAGCAGGTAGGTGATATCTCCGCTACCGTTGTGGCTGGTGGTATCAAGGTCGCTCTGTTGACTACCCTCCTCGGTTTGATCATTGCTGTTGTGCTTCAGTTGTTCTACAACTATATCCTTTCGCTCGTAGAGGGTCTGGTTAACGAAATGGAGGATAGCTCCATCAGCCTGCTCGATATCGTAGTAGAGTACGACAAAGCTCAAAAGAAATAATCGTGCCCTCGTGGCAAAGAAACAATTATATCAGCCAAGCTTGGCTGATTGAACACTAACGATTAATTAAATTTTGAGCAATATGAAAAACTATAAAATGATTCCTAAGATTACCTTGTGGTCGCTGCTGGCGCTGGGCATCGTGTTTATCGCGTTGTTCTTCCTCGGAGGCTCCAACGGTAGTCTCGAGGTAGCCGGTGATTTCCTGGACATCCCGCGATTCATCGATGCTTTCCTCATTTGGAACTACATCCTCTTCGGACTCGTAGTTCTGATAACTTTAGCTGTGGTTTGCGTAGATTTTGCCAATAACTGGAAGAACAACCGCCGTAAGGCATATATGACTCTCGGCGTAGTTTGCGGATTCATCGTTTTGGCATGCGTATGCTGGTTCCTCGGTAGCCCGGAGAAGATTAACATCATCGGCTATGAGGGTACGGATAACGAAGGCTTCTGGGCTCAGATGGCTGACGCTGTAATCTATGCTTGCTATTTCCTCATCATTGCTACTATCGGTACAATGATCTGGGGATATTGCTATACTAAAAGTCTATCGAAGTAAATCACATTTATCATGGCAAAGAAAGTCCCACAGATCAACGCCAGCTCTATGGCCGACATCTCGTTCCTGTTGCTGATTTTCTTCCTGGTGACCACCTCTATGGATGTGAACCAGGGACTGGCTCGCCGTCTGCCTGCTCCTATTCCTCCTGATCAGAAAGTGGAGGACAAGGATATCAACAAGCGTAACCTGTTGGTTGTGAAGATCAACTCCGCTAACCAGCTCATGGTGCAAGGCCAGTTGATGGATGTGAAGCAACTTCGTGAGAGAGCCAAAGAGTTCATCAAAAACGAGAATAACGCCGACTACTATCCGAAACTCGTAGAGGAAGATTTTGGCGCTCCTTTCGGTATCATCAAATATACCAAGGATCACGTCATCTCCGTTCAAAACGATGTGGATACCCAGTATCAGGCGTACCTCGATGTTCAGAACGAACTCGTAGCGGCGTATAACGAACTGCGTGAAGAATGCGCGCAGAAGTATTTCCACAAGAGTTATAACGAACTCGAAGAGGATCAACAGAAACAGATCCAAAAGATCTATCCTCAGAAGATTTCCGAGGCTGAACCTAAAAATTACGGTAATTGATATGGCTAAGATTCGTAGAAATGAGAAACGCGAGATGCCGGCGTTGAACACGTCGTCTCTCCCTGATATTATCTTCATGCTGCTCTTCTTCTTCATGTCTGTTACGTCTATGAAAGAGGTCAGCTATAAGGTGCAGTTCAAGAACCCGCAGGCGACGGAGCTCACCAAACTGGAGAATAAATCCCTTGTGCGATACATCTACGTTGGTACCCCGACTGCTGAGTTTCGTAAGCAGTATGGTGCAGAGACTCGTATCCAACTCAACGACCAGTTCGCTGAGGTAAAGGAGATAGGCGAATATATCATTAATGAGCGTTCGTCTATGAAAGAGTCTGACCAAGGTATGATGACCGTCTCTATCAAGGCCGACAAGGAGACCAAGATGGGTGTCATTGCGGACATCAAACAGGAACTCCGTCGTGCGTACGCGCTGAAGATTAGTTATGCCGCTACCCAGCGTACAAGCTACTAATCCTATGCGTACCGCCTTTGTGAATAGCAAAAGCCACTTCCGAGTGGCTTTTGTTGTACTTACCTCTCTGCTCATGGCCTGTTCAACGGCGCCTGACAGCGAAGAGAATGCAATACGAACAATGTGTACGGAGATAGCGGAGCACTATCCCCAAGCGACGCTGCAAGACGTCTATAAGACTTGTTTTCAGGACTTCTTCGGCGCCGAGCACTTGCTGAAAGATACTGCCATGGCGCATAACTACTTTTTCTCAGAGATAAAGACTTGTAAGGACGAGGATCTGAGCGCTATGCCCTCCTTCGAACCGACAGGTTTCCGCCATCGTTTCGTACGAGTGAACCTCTCGCTGATACATGCCGGGCAGTTGAGCGAGGACGAACTCTTCGCGCGTTTCGTAGATGCTGCGGGGCAGAATAACGCCTATAGCGATAACTGGCCTGCCGAATGGCAGCAGATAGAGACAATCGCGTTGGCAGTGCATCCCGAGTGGCAGGACTCCGCATTGCAGGCTGAGTTGCGTCACGCCGCGTCTGTCCCTTGCGCCGTACGTCATAGCGAAGCGTTCCGGAACGCTTATCACCCACATTACCGCATCGTTCGGAAATAAATCAATTTGAAATCACAAATCATAAATCATAAATATATGAAACATCTTACTCTCCTCAGCCTCTGCGCTGTAATCATCACCTCTTGTTCTACTCCTAAAGCACAAACTCCTGAGCAGAATGACAAACCGGTGGTTTATATGACCAAGGATATTTCGCCCGAAGCGTTGGTTCGTATCTACGAAGCCTTGGGTCGTACGGCAGAAGGTCGTGTGGCGGTAAAAATCTCTACCGGTGAAGCAGGTGGACATAACTACCTCAAGCCCGAACTTATCGCATCGCTGGTTCATAAAGTGAACGGCACAATCGTCGAGTGCAATACGGCGTATCCAGGCAAGCGTAATACTTTTGATGCGCATTGGCAGACCATCAAAGAGCATGGCTTCTTAGATATTGCCAAGGTCGATCTGATGGACGAAGAGGGGGATATGCGCATCCCTGTTCAGGACACTACGTGGATCAAGTATGACATTGTCGGAAAGCACCTGGCGAACTACGATTTCATGATCAACCTCGCGCATTTCAAAGGTCACGCGATGGGCGGTTTCGGCGGTGTGCTCAAGAATCAGTCTATCGGAGTGGCTTCGGCTGCCGGAAAGGCCTATATCCACTCTGCCGGCGTCACGGACGATGTGGCTATCTGTTGGCAGAATAAAACCGAGCAGGATGCTTTTATTGAGTCCATGGCAGCAGCAGCCCAGGCGGTGCATGACTATTTCGGTCACGGCGAGCGCATCCTCTATATCAACGTAGCGAATAACCTTTCTGTGGATTGCGATTGTGACAGTCATCCGGCAGACCCGGAGATGAACGATATAGGCATTCTCGCTTCGCTTGATCCGGTAGCGTTGGATCAGGCTTGCGTGGATCTCGTGTTCCATTATCCATCCAGGGAAGGCGACGATGCTGCCGCTCTCATTGAGCGCATCAACACGCGCCATGGTATTCATATTCTCGAGCACGCGGCTCAAATAGGTCTTGGCTCTCGCGAGTACCAACTCGTTTCCTTGGATGAATAATAGCCGAGCAGTTTCTCGAACTGCTTATCGAATCTCTTAATCGTTCTCGCTCATATTCTTGAGGAAGAGATCGACAACATGTTTCGTAACTACTGTTTTACGAACGGCATGACGCACCTTATCCGCTTTGGTAGGTGCGTCTTTTTCTTGTGTAGCTGCGTTTTCTAATGCAGCTTTCTCTGTCTCTGCTACCTGTTGCTCGCGGGCGTCAATCTTTGCTTTGAGACGAGGCGAGGCGTGATTGTAGAGGAAGTTATAGCAAGGCACGGTAGCCTTCATGATATACGGCGTCAAGAACGTCGTGAGTACGGAAGCCGCTACGATGATCGGGTAGATAGCCGGATCGGTCACACCGAGTTTGGAACCGAGGGCTGCGATGATGAAGGAGAACTCGCCGATCTGCACGAACGAGAATCCTGTTCGCATAGAGTCCTTGAATGTCTCACCGCCCCACCAGCAACCAAGGGTGCCGAAGACGATCATACCAACGATGATAACCACAGCCACAAAAAGGATGGAATCCCAATAAGCGACCAGCGAAGCAGGGTTGATCATCATACCGACAGAGACGAAGAAGATAGCGGCAAAGACGTTCTTGAGCGGTGCCATGAGGTGTTCGATACGATGCGCCTCTTTTGTCTCCGCAAGGATCATACCCATGACGAACGCACCGAGTGCCGAGCTGAATCCTGCTTCTTCAGCGGTCAAGACCATACCAAGGCAGAGACCGAGCGCCAAGATGATGAGAATCTCGTCATTGAGGTGCGGACGTACCCAGCGCAAGAAAGTCGGGATGATCAGAATGCCGACTACAAACCAAACGGCGAGCGTGAGAACAAGGACACCTACTTTCTCTAACAATTCCACGCCCTCAAAACTGTTCTTGACGGCAATCGAAGAGAGTAACACCAAGAGCACGACAGCGATGATGTCTTCGAAGATAAGGATGGAGGTCGCACCTTTGACAAAGCGCTCTTTGCCGAGTCCCGCCTCGTCTATCGCCTTCATGACGATGGTTGTGGAAGACATACAAAGCATCGCAGCGAGGAAGATCGAGTTCATGTTGTCCAAGAGCGAGAACCGACCGACGCCGTAACCCAGAAGAAGCATACCGCCGACGATGGTTGAGACGCCGATGAGCGCCACTTTACCAGACTCAAAGAGGTTCTTCATTCGGAACTCCAGACCGATGCAGAAAAGGACGAAGAGGACACCGATGTTGCCCCAAGTCTCCACATTCTCCATCTCCACAAGTTTCTCGCCAAAGAGATGAGGACCCACTAAAATACCGGCTACGATATAGCCTAATACAACCGGCTGCTTGAGCAGCTTGAACAGCAGGGCAACGATACCTGCCGTGATCATTAAGATGTAAAGATCGTGTACCATGATTTTATGTTTTTATGTGCTATGTATTATGTTTGACGTTTTTAGAACGGATATCCGATGCCGAAATTGACGCGGAGGGCATCGAGTGCAGAAGGGATATTGAAATAGGTCTTGATCGGCTGTGTGGTGTCTGCCTGCCCCTCTTTGGTATATTTAAAGGTCTGGTACGGGGCATGGATACCCACACCGATGTCCAGACGAACGACGAGTCCGTCGATATCCAGACGCAAGCCGGCACCGGTGCCGAGGGCTATCTGTCGTGCGAAATCGGGGTTGTTGAAGATACCGTCGCGCAGGTCTTCGGGGATCTCCAGACGCTCGATATAATCCTCCATTCCGGCCGCTTTATACAGATCGACGGTGGAGTACCAGTTCCATACGTTGCCGGCATCGAGGAAGGCAGCTCCGTAGAGCTTCCAGACGATGGGGAAACGGAGTTCGAAGTTCGCTTCGAGTTTGATATCTCCGGCGTGGAAGAAGTTCTGGTTATATTTCGCTGAGTAGAAGTTTCCCGGTCCGTAGGCGTACGGTGAGGAGGCACGCAGGGAGTTCGGTCCACCGGCGTAGAAGGCCTCCGAGAGGGGCGCGAACATCGAGTTGCCGAGCGGTATATTCGCTCCCGCAAAAAGACGCGTAGCGATACATACCTGATCGGTGATGTTGAACTTGTTTCGCAGTTCGGCAGAGAGTTTGACAAACTGGTTAAAGGTGATATTCCCCAGCATTTTCGTCTCGTCCCATTTCTTCCCAAAGGCGCAGTAGATGGCGTTAATGAGGTTTCCGGACTCTTTGACAGCGAGGTCCAGGAAGGTGTTGATATGCCGTTTGGCGCGGTAGTCGTTATAGATGAAGTTATAGCCAACCGAGGGCACGAACTCATCGCCGGCGATGATCTTAATGAGTTGGGGGTACTCCGCCGCTTTGTCCAGCAGATCCTCCGACTCCGCCTTCATCAGTACCACTGAGAGCGAGAAAGGCGTGAAGGCGTGGGTGATATACGAGTTATGGGGCGAACGGATGAAATAGGTGAAGGATCCGGAGAGCTTATGCACGCCGTAGCCGCCGGCAATATTCTCATACTGATAACCGAGCATGTACCGCGTATCGCCCTCGGGATGGTCACCCGGTCCCCAATGCAGATACGGGAAGAGGAGCGAGGCGTTGAGGCCGAGTTTGTAGGTGTCGGTCTTCTTCGGATCACCCGGATGTCGGTTGCGTAGCGCCCAGTAGTAAGCACCGTTGCCCTTAAGGGTGAAGGACTCGCCGCGACCGAAGAGGTTCTTGATCGTTGATTTGAGTGTCAGATCCGGACCGATACTGTTATTCGAACGGTACGCTATGCCGGCATCGGCAGTGAGACCGTAGGTGCGAGAAAGACTATCGCCGCGGAAGAGTTCCTTGCGGCGCCATTCTTTAGTAGCTTGAACGGAAAGGCCGGATTTGTTGAGTTCGCCTTCAAGGATGTTATTATAGTCGCGTTGCGAGTAGAGGCGGAGGAATAATGATGTATTATTGGAATGATCCGTTGATTTGGGCAGGAAGCGATAGTCTGCGGTGAGGGAGGAGAAAAGGCCTTGCGTCTTGTTAACGTCGGGGTTGTCGGAGATAGTCGAACCGACTGTGATGCGAAGACGGTCTTTGAGGAAGGACTTGGAGATGGCGATATTCATATCGTTGGACTTGCCGGAAGCATGTTGGGTTTGTCCGCTGCTGATATCGACATCCATGAATTTGCCTATTTTTGAGTTCGCCATGGCGGCATTGATACGGCTGTTGATGATGGATGAGAGGGCGTACCCTTCGCGATGAACGGCCACGTTGGACTCGCCTACATACATACCTGTTGCCAGGAGCGTGGCAGCAAGACCTTCGCGCGTCTCCTCATCCACGGATGCCAACTCGCGGGTGATGGTCTCATCTTCCGGTGCCTCGAGGAAGAAACCGATGGACTCCAGACCTATCGAATCCAAGACCCCATTGACGCGCACACCGGTTCGGAAATCCACACGGCGGGTGTCTTCTCCTTCGGACTCCACATCGGCTTTCACTTTCTGCGAGGCCGAGATATTGAGCATGGTCTGCCCGATAGGGCCATTGAACGCTATATGGCTTCCGGAGTCTACATGGAACGGCATGACGGGGTATATCTTCGGCGAATAGCGCACAAAGCCGTCATCGACGTTGATCTGTCCGCCGAGTTGGAGGTCTCCGTCGGCCGTGCCGTAACGCGCAGAGACTGTACCATAGGGCTTGACTTGCGCGAGGTTTTTCTTATCAATGGGGTAGGTGATGTCGGTGGAGGGAAGAAGTGTAAGATCGACGTCGGCAATGATGCTGTCAAGCGGACCGGTGACCGAACCGCGGATGTCGGTCGCCAAGTCTCCATAGACAGGCAGCGGGCCGTTCTTAGGGAGTTTGACAGGAGCAAAACTATCGGCAGCAAGGGTGACGTCCATCCGCATGGTGTTGAGGTCCAGACCTCCATTGAGGGCAATGAACGTGCTGTCCACGCCGTAGATGGGGAGACCGTTGAGGTCCACTTTGTTGTGAACCATGATGATCGGCGTTTGGCCTAAAGAGATGCCGATCTCGTAAGGTTTGTATTCCGCTGAAACGCCTAAAGGATAGACCTCGGCGGAGATGTCCGTCTTGCGCGGTAGCCCGTCTACAGAGGCTGTAGCTCGTACGGCTCCGCGCAGCGCTATATCCTCCGGCAGGCTGACGAACCCGTCAATGAGTGTGAGAGGGAGTTCTTCTGTACGTACCTCTGCGCGCAAGGCATGGGCGTGCTCTTGCGAGGGCGAAACTTGTATATCTATCGCACGCGAGCCTAAGTCCATGGCGTTATAGGAAAGGCTGTCGAGCGTCAGCCGTCCGATGCCTGAGAGTGCATTCTCGTCCCGTGTCAGATCCATGCGGAGCGATGCATCGGAACAGATTCCTTCGACGCTCATGACGCCATCCGTGAGCCGTGTGTCAGCGAGAAGAGAAGCGTCCGTATGTCCTTCGGTGAGCGCCAGGTTGAGGTTGACGGTGGAGCGTTGAAGGTTGAACGGTGAGGCTGCGGCAGCGAGGGCTATATCCGTACGGAGCGAATCGGAGCGAAGAGAGAGGTCTATCTGCTCTATCTCCAGTCCCGTGCTATCCAGATGGAACTGAATGGGACTGCCTTTGCGCAGGGCTATATCCGCGTTGATGGGGGGAATGCGACGGCGGATGGTATCCAGTACCGTGAGGTCCTCCAGCGATGTAAGAGACGCTAATACTGCGGAATCCGAGACGGTCTTGACGAGCGGGAGGATCTTATCTATCAGCGGGAAAAGCGGCATCGGAGCGTCCACAGCAAGATCCAGACCGCGGGTATTGATCGTAAGAGAAGTGGCGGTATCTGTCGCAAAACGTAGATCCGTGTGGGAGAGATCGTAGGCCTCATAGATCGCTTTGTCGAGACGTAAATGGATGCGGGAAGAAAGCGGTCTTTTGGGGTTGATTCCTTTACCCGCTGCCTCTAAATCTCCGGCGATGACGATACGCGTTGAGTCCTTGAGGAAGGGCGAGAGGTTGACGCGGTCGATATGAACGGTAGCGTCGTAGGCCTCGTTATTGATGTCGTAGAAGGCTTTTAGAGTGGCTTTAGAGCCTTGGAAGGACGCTTCGCTGGAGGTCTCTGCCTGCATGGTGTTGAGGTCCATCTTCGTGGCTTCGAGGTCGGCAGTAGCTCCTATTTCTGACGAGCGGACATGCAAGCCGCGGGAAGTGATGATATTGCGCGCAATGTCGGCGCAAGCCCCTCCGTAGATGGTGTCTGCGGGAATATGCAGGTTGTTGAGGTCAAAGGCAAAACCGCCTACGTTCAGCCGCCGCGCGTCATACTTGTTCGCGCCTACATCAACGGTTGCTTCGGTAGAGAGACTCTTCGTCCGGATATCCATATTCAGCGGCGTGAGGCGGAAATGGATGTTTCTGAGTTCGCCGTCCGGCAGTTCGAATGCCAGCAAGAGCGGCGTGGTGTCTTTGGGTAAGGTGTCAGGAACTGTGCCGCGCAAGTCGATGCCAACATTCGCATCGCTCAGACGCAGTCCGTGCAAGGGGTAACGGCCTTCGGGAATACTGATCTGCGGAGAGGCGACGGCAAGTTGCCCCACTATCGCATCTACTCCTACTGCGGCGATGAGCGAGTCGGAATGGAAGGTGACGTGATCCAGTAGCAGGGTGTCTACCTCTATAGGGGGAATAGAAGCCTTCTCCGACTCCCCCATAATGGGGCGAGAATTTGTTTTCAAGGTCGCTTGCAGGCGTAGGGCGCGCGCGTAAACTAAGGTGTCCACGCCGCGGTGACCGACGAAGAGGCTGTCGATCTCTACGCGGACGGGCAGGTCTGTTTCGCCTTTAAACGCACGGTAGAGTACCATCGGCGAATGATGGAAGGGCGAGAGATAAAGACGTCCGAGGTCGATGTCGAAATCGGTCTTCTCGTTTGCTGCGGCGAGGCCTTTGTCGAGTACTTTTTGTCGCACGGAAGGCTCATAGAGAACGGTGGCTACTGCAATCAGCAGTAGTACCACTATCCCTAATACAACGCCTGTCAGCGCTAAAGGGATTTTCCACAACAGAGACAGGAGACGCTTCACTTAGAAACTCTTCTGCACACCGAATTTCAATCCGTACAGACCCGGTGTGAATTGGTTGGATAGGAGGTTGCTCAGTTTGCCGGAGAAGATGATGACATCATTCGAGAATTCTCGGTGGCCGTCATAGCTGTACATGGTACCGCTGTAGCCCAGCGAGAGGATGGAGAAGAATATCTGGAAGGTACTCTTTCGGTTGAACTGATAGGTGATTACCGGCGAGACCTGGAATCCGTACGTGGTGGCATAACGCAATCCGTCGTAATCGGTGTGCGCAGTCTTGCCTTCCGTCACGCGGGGGAAGTCCATGCCGGCATAGAGGTGTGCCTCCAGCCAGATGCCCACCTTGTCGTTAAAGAGCGATTTCATCTTGTACCGCACGTACGGCGCTACTTCCCATGAGCCTACATGAATACGCAGATCGGTGTAATAGGAGGTGTCTATCTCGGACACAAGATAGGAACTCTTATAATTGGCGTAGCTACCGCCGAACCGCATACCCAAGTAAATCTTCTCCGTCAGTTTCCATCCTATCTCCGGGGTGAGGGCGAATGACCAGCCGTTCTCCCGGCTGTCCTTTTTGGTGTCGTTGTGGAAATAGATGTCGAAGTTGTAACCATAGTACAGCTTCTTCTTCCACATCGGAATACTATCTCCCTTACTTTCCACTTTTAACTTTTCACTCTCCGCGGCAGTCTGCGTCTCGCCCGCTACTGTCGCTACTCCGCCTAAACCGGTAGCTAATGGATCACTCTCTTGACCATGCAGGCTTACTGATGCCAGCATGATCAGGCTCAAAAACAAATACTTCTTTCTCATGTCTTTTGTCCTTTCTTGCACGTTTTTGCGTGCAAAGGTACAATAATTTTTTGAGATATGCAAATATCTTTATGCTAAAGTGTGAAAAAATGCAAAAAAAGAGTGAAGGCACTTGCATATGTGCAAAAAAAGTAGTAATTTTGCAGCGCAAAATCATTAAAACAGAAATATTATGCCCGAAATCAGTCGTTTTTACGGAATTATCATCTGTTTGTATTGGAAAGACCACAATCCACCTCATGTACACTTTACATATGGCGACTATGAATGCAGCATAAGTGTACTGGATAGAATAGTAGATGGGCAAGCTCCGGCAAAAGTGATTAGCAAAGTAAATCAATGGATAGACTTGCACGAACAAGAGATTCTAACATTGTGGGAGAAAGCCCAGCAGGGCAAACAAATAGGAAGAATAGAACCTTTAAAATAGAATTATTATGTTACGCGTAAAAGATGTTGATTATCAAGGCGATTACCGTTTGGCACTTACCTTTAGTGATGGAGCGCACAAGGTAGTTGATTTAGAGCCTCTCCTTCATGGCGAGGTGTTTGGCTCTTTGCGCGACAAAGAGCAGTTTATACAATATGCCCTCACACCGGTTACTATCGAATGGGCAAACGGGGCAGATCTTGCTCCAGAATATCTCTATGAGATAGGACAATAGCATATTACCTCGCCGCAAAGGCAACTCGCGGTCGTCGCTTACCGACGTAAAGTAGTAAGGACAAGCGCAAGTGTGCGCTACATGATAAAATAAAGCATACAGCTAAGAACTTGGGAACTCGAAAACTGGACACTTTTGAGATTTCAAAACCAAGAACAAGGCTTTTGCTCACGCGTTGCGTGAGTCTTGTTCTGTAGATATTTGGTTTTGAAAGGTAGTCCAGAATCCTCGAGTCCCAGATTGAAGCTAACAAGCCTCACGTTTTTTCGTGTGCAAAGAATATCAACATATTAACACTTACTTATATAAATATTATGAAAAAATTACTTATTATTGTCAGTTGTTTGTGGTTAACTACCACCATGAACGCACAGTTCTTTAACCGTTTGCTCGATTCAGCAAAGAAGAGTGCTGAAGATGCTGTGGAAAAACAAGTGCAGCAGAAAGTGGAAGAAGGTGTAGAGAAGGCCTTCAATCCCGATTTCCCCGAAAAAGGGCAACAAGAACAAGCGGAACCGCAACAGCAGGAGAAGCAAGAACCGGCGAAACAGCAACCGCAAAGCGGTTGGACGTGTCCTGCCTGCGGTCACAAGGGAAACACCGGTAAGTTCTGTACCGAATGCGGTGCGAAGAAACCCGAAGCAGGAAATGCGGCGCCGGCTAAAAAGTCCGTAGAGAGTGCCTATGCCAAATCGGATTTCGTGCCCGGCGATGAGATCATGTTCGAGGACAATGTGGTCGGCGAACAGATGGGCGAGTTCCCTTCCAAATGGGACCTCTTGAGCGGAAACGCAGAAATAGCTTCCGTTAACGGATTGACGGTTATTAACCTGACTGATCCTTCTACAGAGATTGCGCCGCTGATGAAAGAGCCGAAGAACTACCTCACCGAGGCGTTTACGTTGGAGTTCGACTTCCTCGGCGGAAGTGAGGCGAAGGGGATTTATTGCGATTACATCATTCACCTCAAAAACATGAACGGAGACGACGTGGTGACTATCACCCTAAACGAGACATCGATTTATACGTTCTGGATCACTCCCAACGAAGAGCAACGCGAGCAAAATGCATCCGCTTCGCCGAAGGAGGACGAATGGAACCATGTGGCGCTGTCGTTCAACAAACGCGCGCTGAAGGTGTATCTGAACGGCAATCGTCTGGTGAATATTCCTAATTGTGCCCGCCCGCAGAACTTCACGATCCAGCGTTCTCATTGGGACGATCACCGTAACTTGATGACGAACGTGCGTTTGTGTAAAGGCGCCGTGCCCCTCTATAACCGCCTTATGACGGATGGAAAGATCATCACCTACGCCATCACGTTCGACATCGGCAAGGCGAACATCAAACCCGAATCTATGACCGAGATCAATCGTATTGCACAGTTGATGAAAGATAACGCGGATCTCAAATTTGAGGTTCAGGGTCACACGGACAATACAGGAACGGTAGCCGGTAACCAGAAACTAAGCGAGCAACGCGCGCAGGCGATTGTTAATAAGTTAGTGGAGATGGGAATCGCTGCCAACCGCCTGTCCGCTAAAGGTATGGGACAGAGTGCGCCGCTTGCTGACAATTCAACCGACGAAGGTCGTGCTAAAAACAGACGTGTAGAATTTATTAAAAAATAAAATTCAGTATTATGAAGAAAGTCTTATTTCTCGCAGCCATCGTTGCTGCAACATTAAGTGCTCAGGCACAGAAAACACCGGAAGCCATTATGGGGGCATGCCCGGGAACTCCTTCGTGGGAGAGTGTAGCAGACTACTTGATTCGTCAGAATTTCTCGACGTACCTTGACTTCAAGAGTGACCGAAACGCCGCTATTGACGGATACTACAAAACGCTTCAAAAAGCCCGCGAGGATGCTCATAAGGCTGTAAACCAGCCGGCAAGAGTGGACAATACTGCCGCTCAGAAACGTGCTGCGCAGCTGAAAAAACAAGAGAACAACAGACAAAACGCCGGCGCGAAGTTCCATAGTTTCTATAATTCTCTGACCCCAGAACAGCAAAAGACCTTAATGAATTGCAAATCGGAGGAGGAGAGCATGAGAGCCATCCAAAAAATGGGCAAATGGGAAGAGTTTTCGGCCTTGATGTCCGGAACGGAAACTCCTTTCGACAATGCAGGGCTGACCAAGGAAGAGCAAAAATGGCTGACTATGGATTTGTCGGGCGAGAAGTCCAGTGCGTATGGAAAAATTGCTGACGCAATTGCTGCCAAGAATAAGATTAAAATGGAATACCGTGAAGCCTATGAAAAAGCAGAAGAGAAAACTTTTGGACCTCTCATTAGCGATATTATTGATGCGCTAGAAGGTGAAGCATTTGGCAAAGGTAGTGGCAACTCTGCTGCATCAAAAGCGAACTTGAAACGCGAGTTGGATGCCTTCTATGCCAAATGGGTACCGCGTTACCTGCAAGCACATACTGCTGTTTTGGATGCTATGCGTGCTGCGCTGGTGGTAGATGAAAAAGTCGATAAGCAGGCTGATATTAATAACCGAATGGCCGGTATGGGCCCGCTGCCGCCAATTGGTCGCGCCACCTATTCACGCGCAATCGAATATGTGCAAGAAGCATATGATATACTTTTAGGCGAAAACTGGAAAGCGCCGGAAGAGTAAACTTAACCATTCTTATCATCCTCCTATAAAAGAAGAAAATATCAGCAGCGGCAGAGATGTCGCTGCTGGTTTTATGCCCGATAGCATCGGGCGGAATACGAAGAAGAGGTTACATCCGCATTGAGCACGAAGCGGGCGGGCGAAGCGAAAGCGAAACGCGAGGGCGAAGTAATCGTTCGATCGAAGCGAGATAAGAACTCGGCACGAACGTAGAGAGAGTGCCAGCGAGGGGCTAAACCGCCTATGCCGCGAGCCCAGAACGGAAGACAGCGATACCGAGATGCATTCGAAAGAACACCGATTATCTCGTACTTACCGCGCACTTACGACGCACTTATCTCGCACTTATCACGCACTAACTTTTGCTATTTAAATCGTTCTGTATTATATACATAGTATATAATACTATAGGATAGTCGCAATGATGCAAAAAAAATGCAAAATGAATATGGGAATTTTGCTGCAAAGTTACATCAAAAATAAAAAAAATGAAGAAATATTTGCATATGTGCAAAAAAAGTAGTAATTTTGCAGCGCAAAATGTGTGTGACACAGATTACGGATAGTGGACGACACATATTTGGGTTTGAAAAAATGAAGTTAACTCTATTTATCGTACTTATGGCAATCCTTGTATCTTCTCCTGTTGCGGGCGCGCCGATTGACACAGCTGCTGATGCCGCTCCGAAAGTGATCATACTGAGTTATCATAAGACGGACGGAAGGAGGTATCCGCAGGCGTGGTATGATTTTCAGTTGGAGGAAGACGGACGTTTTATGCTGACCAACAGTACCAACCGGTCGCAGAGAGAGGCATTGCGCGCAGAAGTGCCCGCTTATGTGGCAGACAGTTTAGCACAGATCGTGCGGGAAGAGAAGATGTCCAAATACAAGGAACACTACACGCAACCCCATAAGATACTGGACGGAACATCATGGTCACTCTATGTGCGGTTGGACGACAAGACTTCGTTTTCTTCTTCCGGCTACATGGCTTGGCCTAAAGGGGACGGATTAGAACGGCTGAATACCTATTTGGGTAATTTATGGAAATTAGTGGAAGGGCAAGCCGAGGTGATAGACTTGTGGGAAAGGTAAATGACGAATGACGAATTATAAATTAAAAATTAAAAATAATTAAACACATGATTTATTCGAAAGAAGTACAAGAAATGTGCGTAGTAGCGAAGGGCCCGAAGCACGGACCGGCACCTATTCCCGAGGAGGGCAAATGGGTGAAGGCTACGGAGATCAAAGACATCTCGGGTATGACGCACGGTATCGGTTGGTGTGCTCCGCAACAGGGAACATGCAAACTGAGTCTGAATGTAAAGAACGGTATCATCGAAGAGGCGCTCGTAGAGACTATCGGTTGTTCGGGTATGACCCACTCGGCTGCAATGGCAGCAGAGATTCTGCCGGGCAAGACGATTCTGGAGGCGCTGAACACCGACCTCGTTTGCGACGCTATCAACACCGCTATGCGCGAGTTGTTCCTGCAGATCGTTTACGGTCGTACGCAGTCTGCCTTCTCCGAGGGCGGTCTGGCCATCGGTGCAGGTCTTGAGGACCTCGGTAAGGGACTTGTTAGCCAGTGCGGTACGCTGTATTCGACAAAGGCAAAAGGCGTTCGTTACCTGCAGCTCACCGAGGGTTATATCACCAAGGAGTTCCTTGACGAGGACAATGAGGTATGCGGATACGAGTACGTTCACATGGGCAAGTTCATGGACGCTGTCAAGAAGGGTGTTCCGGCAGACGAGGCTCTGAAGAGCGTTACCGGCACTTACGGCCGCACGACCAAAGAGCAAGGTGCAGTTAAATCGATTGATCCACGCAAAAACTAAGGAGGAGAGACTATGATTCGTGAAGTAAAATTTGAGTCGCAAGACCGCCGCGAGAAACAGATTCTCGCCGCTCTGAACGCTAACGGTATCGCTTCCATCGAGGAGGCAAACCAGATTTGCGAGCAATACGGCCTCGATCCTTATCAGACCTGCGAGGAGACCCAACGTATTTGTTTTGAGAACGCGAAATGGGCTTACGTAGTAGGCACCGCTATCGCGCTGAAGAAAGGCTGCAAGAACGCCGCTGACGCTGCCGAGGCTATCGGTATCGGTCTGCAGTCCTTCTGTATTCCGGGTTCCGTAGCTGACGACCGCAAGGTAGGTATCGGTCACGGTAACCTGGCTGCCCGTCTGCTCCGCGAGGAGACACAGTGCTTCGCTTTCCTCGCCGGCCACGAGTCTTTCGCTGCTGCTGAGGGTGCAATCAAGATCGCAGAGATGGCGAACAAGGTTCGTAAGAACCCGCTTCGTTGCATCCTGAACGGTTTGGGCAAAGACGCTGCTATGATCATCAGCCGTATCAACGGATTTACGTATGTACAGACCGAGTTCGACTACTTTACCGGCGAGCTGAAGATCGTTCGCAAGAAAGCTTACAGCGACGGTCCGCGTGCAAAAGTGAACTGCTACGGTGCAGACGATGTGCGTGAGGGCGTAGCTATCCTCTGGCATGAGAACGTAGATGTGTCCATCACCGGTAACTCTACCAACCCGACGCGCTTCCAGCACCCGGTAGCAGGTACGTACAAGAAAGAGCGTATCCTCGCCGGCAAGCCGTACTTCTCGGTTGCTTCCGGTGGTGGTACAGGTCGTACGTTGCACCCGGATAACATGGCTGCAGGTCCTGCTTCCTATGGTATGACCGATACCCTCGGCCGTATGCACAGCGACGCACAGTTCGCAGGCTCCAGCTCCGTTCCGGCACACGTAGAGATGATGGGCTTCCTCGGTATCGGAAACAATCCGATGGTAGGCTGTACTGTCGCTTGCGCAGTCAATGTGGCATTGGCACTGAATAAGTAAAAACGTAATAACATGATTACGTGATTGCGTCATTACGTAATCACGACAAATATCTAACACCGTGAAAGGCTGCTAAATGGTAGCCTTTCATGGTGGAATATTAACCAATTTAATTTCACAACAAAATGAAAAAATATCTTTTGATTGCTGTTTTGGCTGTAGCCAGCCTGGCAGCTTATGCACAACCTCGTGCCGTCGGTGTGAACCTCGGCGGATGGTCTTCTATCTCTTATCAACACGGATTTGGTGAGAGCAACATGTTGGATGTAGCCGCAAATCTCCACCTGCCTATTGGTCAAGGTCTCGGTGTCGGCGGTCATGTGACCTACGACTGGATTGACCCGTTCAATGCTCCCGTACCTTGGAATGAGAAGGGTGAGTGGCACTGGTACATGGGTGTCGGAGGTTCCGGAGGTTTCAACTTCGGTGGTACCTATGGCGACAAGACATACGACAGTTGGTGGTATGCCGGTGTGGCTGGTCATATTGGTATCGAGTATGACTTCTGGTTCCCGTTCCAGCTCTCTCTGGACTGGCGTCCGAGCCTTGGTGTAGGTACTAATGGTGGTAACCTCGGCTTCAACGTTCCGGGTCTTTGGGGTGGAATCCAACTCGGTGTTCGCTACAAATTCTAGGAAATAATAGAATATTTAATGTTTCAAAACACACATGTCTTCGGATGTGTGTGTTTTTTTTGTACCTTTTTAGGCAAAAAGGAAAAATAAATTTGCATGTATGCAAAAGATTTCGTATCTTTGTCGCCGAAACTGATATCCAATATACGAAACACAAATTAAATCTATCATTATATGAAAAAAATTCTTCTTTCATTGCTCGTTATGGCATTATGTCTGCCGGCGAGCGCAGGTCTTCGCCAGAAACAGGCGAACAAGGACACAAATCGTTTCCGTTATGAGATCGAGTGTGCCGGTAATGCTATTCAAGGCACGTATCTGGTGAAGGTGTGGTCTTATAGCAAGAAGGCGTCGGTAGCCGAGAACCAATGCCGTAAGAATGCGGTTCACGGTGTGATCTTCAAGGGCTACGGCGGCGGTCAGGGGTGTGTGTCGCAACGTCCGTTGGCGAATAATCCCGGTGTAGAGACCCAGTTTGGGGAGTACTTCGACAGCTTCTTTGCTGATGGCGGCGAGTTCCAGAAATACGCTTCTATCATGGAAGGAACGACGGAGACCATCAAGGTAGGAAGGGAGTATAAGGTAGGCTGCGTAGTAAGCGTACGCAAGGACGATCTGCGCAAGGCGCTCGAGGCAGCCGGAGTTATTCGTGGATTAAATAGTGGATTCTAATTATGAAAAAGTTATCAGTACTGTTAGCCGTAGTAACGGCAATTATCTTCGCAGGTTGCGGACCGAAACGTTCGCAGGCGTATTATGACCAGCCGAGCCAGGTGATGAGCGCGACGGTAGAGGGTACGTATATCATCCGCGTTCAAGTGCGCGCCAAGGATGCCGTAGTGGCATTCAAAGAGGCACAACGCAAAGTAGTTAAAGAGGTGATTTTCGATGGTGTGAAGTCTGCCAATAGCGGTATCAGCGATCTCAAACCGCTGTGCTTCGACATGAACGCCCGTGAGAAATACGAGGATTATTGGAACGCTTTCTTCAGCGATGAAGGTCCATGGAAGGAGTTCACGAGTTACAAGGACCGCCGTGCTACTTCGACTCGCTATCAGCGCGACGGGCGTCTGATGGTAGAGACCGGAACGGTTACTGTTGATCGCGCAGGTATCAAAAAACGCCTCCAGGCAGACGGCATCATCCCTAAAGAGGGACGTTATTAAAAAACTCGATTTATCGAAATATCGAAATACCGAAATATCGAATCATTATGAAAAAGTCTTTATTTACAATAGTTCTTGCGTGCGTAGCGTTGGTAGCGAGTGCGCAGATTAAGAAACCCGAGTTGATGGTCATTCCGTCGGATGCTTGGTGTATTCAAAATGGCTACTACACAGAGGTAGCAAACATGGGAACAATCACCAAGGTGCCGAACTACAAGCAGGCGTTGCAGGAGAATATGGGTCTGAAGTTGGCGATAGCCAAACTGAATGACCTGATGGCAGAACGCCAGTTCCCGCTCAAGAGCCTCGAGCAGGAGATCAAGAACCTCGAGCAACGTAGAATGGAGGACAACCTCACGACGAGCAAGTCCGGTAATGACTTGGCAGAGAGCCCGTTAGACGAGGTGGCTCGTACGGCAAAATGTGATATCATTTTGGAACTCACATGGGACGTGAAGGATTTTGGCCCGAAGCACTCGTTGAGTTACATCCTCGAGGGCCGCGATGCTTATACGAGTAAGTCTATCGGTGCGGCTTCGGGTACAGGAGCTCCTTCTTTTACCGCAGATGTCGATGTCCTGTTGGAGGAAGCAATCGTGGCAAACATGGATAATTTCAACAATCGTCTTTTGGATCATTTCACGGAGATGCAGACGATCGGTCGTGAGATCTCGCTGGACATCAAAGTGTTTGCAAACAACGCTGCCGGTATTGATCTGGAGACCGAGTTCGGCGATGACGAGTTGCTGGACGTCATCAACAACTGGCTGCAGCTGAACACCGTACAAGGTCGTTTCACAATGCCGTACGCAAGCGAGAACGTAGCGAACTTCACGCAGGTACGTATTCCTGTTTACGACGAACGCGGCCGCGCAGTAGATGCTAACGGTTTTGCAAAAGGCTTGGCTAAAATGCTCAAGAAAGAGCCGTATAACATCCCCTCGAAAGTCCTTGTCAAAGGTCTCGGCAGAGCGGTCATTATTTTAGGCGAGAAATAATTATCGTAATCCCGTAATTACGTAATCACGAAAAAAATGAACACGGTTATGAAAAAAATATTTCTTTCATTCATGGCAGCGCTGATGAGCGCTACGATGTTTGCGGCAGAGACGCAGTACCTGCCTATCTCGGTTTATGCAGCCGATGACCAGGAGCCGTTCCCGCAGGGCGCAAAAGCGATGATTGAGAACAAACTCACGCAGCTCTTAACCCGTAACGGAATCGCCGGAATCGATTACACCGGCCAGTTCCTGCTGACGGTAACAACTACGCCGCTGGACAAGGATATCATCCCCGGTCCGCCGATGAAGATCTCGGAGAAGATGGAGATGAACCTCTATATTATTGATGCGTATGCAAAGACCATTTTCTCTTCGACCTCGATGACTGTAAAAGGTTTGGGCGAGACGGAGAATAAATGCTACCTGAACGCCATCAGCCGCATGCCGGTGCAGAGTCCGCAGATCGCTAAGTTCGTGGAGGAGGGCAAGCAGAAGATTATCGAGTATTACGACCATGAGGGCGAGGCGCTGATCAAGAAAGCGCAGTATCTCTCCTCGATGAAGCAGTACGAAGAGGCAATCTTCTATGTGGCCCTAATCCCGCAGCAGTCGAAGCACTACGACGCAGCGCTCAAAATCGGTAAGGACATCTATCAGGCGTATATCGATAACCAATGCCAGATTAACCTGGCGCAGGCTCGTGCTGCTTGGGCGGCTCAGCAGAACGCTGAAGGCGCTGCGGCTGCAGGAGAGTACCTGACGAACATCCTGCCGGATGCGAAATGCTACGGCGAGGCGATGGAACTCTATAAAGAGATCAAGGGTAAGGTGCTGGATGACTGGAAATTCGAGATGAAGATGTACCAGGATGGTATTGACTTGGAGTCGCAGCGGATCGATGCGATGCGTCAGATCGGCGTAGCGTACGGTAATCACCAGCCGAACAAAGAAGTCAACATCGAGTTTTTACACCCTGCACGTTACTAAGAGATGAAAAAAACATCATTCCATCAATCCATCATTCTATCATTCCTCCTGCTGTCTTGTGCCGCATTGACGGCACAAGCAGAGGAGGCACTCTCCTACCGCCGTAACTCGTTGGCTACGCTCTTGGTGTACCACCCGGAGGATGAGTTCGGCCCGGAGATTTACAAGGCATTTGACTCGCTGCCCATTCCTGATAAGTATGACGACCACTCTATAGAGGGGTATAGCATCATCGACAACAGTACCATCTGGGGCGTGCAGCGCAAGGACTCCGGCTACTATAAAGCCACGTACGGCCATCAGCTTACCGCAGCGGAGTTGCAGAAGAATGCGAAGTTCACGGAGGACCTGCTGAACCGCGAAGAGATGGGTAAGCAGATGGTTGCCAAGTGGTTTGGACTGAGTGGAAATAACGTCGAGGACGCAACCTTTAATACCGAACTCATCCAGGCGCGCGGACAGTATAACGCCAATGATGTCGATGTAGCATTGGCGCTGCAGACGACGAGAGGTCTGGCTTCGCTATCCGATGCCGGAGAAGAGTTGTTGGGCCAGACCTTCGTGTTGGTCAATGACATCACGTACGTGACCGCAGAGCAGGAAGCGCAGGCCGCTAAAGCAGCAATGAACGTCATCGGTGGACTGTTGGATGCCTTCACCGGTGGAAACTCCGGACGACAGGTCGCCCAGGCTGCAGGAGCGATAGCCGACAGCTTTACGGGATTCAAGGTCAAGACCCACTCGTATCTGTACCAGTTGGAGTGGAACGACTCCATCGCGGCGATCTTCTATCAGTTCCATTATACCGGCAAGCCCGACCCGGCGAAGATTCAGGCTTTCCTCGACGACAAGACTACGTACCGCCTCAAATATGTGGCGCACGAGTATGAGTTCGACAAGAAATCCGTGCTCAAGGGAAAGTACAGCCGCACGGAGTTGGTACGTACTATCTGCGCCCGCTCGATGGATAAGAACATCGTGGCGCTCGCCAAGCAATATGAGGATTTCAAGGTTAAGACGCCGGTCTATAAAGTCCTGACGAACGAACGCGGAAAGGTCGAAGGCTACGCAGCGAAGATCGGTATGAAGGAAGGTATCACTGAGGGCTCGAAGTTCCAGGTGGTACAACGCATCCAAGACCCCGAGACCGGGAAGACGAAGTACAAATACGTCGCTACCGTGAAGGCAAAGAAAGGTTCCATTTGGGATAACCGCTATAATGCGGTGCTGGAGGAAGCGGACGGAGCGACGCTGCCTTATACCACTTTCACCAAGACGGCCGGCGGAGAGATCCTGCCGGGTATGTTACTCATCGAAGGTAAGTACAGGAAGGTCACAGAATAAAGAAGGCTGCCTCCCGGCAGCCTTTCTTCTAAATAACAAACAATCTCTATTTATCCACTATAGAATAGTGTGATTTACTCTTTTCACTAAGATACTTACAAATACCGTGCCAAACTATAATTAAAATCATAAATGTTATACCAATGGATTATATCGCTGCCGATGATGCTCTGTTTCTTTTGGAGCATTTTCTTCGCTACGCGTTTCCTTCGCGGCAGTAAAGAACCGCGCGTGACGGGGACGATTTTGCTCTTTTACCTTGCAACGACGGTTCTTTATACCGACCATTGGTTGTATTTCTCCGATCATCCGAGTTTCTTTGGCGAATGGAGTTACACGGTGGTTAACCTTTGTGTATATCCTTTATATTATGCGTACCTGCGCGCCCTCACGCGCACGAAGATCTCATATAAAGTGCCGCTTTTGCTTCTTCCGGCGGTGGTTGTGGCTTTCATTTTCCCGCTGAACGTGCGTTTTCAATGGGGGATTGAAGATGGTATTCATCTGATCGCCCGTCTTTTCTTTGCCGCGCAGATCGTTTGGGTGCTGGTTCGCGGGTATCGTCTGATCCGGAATACTCAGCGGCGGTTGGATAACAACTATACCGACGACCGCAGTTACCTCTTGCAGCCTACGCACACGCTCCTTCTTTTCATCGGCTTCACGGCTGCTGTGTCGATGATGCTCAATCTCCTCGGGCGAGATTCGTTTGACGGATCGGTACTCGTCTCCATTCCTGCGGTGCTGATGTCGGTGCTCTTGTACGGGTTGGGCTACGTAGCGGCGCATACTTTCATGCCGGAAGAGACTATCGCGCAGGTAGAGGCAGAGGACGAGGAGAGAGCCCGTCGAGCGACGATGGAGGAGACGGATGAACTGTTTAATAAGATCATCACCGTTCTGCGCGAAGATAAACTCTATACGAACCCGGATCTTACTATCCAGAACCTCGCCACGGCGGTGGGGTCTAACCGTACGTATGTTTCCGCTTGTATCAACCGACGGACGAACTTCAGTTTCTCGCAATACGTAGCGCGTTACCGCGTGGAGCACGCACAACAGATACTCCGCGATTCCTGCTATGGCACCGATAAAGAGGCTATCATGGATGCCA
>CAMOUL010000014.1 GCA_946626605.1 uncultured Bacteroidales bacterium | reverse complement strand
CGGACTATCATCATACCCGATGAAGTCATATACATCGGTCCGGGTGCTTTCGCGGGTTGCGAAGCCTTGACGGAAATCCACCTACCGGCATCACTGCAAGTATTGAACAACCGTCTGTTCCGTGGATGCCCGCTCCGTTCACTGGAGATCCCCGCGGGAGTCATTGAGCTCGAAGGATCGGCTTTGTTAGGAACGAATATCGCGAAACTGACCGTCAACCCTGCCAACACCGTGTTCGACAGCCGTGACAACTGCAACGCCATCATCCGTACTGCCGACAACACCCTCGTAGCTGCAACCGACGGTGCCTTCATCCCCGCTTCTGTGGACTCTATTGCACAAGAGTCGTTTAACGAACTGTACGGTATCCGTTCGCTCACTTTGCCTGCGAACCTCAAGCATGTCGCGGACTACGGATTTATGAACCTCACAAATCTCACCCTCATCACCTCGCTGATTGAGAACCCTGCCGGCGTGCTCGAAGAAGGCGCGTTTGAGAACTGGTACAACGACCCGCACGAGACAGCTACCCTCTATGTACCCGCCGGTACGCTCGCAGCTTACCGCAATGATGCACAGTGGAACCTCTTCCAGCATATCATTGAGATGGATCCGGAGACCAAACCCGCTGAAGTAACCGACATCGAGCCGCTCGCAGAAGAAGGAACAATCTCTGTAGCTAACCTCCCGGCTGAAACCGACCTCACCAATGCCATTGTGGACAACCTCTATATCACCTGCGACACCACTAACGGAGACCATTATGATGCTACGGAACAAGCACTCGTCCTCAATACCGTGGTCGATGAAGTGATGCTCAGCAATATCCTCGCGAACCCCGATAACAGCGATATTATCCGCAATAACTTCAGCGGTATGATCGTTGAACTGCCGTCGGGTCAAGGTACCATCTCTATCACCGTTAAGACCGAAGGTGATCACCTGCTCGCGGTACAAATCGGTAACAGTGACACCTTCCAAGACTTTGTACAACTCGTCAAAGGTGTTATCGAAGTACCTTATGACATCGAAGCCGCTGCACGCGCATATATCTTCGGATTCATCCCCGAACCCGAACTGCCTGCTGCCGCACCGACCAAACACATGCCGCGTCGTGCGAAAGCCGACTGGATCGTAGAGAATGAAGACCTCACCCCGTCCGGCTCCGTGGCTATCTACGGCATCAGTTGGGCTATAGAAGTGCCCTCCGCCCTCGACGAAATCAGCCAAGAGCCCAAGTCCGACAGCCAAAAGCTGATTCGTGACGGCCAAATCCTCATCATCCGTGACGGCAAGATGTACAATGCCCTCGGCGTAGAAATGAAATAATCCACAAAATATCTATTAACTTTATGAAAAAGCATTTTTACTTTCTTGCAGCGATTTGTATGCTTTTCGCTGCGGCGATGCAGGTAAAGGCGTACGATCTTTCGTACCGCTTTTACATTCCTGCAGCGCAAGGCTTTGTTTCTGAATCCGGTTATGCCATGCAGTGGCATTACGAGGGTTCGAGTGAGAGTCAGATCGCGGCACTAACGGCAGATCCGGATGCCTCTAGCTGGTATCAGACTACCGTCTCGCTGTCCGATTATGACTACAATCCTATCCAATTCTCGCTGCTCAATGCTTCTACCGCGGAGGCCGCTACAGAAAGTGTAGCTTGTGAGTATTCGAGTTTCGGAGGTTATGGTCTTCTGGGAAAGAAAGCGGATGGCAGCCACTTCCTCTATTTTACGACAGACGAATGGAGTGCTACGTATCCCAACGACTACCTGCCTTACAACCTGCAGGCACACCAAGGTCAGGACACGCTGTATGTATCCTGGGAGAGCAACAGCGATCCGGGCAACTGGCGGGTATACGTCTATGATGCCAATGACCTTACTCAAGAACTTTCCTACCATTACCTCTACGCGAAAGAGGGTTATGTCATTTTGTCCAACTCTGAGCCAATGCAGATCGTTTGGAAGGTTGTTCCGAATATCTACTATGAAGCTCAGGAAGTTTTGTCCGTTTATAGCGCGCCGATGAGCGTACTTCCTTCTCCGAAGGTGGCGACCAATATTCATGGCGTTCTGAATGCAGATGGGACCTATACTTTCTCCTGGGATGCGGCTGAGAGTCCGGACGTGAAGCAGTATTGGATCAACGTTATGGACCCGACGGGAAAAAGTGTCTATAGTAGCGAAAACTATCTGCGCACCACTTCCATTACGGGTTCTATACAAGCGATGTTTAGCGGTACGTATTCTATTGTCATCGCGTCCTACGGAGAGGACACTTGGAATTCGCTCGGTGAGGGCCGCGGCACTTTCGAGGTAGCTCCTGTAGCCGCTCATGACATCACCGTACGTATTATGTTAGGCGACAATTCCGGCATCGACACTTCGGCCGGCGTGAAGTTTGAAGTAGAGAAGACAGCCGGTAACAGTGAGGAGGTAGATGCTACACAGGAATCTTACGGATGGTATTCCTACACCTTTAATACTACCGAGCGCGGTGCGCACGTAGGCGTGAAGAACAGCGGATACTATTATACTCCTATGATGGAGGTCTATGGAGATACTTGCGTGGAGTACAGTACGAACTTCGGTTATCGCGAGGCAGAGTGTGATGCGCGTGCCAACGACTACGTGCCTCACGACATTCTTGTCTCGCAGAACGAAGACGGCACTTATACCGTCTCGTGGCTGATGGATGCCACCCAGCGCGTAGCTTACTACCGCGTGTATATGCATAATTCCATGACCGGAGAGTGTGTGCTTCAACTCGACGAGTGCCCCATCGCTCAGGCGATCACTTCCGGTGCATTGGCGGCAGGTTTCTACTATATCCAAATTACGGTATTCGAGCAAGTTCCGAATCAATGGGGAGGCTATAACATCTATCAGATAGGTAGCGCCAATTCGTACTATAATGTAGAAGAGCAGGCATCGCATGACATTACCGTCCGCGTACTTCCGCAACCGGGAGCAGGGGACTGGCTTGCGCTGACTTATAATGGCGATAATTACGACTACACCGATCAGGTGATGTTCGAGAAAGAGGGCGAAGGACCATGGTACTCCTATACCTTTAACACCACCTCTCCGGTTGTGAATATCAAGTTCCTGACGACAGAGGATTACTTCTACGGAAGAGATGGCAAGCTCATCGCCTGCGGCGAGAATACCTGCATAGAGATCGATGGCGAGTTCCGCGTTGCGGATTGCAACACGACTCTCAAGGACTACTCCATCTCCAACGTCCAACGTGAGGATCTTGGCGGCGGTAAGATGACGTTCTCATGGGAATGCGCTTCTACACCTGCACAGTTTGCTATTTATCTGTGCGATGCGGATGAGAGTCCGTTCAAGGTATTCATGGCTGATGGCTCTGCACGTAGTTTTACCGGTACCGTATATGCGGACTCTACTATGGCTACTGTGAAGTGGTATGTACTGCCTATCATGCAGAAAGATGTGTACTTGTGGGATCTCAGAGCAGACGGAGCTCCGTTCGCGCTCGAGGCTTCACCTTATATCCCGACGAATATTAACGCGAGTGCGAACAGTAATGGTACATGGACTATCACTTGGGATCCATGCCCGGAGCCGGTCTATGCGTATTCCGTGTATAACAGCGCGGATGGCTACACCATGTGGACGAACGACCCTATCTTCATCACAAGCAGCATACCGTCCGTGGGTACTTTCACGGTTCGGATCACTCCAAAGATGCCTAATGGCGAGGAAGGCGGTACCAAGACTGCTACCTTTGATGTCCTGCCGGTACCTGCACGCGACATTACCATCCGTGTATTGATTCATCCGGATGCTACCGGATCTGCGCAGCAGATGTATATCCCGGATACCTACTCGTATATCGACTATGTAGATGAGGGTAACGGTTGGTACTCCTATACCATCAATTCTACTTTACCGGCTCAGTCGTTCCAGCTCTTCGGCAGCCAATACACGGTGTCGAATGATACGTGCTTTGAGTACGTATCGTACCTCAACTATGCGCCGTGTGACGCAATGCCACACGACTATCGTATTGATCCGGCTTCCCTCCAGGCCGTTTCTACGCCGGGTAAGGTAGTCTTCTCTTGGGCTCCGATCTCTGAGAAGGCTTCGCAATACACTTTAGAGATCCAACGCAACCAAGGGTATTATTGGTCATCTGTCCACTATCAGACAATTGACGATACCAACTATACCTATATCGTTCCAGATGATCAGGATGGTTTGGAAGTAAGATGGGTTGTTTATCCGTCCGCTCCGCATCATTTGTATAACCGGCAGTGTGTGGGCAATGAGTTTACCTTGCAAAAGAGCCTTATCGTTCTCTCGAACCTGCAACTCACTACCTCTGACTCGATCAACTATCACTTCACTTGGGAGTCTAATACGGATACTATCCAATACGAGTTCCAGATTTCGCAAGGTTACTATGGTGCTCCGCTCGTTTCTACGATCCTGCCGAACAAGGCTTATGACTATACCTTCCTCTCCGGTCAGAACACCTATAACTGTCACGTTCGTGCCGTTAATGCAGCAGGAGAACCTCTCTCCGACTGGATTAGTTATGTCGATGGTGAAGGTCGAGATTATTTCTTCGTCAAGTCTTCGTTACGGATTATCTCTAACCTGCAAGGAGCGATAGCCGGCAACCAGCTCAACTACACATGGTCCACCTCTGTAGGCAAGGTATTCGCTTACCTGGAGTGCCAGACAGCAGAGTCTTACTATATAACCATTTTCTCTGACAGTATTATCAACAGCAACGCGCTCTCAGTACCGGCAGCGATGGACGGACGGTATGTACTTCGTCTCACGCCGGCTATCGAGTATGCACCGGGTGAATATACTCCTCTCTCTGAAGAAGCGATGTGCACGCTCAACTACTTCTCCACGCCGACGTACCATATATCGATCTCTACGACTACCGGTGGCTTCCTGCCGGATGACCCGTCGGGCGATTATCCTGCCGGATTTATCATCTACCTGAGAATTATGAACGAAGAGGGCTATCGTTTTATCGGCTGGTCTGACGGAAATACGGAGTGGCGTCGTGCGCTCGTCGTGAAGGAGGCTGTATCGCTCATCGCGCTCTTTGAGCCGGTTCCTGTATATAACGTCACCTTTGCGGCTACTACGGGTGGTAAGATCAAACTGAACTACTCCGAGACGGAAATCGATCGCGTGGACACCACGGCCTTCGAGGATAATTACTTCAATGTAGAGGCGGTTCCGGCAGAAGGATACGTATTCTACGAGTGGTCCGACGGATATGATAACAGGAACCTCTCGCGTGGTGTTGATATCAGTCAGGATACTACGATTACTGCCGTCTTCAGACCTATCTGCTACATCACTATTCCTGTTGTAACGGGCGGACGTGTACAAGTCTCCGGCGCTGAGTACAACAAGACGACGAAGAAATACTCCTGCGTTTATGGTACCGAGATTACGCTCAAGGCGGATCCGGATGAGGGATACCGGTTCGCTCAGTGGTCTGACGGTGACCAGAATGTGACGCGTACCATCATCGTGACGGAGAGCATCAACCTCTCTGCGACCTTCTCTTCTGTTGAGTCACCGCTCAGCCAATACACCCTGCGTGTGCTCTCTTCCGATGCGGAATTAGGCGTCGTGAGTCAGGTCAGCGGCACGTACTCCGAGGGCGATAAAGTAACGATCTCCGCTACGCCGAATGAGCGGGCAGAATTCGTACAGTGGTCTGATGGCAACACTTCCGCTACCCGCGTCATTACCATCAACCAGAACCTCACTCTCACCGCCTCCTTCGCTGTTAAGCAAATCACGCTGAACATCTCTGCTGGTGTTGGTGGCTCGGTGAATTCGGAGGTTAACGGCACGTATGAGTACGGCACAACAATCACCATCTCCGCTACCCCGGCTGAGGGCTACCATTTCGTACAATGGTCGGACGGCAGGACCATCCCGACATACTCCATTACCCTCACCGAGGATGTGAACCTCACCGCTACGTTCGCTCAGCAGACTTACCGTGTGACCTTCCTCAATGCCGATGGTGCGCTTATTGAGTCGAATTCGTACCTCTATGGCGAAACCCCGGCTTGCAGCGTTACGCCGACACTCGAACCGACCGAAGAATGGATCTATACCTTCGAGGGTTGGACGCCGGAGATCACAGCCGTTACCGGCAACGCGGTCTATACTGCGCAGTATTCTCAATCACCTGCAGGTGGCATGGGATTCATGAATGCCGAGGTGGGCGAGAAAGCGCAGAAAGTGCTCATTAACGGTCAGATTTACATCATCCGGGCCGGCAAGATCTACACCATCCAAGGACAAGTCGTAAAGTAAATGTGTAATGAATAATATGGAGGTTTAAAATTATGAAAAAGATTTTATTCTTCGCCTTTGCGCTGGCAGCCGGCGTGTTGGCATTTACATCTTGTGACAAGAAAGGCGGCAACGAGCCGGAGGACAAAGACGCAGTAGTTTTCAACGTAACCGGAGAGCTGCGCGGAGTGATGTTCCCTGTACACAACGACCAACAACAGGCAGTCATCACCCTGCACCCCAACGCTAATACCGTTGATGTGAAATTCGTGCAGGCACGCATCGCGTCCGAGGACGAGACACCGCAGGATATATACATCCATAATATGCCGGTTAGTTCCGAGGACGGTCACTTCTCGCACATCAATCTCGTGCTGGCAGACGGCTCGGCTTATAAGCCCTTCCCGAAATCCTATGCGTACGCGATGATGGATGAAAACCGCACGCGGTTCAACATCCATTTCGGCAACGACGACGAGCAAGACACCCAGGTTTACCTCGTCTTCGGAGCTATGCTCAAATAAAAATAATACTTTGTCCTGATATCAGTGGTATTTTGTTCGGGTTAAATAACCAACCTCACTAATATCAGGAAAAACACATTTTCTAACTTACTTGCTTATGAGCGCTCGCGAATAGCCGCGAGCGCTTTTTTCGTTTTTTATTTGCATATATCGTTTTTTTTGTGTACCTTTGCAGCCGAAAGTTGCAAAGATGATGAACGAGAGCCTGTTGCTACGCGCGAGCAAGCCTTGCAACCGGGAAATAGATGCACAAACAATTACCGCCTATGGCATAAAACAACAGACAGTTAAGATTGCCGCCTTGCGGGAGGACACAACCCTTGACCGAGCGACGAGCGGGAGATGACCGAGAGATGAGCGAGACAAAAAAGAGCCTCAGAAATGTACTATTATTAAGATTCAAACAATAAAACAACAATTTTAATTAACCGCCAAATTCTGTCCCTCTCCTTGTGAGAGGGTTAGGGAGAGGTCTTAAACAACCGATGAGCCGATGGGATATAACTGGCACAAACAATCATGAAAAAACTATTTACTCTATTATTAGTCTTGATGGCAAGTATGGGAACCCTTTTCTCTCAAAGCGGCACTTGTGGCGACAATCTCATATGGACCTTGACAGATAGCGTCCTAACTATTAGCGGAACTGGAATTATGACGAATTATTCTGATGGCTTATCGTATGCAGCTCCATGGCGTTCTTATAAAAGTTCTATTCTATCTGTTGCCATTGAAGATGGTGTAACAAGTATTGGTAATTGTGCTTTCTATGACTGTAGCAGTTTGACCTCTATAGAAATTCCTAATAGCGTTATAGAAATTGGGAATATGGCTTTTGCGTATTGTAGTAATTTGATTGATATTAACATTCCTAATAGCATTACAAGCATTCGAAGTGGTACTTTTGTAAATTGCAATAGTATGACGTCTATTACGATTCCCAATAGCGTAACAAGCATTGAAGTTGGTGCTTTTCAGGGATGTCGCAACCTAACTTCAATAGAGATTCCCAATAATGTAACCAGTATTGGAGATTATGCTTTCGATGGGTGTCGCATGTTAAACTCTGTAACGATTCCAAGCAGTATAACAAGCATTGGAGATCATGCTTTCTATGGTAGCGGTTTAAGCATCGTCAACATATCAGATTTGGCAGCATGGTGTAGAATCAATTTCAGTAATGAAACTGCAAATCCGTTATATTATGCAGGAAAATTATGTATAAATGGCACATCAATAACGAGTTTAGTCATTCCAGAAGGTGTTATAAATATAGGTGAATATACATTTTCTAGAGCATCTATAAATTCTATTGTCATTCCAAACAGCGTCACAAGTATTGAAAAGTATGCTTTCTATGAATGTGGGTTGAAATATGTGACTATTCCAAATAGCGTCATAAGTATTGGAGATCGAGTCTTTTCTGGTTGCAGTGATATGATATCAGTAACAATTGGCAATAGCGTCACAAGCATTGGAGGTTGGGCTTTCTCTGATTGCAGCAGTTTGACCTCTGTGACGATTCCCAATAGTGTTACAAGCATTGGAGGGGAAGCTTTCTCTGGTTGCAGCAGTTTGACCTCTATTGAGATTCCCAACAGCGTCACTAGTATAGGAAGTTTTGCCTTCTCTAATTGCACAAGTTTGACATCTATTGAGATTCCCAACAGCGTCACTAGTATAGGAAGTTTTGCCTTCTCTAATTGCACAAGTTTGACATCTATTGAGATTCCCAATAGTGTCACAAGTATTGGATATGGTGCTTTCAATGGTTGCAGTGGTTTACCAGTTGTAGATGATATCCGATATGCAGACACATACTTGGTCGGTGTGGAAAACAAATATTTGACAAATTATCTAATCAGAGATAGAACCAGATACATAGGAAGTACTGCTTTTGCTGGCTGTCATAATTTGATTTCCATTGAGATTCCGAGTAGTGTCACAAGCATTGGAGATAATGCTTTTTCTTATTGCAGCGGTTTGACCTCTGTGAGTATTCCTAATAGCATTACAAGTATCGGAAGTAGTGCTTTCGAAGGTTGTAGCGGTTTGACCTCTGTGACGATAGGCAACAGTGTCACAAGTATTGGATATGGTGCTTTCGAGGGTTGCAGTGGTTTGACCTCTGTGACGATTCCTAATAGTGTAACAAGTATTGGAGCGGCTGCTTTTTATAATTGCAATGGAATGGACTCTCTTGTCTTTGAAAGCGAAACTCCTGCCACATTAGGGGCTGAACCCTTTAAGTACACGAACAATTGCCCGCTCATTGTTCCATGCTCAGCTGTTGATGCTTACAAAACAGCATGGCCTACTTATGTCAATAGAATAAGCTGCCCGGGTTCAGGTTCCCAGGGCATCACCATCCGCTTGGATCCGCAGAGTTGTGCGGACTGGTCGGTAGTCCGTTTGTGGGCATGGACATCCGGAGGAAACCTGTTTGACGCATGGCCGGGCATTGTAGTCAGCCAAGATGCGGACGGATGGTACTCATATACTTTTGATGAGAGTGTGGAATCGGTGAATATTATCTGGACAGACGGAACGAACCAGACGGTGAATATTGAAGGAGTGACTGCATCGACCTGTTATGCGCTTAACAGCACTTCAGGAAAGACTATAACCGCTTCGGTGGTCGATTGTGGTTCTACGGCAAGTAATTATTATACCATCCGTTTCTTGAACTGGGACGGAACGGTTTTGCAGAATAGTCAAGTCAAAGAAGGGGAACTGCCGTCTTATACAGGTACAACGCCTGTACGTCCGGCAGATGAGCAATATACCTATTCGTTCAGCGGTTGGTCGCCGGTTATTGCAACTGCTACGGCGGATGCAGATTACACTGCACAATTCACCGCAACTGAGAAAACAACCGACCCCTCTATTCCTACCGTGCAAGACCTTGCTACAGCCGGTTATGATGTAGCCAATAAAGTGGTGCTGTGCCTCTATTTTGATGACGCTCCGTGCTATGATGTCGTTATAGCCGGCACTTATATGGCAGACGAAGCAGGTAGCTGGATTACCGATCCGGAGCAGCTTGTGCACATGGCGGCGCTGGAGAGTTTCGAAGGTTGGTATGCCGCGGAAATACCCTATTCATCTAATGCACAAGGCAAGCCGATACAACTCAAGAGCAACGGTGCTTTCTCTTGGGAATACCAGAGCGGTGATGCAGACGCATGGATAAAACGCGGCGGAGAAGGCTCGCAGACGGCTGCTATCGTGGCAGGATATAATAACGAGGCGGATGTCTATTATCCCGCTCCTGGTTGCTATATTTATGAATTGGCATATTGGAAGAACCATAACAATCCCTGTGTAATTATACCTACGCATAACTATACCATTCATCTTTATGCACCGGATGCCTGCGAGGAGATGAAGCCCGCTATCATCGGTAATTTCAATAACTGGACTACTGGTGTAGCTATGTCCGAGACAACAGACGAACAGGGCAAAAAGATGTATACTATTACGATTGCCGATGAAGAAGGAAAGGCATTTAAGTTCCGCGATGCTGCGTATGACAACTGGAGCAATGAATTGCAAGAATTTCTGGAAGGATACAGAGTCTGGTCAACGTTCAGTAATTTTGTGTTGCCGGCAGTAACAGCAGACACAACGATTGTCTTTGATTTTTCGGACAATAGCAAATATCGTTTCAAACTATGCGAAAAAGTAGAGGATGTTGTTGTTTGGTTGAAAGTCCCGACCGGAGCACCGGGCTATTATAACGGAGCTATTGAAATGGTTGTATATTCTGCCGATGAACCGACTGCTATGCCTTTGCAGTACAATCAGGAAGATGAGTTATGGAGCGTAGAACTGCAAGCGAAGGGGAGCAATTATTTCTTCGTCAGGGAAGCAAACTCGGAAGGTAATTATATTCTCAATTATACGCATTATTACTATAGTGACGGCTCGGATGAATATGTCTGGTCAACATGGGGTACTACTTTCCAATATTATTGGGAAGACGGTACAGGTGATTTTACAGGTTCTAAAATAATCATGCTGGATATAAGCAACCCATCTTATTACAAATGGGATGTTCCGGCTATAGGAACAGGCATTGAAGACATACAAGGGGACGATGTACAATGTACCAAGGTTATTCGCAACGGACAAATCTACATCATCCGTGGTGACAAGACTTATACCCTACAAGGTCAAGAGGTCAAGTAAAGTGACCAAGGGGTTGCCGGGTAGTTCTCGGAAGATGATCCCGTGATGGTAAGGCGGATAGCAGCACATGCCAGTTACGGAGGTAGCACACGACCATCACGGGACCATGTCCCGGGAACGACCTGATGAAGGCCGAAGGACAGCCTAAAAAAATCTTCTAAAAAATAGTCCGACCGACCGCCATGCCGCTTTAGCGGCGTCTTCACGCGCGTACGCGCAGTACCACCACCTTTATTTTTAAAGGTGGTAGACTACCACCTACGGTGGTGGTCGGGGTCGGGCTTTCTTTTTTATTATTCTTTTGGTTCTTTTCTTTTTCTTTTTTCTTTCTCCAGGGGAAAGGCTCCAAACCGCCGCAAATTTAAGAAAATCGCAATAAAACTTGCATATGTCGTTTTTTTTGTGTACCTTTGCACCCGCTTTTGAAATAACACTGAATCGATGATTAAGAATTTTGTAGAAGAACTGCGTTGGAGAGGCATGCTCCAGGATATCATGCCCGGAACGGAAGAACAACTGATGAAAGAAGTGACGACCGCGTACGTGGGTATCGACCCCACGGCGGATAGTCTCCATATCGGTCACCTCTGCGGTATCATGATGCTGCGTCACTTGCAGGCGTGCGGCCATAAACCCATAGCCCTCTTGGGTGGCGCAACGGGTATGATCGGTGACCCCTCCGGCAAGTCTGCCGAGCGTAATCTCCTTACCGAGGAGACCCTGCGTCATAACGTAGCGTGCATCCGCGAGCAGCTGGAACACTTCCTGGATTTCAATTCCAACGAACCCAATGCCGCGGAGCTCGTGAACAACTACGACTGGATGAAGGACTACACCTTCCTCGATTTCGCGCGTAATATCGGCAAACTCATCACCGTCAACTACATGATGGCGAAAGACTCCGTCAAGAAACGTTTCAACGGTGAGTTCTCGCAGGGAATGTCGTTCACGGAGTTCACCTACCAGCTCCTCCAAGGCTACGATTTCGTGTACCTCAACGAGCATAAGAACTGCAAACTCCAGATGGGTGGTTCGGATCAATGGGGAAATATCACCACCGGTACCGAGCTTATCAAGAAGATCACCGGCAACGAGGCGTACGCCTTGACATGTCCGCTGATTACCAAAGCTGACGGCGGTAAGTTCGGTAAGACCGAGTCCGGCAACGTCTGGCTCTCGAAGAAATACACCTCCCCGTATAAGTTCTTCCAGTTCTGGATGAACGTCTCCGATGACGACGCGAAGCGTTATATCAAGATCTTCACCTCCCTGACCCGCGAGGAGATCGAGGCGCTCATCGCCGAGCATGATGCCGCTCCGCACCTCCGTGTCCTGCAGAAACGCCTCGCCAAAGAGGTGACCATCATGGTACACTCCGAGGAGGATTACAACGCAGCCGTTGAGGCATCGAATATCCTTTTTGGTAACGCTACAGCGGACGCTTTGCGCGCGCTGGACGAGGAGACCTTCCTGCAGGTCTTCGAAGGCGTCGAGCGCTATGAGATCTCGCTCGACGAACTCAAAGCAGGCATCGCGCCGCTCGACCTGCTCGCCGAGAAGACAGCGATCTTCCCCTCCAAGGGCGAAGCGCGTAAGATGATCCAGGCAAACGGTTTCTCCATGAACAAAGAGAAACTGACCGACCCGCAGACCCCGATCACCGATGCTGCTCTCCTCAACGGGAAATACCTGCTCTTCCAGAAAGGCAAAAAAAATTACTACCTGGTGGTTGCCAAGTAGTAATTGTTAACTCGTTAATCCGTTAACCCATTACAGCGCCGCGAGATTCTTCTCGTTAAAGAGCTCTTTTCCCTCCGCCGTGTAGGCATACTCGATACGGTCTTGGAAATACGTCTCCACCTTGCCACGCACCACTTTCATAGTGGAGTTGACGAGGTGGTTTTGTTCTGTCCAGGCCTCCCCTAAGACAGCTACCGCACTCGGCAACCAAGCCTCCGGGAAGACGCCTTCGTTCTTGCCGCCCGGGCGATAGGAGTCGATCTCGCTCTGGATCTTGAGCAACATGCACTCCTTGCCTTCGCGGCTCTCGGGATCTTTGCCTTGCGCCTTTGCCCATTCCTGCAGCGCGTCTTTGTTCGGCACCATCAATAGGATAGTGTAGGGATCCTGGTTATTATGCAGGATACACTGATCGACGTATATACTGCCGTCCGTCAGCGAGTCCTCAAAGCCCTCCGGACTGTATTTCTCGCCGTCCGCACGGATCAGCAGCGACTTGAATCGTCCAACGACCCATAGATAACCCGGGTGCGCTTTCGTCACATAACCCATATCGCCTGTGTGCAGCCATCCGTCGATGATGGTCGAAGCGGTGCTCTCGGGGTTCTTCCAATAACCCGCCATGACGTTCTCGCCCTTGATGACGATCTCGCCGCGTTCGCCGTCCGGCACGATATTACCTTCCGCGTCGCAGATCTTCAGCTCCATCGGTTTGACGATCCTTCCCGACGAACCGAAGATAGCTCCGTCGAGCGAGTTGGAGCAGATGATCGGAGTCGCCTCGCTCAGACCGTAACCCTGGAACATCGGCATGCCGACTGCGCAGAAATAGCGTTGCAGCGCGATGTCTAACAGCGCTCCGCCGCCTACGAAGAACTTCATTCGTCCGCCGAAATTCTCCCGAACGGCTTTGAAGATCAGCCGGTCGAACAGTTTCACCAACGGCCATCTCCACGCGTTCTGCCATCCGCCGCGGTTCCAGTACTCGCGGTTGTACGCAATCGCGTTCTCGAGCGCGAAGTGATACAATTTCTCTACTTTCGGACCCTTGGCTTTGATACCGGCCTCGATACTCTTCTTGAAGTTCCTCGCTAACGCCGGTACGGAGAGCATCACATGCGGACGCACCTCTTTGATGGCGATAGGGATATTCTTCAGCGTCGCCAATGCGGTCTTGCCCACCGGTACAGTAGCTATCGATCCTCCGTAACTCATCATCGTGTAGAAGCCCGCCACGTGCGCAAAACAGTGGTCGAGCGGCAGAATGATGAGCATCACGTCATCCAGATCGCAATGGATCACCGACGCCCCTTGCTCCACGTTCGCCGTGTAGTTACGATGAGTTAATAAGATACCTTTCGGGTCCGCCGTCGTGCCGGAGGTGTAGCTGATATTTGCATAATCGTTCGGTTCTACAGACTCATAACGCGTCTTAAAAGAATCCGGATCTTTGGCTAACAACTGATCGCCAAGCGCAATCACTTCGTTGATGGAGATTTCCTTCTCCTCGTATTTCTCCAACGGGTCAAAGACAATCACTTTCTCTACCAACGGGCACTCCGCAATGATCTTACGGATCTTCGGCAACTGCTGCTCGGAGCACATGATAAACCGTGCGTCCGAGTGTTGGATGCGGAACAGCAGATCGCTCGCTTCCTCTAACTTGATACTCAGCGGTACATTCACGCCGCCGGCGTACAGGATACCTAACTCGCCTGTCACCCAGAGGTTTCTTCCCTGACTCAACAACGCCACGCGTTCGCCTTTCTTCAGGCCCAACGCCATCATGCCGGCACCTATGCGATGCGCTTGTTCGCGCGTCTGAGCAAAAGTAGTCTCCGTCCACACGCCGTCCACCTTCTCGCGCAAAAATACATGCTCGCTGAACTCATGCGTGTAGTGCTCTACAAAATCAATAATTGTGGGTTTTTCTTTCATCATATATCATCTTCATTTATAATATGTACAAATACTATCGCACACGCCTCTGGGGTTTCGCAGCAACGGTCGGGTGGAGTAGAAACACTCGCCGCTGATCTCCGGGATGGTTCTGTTCAGGTCCATCTGCCGTTTGATCTCATTGCCCACGCCCCAAGCTGTCTTTGCACTCGCGTTCTCCAGCCGGTACGGCGCCATGCCGATATAGAGTTTGCATTTCGTACCGCGAACCTCGTTTGCCCACCAATGAGCGAGCACCTCGTAGTCCGCCACTTTCTTACCGATCTCCCAGTAGAGTTGCGGCAGGATATAATCGATCCATCCCTCCTTGATCCACAGCCGCGTGTCGGCGTAGAGGTCGTCGTAATTGGTGATGCCGGCCTGCGTCTTACTGCCCGTCGAATCGACACTCGCGTTCCTCCAAACGCCGAAAGGCGAGATGCCGAACTCCACCGAGTCTTTACACTCTTTGATAGTACGGCTGATGGCCTGAATAGCGAGATTCACATTATCCCGCCGCCAGTCATGGATATTGTCAAATCCCCGCGGGTCTTTCTTAAACGACGCCTCGTCCGGCAGTTTCTTTCCTCCTGCCGGATACGGGTAGAAATAATCGTCCATATGAATCGCCTGAATATCGTACCGCGAGACAATGTCCTGTACGATCGTACAAATCCACTCGCGCGTCTCAGGCCGTGCCGGATCGAAATACCACTGTTTGTTGTACTCCCAGAACCACTCCGGATGTTTCCGCCATATATGGTCGGCAGAGATCATCGAAGTATCCGTCTTGGCGAGGTTGACCCGATACGGATTGAGCCACACATGCACCTCCATACCCCGTTGATGCGCCTCGCCGATAGTCCACGCCAACGGATCCCACGTCAGCGGAGCACCCTGTTTGCCTGTCAACCAATGCGAACTCGGCTCATACGCACTCTTATACAATGCGTCCGCCGTCGGCCGAACTTGCAGGATAATAGCGTTCAATCCTAGACCATGCAGGGAGTCTAAGAGGAACGTCATTTCTCTCTGCTGCGCCGCGGAGTCTCCCACAGCTTCTGCCGACGGCCAGTCGATATTAGCGACCGTCGCTATCCATGCGCCTCTGAACGCGATTTGCGCGTTCAAAGTACAAAGGGACAAAGTACAAAGTACAAGGGTTAATATGTTACGCAATTTGACCATTTTCGACGTGAAAAATCTTCGCCTTTTCGTTCGGTTTTAATATCTCCGTGAGGTGTTGCCGGTCGGTGTCGGTGATAAAAATCTGACCGAACTCCTCACCCTGCACCATCTCCACAATCCGCTCCACACGCTGGCTGTCTAATCTGTCAAAAATATCATCCAGCAGCAAGATCGGTCTCTGGCTTTGAGCGAAGCGGTCTTTCGACTTTCGACTTTCGACTTTCGATAAGTACAAAGCCTGTGCCAATTTCATCGCCAGCACAAATGTCCGCTGCTGGCCTTGACTCCCGACTTGCTTCAGAGGGAACTCGCCGAGTTTCATCTCCAGGTCGTCTTTATGGATCCCCTGACTCGTCCATCCGAGTATCAGATCCCGCTGTCTCGTGCGTACGTACGCTTCGCGTAAATCCCGATCCTGAAGCTGGCTTACGTACCGAAGTACCGGAATCTCTTCTTCTCCTGCAATCCGCCGATAAACCTCTTCAAAATGCGGCTTGAATGCCTCAAAAAACTCCGTCCGGGCCCTAAAGATATACTGCGCCGGCTCCACCATCTGCCATTCCAATACCTCTAACAAATCATCTGGCGGATTTGGCGCGTCTGCATATTGTTTCAACAACGCGTTGCGCTGTTTGAGCAAAGCGTTATAGGTCGTCAGGCAATCCAGATATTTGCGGTCGAGTTGACTGATCACGACGTCCATAAACCGCCTTCTCTCATCCGAACCGTCTTCTATCAGATCCTGATCCGCCGGACTAATCATAACCAGCGGAATCAGTCCGATATGATCTATCAGCCGCGGATAATCCTTCTTGTCCTTCCGGAACTGCTTCTTCACGCCCCTTCTCAACCCGCACGAGATGGTTGTTAGACCGCCCTCCGGGCTCAAAGTAGAAAGACCGCTAGCGCTCAAAGTAGAAAGCGTCTTTGAGTCCTGTAAGGACGGTCTTTCGACTATCGACTTTGTACTATACACCCCTTGCACCATCGCCATCTCCTCGCCGTGGGTGATATTCAGACTATCCTGACTTGTGAAAGCCGATTTCGCAAAACTCAGCAGATAAATCGCGTCCAGCACATTCGTCTTGCCCTGACCGTTCAGCCCCACGAAGCAGTTGAGCTTGTCTCCAAACTCCAGACTCGCCTCGCGGATATTACGATAATTGAGAATATGTAGGGATTGTAAAATCATGCGTACGCCTCGACGTCCTCTTTGGTAATCTTCGGCCCGGCAAGGATAATCAACCGCTCCACGACGTTCCGCAGCTGGCGGATGTTTCCTGTCCATTGTATCTGCTGCAGCGCCTTGATAGCCGCCGGCTCGAACTCTTTCACGGCGATACCTTGCTCGCCGCAGATCTGTTCTGCAAAATAGCTAACCAGCAGCGGAATATCTTCGATACGGTCGTTGAGCGCCGGAACGGCGATAGGAATAACATTGAGCCTATGGAACAAGTCCTCACGGAAATTGCCTGCCTCGATCTCTTTTTGCAGGTCTTTGTTCGTTGCCGCCAGTACGCGGACGTTCACTTTGATGGCTTTGTCGGATCCCACACGCGTGATCTCGCTCTCTTGCAAAGCCCGCAGCACTTTGGTCTGCGCCGCCAGACTCATGTCGCCTATCTCGTCCAGAAACAATGTACCGCCGTCAGCCTGTTCGAACTTGCCCGCTCTGTCTTTGACGGCTCCCGTGAACGAACCTTTCATGTGACCGAACAACTCACTTTCGATCAACTCACTCGGGATGGCAGCGCAGTTGACCTCTACCATCGGACCGTTAGCACGCGCGGAGTTCTCGTGAATAAGGTGCGCCACCACCTCTTTACCTGTCCCGTTCGGACCGGTAATCAGCACACGGGCCTCCGTCGGCGCCACCTTATTTATTATCTCGCGCACGCGTTGGATAGCCGCGCTCTCGCCCACCATCGTAGCACCTTTCGCGGCTACTTTCTTGCGAAGCTGCTTAGTCTCCTGCCGCAGGTTCTTGGATTCCAAGGCGTTCTTCGTCGTGATCAGGATGCGGTTCAGATCCAACGGCTTGACCAGAAAATCATACGCACCGGCTTTCAGCGCCTGTACCGCCGTCTCCACATCCCCATGACCCGTAATCATCACTACGGGACAATCGGCAGGTTCGTCTGCGTTCTTGAGTGCCGCGAGTACTTCCATACCATCCATCTCCGGCATCTTGATATCCGAGAAAATCAGGTCGTAAGCCTTTGCCTGCGCCATCTCCAGACCTTGTTTGCCGTTCTCCGCCACCTCTAC
This sequence comes from uncultured Bacteroidales bacterium, assembly GCA_946626605.1. Classification (GTDB taxonomy): domain Bacteria; phylum Bacteroidota; class Bacteroidia; order Bacteroidales; family Paludibacteraceae; genus Colicola. Next base: position 35,405 of record CAMOUL010000014.1, on the reverse strand, counting down.
TTCGTAACCCTCGTCGGCAAGTATCTCGCGAAGCGTGTTCCGGATTCCGCGTTCGTCGTCTATAATTAACAGTTTTGCCATCTTTTTGGTCTTTTTACTAAAAAACGGCACAAAGGTACAAAAAAATTTGCACATATCAAAATAAATTTGTAATTTTGCACCGAAAACAGAAATATAGAAAACTTTTATGTTATAGAACATATATTAACTAATTTTTTTATTTAATCTTTAAAACTTTTCAAATCATGAAGAAATTTTTTACTTTCGTAGCTGCAGTACTTTTCGCAGTTAGTGCAAGTGCAGATGTGATCTGGAGTGAATCGCTCGACAAGAACGGTAGTTACATTAACAAGGCTGATTTTAGCAACCAATGGCCCTATGCTAGCCAATGGTATGAAGCAGGTAATTTCGTCTATGCGTACGACTCTGTTGGAAGCTACTACTGTTCTGTTCGTAACAAAAAACTGAATGGTGATGCCGATAACTCGATCGGTTTCTTCTTTGCTGCAAACAAGGCTGCTGACGAGTGCTATCTCTATCTTGGTGGTAAAGAAGGTGCTATCGTTGAGGGCGCAGTAAACTGCAAACTGATGTTCGATATCTGCTCGACTGAGGCTGACGGTGGTGACCTGAGCACGATGGCTGTTACCGTTAACGGCACAACGTTCCCGACTGTTGATCTCGCATTGGGTAACAAGCTCGTTACCTCTCCGGTAGAGTTCACTCTTCCTGATGGCGACATCCAGACCATCCACATCTCCTTCAACAATGTTCCTTCGCAGAAGTTCATCGCTCACCTCCGTATTGAGGGTGAAGCTGGTCAGGCTCATGGTGAAGGCGGCATCACTCCTCAACCCGGTGGTGATACTCCTGAACTGCCTGAAGGTGTTATCTCTTGCGCAGATGCAGTAACGGCTGCTGCTAACATTGCTGATCCTGAAGCGGAAAAAGCAACAGTTGAGGGCGGTGCTGTCAAGGTTCGTGGTTATGTAACGTACGCTTATTCTGCTAATAATGGTAAGCAGAGCGCATGGCTAAGCGATACAAAGGGCGCTAAGGCTGGTGTTATCCAAGGCGCTTATCTGCAAATTGCAGAAGAAGTAGCTGTTGGTGACTATGTTGAGTTAGATGGTACGCTGGCTAAATACAAAAAAGCAGCAAGTGGAGACAAACCTGCAGAGATTATTATTGAGGTAATTAACGGTACCATGTCCAAAGTAGGTGGTCAAGGCATCGAGAACGTCACTCTGACCGAGAAAGTTCAGAAAGTGATGATCGACGGCGTTGTTTACATCGTTCGCGACAACAAACTGTACAATCTCCAAGGCGCACAGGTTCGCTAATCAACCTGTCCCTACAAACCCAAGAGCCTCTTCGTGAGGCTCTTTTTTTTTACCCCTTACCCCTCCCTTTAGATGCGCGTAAGGGGTGCATAAGATGCAAGTAAGGGGTAGATTGCAATCTGTAGTTTACAAGGAAACTATAAAAGTGAAAAAAGTTTCCATTTTTCTTGCATATATCAAAAAAAAGTCGTACCTTTGCACCCGCTTTTGAAAAAGTGACTAAATAACTACTTGTCAAAATAAATGGTACATGGTAAATGACCCATACGGCAAAGCAGATCGTATGAACGAAGTGAATAAAGAAATGGTAAATAACATCATCAAGACGGCAGGCGAGATGTTTTTTCGCTTAGGCATCCGTAGCGTCTCCATCGACGATATATGCCATGAGTTAGGCATGTCGAAGAAGACCTTCTACGTCTATTTCGCGTCCAAAGATGAGCTGGTGGAGCAGCTGCTGCAGGCGAACATCAACTACATGGCGTCGAAGATGGAAAACCTCCTCAAGACCGGCGATTTCAAGCAACTTGTAGCGAAGTTCATCAAGCATCAGGAGGCGGAGAAGAACGACGTGCGCCGTGTGCCGCAGTTGGTCTATGACCTCAAGAAATACTACCCCAAGCAGTTTGCGCAGTTTCAGGTAAATTGCTTCAAGACCCAGAAGGAATACATCCGGCGCTATCTGGAGATGGGGCAGCATGCGGGCCTCGTGCGCGCGAACCTTAATATAGAATTAGTAGCGGTGCTCTTTGCCAAGATCCACAGCGACGCGATCAACGACTTTGAGGTGATCGAAGGCCACGGGCATAATATGCACCAATTAGGCCACACGGCGATGGACGTCTTCGTACGCGGCGTGCTTTCCGAGGAAGGCCTGAAACTCTATAACTGACCCCGTAACCCCGTAATTACGTCATCCCGTTATAACGAAAAAAATAAATAATATATATGAAGAAACTTTTTTTAATTTTAGCCGCTTCGCTGATAAGTAGCGTTTCTCTCATGGCAGAGGATCATGTGATGGCGGCGACGCGTAGTGCGCAACGATCGCAGGACAGTGTGCCGGCATTGTTGCGTCTCTCGCTCAACGAGGCGCAGGATTTTGCGGTGAAGCAGAACCGCAGCCTCAGAAACGCATCCCTCGCGGTGCAGGAAGCCTACGCGCAGCGTTGGCAAACGATCGCTTCATTGCTGCCGTCGGTAGATGGTAGTTACTCCTACAGCAACTATCTGGGCTATAGCGCCACGCTGTCCATGATGGGCAACGATGTGAAGATCAACATGCCGAACGTCGGCGCTTTGGGCGTGACGGCTACGGTAGGTATCAACGGGCAGGGTATCGTCGGGGCACTGCTTAATAACGTAGCCATCAAGATGAAGAAGATCTCCCTTGAGAAATCCGAGAACGAACTGCGTAGCAGCGTCATGAGCGCCTACGTCTCCGTCTTGGCGCTCCAGAGTATCACCGGACTCTTAGACTCCAGCCTTGTCAATATCCAAGGCCTCGAGCAGATGACCCAGAACGCAGTGAATGTCGGAGCAGCCGAACAGACCTCAGCCGACCAGATTCGCGTGCGTGTCAACACTCTCAAGAATAATATTAACGCCCAGAAACGAAATGTCGAACTCGCAACCAACAGCCTCAAGGTGCTGCTGAACGTGCCGGTAGAGACCGAACTCGTGCTGACGGAGAATATGGACGAAGTGCTCTCTCCGGAGCGCGTCTTGGAACTGCTGAGCCAGGACTTCGCCATCGAGAATAATCTCAACTACCAACTCCTCCAGCAACAGGTCGAACTCGCCAAACGTAACGTCCACATGGCAGGCTGGGCATACGGACCGACCGTGGCGCTCGCCTATAACTACCAGAACCAGAAGTACTATGGCGAAGGAGGTATGCGTATGACGCCTCCGAACGTCGTTCAGGTGACCGTCAAGATGCCGCTCTGGTCGTCCGGTAAGCGCGCCGCGGCAGTGGTGGAGAAGAAGATCGCACTCGAGGAGGCGAAAAATACCCTCTCTGAGACCTCGGGAAACCTCGAGATCCAGTATCGCCAGCTCTGTTTCGACCTCACCAACGCCTACGAGACCTACCTCAACGAGAAAGAGAATATCGAGGTCACCCAGCGCGTCTTCAACTCCTCCACGGAGAAATTCAAATGGGGCGCAGCGTCGAATATCGAACTTACCAACGCCTCCAACGACCTCATCAATGCGCAATCGACCTACGTACAGGCGATGCTCACCCTCATCAATGCACAATCCGAACTCGAAGAGTTCCTCAATAAATAATTTCGAAATACCGAAATATCGACATATCGAAATATCGAAAAAAAATACTACCCAATATGAAGAACGAAGTTAATCGTGCCTTTATGGCTAAGAAAAAGATTTTTATGTACTCTCTTGCTGCCCTGACCCTCATGGCGTGCGGCAAGTCCAAAGAAACAGCAACCCAGGAAGAGGAACGCGTAGAGCAGGTCCGCACCACCGTCCTCCAGCCCCGCGAGATCGAGCGTGAGATATCCGTCTCGACGAACCTTCAAGGTTATATCACCCAGAACGTGGCACCCTCTCTGACCGGTAAGATCGAGCATATCTACCGTGAGGTGGGCGATCGCGTCTCTGCCGGCAGCGACCTCGTGCGCATGGACCAGACCCAGTACAAGACTACGAAGATCTCCATGGCGAACCTCACTATCGAGAAGAACCGTATCGAGATGTTGCTCAAGACCGGTTCGGCTACCCAGCAGCAGTATGACCAGATCACGACCCAGTATAACTCCACCAAGGAGCAGCTGGAGTTCCTGGAGACCAACACCTATGTCAAGGCACCGTTTGCAGGCGTCATCTCCGCCAAGAACTACGAGGACGGGGAACTCTACGGCGGTCAGCCGATACTCGTTCTTACCCAGCTGGACCGCCTCAAAGCGCTCGTCGCTATCCCGGAGACCTACTTCCCGCTCTTCAAAGCCGGCATGAAGCTGACGCTCGCGACGGAGATCTATCCGGGTCAGACTTTCCCGGCGACGGTAGAGGTGGTCTATCCGACTATCGATCCCTCGTCCCATACCTTCCAATGTAAGATCGTCATCCCGAACTCCAGGAATCTCTTGCGTCCGGGTATGTACGTGACGACGACCATCGGTCTGGGCAAGGCGAACGCCCTCATCATCCCTTATCAGGCGGTGGAGAAACTCGTCGGCGCGAATGACCGTTATGTGTTCATCGTGGAGGACGGACGCGCCAAACGCGTAGCCGTCACCCTCGGTCAGCGTTTTGACCAGGATATAGAGATCATCGCCCCGGAGATCGTTCCCGGCGTAGAGGTCGTCACTACCGGCCAGCACAAACTCGTCGATGGCGTCAAAGTCAATATCGTAAAATAATCCCGAAAAATTATGGCAATTTATAAGAGTGCAATAGAAAAACCGGTAACGACCGCCCTGATCTTTGTGGCGGTGATCGTGATCGGTATATACAGTTTCCTGAAACTGCCGATAGACCAGTTCCCGGAGATGGATCCGCCGTATATCACGGTGATGACCACCTATCCGGGCGCATCGGCGAGCGAGATGGAGACGAACGTGACGAAGATCATGGAGAATGCCTTGACCTCCGTCGATCACCTGAAGCATATCACTTCGCAGTCCAAGGATAATATCTCCGTGGTGACGCTGGAGCTGGAGTGGGGTGAGAACATGGACGAAGCCGTCAACGACGTCCGTTCGTTCGTGGATATGGCGGCGAACAACCTGCCGGACAACTGCGCCAAACCGGTGATCTTCAAACTCTCCACGAGTTCGATGCCTATCTGCCAGTACTCCATCACGGCGGATGAGACCTATGCGGGTTTGGATAAGATCCTCAACGACGAGGTGGTGCCGCAGTTGAACCATATTGACGGTATCGGAAATATCTCCCTCTCGGGTGCGCCGGACCGCTATGTCTATGTCAATATCGACCAGGAGAAACTCGATGCCTACGGTATTACCCTGGAGCAGGTGGGTCAAGTCGTTACGGCGAACAACCTCAACCTCTCTTCCGGTACCATCAAGATGCCGCAGGAGCAATACCAGATGCAGGTGCGGAGCGAGTATATCGAGTCCTCGGAGATCGAGAACCTGATGGTTGCCATGTCGCCGCAAGGTCAGCAGGTCTTCATCCGCGATATCGCTACCGTCAAGGATACTATCAAGGACCTCTCGCTGGACGAGAAGACCAACGGCCGTGAGGCGGTGCGTCTGATCATCGCCAAGCAGACCGGAGCCAACACCGTACAGGTCTGCCGCGACGTGCGCGCCGAACTGGCGAAGATACAGAAACAGCTGCCTACGGATGTGAAGATAGAGAAGATCTACGACTCCTCGGAGAATATCCAGAACTCCATCAACTCCCTCGAAGAGTCAGTGCTTTACGCCCTCCTCTTCGTCGTGCTCGTCGTGCTCTTCTTCCTCGGCAAATGGCGTGCTACCATCATCATCGGTATTACTATTCCTATCGCCCTGATCGTGGCGTTTATCTACCTCGGTTTGGCGGATTCGAGCCTCAATATCATCTCGCTTTGTTCACTGACTATCGCGATCGGTATGGTGGTGGATGACGCGATTGTCGTCCTGGAGAATATCACCCGTCACGTGGAGCGTGGCGAGGATCCGCATGAGGCGTCTATCTACGCTACCAACGAGGTATGGGTATCCGTCATCGCGACGACCCTCGTGCTCGTGGCGGTGTTCGTGCCCCTGACGATGCTCTCCGGCATGGCGGGAATCATGTTCCACGAACTCGGATGGATCGTGACCGTCGTATGCTGTACCTCGACGCTCGTGGCTATCTCCCTTACCCCGATGCTCTGTTCCAAGCTGCTCAAGGCGAAGAAAGTGCACGTGGACGAGCAAGGAAACCTGGTGGACGACGAGGCAGGCAAGAAGGGCTGGTACGAGCGTACCGTCGTTCGTGCGCTGGACGTCATCGATGAGTATTACGCGAGGTCGTTAGGATGGTGCCTCAATCATAAATTCGTCACCTTCCTTATCCTTCTGGCTTTCTTCGGCCTCTCGCTCACTCCTGCGTTCATGGGGAAGATCGGTACGGACTTTATGCAACAACAGGATAACGGCCGTCTCTCCGTGACCGTCAAACTGCAGCGCGGTACGCGTATTGAGGAGACCCTCAAGACCGCACGTCATCTGGAGGCACGGTTTGTGGAACTCGTTCCGGAGATCCAGCTGATCAACACCTCCGCCGGTTCCAACGACGACGCTACCATCGCGGCGCTTTTCTCGTCCACGATGAACAACAAGATCCAGATGACCATCCGTCTGCCTAAGAAATGGGAGCGCGACCGCGATATATGGACCATCGCAGAGATTCTCCGTCAGGAGATGGCATCCTATCCGGAGATCAACGAGTACCAGTGCGTCGTCTCCTCCGGCGGCCCCGGTGGTAACGGCAATACGGTCGATCTGGAGATCTACGGTTATGATTTCGATAAGACCTCCCAGTTGGCGGAGCAGTGCCGTCAGTTGATCTCCCAACTGCCCGGTGCCCGCGATGTGAATATCAGCCGTGAGGACGACCGTCCGGATATCAAGATCACCGTCGATAAGGAGAAAGCCTCCCGTCTGGGGCTCTCCTCGGCTACGATCTCCACCTACCTCCGTAACCGCGTAGCGGGTATGTCCTGCGGTTACCTCAAGGATGACGGCTCGGAGTACGATATCGTCGTGCGTCTCGAGGAGGAGGACCGCAACTCCATCTCGGATATCCTCAACCTCTCTATTCCTACCGCTACCGGCAAGTCCGTCAAACTGACTGAAGTAGCTTCCGTCGGTGAGTACTGGGCGCCGCCTACCATCGAGCGTAAGGCGCGTCAGCGTATCGTCACCGTCAAGGCTACGCCGTACAACACTACCCTCGGCGAACTGGCTAATGCAATCACTTCAGAGGTGGTGCCGCAACTGGATCTGCCTGTAGGCTATTCTACCCATATCGGCGGTAATGTCGAGACCCAGCAGGACACGTTCCACGACATGATCCTTCTCGGTCTGATGATTATCATGCTTGTGTATATCGTCATGGCCTCGCAGTTCGAGTCCCTCCGTATGCCGGCGATCATCATGTTCACCATTCCGTTTGCCCTCTCGGGTGTCATCATCGCCCTTTGGCTCACCGGCCGTTCGCTGGATATGATCGGTGCGCTGGGTCTGGTGCTTCTGGTGGGTATCGTCGTCAAGAACGGTATCGTGCTCGTGGACTATATCAACCTCATGCGTGAGCGTGGATACGAGTTGAACCAGGCTATCCAGATGTCGGGTCGGAGCCGTATCCGTCCGGTGCTCATGACGGCGTTCACTACCATCCTCGGTATGATCCCGATGGCGGTCTCGTCCGGTGAAGGTGCCGAGATGTGGCAACCGTTAGGTATCGTCGTCATCGGCGGTCTGACCGTCTCGACCTTCCTGACCTTGTATGTCGTGCCTGTCCTCTACGGCGTTATGTCCCGTCACGGCGACCGCGACAAGCAGGAAGCCCTCCGCAAGAAATTCATCTTCATGGACCTCAAAGTAAAGAAAGGAGACGAGAAATGAAATCTGTAATGATCGTTTTTAATCAGGCCAATACAGGTCGTGTCGAATATATGTTGGACGTGTTAGGAATCCGCGGCTTCACGTTCTTTGAGCAGGTCCAGGGTCGCGGAACCAACGGCGGTGAACCCCGTCGCGGTACGCACGCCTGGCCGGAGATGAACTCCTGCGTCATCACCGTCGTGGAGGAGGAACAGCTCCCTGCGCTCCTTGAGTCCATCAAGAAACTCGACCTCCGTAACGAAGAAGTCGGCGTCCGCGCCTTCGTCTGGGATATAGTAGCTACTGTCTAAGTCTTTCGACTTTCGACTTTTGACTTTCGACTAATATGGTGTCCTTACAACATATATCCAAGTCTTTCGGCTCGCAGAAAGTGCTGAACGACGTCTCCCTGGAGATCCCCGCAGGCCAGATCGTTGGCCTGCTGGGACCTAACGGTGCCGGCAAATCGACCCTCATGAAGATCCTCATTGGCCTCTGGTCTGCTGACTCCGGTACCGTCTCCGCCCCCTCTCGTATCGGTTATCTGCCGGAGAACAACCCCCTTTACGAGGACATGTACGTGACTGAGTATCTCGCTTTCATGGCACAAATGACATATTCCGCCTCACGTCTTTCGACTTTCGACTTTGAGCGTAGCGGTCTTTCTACTCTGATAGACCTTGTCGGCCTCTCCCCCGAGCGTCACAAACACATCCGTGAGCTCTCCAAAGGCTACCGCCAACGCGTAGGGCTCGCCCAGGCGCTCCTCGGTGACCCCGAGCTCCTCATCCTCGATGAACCCACCACCGGCCTCGACCCCAACCAACTCGTCGAGATACGTGCCCTCATTAAGAGCCTGTCGGGCGAATCACGCTCCGTGATTTTGTCCACCCATATCCTTCAGGAGGTCCGCGAGATGTGCGACCGAGTCATCATTCTCGACCACGGCACCATCAAGGCCGACCTACCTATCAACCAGATACCCGATTTAGAAACCCTCTTTCACGAAAAAACCCAAAATTAAGTCTATTGTCTTTGAGCGGCTCTGCCGCGGTCTTTCGACTTTCGACTTTCGACTTTTTACTAATATGTCCGATTTTGATATTAGAAACCAAATGAACGAGAAGGAGCAAGACTCTGCGCTCCGACCTTTATGCTTCGCCGACTTCGCCGGTCAGAGCAAAGTGACCTCTAACCTCAAGATCTTCGTTGAGGCAGCCAAACTGCGCCGCGAGTCGCTCGACCACGTGTTGCTCTTCGGTCCTCCGGGACTCGGTAAGACCACCCTCGCGAACATCATCGCCAACGAGCTCGGCGTAGGCTTTAAGATCACCTCCGGTCCTGTCCTCGACAAGCCCGGCGATCTCGCGGGGCTCCTCACATCGCTCGAGCCCAACGATGTCCTCTTCATCGATGAGATCCATCGTCTCTCTCCGATCGTCGAGGAGTACCTCTACTCTGCCATGGAGGACTACCGCATCGATATCATGATCGATAAGGGTCCTTCGGCGCGCACGATCCAGATCGACCTCAACCCATTCACCCTCATCGGTGCTACCACGCGTTCAGGTCTCTTGACCTCGCCGCTCCGGGCACGTTTTGGCATTAACTGCCATCTCGAGTACTACGACGCGGATATCCTCTCGGGTATCGTCGCGCGCTCGGCGGGACTCCTCGGCGTGGAGATCAACACCAAGGCGGCCGGAGAGATTGCACGTCGTTCACGCGGTACGCCCCGTATCGCCAACGCCCTCTTGCGACGCGTGCGCGACTTCGCCCAGGTCAAAGGCGACGGCACTATCGACCTCGACATCGCCCAATACGCCCTCGAGGCGCTGAATATCGATACTTTCGGTCTCGATCAGATAGATAACAAACTGCTCACGACCATCATCGATAAGTTCCGCGGCGGACCTGTCGGACTCAACACCATCGCTACCGCCATGGGCGAAGATGCCGGCACGATTGAGGATGTCTATGAGCCGTACCTCATCAAGGAAGGATTCATCAAACGTACCCCGCGCGGACGCGAGGCAACGCCGCTGGCTTACGAGCATCTGGGCAAGACTCCGCTTGCGCCTGATGGCCAGCAATCGATCTTCTGAAATCAGAACGCTACTTTCGGCGCTTTGTTGGAACCCTCTTCGGCCTCGAAGTAGGGTTTCTTTTCGAATCCGAACATGCCTGCCAGCAGGTTATTCGGGAATCGGCGGATCAGGGTGTTGTACGCCCGAGCCTCGTCGTTGAAGAGCTGACGGGCTACCGTGATGCGGTTCTCCGTGCCCTCTAACTGTTGCTGCAGGTCGCGGAAGTTCTCGTTAGCCTTCAGATCCGGATAACTCTCCGCTACGGCTAACAACCGCCCTAATGCCTGACTCAGGTCTCCTTGAGCTGCCTGATAAGCGGCTAACTGCTCCGGCGTGGCGGTACTCGGATCGATGGTGATTTGAGTAGCGCGAGCGCGAGCAGACACTACGGCATCCAGCGTCTCCTGCTCATGCGAAGCGTAACCCTTGACCGTCTCTACAAGGTTCGGAATCAGGTCGGCACGACGCTGATATTGGTTCTCTACTTGTGCCCATGCGGACTCCACCTGCTCTTCGGCAGTCACAAAACGGTTGTACACGCCTGCGCACCATAATACGATGATTGCCAGTACTCCCAGTACCGCAATCCACGGCATTAATTTTTTCATATATCTTTCTACTTTCTACTTTCGACTCCCTACCATTTCCCTCCTGCGCCGCCACCGCTGGTGGAGCCGCCGCCCCAGGAACCGCCGCTACTGCCGCCCGACGACCATCTGCCGCCGCGCGACGAACCCGACGACCTGGACTCATGTACCAGCTTGGGTATGCGTTCCTCTAAGGTGAACTCATGTCCGCAGTTCTTGCATTTGTATGTCACCATCGCTTTCCCGTCATAGTCATACGTCGCATATTCCAATGTCTCGCGGTGGATCTCATGCCCCTTGCGCTTATGGCATTTAGGACATCGCTTGATTGAGTCAATCCAACCCAATATGAAAAGACCCAGAACAAACAGGATCGCACCGCCAATCATAACCCTCTCCATCACGGACCATCCGAACCATTCCTCATCCTCTTCCTCTCCGAACCGCCCGCGGTTGGTTACGCTCCTTACCGCCTGCAGCTCCTCCGGCGTCTCCCCGTCGGTACATACGTCGTAGATGGCTAATACGCCTAAGCATATTCCCATGTCATAGTCGCCCTCGCGGAAAGAAGGGAACATCTCCTCGTACATGATCTTCGAGCAGATACCGTCCGTCAGCACCCCTTCTATACCTGTGCCGGTCATGATGCGCAGGTCATGACTCTCTCCCGCAAAGAGGATCAGCACGCCCGTGTTCTTGCCTTTCTTACCGATACCCCATCGCTGGAAAAGCTCGTAGGCGAAATCGAACGCATCCTCCTCGCCGATGGACTCTAATACCACGACGCACAGCTCCACCTCCGTCTCTTGCTCCAACCGCGCCGCGCAGCCGTTGACCCAATTCACCGTCGAGTCCGACAGGATCCCGTCCGGGTTGGAGACATAATACTCCTGACCCTGACTCTTGGGGTTCGGTACTTCTTCCGGAGTATACACCTCCGCATAACTGATCGTCGCGAAAAACAGCGCAAGAATAATTCCTATTCGTCTCATGGTATACTAATTTGGCTGCAAAGATACAACTTTTTTTGCATATATGCAAGCGCGCCCACGATTTTCTCCGATTTTTCTTGCGTATCTCATTTTTTTGTTGTACCTTTGCACCCGAAAAAAATGTTGCACTATGAGAAACATCATTGTTAGTATTCTGGCGTTATGCCTGTTAATGACGGGTTGTAACTCGCGTACGCCGCAGTATCGCATCGGCGTAAGCCAGTGTCTGGACGATGCGTGGCGGCAGAAGATGAACTATGAGATGGAGCGGGAGTTGCTGCTCCATCCGGACATGTCTCTTTCGCGCCGTATTGCCTACGGCAGCAATGAGTTGCAGTGTGCCCAGATCGATAGTTTTATCAAAGAGCGCGTAGATCTGCTGATAGTCAGTCCCAACGAGGCGAAGCAGGTACAACCCGCTGTGACGAGGGCTTATCGGGCAGGTATTCCTGTGATTGTAGCCGACCGCCGTGTCCCCGGTGACGAATGGACCGCTTTTATCGGCGGCGACAACTACAAAGTCGGCCGACTGATGGCACATTGGGTGATGGAAAAATGGAAAAAACGAGGCACTGTCTCCAAACCCTTCGTTGTCCTGGAGGTAGCCGGTCTGCCGGGATCAACGCCTGCCACGTTGCGCCACAAGGGTATGATGGAGGGTATCGAGGAAGCGAAAGAAGAAGGGTTAGCGGCTAAGGTTGAGATACAGAGTGTGATGGGAAGCTGGTACAAGGAAAACGCTCATGAGGTCGTCTCCGAGTACTTGGAGACTCACCCTCTGCCGGATGTCATCGTGGCGCATAACGACCTTATGGCTATCGGGGCTGCCGAGGCTGTGGCCTACTATCAAACCTCCCATCTCAAGTCTCAACGATATGTTCCTATCATGGGTGTGGACGGTATTCATCCGGGTTTGCAGGCTATCGTTGACGGTATGATCGAATGCTCCGCTACGTACTCCTCACGGGGCGATATGCTGATCGATGCCGCCGCGCACATCTTACATGAGGAACCGTACGTGCATGACACCGTGCTGGAAACGGCGCTCGTGGATATCACCGCCGCGTACCCCATGCTCAAACAGGTCGAGGCTATCACCCGCGATCTGGAGACCCTGCATATCGTACAGACGCAGGCGGAAAGCAAATGGAGACAGTTACGCTTCGACCGATTTATACTGATTCTCTTTGTGGTGTTTTTCTTTATCCTGTTCGTCATCACCTTAGCCTATGTCTTCATCAAGCAACGTAAGATCCAAACGGAGATCAAGCATGATATTATCCCGCAGCTGGAGAATATGCAGGAGGCGATCCAGCTCAGTAAGAAAGACGAAGCCTTTGCTGAGAGGCTGCGTCAAGTGGTTGACGATTATCTGACAGATCCGAATCTGACCGTAGAGTTCTTAGGTAGTAAACTGCAACTAAGCCGCACGCAACTCTTTCGTCGCGTGAAAGCGGTAGCTGGGAAAGGACCGTTGGACTATATTCGTGAGCGCCGGCTCATCCGTGCGGACCAACTGCTACATACGACCGATATGACCATCCAGCAAGTGGCGCTCGAGCTTTGCTTCTCCTCCGCCGGCTATTTCACCAAATGCTATAAGGAATACTTCGGGCATCTGCCCAGTGCGCGCTAATATGAAACATTTATAAATACTAATTTTGTTGCAAAATATGTTACATTTGTTGCAGTGAAACATCAGTGGCATATTTTGCAACATTATTTTTTGCGCATGTGTATAAATAGATGTACTTTTGCAGCGGAATTGAGTTTGACTCGGTTTCGTTGCTTAACTTTTTATTTAAATTTTAACATATCATGAATTCAAAAAGTGTAATTTTAGCCTTTCTTTGGATGCTATGCTTCACGGCATTCGCTCAGGCGCAAGTGACCGCGACGGGTGTTGTGGTGGATGCAGCTACGGGTGAGCCGATTATTGGAGCGTCTGTACTGGAGGAAGGCACATCGAATGGTACAATCACCGATTTCGATGGTAATTTCTCACTTCCCGTCGGCAAGGATGCCATGGTGGTGATTTCGTATGTGGGCTACAAGACCCAGCAGTTATTCCCGAAAGCGAACATGAAAGTCTCCCTGGCGGAGGACAGCGAGGTGCTGGAGGAAGTGGTAGTAACCGGTTATACCACTCAGCGCAAGGCGGATTTGACGGGCGCTGTCAGTGCCGTCAGTGCCAAGGACTTGGAGAAACAGCAGGAGAACAACCCGATGAAAGCCCTGCAGGGTAAGATCCCGGGTATGAATATCTCCGCCGACGGTAACCCCTCAGGAACGGCTACCGTCCGTATACGTGGTACAGGTTCTTTGAACTCATCCAATGATCCTCTTTACGTCATCGACGGCGTACCGACGACATCGGGTATGCATGAGCTCAATCCGAATGATATTGAGTCCATTCAGGTGCTCAAAGATGCCGCGTCCGCGAGTATATATGGTTCGCGCGCGGCTAATGGTGTCATCATCATCACCACCAAGAAAGGCTCGGAGGGTAAGTTAAGTGTCTCTTTGGATGCATCCGTAGCCGTGCAGAACTACGTAAACCGGATGCGCGTCCTCAATTCCGAGCAGTTCGGTCGCGCTATGTGGCAGGCATATGTCAACGATGGTACGGCGGATCCGAATACGAACGTGCTTGGTTACCGTTACGACTGGGGCTATAATGAGCAAGGTCAACCGGTTTTGAATAATATCATGCTTAATAAGTACCTTGATGCAGCCGGAACTGTACCGGTCAGCAACACAGACTGGTTCGCTGAGACCACCCGTCCTGGTGTAATCCAAAACTACAATATCTCTGTCAGCAATGGCGGAAAGAAGGGTAGCGCGTTCTTCTCTTTGGGCTACTACAAAAACGACGGTATCATCAAGACTACGGACTTCGACCGTTTCTCGGCGCGTGTTAACACCGACTATAAGATGCTGAATGACATTGTGACTATCGGTGAGAACTTCACGCTTAACCGCACTTCTGAGGTAGGCGCTCCCGGCGGTTACATTGAGAGCGTGCTCCAATACAACCCCTTGCTGCCGGTCTATACGACCAACGGCGATCTGGCGCAGGCTCCTTCGTCCAGCGGCTTCCCGCAACTTGAGAATCCTCTCTCCACTCTGGAGCGCAACAAAGACAACCGATACACCTATTGGCGTTTGTTCGGAAACGTGTTCATCAATATCAACCCGATTAAGGGCTTGAATATTCGTACTACGGCAGGTCTCGACTATGCGCAGAAGAAGCAACGTTTCTTCACGTATCCTATCACCGAAGGCGTAGTAGCTAACGATAAGAATGCCGTTGAGGCAAAGCAGGAGCACTGGACGAAGTGGATGTGGAACGCTATTATTACCTATAATCTGGAGATTGGCAAGCACCGTGCAGACTTCTTGTTGGGAACGGAGCTCAATAGACAGATAGATGAGTGGTTCTCTGCTTATAAAGAGGACTTCATTGTGCTCAATCCTACCTATATGTGGCCGTCAGCAGGAACGGGTACAGCCCAGGCTTATGGAGGCGGCGGTAGTTTCTCGCTGATCTCTTTCTTTGGAAAGGCGAACTATAGTTACGACAACCGCTACCTCGTATCTCTGACGATGCGCTATGATGGTTCAAGCCGTTTCGGTAAAAACAACCGCTTTGCTTTCTTCCCCTCTGTTTCCGCCGGTTGGCGTATCAGCCAGGAGAAGTTCATGGCAGGAGCCAATTCGTGGATGGACGATCTGAAGCTGCGTGTTTCGTGGGGTCAGACGGGTAACCAGGATATCAATGCTACCGCGCGTTATACTATCTACGACTCCAACTATGGTGTGAACGAGAACGGTGGTCAGAGTTACGGTACGTCGTACGACATCGCCGGCACCAACGGTGGCAGTATTCTTCCTTCGGGTTTCCGCCGCACGCAGATCGGTAATGACGATATCAAATGGGAGACTACGACCCAGACTAACGTCGGTCTCGATTTCTCTTTCTTCAAACAGACTTTCTACGGTTCGTTCGATTGGTTCTACAAGCAGACAAACGATATCCTCGTGCTCATGACCGGTATCGGTGTGATGGGTGAAGGCGCATCGCAGTGGGTGAACGCCGGCGCGGTGGATAATATGGGTGTTGAGTTCCAGTTAGGTTACCGTAACCAGACCAAAGGCGGCTTCAAATACGATATCTCCGCCAATATCTCTCATTATAACAATAAGGTAATCGATATGCCTGCAACAGTAGCAGCCAGCGGTGCATTCGGTGGTAACGGTGTACAATCAGTTGTAGGTCACGCTATAGGATCGCAAGTAGGATTCATCGCCGATGGTATATTCAAAAGCCAGGAGGAGATCGATAACCATGCTTATCAGGAGGGTGCAGGCTTAGGTCGTATCCGCTACCGGGATATCACCGGCGATGGCGTGGTCAGCGAGGCAGACCAGACATGGATCTATTCGCCGATACCCGCAGTCGCATTCGGTGCGAACTTCTACTTTGAGTACAAAGGTTTCGACCTGACCCTCTTCTTCCAAGGCGTAGGCGGTCAGCAGGTTATCACGAAGGACTTCAAACAACAGACCGATCTCTGGACGGGCGTGAACAGAGCGAACCTTAACAAAGGAACGCGCGTGTTAGACGCATGGAGTCCCTCCAACCCCGATAGTGACATACCTGCGCTGTCCACCAACAATAACAACAACGAGACCCGTGTCAGCACCTATTTCGTAGAGGACGGTTCGTTCCTTAAACTGCGTAACCTGCAGCTGGGTTATAACCTGCCCAAGAGTGCGTGTGACAAGATGAAGATGCAAAACTGGCGTTGGTTCGTGTCGGCGCAGAACGTATTTACCATCCACTCGGCTAAGTTCACCGGTGTCGATCCGGAGGTGCCTACCTTCGGTTATCCTATCCCGCTCACTGTAACCTTAGGTACCAAAGTAACGTTCTAAGGCACAAAGATCGCTTCGCTAAAAGAATCAAGATAAAAGACTAAAAATGAAAAGCAACATGAAAACGAAGAATATTATTAAGGCATATTTGTCCTTATTCCTTATTCCTTGCTCCTTGCTCTTGAGCAGCTGCGACAGTTTTCTTAACCAGGATGTACCGCAGGCAACGCTGAGCGAGGATCAGGTAAATGACCCGTTGTATATCGATAATATCTGTATTTCCGCATATGCTATTTTTATCTCTGCGGAGGATATCAACTCGTCTTTCTCGATGTGGAACTTTGATGTCCGCTCAGACGATGCTTACAAAGGCGGTATCTCGGAGAACGACGGTGATGTCTTTCACCAGTTAGAGGTGAGCCAGGGTATATTGACGACCAACTGGAATATCAACGACATGTGGGTGCGTCTGTATAACTGCCTGAGCCGTGTGAACGCCGCCATCGCTGCGTTGGACGCTATGGATAACAGTTATAAGCTCAAAGCGCAGAGACTGGGCGAGATGAAGTTCCTGCGTGCCTATGGACATTTCCTGCTCAAACGGCTGTACAAGAATATCCCCTTTGTCATGGATCCGCTGATGAAACAGGAGGACTATAACGAATTGAGCAACACCAAATATACCAATGACGAAGGATGGCAACTTATTGCCGATGACCTTGAATATGCGTATAGCGTATTACCTGCTACCCAGGCGGACAAAGGCCGTCCGACGCAGGCGTCAGCAGCTGCATTGCTGGCGAAGGTGTATCTGTATAAGGCTTACCGTCAGGACGATCCCGCTTCGCATCAGGTGACCGAGATCAACCGTGACGATTTGGCAAAAGTGCTTCAATATACCGAGGAGGGTATCTATACCGCCGGAGGTTATGGTCTGGAGGACGATTTCCATAATAACTTCCGTCCGGAGCCGCAGTATGAGAATGGCAAGGAGAGCCTTTGGGCGATGCAATACTCGACCAACGACGGTACGAACTTGGGTAACTGCAACTGGTCTTACGGTTTGATGGTACCGGGTATCGAAGGGGTGACGGACGGCGGTTGTGATTTCTACAAGCCGAGTCAGAACCTCGTTAACGCTTTCCGTACCAACGCCGAGGGGCTGCCCTTCATCGACACGTTCAACGATAAGGATTTCGATCCTTCCACCGACAATGCTGACCCCCGTCTGTGGCTGACGGTAGGTATAGCCGGTTTCCCGTATGAGTTCAACCCGAACCTCATCATGAGCCGTACGCATAACTGGAGTCGTTCCAACGGTTTATATGGTTATCATGTGACTCTGAAACACAACGTTGATCCGGAGAGCGGCTATCTCATCCGTTCCGCCCTGTGGTTCGGTACGCCGATGAACCGTATCGTCGTCCGCTACGCAGATGTACTGTTGATGCGTGCGGAGGCCATGGCTCAACTGGGACGCGACCAAGAGGCCATCGAACTGGTTAACCAGCTCCGTAACCGTGCATCGCGCAGTATAGGCATGCTTGCCGGGTATGATACCAACTACGGAGCCAAGATCCGCGTCAAACCCTATACCGACTATTCGAACGCACTTGCCAAAGTCAAAATGGAGCGCCGTCTGGAACTGGCGATGGAGAGCGAGCGGTTCTTCGACCTCGTACGTTGGGGTGAAGCGGCTCAGGTGATCAACAAGTATTACGTAGAGGAAGCAAACGACTGCCGTATCTATACCTCTGCGTCTTTCACCGCCAATAAAAACGAGTATCTGCCTATCCCTCATGAGCAGGTAGCCGCTTCCAATGGTCATTACAAACAAAACATAGGAGGATGGTAATTGGAGAATTGAGAATCTCGAAATATCGAAATATCGGAAAAATTAAAGAATCATTATGAAAAAGCTACATAACAATATCTTAGGTTGGGTAGGGGTTTTGGCCTTTTGCGCCTTGTCCCTCTCCTGTCAGAAACATGACAACCCGTTCAATGTTGATGGTGACTGCCGCATAGATTCGCTGGTACTGGATGATATTTATCCGGGTGTAGTGGATCATGCGTCGGCTACGGTCACAGTAGCTGTCCCTGAAGTACACGACGACCATTTGATGACCATCACCACGCTCCGTCTCTCTGCGGGAGCAAAGGCTACGCCCGCTCAAGGCGCTCAGGTGAATATGACCTCTCCGATTGTGATTCATGTGGAGAACGGAAATGTCTATCGCGATTATAAAGTGCGTGTGAAACACGATGAGGCGCGTATCCTTTCTTTCATGCTTAATGAACTCTACGTGGGTATCATCGACCAAGTGGCTCACACCATCACCGTCTCTGTACCTATCGGAACGGATATCAAAACCATGATCCCGAATATCAAGACTACCGATGGCGCAACCGTATCGCCGCGCTCTGGGCTGCCTTGTGATTTCACCAATCCGGTGGACTTCACCGTGACGTACAACACCGCTTCTACTACGTATAAAGTAACCGTTAAGGAAAAGGGCAACCCGGTTGTGCTCTATTTGGGTTTGGCTCAAACGGCTGCGCAACTCAACCCCGAGGAGCAGGAGGCAGTCAATTGGATGCTTGCTAATGTGGAGAACTCAGACTATGCTTCCTTTGCTGATCTGGCTGCCGGAAGGGTGGTGATGACGGATTGCAAGGTAATCTGGTGGCATTTCCATAAGGACGGAGGTCTGGAAGGCAAGGGTCCTTTCGAGGCTAACGCTCCCGAAGCAGTCGATTATACCGTGCTCGACAAACTCAAAGAGTTCTACCATGCCGGTGGATCGTTCCTGCTGACCCGTTATGCGGTGAACCTGCCGTACTATTTAGGCGAAGCCGAGTGCTTCCCGAATAATGCATGGGGCGGTAAGGAGTCCGATGCAGAGCGCGTAGGCAGTCCGTGGGAGTTCGCTATCACCGGTCATACCGACCATGCCCTCTGGCAGAACCTGACCATGAACCCCTCAGCGCTGGATCACGTCTATACTTGTGACGAGGGTTATAAGATCACGAACTCCACCGCACAATACCATATCGGCTCCGACTGGGGTGGCTACGCGGATCGCGACGTCTTCCACGAGAAGACCGGCGCTTATGACATCGCCGGTAGCGCGGACGCAGTTGTGGCATGGGAGTTCCGCAAGACTGCTGAACACGGTGCTATCATCTGTATCGGTTCCGGATGTTACGACTGGTACACGGCTGCAGACCCCAGCGAGTACACCTCGTACTATCACGAGAATATCGCGAAGATAACCGAAAATGCGTTTAATTACCTAAAGCAATAATACGTTATGAAAACCAAGAAAATCATATCCTTTGTACTTTGTACAATGTTCCTTTGTACCTTCCTGACTTCCTGTCAGGAGAATATTCCGCAGGAGCAAAAGGACTGGGAGAATATCACCACCTATTTCAATGCGTCGGATGAGTCGGGGACGACTACCTATTACATCCCTTCCGCCGGCTCGGCAGGTGACCCGCTGCCCTTCTTTGACCCGGTTGTGAAGGAATATAAGATCCTTTATCTCCATAATTTCGAGCAGAATCTGGAGGAGACTTTCCACCCCTTGTGGGGTATCCGTACTACCGATTGTGCTACCTATACCTCTATGGGCGAAGTGCTGCCTACCGGTCGCGCCGGGGAGCAGGATGCAGCCCTTGGTACCGGTTGTGTAGTCTATGACGAGGCGCAGAAACTGTACTATATCTACTACACCGGCGAGCGGTACAAACCCGCTGCCGACGAGGACCGACAGGTCGTCATGCGTGCTACCAGCCCTGATTTCAAGACCTGGACTAAGGATCAGCTCTTCCGTCTGCGCGGAGGGGACTACGGCTATAGCACGCTCAATTTCCGCGATCCGTATATCTGGAAGATGGAAGACGGCTATCATATGATTGTCGCTACCAAACCGATGCCTGCGGGTTCGCGTGCCGAGGACAAAGACGGCTGCTTTGCCGAGTTCGTCTCCGCTGACCTCAAGAC
This sequence comes from uncultured Bacteroidales bacterium, assembly GCA_946626605.1. Taxonomy (GTDB): domain Bacteria; phylum Bacteroidota; class Bacteroidia; order Bacteroidales; family Paludibacteraceae; genus Colicola. Next base: position 14,940 of record CAMOUL010000014.1, on the reverse strand, counting down.
CTGGGAGCACAAAGGTGTCTTCGCCAAGATGGTTTGGGATCGTTTCTTGGAGTGTCCCAATGTCTTCCAAATGGGAGAGTGGTGGTATCTGACGTATAGCGATATGTCGGGATTTGAGCGCCGTGTCCACTATCTCAAAGGACGCACGATAGACGAACTCAAATCCGCTACTGCTCCCCACTGGCCGGACAGCAAAGAGGGCGCATTGGACAGCCGTGCTTTCTATGCCGGCAACACTGCGTCCGACGGTACCGACCGCTATATATGGGGCTGGTGCCCGGAGCGCCGCGGTAAGGATAACACGGATATCAATCCCGAAGCCGAGCCTAAGTGGGGAGGTACTCTGGTGGTGCATCGCCTAATGCAACGCGAAGACGGTACTCTCTATACGGCTGAAGTACCTGCTATCCGCAATAAGTACAACCAGACAGCTACCCTCAAACCGGTTAAGAAATGGGGGGAGGAAGAGGGTAATCTCTCTATTGCGGACGATGTTTACTCCATGAAGGCTTATAGCTCCGTCATGTTCAACACCCTCGGCTACCACAACCATATATCCATGACCGTCACCACCGCTGACAAAGCCGACCGTTTCGGCATCTCCTTCGTCCGCGGCGACCGCAAAGACGGCGACAAGACCTACGAGAAATACTACAGCATCATGGTCTGCCCGGACGGCAATAATAACTATATCCGTTTCGAAGAGGAGCAGGGCAAATGGGAACTCAAAGGTGGCGGCAGCTATCCTTTCCCAATTCCTGCGGACAGAACGTATAATATCAACATCTATACCGACAACTCCGTGCTTGTAATGTATATCAACGACGTGCTCACTTATACCCAGCGCATCTACGGCATCCAGCGTAACTGCTGGTCTGTCAACTGCTACGAAGGCGCCATGACCGTCAAAGATATCCAACTCAAACAATACTAACCACTTAATCTTTAATCATTATGAGAAAAATCTCTTTATTGATGCTATTCGCCTTGGCGTTCTTGTTCAACGCGAATGCAACAGACATCTGGACGGGTAGCCACGCCGTTACGTGGACTTCTGCCCTGAATCTGAATGCCGCTACTTTTGCGGGCGCTCAGCCCGGTAATGCGCTGAAAGTGTTCTTTACTGATGCCTCGGATGGTATCGAATTCAAAGCAAACGGTGTAAACATCGCCGGTTCGCGTAAGAACGCGTGGATCAATGGCGATGGTGCTTACGAACTATACCTCACTCCGGGCGCTATTGATGCCATTAAAGCACACGGTCTGGAGATCGTCGGCAATCATTTCACGGTAACAAAAGTGGAACTGAACGAAGTAGAAGGTCGCGAAGGCATGACTACTATGTGGAGAGGTCTCTATTGGGCAGACGGATGGGGTGAGATGCTCTTCTATCCTGCTATCGCATCGGTAGTGGATTGGAGCGACTATTCCGCTATCCGTGTATATCACGAGGCTGGACGCTCGGATTTTAAAGTAAACTTCAAGAAATCTTGGGCGGAAGGTGACCAAATCGGCGGTATTGGCGATATGACTGCCGGTGACGGTTATGTAGAGTTGCCCTTGACCGACGAAAGACGTGCCCTCTTGGCTTCTATTGACAATGAGCTTATCGTGCAGTTCTACAAAGGCGATGACAAAGCTGCGTTTAACGTAACGGAGATTGCACTCGTGGAGAAACCCTATCTCTGGAAAGGCAATCAGCATGTAGATTATGGCGAGAGTTCGGTGATTACATTGGATAAGGCGCTCTTTGCAACTGCAACGGCAGGTCAGAAGCTCATCGTTAAATATGCTACCGATGCCGAGAAAGAGATTGAACTGAAAGTGAAGAACGAGCATTTTGACCACCTTGCAGGTAGCCGTGAGCAAGCTAAGTTGAATGGAAACGGCCGTTTTAAGCATTTCCTGACCCCGAAAGCTGTGGAGGAACTGAAGGCATATGGTTTGGAAATAGGCGGTAATGGATTCAATGCGTTGCGCGTCGAGTTAGAGGACGGCAAGGCATCCCTGCCGGAAGGTGTCAATGTATGGACCGGTTATTTCTGGGCAGACGAGTGGAGCACGATGTACCTCTATTGGAACGGCTATCGTTATGTGGATTTCAATGATGTCAAGGCAATCCGTTTCTATCACGAGGCCAACCGCTCGGATTTCGTGCTCAATGTACGTGATAATTGGGATGACGACGGCGGTGTGGAGATCGCCAAAATCGGCGCCATGACTGCCGGTGAGGGTTATATGGAACTGCCGCTGACGGATTACATGCGCGAGAAGATTGCTGCTTCGGAGCACCTCTTGGTTCAGTTCAACAAAGAGGGTGGGGCTGCCTTCAACGTAACCGATATCGTGCTCGTTATGGAGGAGCCGTACACCCGCACGGTGACGAACGGCAACTATGGTACGATCTGTCTGCCGCGTGCTTCGTTGGTTATCGAGGGCGCCACGATGTACCGTATCGTAGGCGGCAACGCTTCCGAGGGTATCACCATCGAAGAGGTGGCTTCGATGGAGGCCGGCAAACCCTATATCTTCCAGGCTTCGGCTGACCAACTCACCGTCACCATGACTGGCCCACGCGCGGAGGTTCAAGAGGCTAATGGTCTCGTTGGCAACCTTGGCGCAACGGCGATGAATGTACCGACGGATGCCTATGTGCTGAAAAATAACCATCTCTACTTGGTGAATAGCGCCGTAACTATTGCTCCGAACCGTGCCTATATCAATATGAGTGCTATCACTCCGATTGCCCCGGCTCCCGGTAGAATTCGTCGCGTGATTGCGGTGGAAAACCAGGCTACTGGTGTAGAAAGCCTTCAGCCTTCTGCCTTCAGCCTTAAGAAAGTGCTGATGAACGGTCAACTGTTTATCCTTCGTGACGGTCAACTTTATAATGTGACAGGCGTACGCGTTCAATAAATTTGTATAACCATCAAAAGAATATAACCATGAGAAAGAATTATATCGTTCCTCAAATGGAAACGGAGCAGGTAAATCACTTGGCTGCGCTTTGTGCAGGTAGTGGTTCTGCTAATACGATTGGCATTGGTGGATCAACATCCGGCTCTTCGATCACAGAAGGAGATTAATTAAACAACCTCAATAATAACTTATTAACAACCCTTTAAAATTAAATCATTATGAAAAAGATTTCTCTTGTAGCGCTCTTCGCAGCGCTGGTAATGAGTGTGAATGCTACCGACATCTGGACCGGTTCGAAGCATGTTTCGTGGGCTGAAGGTGGTCTGCAGATTGCAGCTGATCAGTTTGCAGCGGCTCAACCCGGCAACTTAATTAAAGTGCACTTCACTGGTGCTACTGATGGTATTGAGTTCAAAGTGATGAACGAGCATTTTGACCACCTGGCAGGTAGCCGTGAGGCTGCATGGATCAGTGGTGACGGCGCTTTCGAGCAGTTCCTTACCCAAACCGCTGTGGATAGCCTCAAGGCACACGGCCTGGAACTCATCGGCGCTAACTTCACTTGCACGAAGGTAGAACTTCTTGAGAGCAAAACCCTCAAGGAAGGTTTTACTGTTTGGACCGGTTTCTTCTGGGCGGACGATTGGACCACACTCGAACTCTATCGTGACGGTTATTGCAATGTGGATTTCACATACGCTACTGCACTCCGCATCTATTCAGAGGCTAACCGCTCGGACTTTGTCATCAACATCAAAGAAAACTGGGATGCTGAAGGACAGATCGCTGACCAAAATGCCATGACCGCAGGTGAGGGCTACATGGAACTCCCGCTGACTGATGACCTCCGTAACCGTCTGGCGAATGCTGGTCACTGGATGATCCAGTTTAACAAAGAGACAGGTGCTGCTTTCAACGTAACCGACATCGTCCTCGTAGGCAATTTCCCAACTGCTCTCAGCAACACTGCTGTAGAGAGCAAGGCTGTTAAGTTCTTCGAGAACGGACAACTCGTGATCATCAAGAATGGTGTTAAGTACAATGCGCTTGGTGCACAGCTCTAATCCTTTTACGGTTCGGGAGGCTGATACCCTCCCGGGCTGGCTATTATGAAAAGGCTCTTACTCATAATCCCCCTTTGCTGTCTCGCTCTCTTGGTAGGAGCGCAGAACGGCTATTACTACCAACCTGCACAAGGTTGGTGCGGAGACCCGATGCCTTTTTACGATGCGGATTCAGGAGAGTTCCGCATATATTATCTGCAGGAATACCGGCCGAATGACTGGGCTACCTACCATCCTGTACACATGATTTCCACCACTGATTTCGTCAATTATGGAGAGAGTGGAGTAGTGCTTCCTACCGGCAACCGGTGGGCGCAGGATGCGGCTATCGGTACCGGGTCGGTTATCAAGGCGCATACGGGTACCTATTATTTCTACTACACCGGCAATAAATACCAGCCCTCAGAGTCTGAATGCCGTCAGGTGATCATGTGTGCCACCTCCACCGATGGCATCAGCTGGACCAAGACCTCTTTCCGTCTTGCCCCGGATACATGGTACTACTACCATGACGATTTTCGTGATCCGGAGGTCTTCCGTACCGAGGATGGTGTCTATCACATGCTCATTGCTACTGGCAAAGATGGCAGGAACGTCTTAGCCCACTTTACCTCTTCGGACTGCTATAACTGGACTCACAAAGGAGTCTTTATGACTACCTTGTGGGATCGTTTCTACGAGTGTCCCAATGTGTTTAAAATGGGCAACTGGTGGTATCTGGTCTATAGCGAATTGCATCGGGAGATCCGTCGCATGCAGTATTTTAAAGCTACTACTTTTGCCGGTCTGGCGGCCTGTACGGCGAACGATAACCCTGTCTGGCCAGATGACCATGAGGGCTACCTCGACTCCCGCGGATACTATGCAGGCAAGACCGCTTCGGATGGTACGAACCGGTATATATGGGGTTGGTGCCCGACGCGCAGGGATAATAACAACACCGCCGTCAATAATGACAACGGCGAGCCGGATTGGGCAGGTACACTGGTGGCGCATCGTCTTATCCAGCATGCCAACGGATCGCTCACTCTGGGGGAGATAGAGCCCGTGCGTACCTGGTTCAACGACGATGTGGAGGTATCCACGACCTCTGCTTCGCTCGTGGCTGGAGGATCGCTCGCGCTGCCCTCACTCAGCGACAAGACCCACCTCTCTTTCACCGTCACAGCGAGCTCCGCGCAAACGAAATTCGGTGTCTCTGTAGCCAGAGAGTCTTGGTCTAATCGTTATTACTCGATCATCATCAACCCCGAAGCGAACAACAGAGCGAAAGTGAACTTCGAGCAAGAGGGACCTGATGCCATGGGCTTCATACCGTATATAGACGGCTATTTCTTCTCGCAACCGGCAAACAATGTGTACCAAGTGGATATATACATAGACCGTTCCGTGCTGGTGATGTATATCAACGACAATGTGTGTTACACCAACCGCATCTACGGCCTTCAGAACAAGCCTTGGACAATCCGTTGTTATAATGGCTCTGTCCAGATAACCGACATCCGACAGCAGATCAATGACCCGGATAAAACGACCGATCTTTCCGTAGTGGAGAGAAAAGAAAGTGCCTCCAAACGTCTTGAGAACGGTCAGCTGATTATCTGCCGTGACGGACATAGATACACCTCTATGGGACAAAAACTTTAATACTCACCAATAAAAACACAGACAGTTATGAAAACAAAAATGTATGTTTTAGCCGCCCTTTTAATGGCAAGCATGACCAACGTCATGGCGGAGGAGACGTGTACGAAAATACACCCCGCTTCAGGCGATGTATATGATGTCGCTTTAGGATACGACGAAGCGCATCACCTGTTTATTGGTAAAGATAAATTCGAGTCGGCTGTTCCCGGAAATATCGTTCGTGTACATGGTTGGAATACTGGAGAAGGAGCTCATAAATTACTACTTGGATATCAAGTTTGTGAGGGAGATGTTTTTACTAACAAAGCCTATTTACCGGGAGGAGAAATACGTGATGTCGAGTGGAATAGTGGACATTACGATCTATGCCTTACAAAAGATATGTTGGATGCTATTCGTTATGGTGGACCTAACTGTGCTGGGGATGGAGTAGGTCGAGACTTTCGTATTTATGGAGAAGGTATAACCATCAATGTTGTGGATTTAATTCAACCCGGGCGTGCCGGATCTTTCCATGAACCATTCAAAACCGTTTGGAAAGGACTTTTTTGGGTTGACGGATGGACTACAAAGGAGATTAATAAAGCGACCTTGGCTCCATATGGTGATTTTAGCAATGTAAGAGCCATTCGTTTCTATCATGAGGCTAACCGTACAAATTTTACATTGAATTTAATTCTGGCATGGGGAGAACCTCCAACAAAAGTAGCAGATCAGTCTAATATGACTTTGACCAATGAATATTTTGAGTTAGAACTAACGGATGCAATGCGTTCCCAATTGGCTGGAATCGAGTCTGTTTTATACGTGCAGGGAGATAAAGGCTCTGGTGATGCTTTTAACCTCACCGATATCGTCTTTGTGACCTACTCGCCTGATGATTGTTCAAACTGCTTCTATGTTTATTAATCACATAAAAATACATTCTATGACAAAACACCTTCTTTTTGGATTGTTGTCGGCTGCCGTGTTCTTGGTGGGCTGCGCTCATCGCCCTGCCACACACCCGACCGACGAACCTTTCCGGTCGGTCTATCACCACTCACCTGCTGCCAATTGGATGAATGATCCGAATGGTATGTTCTACGACGAGGCCAACGGCATATGGCACCTCTACTACCAGCACAATCCCTTTGGTACTACCTGGGGACCGATGCACTGGGGACATGCCACTTCGACCGACCTCCTCACTTGGGAGGAACACCCCATTGTACTTTATCCGGACTCTATCGGGACGATCTTCTCCGGTTCGGCAGTCATTGACAAAAACAACACCGCCGGCTTTGGAGAGAACGCTATCGTAGCTATCTTCACTCAGTCCGAGCGTATTGGGCAGCACCAGTCTATCGCATATAGTACCGATGGTGGCTATACCTTCACCAAATACGAAGGAAACCCGGTTCTCATGGGCGACATCGCAGATTTCCGTGACCCGAAGGTGACTTGGGATGGCGATCATTGGCTCATGACGCTCGCTTGCCAGCAGGAGATCCGTTTCTATGCCTCGCCGAATCTTAAGGAGTGGACCTATCTCTCGTCTTTTGGCAAAGACCTTGGCGCCCACGGAGGCGTATGGGAGTGCCCGGAGTTGCTGCATATCGGCGACAAATTTGTCCTCCTCGTTTCCATTAACCCCGGTGGACCGTTCGGCGGCTCTGCAACCCAGTATTTCGTCGGAGACTGGGACGGCAAGGAGTTTAAATGTGAAAATGGTAAATGTGAAAATGAACAAATGAACTGGCTTGACTACGGCAAGGACAATTACTCCACTTTCACTTTCCATAACTCCCCTGATGGTCGTTTGGTAGCTATCGGATGGATGTCCAACTGGCAGTACGCAGAAGTCGTTCCTACCGTCGCTTTCCGCTCGCAGAACACTATCGCCCGCGATCTGTCGCTTTTTCAGGATGACGAAGGACAATACCGCGTAGCCGTCAAACCCTCTCCGGAATCTTTGGCGCTTCGTGGCGAGGAGACCAGATACCTGCCGGATGCCGGTATCGTCGAACTGGAGCTGGACGGCAAACAGGATGCGCTCATCACGCTCTCCAACGACAAGGGAGAGAAAGTGGTCATGAACCTGGACGTGCACCGACGCACCTTCTCCATGGATCGCACGGCTTCGGGTGATTGCTCTTTCTCCCATGATTTTGCAGCACGCACGGTCGCGCCGCTCTTCATCAAACGAGATACCTATAAGGTTCTTCTCTTTATCGACCATTGCTCCATCGAGGCGTTTGATGCCGAAGGCGCTTGGTCGATGACCAACCTCGTCTTCCCCTCCGAGCCCTACAACCATCTGGATGTCCAGGGTGGAGAAGCGAAAATCTATAATATCCGTTAAACTGTTAAATCGTTAAATCGTTATAATATGTCTAACACACCCAAAACTTCCAAATTTGCCCTTCTGTCGGTGATGCTCTGTTTCTTCACTATGGGCTTTGTGGACCTGGTGGGTATCGCCTCCAACTACGTGCAGCAGGACCTCGGTCTGACGCACGCACAGGCGAACATCATGCCCTCCCTCGTCTTCTTCTGGTTCCTCATCTTCTCCGTGCCGACGGGTATGCTGATGAATAAGATCGGTCGTAAGAAAACCGTCCTTCTCTCTATCCTCGTCACCGTCCTGTCACTCATTCTGCCGTTGTGCGGCGAGAGTTATGCGATGATGCTCTGCGCTTTCTCGCTCCTCGGTATAGGTAACGCGCTGATGCAGACTTCGCTTAATCCGTTGGTGTCGAATATCGTGACGGGTAACCTCTCTTCGACGCTGACCTTTGGTCAGTTCGTCAAGGCGATTGCCTCTTTCCTCGCACCGTATATCGCCATGTGGGGCGCAACGGCGGCGATCCCTCACATGGGCTTGGGCTGGAAAGTGCTCTTCCCTATCTATGCCATCATCGGTATCGTGGCTATCCTTGCGCTGGCGTTTACATCCATCCATGAGGAACCGGTAGCGAAAGGATCGTCTTTCGCGCAGTGTTTCAAACTGCTTGGCAACCCCTTTATCCTGCTCTGTTTCCTGGGCATCATGTGCCATGTGGGTATCGATGTAGGTACCAACACCACGGCGCCGAAGATCCTCATGGAGCGTCTGGGGATGGACTTGGCGGCTGCCGGATTTGCCACCTCGCTGTACTTCATCTTCCGTACCATCGGTTGCCTCTCCGGCTCGGCTATACTGCGGCTCATCCCGGAGAAAGTGTTCTTCGCGATCTCCGTATGCATGATTATCGCAGCGATGATCCTTCTCGCAGTGAGCCATTCGCAGGCTGCCCTCTATACCGGTATCGCCCTCGTGGGATTCGGTAACTCCAATATCTTCTCTATTTGCTTCGCCCAGGCGCTCAACCATGACCCCGAGCACAAGAACGAGATATCCGGCCTGATGATCATGGGACTGTTCGGAGGAACCATCTTCCCGCTTTGCATGGGTGTTATGTCCGATATCATGGGCTCTCTCGGCGCCGTCCTCGTCATGGCTGTCGGTGCTCTCTATCTCTCCTATTTGACAATTAAAATCAGAGCATAATGAAAAAATACGTTATCGGTATCGGTGAGGCGCTCTTTGACTGCCTCCCGGAAGGACGCAAACTCGGTGGCGCGCCCGCTAACTTCGCTTATCATGTATCCCAATTCGGACTCAACGGATGTGCTATCTCCGCTATCGGCGCTGACGAACTTGGTGACGAGATAGTAGATACCTTCGAGAAAGTGCACCTCAATCATATCTTACCCGTCGTAGAACAACCTACCGGCACGGTCAAGGTCACCCTCGACGACAAAGGTGTACCGCAATACGAGATCTGTCTCGGCGTAGCCTGGGATAACATCCCCCTCACCAACAGCATGTTAGAGGTCGCGCATCAGGCGCAGGCCGCGTGCTTTGGTTCACTCGCGCAGCGTTCTCAAACCAGCCGGGAGACCATCCAAGCGATTCTTGACGCTATGCCGGAGGATGCACTCAAGGTCTTTGACATTAACCTCCGTCAGTCTTGGTACACCGCCGAAGTGATCGCGGAATCCCTTCAGCGGGCGAATGTGCTCAAGATCAATGACGAGGAACTCGATGTCGTGGCTACCATGCTTCTCGGCGAACCTACCGTTCCCGGCAAACTCATTGCGGAGGACGCAGACAAGACCCGCCGCATCTGCCGCGAACTCATTGCGCGTTACGAGCTGGATATGCTCATCCTCACCTGTGGTGCCATCGGCTCTTATGTCTTCACGGCTTCCAAAGAGAGTTATGTAGCTACGCCCAAAGTGCAAGTGGCTGACACCGTCGGTGCCGGAGATAGCTTCACTGCTACTTTCGTAGCCCAGCTCCTCCTCGGCAAGACCATCCGCGAGGCGCATGAGAAAGCCGTAGCCGTCTCTGCCTACGTCTGCACCCAGCGCGGCGCCATGCCTCTTCTCCCTGCGGAACTCAAGGCATAACCCCAGACCCCGCAACCCATTCAGGCTCACTATTAAGTGAGCCTTTTTTTATTTACCCCCCCCCCTAAGACCAGCCCGACTGGATAGCCTGGCTCGCGAGCCGCGTGACCGTCGCCGGCGGCGAAGAAGAGCAGAAGCTCTGGGTGAACTGTTTCCGCAAGTGGTTCGTGGCGATGGTAGCGAGTTGGCTCAGCGACGAGGTGGTGAACCAGCAGGTGCTCGTCCTCGTCGGCAAGCAGGGGATCTTCAAGACCACGTGGCTGGAACACCTCCTGCCGCCTGAACTGCGTGCCTACAGCTGTAAGATGGCGAACAGCACCCAGCTCAACAAAGACGAGCGCCTGCGTATCGCCGAGTACGACGAGCAGCACAGCTAAGAAGAGCACCCTTCGGGGTGCTTTTTTTCGATTTTGTGACCGAGAAAACTATACAATCGGTTTATGGCTATCTAGCTTCAGAGACTATAATGCATAAAAATGCGAGTTTTAGGTACTTGCACACGTGCCCGAAAAGCAGTAATTTTGCAGCGTCAAACGACGCTGCTTTTTTATACCGGACAATTTAACACTTTAACACTATCATATCATGCGCAAATTTTGTTTCTTTTTGGCGATCCTTTTGACTGCCATGACGGTACAAGCAAAGGGCAGTGGTATTCCTTCTGAGATCTTCAAGAACGGGAAGGTGAAGTATGAGAAATCGACCAACACGTTGGTGTTAGAAGACGGTTTCAAGTACAGTCTCGGCAAAGGGCTGGTAGTCTTCGAGACCGGCAAAGACCTGCGTCTCCTGCTCAAAGGAAACGCGGAGTTCAAAGCGGCGTTGGTCTTCAAGGACAACCTGATCATCGAGGCTTCGCAGCCGGCGGTGCTGGCCGTAACGTCGAATATCAGCGGTTCGGCGATCGAGTGTCCGAACCTGACGGTCAAGGAGAACGTGGACCTGCAGCTCCTCTCCCGTAACTCGCAGGAGGGCATGCATGCGCTGAAATGTCACGGAACCCTGAATGTGCAAAAAGCCCTCTTCCGCGCAGAGACCACGACGGCGAACCTCTCGGTCAAAGTGAAAGAGTTATCGCTGGACAAGGCCGTCATGGAGAAACCCAAAGGCGGCATCGTCAACGACCAATGGGGCGGCATCTGCTATGGCGACAATCTGCCGGCAAAGATCGTTCGTATCAAACCCGAAGTGAAGGAATGAAACGTCTTGGCTCTTGGCTCTTAGCTCTTGGCTCTTTGTTCTTTGTCCCCATCGGGGCGCAAGAGCTGACCATCCCCCGGGACTCGGTGCCGGAGGACCATCTGGCTTGGTTCGGCCTGCGCGGAGCGGTACAGGAGGTGACGGAGTATGACTACAACAGCTACGGCAAGAAGATATGGCGGTTCGACACCCGCGGGCGGCTGACGGAGTATTACGAATATACGCATCCTTTCTTCGAGAACGGCGGTTGCGTCTTCGGTCTCTGGGCGCATTACCGCTATGCTTACGACGAGCAGGGAAAAATCATTTTCGAGGAGACCTACAACGCCGATTATAACACCGTTGATGAGTGGGCGGATCTGACGCTCGAGCTCTTTCCTCCTCAATACAAGGGGGCGGATTTCCGGGACAAAGCAGAGAAAGAACACGGCGACACGACGTTCTGTTATAACCAATGGACACCGGACGGCCCGACGAGCAATTATTTCGGTGTTCGGTATGACCGTAAGGGTAACTGGTTCGAGATGGTCCATACGAGTGAGGATGGCTATACGTGCGCGAGCGTGATCGTGCGCGAAATAAAATATTATAAGGATATAGCGCTCTTCGATCTGCCGGTAGGCGTGAAGGCGGTCAGCCATCAATGGAAGTCCGACGGACGAAAATGGGGCAACCGCTACGAGTTCGACCGGGAAGGTAACATGACCTCTTTCCGTTCATGGGTGGATGAAGAGGTGTTGTACGAATGGACTCCCGCAGACGAAGAGTTAGGCTCCGATTTTATTGTACCGGAATCGGAAATAAATCCTAAATCAGAAACCCTAAATCATAAATCCATCGAGTACTGGTCCACCGCAGTTTTGGGTGAACTGAAGGCGCTGCCGGCGGATGTCAGTGAGAAAGAAGCTTTCTATCTCTGCTTCGACTATATGGGCTACGCCTTTGAGGGCAACCTCTATCCTTTGCACGACGGATGGTGGATCGTGATGAGCCATTGGTGCTTGGATGAAGATCTGACGATGTATCTGGACGAAGAGGACGAGAACGGCGATCCTATCCCTGCCGCCTCGCGCTATAAAGACCCCTTTGCCGGCATGCGCTATCCGATCATCAAGACCGATTCGGTCAGTTTCATCTCCCGTAACTACGGCGGTCAGACCATCAAGATGTACAAAGAGTCCGAAGGAAAGAAAGTATGGGACAAACTGAAGGTCTCCTGCCATCTGGACGTCCTCGACGCCAATCCCAAGACGCGCCGCGTCCTATGCCGAACCAACCCGAATAACTGGGACTGGGAAGAGTCCCCGCAGTACTACGCCGTCTTCGGGTGGATAGACGAAGAGTGGGTCTGCGCTAACCTCTTGACCACATGCCCCTAACCTCTAATCTTCTAATCCCTAACCCATAAATATGGTAACAATTTGTCTTCTCATAGCAATAGGAGCGATAGTCTATTACTATCTGCATGCTCATCCTCGTCCTTCGGAGCCGAAGTGTAAATACGGTTGCCCGATTCCGAAACATCGGCCCGAGCCCAAGCCCGCAAAAAAGGAACAGGCTAAGCCTGCACCTCAACCAAAGCCTCAACCAAAGCCAGAACCTCATCCTCAACCCGAGCCGCAGCCGGGGACAACGCAATTTCCTTATCCCGCCAAGCAACCGGGCGGATGCCGGTTCCCTTCCGACAGCGATATCGCCAACTTCCAGGACTATGGAGAGGAACCCGTGACGATGCACGAGTCGGAGTTCAAGGAGTGGTGGTTCTTCTGCGAAGATCCCGGGTATCCGTGCTGGAGTTATGTGGGAACGGACAAAGAGCAGAGACGCTGTATCCTACAGCGCCGGTACAGACACGGCGACGATGATCATCCTACTTTCGAGAAACGCTTCTTCGTCATCAAACGGAACATCATGGCTTCCGTCTTCGCCCTCGCATTGATAGACGGCAAAATGGACCGCAACGATTACCGGAATCAAATGGAGCGCCTCGACCGCCTCTTCCCGCCTAAGAACAATGCCGAGACAGATGGTCCGCCCGTTCTCCTCCCGCCGCAGGAACTGCTTGACAACCCTTCAGAGGAGGAGATGGCTGAGATGAAACGCGAGGAGGAACGCCGGCAGAGGCACGGCAAAGTTGTCTATGAAGATGGTGCGCGGAAACTCTTCTACGACGGCGACGCACTTAAACTGCGCTACAACGGAAAGGACTACACCTTCAGCGGACACGGCTACGAGCCGATGGCGATCATCCTCGGGCACGACGGAGAGACGGCTTACATACACAACTCGTTCCTCGTGGAGGACGAGTGCAGGGAGTTCGTGAAAAACCCGAAGTACCTGTGCCAAACAATCACAGGTCATAAACATGACGCCAAGTCTTTCTGTATGCTGCTCACGACCGCTATTGACGATGGCTACGATTGGCAGATAGATGAGTTGGAGAGCAGGGTGGATGAACTGACGCGGTTTGAGACGCGCGAAGTATGGTATCAGGCTGACGGCATTGAGTTCGGCAGGTATGGCGAAGAGGAAGGCGGACGCGAGGAGCACCACTATGAGCACGAGATATTATACATCATCGTCGATGGACATAAATACCATTTGAACGATAATGTCGAAGAAGCCAATGCACTGTATCTCTTCATTCCCGGAGCGTTCTCCCGACGGAACGGGAGAAGCGGCCTCCGCCTAAGAGGGTATAAAAAAAGTGCCGTCCTGCGTATCCATGGCACCAACGGTGCTGTCCTTGCCGCCTATGCCGATGACTGGAAGAGCGGAAAGACCTTCACACCTTTCGGGCACCCCTGCGACACCAAGACCTTCTGCGAGATGATGGCGTACGCCCTCCGATCCGGCAAGAAAGACTTCAACCTCCGCGAACTCGAAAAAGCCTTTGACCCAAAAGACGAACCGCAAAAGGAAAAGGGAATAACCATCTACGAAGATGAGGAAGCACGCCTCTATTTGGAAGACGAGATAGCGCGGTTGAGATACAAGGGCCGTTTGTATGACTTCGGTTACGACGGCAGGGAACCGTTTGCTACGATTGACAGTTACAGCCTGCATGTCGTCATCCGGCAAGGGGAGAATGTGGATGCCACGTGCCGTTATTTTCATAAGAATCCGGAAGGCACGATAGAGACCATCACAGGACGCAAGCTGGATGCAGCGCATTTCTGCAAACTGCTCTGTGCCGCCGTGGCGCACGACCACGGGCAGGACAGCGACATGGAGTTTTATATGGACGACCTTGAGCGCAAAGCCTTTGAACTGGAAGACTACCAAGCCCGCCGCAAGAAACAGAAAGAAGAGTCCGCCCAAAAGGAGGAAGGCGAGACGCTGCACATGGTCTATACCCGCGAAAGTGTCTGTGCGGCGGATGATTATATCAACAAGAGTTTGAATATCGATTGGGCGGATTTTGCAACACTCGAAGACCTTGTGAGTTATATCAACAACTATCACGAGGACGGCGGTTTTGATGCCATCCCTTATACCGGCGGAGATGCCAAATGGCGTATCCTGTCCGGAGATACGCCACTTGCGGAAGTGGGCGATGACGGACGGATTATCTCCTTCTGCGGCAATGACCCGCGCACTCCGCTCAGCCGACTCAACCCCACGAAACTACATGGTGAACGAATATAAATTATGAGACTATTATGCGTAAATT
>CAMOUL010000013.1 GCA_946626605.1 uncultured Bacteroidales bacterium | reverse complement strand
TTGCAGAACTCCTTGATGCCCTCCGCGACCATGAAGATGTCCGCATCGAGGTCGCGTTCGGCAAATTTTATTACTAACCTTAACAAAATTTTTAAAGAATGGCTGAAATTAAACCTATGGCTCTTATTGAGTCTATGCGGAAGAAGGTATGTATGCACAGCGATGTGTATTTCCGCACGAACAAACAGACCGGTAAGACCTTCACCGGCAAGCTCTGCTACCCGTCGGACAAGGAGCCGAGTGCCGCACAGATCGCAGCGAAAGCACGTTTCGCAAAGGTCGTCGCTGCAGTACGCACTATCCTCAACGACCCGACGGAGAAAGCCAAACTGCAGGCAGAGTTCAAATCCCAGACGAAGATCGGCTCGCTCTTCGGCTATGCGATGCATAAACTGAACAGTCAGTACGACCAGAACGGCGACAAGATTTAAGAAACCCCACCTAACCTCCACACAAGGGGAGGGAAAACGGCATTCAATGCCGGGCTAACAGACGAAGGAAACCGCGGAATACCGCGGGAAACAAACCTAAATTATTATGACTAAGAAAGAGATTATCAAAATCGTGATCTCCGTGCTGATTGCGGCGTTGACGGCATTGGCGGCGGGCTTGGGACTGAGTTCCTGCAACGTCACGCGGACCGTCACCACGCGAAGCGAGGCATGGCAGAAAGGCGATACCTCCGTCGTCATCCAAACCAAGACCATAGAAAGCTATGACGCTTCTAAGAAAGGCCTTTGACTTGGGAAATCGAAAATGCGCAGCCTACCGAGCCTGATGGCTCTCGAGCCGAAGGACCTGTATGCCGGTCAGTAAGCAAGCTTCCTTACCTTCCTCCATGCCCTCGGTCTCAATCGATTGCCTTGATAGGCATCGATGGGCTGCTTACAAAAATACGGGATGGCATCCCGCGGAATGGAAGAAGAAAAAGCGGAGCTTATGCTCCGCGTCAGGGACGTCATCAAGGTCGCGCATGGATGCGTTGAATGGCTTCGACGGCGGATGGACGGTTGGCGAAGGCGGAGAAACGGACAAATCCTTCGCCGCATTGACCAAAACCGACGCCGGGTGTGGAGACTACCTGACAGCGGTGGAGGAGATGGTCAAAGAAAGTCCAAGAGTCCCATCCGTGCGGCGCGCGACACCATATATACGGTGCGTTCTCGCCGCCATAGACCTCTAAGCCTATATCCCGCAGACCATTCAGGATGAGAGACGCGGTTTCTTTATAATACGTCAAGTTTTCGCGAATGCCTTTTTGTCCTTCGGGCGTGAAAGTAGCCTCCGCGGCTCGCTGGGAGACATAGGCGGTGCCGTTGTATTTGGTACATTGCCGGCGCATCCATAGCGGTTGGAGTCCTGTCTCAAAAGGCACGACCACATAGCCGCAGCGGACGGACGTGAAGCCGGCACTTTTGCTGAAACTATGCACCTCGATCGCTACTTCCCGTGCGCCTTCGATCTCGTAGATAGAATGCGGGATGTCGGGCGAAGAGATATAGGTTTCGTACGCGGCGTCGAAGATGATGAGGGAGTGGTTACGATGCGCGTAATCGACCCACAAGCGGAGTTGGTCTCGCGTCAGGACAGCTCCTGTGGGATTATTGGGGAAGCAGAGATAGATGATGTCCACCGGCTGGGCGGGAAGGTCGGGCACGAAGTTATTCTCTTTGAGGCAAGGCAGAAGGGTTATCTCGCGTCCCGCCATGATATTTGCATCGACGTACGCCGGATAGGTCGGATCCATGATTGCCACTTTATTGTCGCGGTCGAAGAGATCGCTGAGATTACCTAAGTCACTTCCGGCTCCTTCGGAGATAAAGACTTCATCGGGATGAAAATGAATGCCTCGCGGCAGAAAGAAATGGTCGATGATGGTCTGCCGCAGCCATTCGTAGCCGTTCTCGGGACAGTAACCACGGAAGGTCTCTTCGTGGGCGAGTTCCTCTGATGCCCGTTGCATCGCATCCACAATGACACGAGGTAGAGGACGCGTGACATCGCCTATTCCCATGCGCAGGAGACGTGCGTCAGGATGCTGCGAGAGGTACGCTTGTACGCGCAGGTCGATGTCGTGAAAGAGGTAATGAGCGGGTAGTTCTGAATAATGTGAGTTGATTTTCATAAGCGTACGTATTATAAACTGTATTCCCCACGGAAGACCTCGGTAGCCGGTCCTCGCATGGTGACTTCGCGGGTCATGGGATTATAATGGATATGCAGATCACCGCCTCTTAGATGCACCGTGACGGAGTTGTCGGTTTTGGAGAGGACCGATGCTGCTACTGCTGCCGCACAAGCGCCCGTTCCGCAAGCCATCGTCTCGCCCGAGCCGCGCTCCCACACGCGCATGTCTATTTCCTTTGAATTACGCACGGAGACGAACTCTACGTTGGTTCCTTCAGGGAAATGCGGATGTCTCTCGAGAGTCGGTCCGAGCGGCGTGAGTGACATCGTTGATACGTGCGTCTGAGGGAAAAGCACAATATGCGGATTGCCCATATTGACAGAAACAAACGCTACGGGACGGTAGTTGATCATCAGCTCGTCAAACATCACTTCGGCTTTTCCCATATTGACCTCTGCGCTATCCACTTTGCCTTCCGTAGTGTGCAACCTGAGCGTCCGCAAGCCTGCAAGGGTCTGAACACAGATCTGCGTCCGGCGGCATATTCCGCTCTCATACAGGTATTTACCGACGCAACGAATCGCGTTCCCGCACATCTGCGCTTCGGATCCATCGGCATTGAAGATCCGCATCTTGGCATCCGCCTCGTTAGACGGAAGAATGAGCACCAAGCCATCCGAACCGATACCGAAATGACGGTCGGAGAGTTGCTGCGCAAGCGAAGAGAGTTCCGTATGCGCAATAAGGTCCGCCGTATTGGGGTCAAAACAATCCACATAGATGTAGTCGTTTCCCAAACCATGCATTTTTATAAACTGCATCTTTTTGACGCTATTTTTCATTTTTAATCCGATTAAAATTTAAAATCGGCGACAAAATTACGTTATTTTTATGAAATATGCAAATAAAAATGCATTTTTGGCATATTTTTCTTGTTTTTGTCAAATTTAATTACTATCTTTGCAGCCCGTAATGAAAATTTAACTTTTCGAAGTATGGAAACGAAGTATATTTTTGTGACGGGCGGCGTGTCTTCATCGCTGGGCAAGGGAATTATTGCAGCGTCATTAGGCAAACTGCTGCAATCCCGCGGTTTTCGGGTAACCATTCAGAAATTGGATCCGTATATCAACGTGGATCCGGGCACACTCAATCCGTACGAGCACGGAGAGTGTTATGTGACCGTTGATGGGCATGAAGCGGATTTGGATTTGGGTCATTACGAGCGGTTTTTGAATGTCGAGACGCACAAGACCAATAATATCACCACCGGACGCATCTATCAGAACGTGATTGAGGAAGAGCGGCGCGGCGATTATCTGGGCAAGACCGTACAGATCATCCCGCATATTACCGATGAGATCAAACATCATATCACGTCGCTGGGACAAACGGGTCGGTTTGATTTTGTGATCACCGAGATAGGCGGTACGGTAGGAGACATCGAGTCGCTGCCGTTCATCGAATCGATGCGACAGCTACGATGGGAGATGGGGAGGAACTGCTGCTGCATCCATCTGACGTACGTACCTTATCTGGCGGCAGCCAAAGAGCTGAAGACCAAACCGACGCAACACTCCGTGAAGGACCTGCAGCAGGAAGGTGTACAGCCGGACATCATTGTGCTGCGAACCGAACATGAGATCCCGACGGAGATGCGAAGAAAAGTAGCGTTGTTCTGCAATGTGGACGAAGATGCGGTTATTCAATCCATTGATGCGCCCACTATCTACCGCGTGCCACTGAATATGTTAGATGAAGGCCTCGACCGAGTGGTTCTACGGAAGACCGGGTTGGATGTATCTTCTGTGCCTGAAGCCGATTTGGCTTCTTGGAATGCGTTTCTCAACCGATTAGAGAATGCGCAAGAGGAGGTTAAGATTGCTTTGGTCGGCAAGTACGTACAGCTACAGGACGCCTATAAATCTATCCGGGAAGCCCTCTCGCACGCCGCCGCGTACAACAACCGCAGGCTGAACCTCACCTCCATCCTCTCGGATGATATCCACGAAGCGAATGTGCAGCAACTGGCTGATTTTCAGGGAATAGTGATTGCTCCGGGCTTTGGGAATCGCGGTGTGGAAGGCAAGTTACAAGCTATCCGTTTTGCGCGAGAGAACAAGATCCCTTGTTTTGGCATTTGCATGGGAATGCAATGTATGGCGATTGAGTTTGCGCGAGATGTCTTGGGCTACGCGGACGCTAACTCGACCGAGTTTGACGAGCACACGACGCATAATATCATCGATCTGATGGAAGACCAGAAACGTACGATCAACAAAGGCGGTTCGATGCGTCTGGGCGCTTATCCGTGCCAACTAAAAGAAGGAAGCCACGTGCGCGAGATCTACGGCTGCGAAAGCATCCAAGAGCGGCATCGCCACCGTTACGAGCTCAATCACGCCTACCAGCCGGAGCTGGAAGAAAACGGCTTGATTTGCTCCGGCATCAATCCGGATAGCGGTCTGACGGAAATCATTGAGCTACAAGACCACCCGTGGTTTATCGGCACACAATTTCACCCTGAATACAGCAGTACTATTCTGCACCCTCATCCATTATTTTTGAGTTTTATCCGAGCCGCAATCGGAATTTGAATAAAAAAATTGCAGAAATACTTGCGTATTTTTAAAAAAAGCAGTACTTTCGGACATCTGCCTTTTTGTTTCCCCCCTCTCTCTCCCAAAACAAAAATTCCCCCGTAGCTACGTTCGCGTCCTGCCGGCCATACGCCAATGAGCGTTTTTTTGCTTCCCGCGTCATACTTCCGCTGTGGATAATTAAAGAGCCTAAGTTTTACTTACGTGAGTATATGCCCCGTAGAGACCGTGGTTTCCGTGCAGGGGGCACGGACGGAAGGGCGCGTTGGGGACGCGCGGTCTCCAAGGGGCTTATACTCCACGCAGTGCCCTACGGCTCTTTAATTATCGCGAAATTTCATTTCGCCAAGCAAAAAATCGCAGAAAAATTTGCGTATGAGCAATTTTTGTTGTACCTTTGTAGCCGGAATAATCTGATGAGTATATGAAAAAAGTATTCGGCATCATGCTCTTGGCGCTCTTCTTTTTGCCGCTAAACGCACAAGAAGGGACTTACGGGACGGAAGGGAAGCCCGCGGCGGCAGAGGCGTACGCGCAGGAACATACCAACGTGCTCAAGATCCATGCGGGGTATGGACGGCAGATAGACACCTATCTCAGTCCGATGGCTTACAGAGGTTGGCAGTTGGGTTTGGGTAACGAGTGGTGGCAGGCTTTCCGTCAGGACACGAAGTCAGGCAGGACAGGCCGGTTGGCGAACTGGGGACACGTCGGACGGGTCGATCTCGCCGCAGGACGATCGGTCAACACCGCCCGGTCGAATCTTTTCTATAGTCTGCATATTGATGCCGGATGGGGCGCATTCTATTGTTGGAAATGGATCGACGACCGTCTCAAAGTACACGTAGGACCCTATCTGGAAGGCAGTTTTGCGGTCAGAGAGCATGGCTCCAATGTCAACAAGATTGTGTCGTTTGACGTCGCGGTAGAGGCGATGGCGATGGGTGGTGTGAGCTGGTCGTTCTACGGAAAGAAAACCAGCTACCGGTTGAATTATCTCATCCGCACGAACCTGATCGGTTTTGACTTCCTGCCGGAATACTGGGAGTCGTACTACGAGATCTCACAAGGCGTGCCGGGCCAAGCCCGTTGTTCGGGGCCTTGGAACCATCATACCCTCAAACACGAATTGACGCTTGACTTGCAGTTTCCCCACTCTACCTGGCGTGTCGGCGCAGCGCACGAGTTGAACGACTACGGCACGAAAGATCTGCATTTCTCGCGCAACCAGATTAATCTCGTCATCGGATGTATCTGGAAATACCGGATTAACCCCCATTCACGCTTATGAAGACAAAGATATATTTTATAGGAATTGCGCTCGCGGGCATGTGGCTGCTGAGCGGTTGTCACGCCAAAGAGGAGATGAGTTATTCCGCGGACCCTGTGACCAATATCGAAGGGCTTTGGCAGATCATCGACACGCGTTATTGCTACATCGAGGAGAAAGGCATCGACTGGGATGCCATCCGCGAGGAGTATGTCGCCAAAGCAGCACAACTCAAGCCCAGCCACCAAGTGGCACTTTTTGACCTGTGCGCAGGGATGTTGGACTCCTTGCGCGACGGGCATGTGAATCTCTACTCCGCTTTTGACCGCTCCGCCAACACCGCGTGGTTTGATACCTTCCCCGCCAATTTTGACTCACGGTTGCAGGCTATGTATCTGCGAGACTGCCGCGTTGCCGGCGGGTTGTACTACAACACGATAGACAGCGGAAGAGTGGGATATATCTATTATCCCAGTTTCTCCAACTCTTTCTCGGCGGGGAATATCTACTGGGTTTTCAAAGCCTTCGAGCAATGCGAGGGTCTGATTATCGACGTGCGCAATAACGGCGGCGGAGATATCACCAACGCGTACCGCCTTTCTTCGCCCTTCTTCACGGAGAATGAGACCATCGGTTACTGGCGTCATAAAACAGGACCGGGACATAACGATTTCTCGGATTTCGAGCCGTTGACAGCCGACGCTTCCATGGTTGGAAGCAAATGGAAAAGGCCGGTGGCAGTACTGTGTAACCGGCGGTCGTATTCGGCAGCCAACCTGTTCGTCAATATCATGCGGTACGTGCCTTATGCACACATCATCGGAGGCACCAGCGGAGGAGGCGGAGGAATGCCGATGAGTTACGAGATGCCGAACGGATGGATGGTGCGTCTCTCCAGCGTGCGGATGTACGACCGGGACAAGAAAGATATAGAGAACGGAATCGAACCGGATATCCCCATTACGATGAGCAGTTCAGACCAAGATGATATCATCGAACAAGCCATTTTGACAATCAGGCTGCAAAAAATGGAGAAAAATTGAAGAATTATGGAGAAAAATTTGTATATATACAAAAAAAATCGTAAATTTGCAGGCTTTTTGAAAATTAATGCATAAAATATACAAATACTATGAGTAAAGTAACAGTTGTAGGCGCAGGTAACGTAGGTGCTACTTGCGCGAACGTGTTGGCCGTAAATGAGGTGGCTAACGAGGTATGTCTGATCGACATCAAAGAGGGTTTTGCAGAGGGCAAAGCCATGGATATCATGCAAACGGCTCAGCTGATGGGCTTCGACACCGTAGTAACGGGTGTGACGAATGATTATTCGAAGACCAGCGGTAGCGACG
The DNA here is from genome assembly GCA_946626605.1 of uncultured Bacteroidales bacterium. Lineage (GTDB taxonomy): Bacteria > Bacteroidota > Bacteroidia > Bacteroidales > Paludibacteraceae > Colicola. The sequence goes on along the minus strand of CAMOUL010000013.1, from coordinate 48,733 downwards.
TAGTGATCATCACTTCGGGTCTGCCCCGTAAACCGGGTATGACGCGTGAGGAGCTGATCGGCGTAAACGCAGGTATCGTAAAGAGCGTTTGCGACCAGGTCCTCAAATACAGCCCGAACGCTATCCTCGTTGTTGTCTCCAACCCGATGGACACGATGGCATACCTGACGCTGCACGCTCTGAAGCTGCCGCGCAACCGCGTAATCGGTATGGGTGGCGCACTCGACAGCGCACGTCTGAAATACTTCCTGAGCCAGGCTCTGAAATGCAACGCGAACGACGTGGACGGTTTCGTCATCGGTGGTCACGGCGACACGACGATGATTCCTCTGACGAGCTACACGACCTACAAAGGTATCAACGTCAGCGAGTTCCTGTCGAAAGAGGAGCTGGAGAACGTGGTTAAGAGCACGATGGTAGGCGGCGCAACGCTGACGGGTCTGCTGGGTACGAGTGCATGGATGGCTCCGGGTGCAGCTGCTGCAAGCGTTGCAGAGGCCATCATCAAGGACCAGAAGAAGATGATCCCTTGCTCCGCTGCCCTCGAAGGCGAGTACGGCATGAAGGACATCACCATCGGTGTACCTTGTATCATCGGCAAGAACGGTATTGAGAAGATTCTGGAGCTGAATATCAGCGAAGAGGAGCGCGCCAAACTGCACGAGAGCGAGGCTGCCGTTCGTAAGACAACCGCGATTTTAAAGGATCTAAACGTCCTCTAATATGGATTTATTTGAAAAATGCGACCATTTTGAGACGCTCAAACAGGTTCGCAAATTAGGTATCTATCCGTATTTCCACGAGTTGGAGAGCCGTCAAGCCCCTGTGGTGCAGATGGAGAACCACCGCGTGATCATGTTAGGCTCGAATAACTACCTCGGTTTCACAGAGAACGAGGCGGTTATCAAAGCCGGACATGAGGCCTTGGATAAATACGGAACAGGCGTGAGCGGCAGCCGTTTCCTGAACGGTACGCTGGACTTGCACCTGCAGCTGGAGCGCGAGATAGCCGCCTTCACGGGTTACGAGGAGTGCATGACTGTCTCGACGGGTTTCCAGACCAACTTAGCCATTATCTCCGCCATCTGCGGCAAGGATGATTATATCCTGAACGACCGTGAGAACCATGCTTCTATCTATGACGCTTGCCGTCTGAGTTTTGCGAAGGTACTTCGTTACCGCCACTCGGACATGCAGGACCTGGAGCGCCAACTGAAATCCATTCCGGAGAATGCCGGAAAGCTGATTGTGACCGACGGCGTGTTCTCCATGCGCGGCGACATATGCAAGCTGCCGGAGATATGTGCATTAGCCGAGAAATACGGTGCCCGTGTGATGGTCGATGACGCCCACGGATTCGGTGTGTTAGGTCCCGGCGGTCGCGGTACCGCAGCCCATTTCGGTCTGACGGACAAGGTAGATATCACGATGCTGACCTTCTCCAAATCGTTGGCTTCTATCGGCGGATGTATGCTGACCTCTCACCGCGTAGCGGACTGGTTGCGCCACGTGAGCCGCCCGTTCATCTTCTCCGCATCGATCACTCCGTGCTCGGCTGCTACGGCGCTGGAAGCGCTGCACCAGCTGATCCTTGACCCGGAGAGGCCGACACGACTGATGAATATCGCCAAGTATTTCCAGAAACAGCTGCTGGCTAACGGCGTGAAGATCATCGAGGCGCCGACGCCTATCGTGCCGATCTTCACCTACAAGACGCTGGACACCCTGTATTTCGGTAAGAAGATGTTCGAAGAAGGCGTTTATGTGAACCCGGTTATCGCGCCGGCTTGCGTAGAAGGCGAGTGCCTGCTGCGTACAACGCTGATGGCAACCCATACGGAGCCTATCATCGACGAAGCCGTTCAGATCATCGCACGCGTGCTGCAAGAAGGCGCACCGCAAATGTGATAGTTGACAATTGACAATTGACAATTGATAATTGATGCAAACACTAATCATCACCGGCGGCAGTTCGGGTATCGGAAAAGCTACAGCCTCGCTCTTCACAGAGCGGGGCTGGCGTGTTTTTGAGTTGAGCCGGTCGGGTGCTCCCGACAGAGCGGACAACCATTCGGGCAAAGGTTCCATAACGCATGTTAAATGCGATGTGTGCGACGAGGCGAGCTGCAAGAAGGCCATCGAAGAGGTCTTAACGCAGACCGATCACATCGACGTCGTCATCTCCAATGCCGGTTATGGTATCTCCGGACCGATCGAATATACAACGATCGCCGACGCGGAGCATCAGATGGACGTGAACTTCATGGGCGCGGTGCGTTTCACGCAAGCTGTCCTGCCGCAGTTACGCCGACAAGGCTACGGAAGGATCATCTACACCTCTTCGGTCGCAGCCCAACTACCCGTTCCGTATCAGGCTTTCTACTCCGCATCGAAAGCCGCTATCAACGCCATGGCGCTTGCGCTGGCAAACGAAGTACGGGCTTTCGGGATTTCCGTTTCTGTGATGATGCCGGGCGATGTGAGTACCGGATTTACCGATGCTCGCAACAAATCCACGGCAGGCGAAGAGATCTACCGCTCTGCGCATAAGGCGATTGCAAATATGGAGCGGGACGAGCGAGCCGGCATGCAACCCGAACAAATGGCGAAGCTGTTCTATCATATCGCTACCTGTCATTCGCCAAGACCGCAATATGTGGGCGGATTCCTGTATCGGGTACTTTGCTTCCTCGACCGAATCCTACCGAAACGACTGGTGAACTGGATAGAACATAAGCTCTACTCGTAATGAAACATATCCGTATCATTTCTCCGTCCGGGGTTATCGACCCGACCTATATTGACCAAGCCTCTGCACGCCTGCGCGCGTGGGGATATAAAGTGAGCGAGGGCGCGTACGCACGCGCGCAATGGGGACGTTTTGCCGGAACGGATGAACAGCGGGCTTCGGATCTCAATGCGGCGCTGGCGGACAGCGATATAGACTTCATCCTTTGTTCGCGCGGCGGATACGGACTGCAACGCATCATCGACCGTATTGCTCCCATCGGAAAACCCATTATCGGTTTTAGCGACATCACCGCCCTTCACCAGTTATCCGCCATCTGCCATCAGCCCTCTCTTCATGGCATCATGTGCAAGCATATCGCAACGCTGCCGGAAGAGAGCGAACCGATTATGGCGCTAAGAAAGGCATTGAAGGGCGAGCCATTGGAATATCGGTGGGAAGCCCATCCGCTGAACCGTTTCGGAGCAGCAGAAGGCCCCCTCATCGGCGGCAACCTCTCCGTTCTCTATGGTCTGCAAGGAACGGCTTTCAGCATTCAGCATGCAGCCGTCAGCATACAGCCGTCAGCATTGAGCCGTCAGAAACCGATTTTGCTGATTGAAGATATCGCAGAGCGGCATTACCATATTGACCGGATGATGAATAATCTGCGTATGAGCGGTGTTTTAGCGGGTCTTGGAGGATTGATCGTAGGTCAATTCAGCGATTGTGAAGACGATCCCGGAATGGGTTGTACCATCTATGAGACCATAAAAGAGGCAGTCGCAGACTACGACTACCCCATTCTTTTCAATGCCCCCGTCGGGCATGTAGAACACAACTTGCCGTTATGGTTAGGCGTGCCGACCCGGATGATTATTTCTGCCGAGGGGGCGGTGGTCAGTACTTGCGAGGGGCCGGTGCTCCGTACTTGCACTTAATGGGCTCATCGGGCACAGGCACGCCGTAGAGCGGTTTGACCTCCGGCTCCGGTTCTCTAACCTCCTGTACTGGTTTGTTGTCTGACTCCTGCTGCTCCGCCGGATTCGCTTTTTTCTGCACATGACAACCCGCCAGCATCACACTGAGGGCGCCGAGTAGTGCGTTCATGCAGATTAAGAATTTCTTACTCATAATATTGTCATTCTGCCATCTACGACAGCCTGTATGGTATCTTGTTGTTGTACGGCCTCGAGGTAGAGGTCGCGGATTAGAAGGTCACTCTTCCAACACTCCGTAAAATGCGCGAGCGCATCCATATGGTCGGCACCACCGGAGAGATAATCACTCGTAGCAACCGTGTACGATGCCTGCGGATCGACTGCTTTGCCGGCGATGGTCACATCCGCCAGTTTGCCATCAACTGCCGTCACGCGCATTCCTGCTACCCCTTGCCCTCCGTATCGCACGAAGGACTCGCACAAAGCAATAATATCCGAACCACGAAGGGTCAGGACGACCAGTTCGTTATCAAACGGCATGAGTTCAAAAACACTTCTCTTGGTCACGGGTCCCGCGTCCCAGGCACAACGCATTCCGCCCATGTTTGCGATCGCGATATCCACCTGACCGGGGTACACTTTCTTTGCCGCCTCCCAAAGGGCATCCGTCGCCCAGTTAAGCATCGGGCACTCCGGTCCGTCCACCCACATAGCTTCCGGAGCATAGCCGATTTCTACATTCATCTCGCGCTCCAAATCTGCCTTAATAGGCGCTAAATGAGCGATGTAGTCAGTGTCTCGGATTGCATCCGCAGACGCATCTACAGGAATGGCTTCCGTCGTTGCCGAGACTACTTGCACAGGCTGGCGATGGCAGGATGAGAATAAAAGAACACAGAGTACAGAGTACAGAGTATAGAATTTTATTTTTCGCATAAGGCTTTCGCAGTTTTTGCCGCAAGGCGGGCGTTATTCAGTACTAATTGGATGTTAGACGCCAGACTCTCGCCGCCGGTGAGATCTTTGACTTTCGCCAGCAGGAACGGCGTACATTGTTTGCCATGGATGCCGGCTTCGTCCATCTCCCGGAGGGCCTGATCGATGGCTTTGTCAATCACCTCTTTAGGCATCGAGAACTCCTCAGGGATAGGGTTCGTGACGAGCATGCCGCCTTTGAGACCGCAATCCATTTTTGCCTTGAAAGCCGCAGCCAACTCTTCGGGCGTGTCGATACGGTAATCCACCTTGAAGCCGCTATGACGGGTATAGAACGCAGGTAGTTCCTCTGTCCCAAAACCAATAACGGGCACGCCCTTTGTCTCCAGATACTCGAGTGTCAGACCGAGATCGAGGATGGATTTGGCCCCCGCGCAAACGACCATGACCGGTGTCTGAGCGAGTTCCTCGAGATCCGCAGAGATATCGAAAGTCTGCTGCGCACCGCGGTGTACGCCGCCGATACCGCCAGTAGCGAACACTTTAATGCCTGCCATGGCAGCGATGATCATCGTTGTGGTAACCGTCGTGGCACCATCAGCCTTGCGGGCGATGAGCACCGGCAAGTCACGCCTCGAAGCCTTGATAACCGCCTGACCTTTCTTTCCCAGATACTCGATCTCCTCGGGAGTACAACCGGCTTTGAGTTGTCCGCCGATGATGGCTATCGTTGCCGGGACGGCTCCGTTCTCGCGAATCGTCTGTTCCACCTTGAGCGCCGTCTCCACGTTCTGCGGGTACGGCATGCCGTGACTGATGATCGTTGATTCCAAAGCCACAACGGGCTTGCCTGCCTTCAGTGCCTCTTGCACTTCCGGCGAAATAGATAGATAGGTATTCATGTATGATGTGTAATATTTGACGTATTATATGTGATGTTATAAAAGTATATTGGCTATATCCGGATTGACCGCTTTGGTGGTCATGAGGGTAGCCCGCGCCGCCATGAGACCATACTGCGCCGTTTGCGGGAAATCGATACCTTTCGCATGGGCGTACACGACTCCGGCAAGGAACGCGTCTCCGGCTCCCGTCGTATTCACTATTTCTCCCGGCAACGCAGGGAAGAGCCATTCTTCCGCTGCTGTCCGGCAGTAAACGCCTTCGCTACCGAGGGTGATATAGACATGCGCCGCGCCGAGGTCCAGCAGCTCTTGCGCCGCCTCGCCGTACGTCTGTTTCTCCGTTACCGCCAACGCTTCCTTGAGATTCAGTTTGAGCGTATGGAGGTACGGCAGTTTGGCTTTGCGCAAGGCGTTCACCACCCGATGCGCCTTGGTCGTACTGACACCGTCGATGAAGAGTGGCACCGTGACATTCTCCATGAGCCACTTGATAGCTTCTTCCCCGATATTCGTATCAGCCACCACATAATCCGAGAGGTTCAACTCACCGCTCCGCTTGGCAAGCCACTCCGGCGTGATCAGACGGATAGCGTCAGTATCTGCGACCGCGGCTATCATCTCTCCCGCATGGTTATGGAGGCAAAGATACAAGCCCGAACGCAAGGACGACTCACGCTCCGAGAGGTGCACATCGATGCCTTGTTGCTTGCAGTAGTCGTGCAAGAGCCCACCGAAGAGGTCACCTCCGAAAATCGTCAGAAGCTGAGTACGAGCGCCTAACAACGTGAGGTTATGGGCGATGTTCCGCGCCACACCTCCGTAGCCCACCTCCACGTGACCGGGGTTCGAGTCCGCTGCGATAAAAGCATCCGTGAGCGTAGCTGACATGTCCACATTCGCTCCGCCAATTACAGAAATAAGTGTCGCCATAGTTGATTTATTTTAGTTGCCTGTTAAACATCCATCGCTCACGATCCCATATCCAGCCCCATTTATTGAAATACAGGCACATGTTTTGGATATGCACCCACAGCAAATGCTTATTCTTATAGGACTCACGCGCATGGGCGTGAACGATGGTCCATTCGGGGTAATAGAGCGTGAGCCAGTTGCGATGGATGGTACGCGTGAGGTCTATATCCTCCGGGTACATGAAATAGCGTTCGTCAAAGAGCCCTGCCTCCACCGCCGCTTTCGTACGCAGCAGCATGAAACAACCGCTGAGGTATGGTGCATTGATCGGATGGCTGAGGTCCATATCGCGCAACTCGTAGCGTTGGTTCCGCCGCGCCATCATCCATGCCGGCAAGAACCGACGACCGAAGACATCGAGGGGCGAAGGAAGCCTTTTGGCGAGGTATTGTTGCGAGCCGTCGGGGTTCTCCACTTTCGGCATCATCTGTCCCACCAAAGGGTACGCCTCCATCCGCTCGCACATCGCGTCTATATCCTCCGCCTTGACGCGGATGTCGCAATTCATCACCAGATGAAACTCCGTCCGATAGTACGCACTCTCACGCAGAGCGATATTATGCGCCCGGCCATAACCGAGGTTCTCCCCCATCGCCATGTACCGCAGTTTATCTGTCCCGAATTGCGCGGAAAGGGTCTCTTTCTGCTTCGCGATCTCCGCCTTGCGGTACTCCGGCGCCGTGTTATCCAAGAGGTAGATCTTCCGCAAGCATCGCACACGCAGCAGCTCCTGAACAAGAGGTAGAACCTCCTGCTCCCATTTCGGATGATATAGTACAATGGAGATGTTTAACATTGTTTGAGGGTTTGAGGCTTCGCCTTGTTTGAAGTTGTTTGAAATGGTTGATTTAACTCTTTCTTAGGAACTGACGCAGTTTGCGAAGCTGCTTACAAGCTACCGTCAGATAACCGGCTCCTACATGATTTTTCTTTAGTACAATATAATCCTCCTGGGTCTTGGAGAGACGAGCTTTTGTATTTTTGTTACTTGCCCCACCTACTTCCATACATACCAGCACCTCGGGAAGATAAGCTGTCTTATATCCGGCTCCGAAAATACGAAGTATCATATCGTAGTCTGCCGAGATGCGGAACCACTCGTCGTATTCGCCCACTTGTGCGTACACCTCTTTGCGCACATAAACCGTGGGGTGCGGAGGCATCCATCCGTATTTCAGGCTATACGGATGAAAGGCATTGCTCTTCCATCTCCGCACAATCTTCCCTTCCCGGCAATACTGCAAATCGCCATACACCACATCGATATTCTTGTCCTCAAAAGCCGCAGCTATCTGCTCTATGGAGCGGGTCGAAAAGAGCACATCGTCCGAGTGCAGAAACCCGATCACATCGCCTGTCGCCATAGAGATGCCTTTGTTCAGGGCGTTGTAGATCCCTTTGTCTTTCTCGGATATCCACCGCACGTTCTTATGCGCTTTCGCATAGGTCTCTATCAACGCTTTGGTTCCATCCGTCGAAGCCCCATCCACAATGACATGCTCGATATCCGGATAGGTCTGACTTTGCACGCTCTCCAACGTACGCGGCAGAGTATTCGCGGAATTATAGGTAATCGTTATTATAGATATTTTCATATACTTGTTTTGTTTTTTCGTAGGTCTTTGCCCATGAGAACCGTCGGGCATTCTCTAATCCGGCTTTTACGATAGATTCCACCGGGCGGGACTTTAATTGCAACACTATATCCGCCATCTCTTGTGCCATCCGTTTGGGAGTATCATGCGCCACCATCAATCCCTCTGGTCCAATTACTTCCGGAACGGACGAACACCTCTGTGCAATAACCGGACAACCGGCTTTCTGTGCTTCCAGAATCGGCAATCCGAATCCCTCGTAGTCAGAAGGATAAAGCAAACAAAGGGCTTCATTATAGAGCCTGTTCAACTCATGCGAAGCCACACCCGAGATGGTTTTCAGTTCCAGTCCCGTCAACCGAGCTACCTCTTGCGCTACGTCATAACGCTTGTATGCCATCTGACTATTCCCCAAAAAAATGAGAAAGCCTTTCTTTTGTATCGATGATATCGGGAAAAACAGATCGCTAACACCATTATACACCACATGCAGTCGTTCGTCCTTTATCCACGGATAAAACTTGAGCAGATCGCGTTTCGTATTCTCACTGATACAGATGACTGCCTTACTATGGCGCAGTGCTCGTTCTTCCTCCCAGAGATGAACCGCTTTCGGCATTCCTTTCCGGTAATAATGATAGGTCAAATCATGCACCGTAGTCACGTTATATACCCCTTTTTGCGGTAAGATCCGAAAATAGGAGGAATGGAAGATAGAGGGTTCTTCTGCTGTATAGGCTGGTATGCGGTACCGCTCCATCCACCTCGGCTCCAATGCTTCGCGATAATCGAGTTCCGTCACCTGCAAATCCTTGTCCACTCGCGCACGCGATAACAACTCATTCCATACCACGGAGATTCCTCCGTAACGCTGAAGTGAAAAGATTATATTGTCAAATGTCACTCTCATCGGCTTTGCACTTCTCCTAAAACATCAATATATAGTCTTCCCCATCGTGCATCCGGCTCCATATAGTTTCCTTCGCCCCACTCGTTCCAGGACTTGAGCATCACCAGCTGGTTTTGTTTCTTATCGACGATGGCTTTGATCGCCTCCACATGTGCCTTGAAGGCCTCAGGCGTGGAGTGATCCATCACAAACGCCCTCATCCGGCTTCGTGGCGAATGATCCCAGCCGGGGAGAATAGTGGGCACCACCTCTTCACGCTTCATCGCCGGCTCCGCAAAGACCTGGATCGCTTTCGCATAATCGTACACTAACGGAGACTTACCCCGCAGATGCTTGATCAAGGTCGGCAGATGGCGCAGCGCCAGGCATTTATTTCGCTTCGTATCTCCGAGCGGGACTAAGTTCACTGCATCAAAACCCATAGCGAGTACATTGTCTATTTGCTTTTGGTAGGCTACGTGACCTAACAGATATAGTCCGTTGAAACCGGCATCCTTTGCCATTTTTCTCCACCTTGCCGTCCACGCTTTGCCGTCCGGCAGGTCGAAGGGACGATAGACCATCAGCAGGGGTTTGCCGTCCACCTGTATATACCTTTTGTCGCGCAGCATCGGCAGGATGGCTGCAAAATGCGCTTGGTCGTCTTCAGGCGAATACGTCTGCTCTATGAGCATCTTATCCGGCGCTGTCTGCTGGTCGAGCCAAGTCTTTGCTTTCCAACTCTCGTTCGCCCACCCCAGACAAAACGGGAAATCCGGCTTGCCACTTTCCATCACCTGTTGCAGCGGTTTCTCCAACAGTTGTTTGCCGCCGAACCAATAATGCCAGTAGCAGAATCCTTCCACGCCTGCCTCACGCGCTAACTGCGCCTGACGCTCCTTCACATCCGCCTCCAAGAGATTATAATACCCCAACTCACCGGGCTCTACGGGCTGCTGATGTCCCTTAAACAACGGCTTGCCGTTGCGGACGGAAGTCCATTCCGTAAAGCCTTTTCCCCACCATTCGTCATTCTCGGGAATGGCATGAAACTGAGGTAGATAATACGCAATTACTCGCATAAAAGGGTTTGTATTTGTTTGTCAAACGATGAGTTCTTCAAGAGCTCTTTCACTTTCTTCTGTCCGGCTTGTGCGATGGACTGCCGGTAATCGGCGTCCATACAATTCATCAGCAGCTGCTCTAATTCTTCCGGTTTGTCCGGCGAGAAGAACAGGGTCTCTTTGCCGCCTTCCAGCAACTCGCTCATGCCCGAGCGATTAGTCTGCAGTACGCAAACGCCCGCCTGCATCGCCTCAAAAACCACTAATGGCATCGTCTCACGCCAAGAAGGCAAAACCAGAATATCGATATTGTTATAGAACTTCTCCACCTCATGCGTCTGCGGCAGTACCGTCAGAACGGGTTCGCGCAAGTCCGTCATCTGCGCTATGTACGCCTCGTCTTTTCTGTCCACAGCGCCGCAGAGGCACAAACGCGTATTGGGCATCTGATTGTGCACTTTCACAAACGTCTGAACCAACAAAGGCAGGTTCTTGCGTTCCTCGAAATGGCCGATAAAACCAATTCGCACCTCGTTCCGGGAAGTCCTTCTCGCAGCGGACACCACGGAGATTGCTTTGATGGGATTATACACGATTTGCGCTTGCTTCAAAGGCATCTCCAAAGTCTGCTGCCATTCCGCTAATTGCTGCTTGGAGATACAAACGATGGTCTCTGTCGCGTTGACCAGCGAGCGATAATAATTCTTCATCGATGAATCCCATCCGAAGCGTTCGTCCACAGGTTCGTGAAAATGCCACACATGCCTTATGCCGGTTTGCCGCGCCAGCTCTGCCCCTAAAATTGTGATCGACGTATTGGAGTAAATCGTATCCACCTGCTCGCGCGCCACAAACCGTTTCAACTGATTCAAGGCGAACCGATTATACCATTGGACGAGCCTCGTTCGTATCATGCTTCCTCCCGCGGCGCGGTAAGGCAACGCGAGAACTTGCAAGCGTTCAATCCCGCTCAGCGCTTGTTCCATGCCGGCATCCTCCACCAACGACGGCACCACCACTGTCACCTTAGCACCGGTTGCTGCACACGCTTTTGCTGCGCGTACCATCACCGCCTCTGCACCATGAATGCCCCGGGCGTGAGATATGAAAAGGATGTGTCTCATTAGTGTTTTCGTTCGTTTTGGAAGGCTTTCTTACTTTGTTCCAAACGCTGCTTTCCGGTACTTGGACGAGGGTTAATCTTATACTCGATATAGTTCTGATACGGATTATACGCCGCAGACTGCGGGGACTCTAAAAAGATACCTCGCGAGAAACTGAAACAATACAGCGCCACCACTACTAATCCCGCTAACCGCTCCAAGAAAAGCGGCAAGACCTCCAGCACCATCGGCAGCAACGCAATGATGCCGATCAGGAAGAACAGCCGCACGCGATTGCTCACCTCCACCAACTCAAAGCAATAGTAATACAATATCAGACTGCCGAAAAACATATTCAGCATGATCGTTCCGTAAGGCAGTGCATCGATCTTTTCTTTGAAGAAAATAATGACGGCGAATATAGCCAGATTCAGTATAAATCCCAGACTCAGACCGCGGTTCACAGCGAACATCGCATCCTCCGTATATAGCTCGGCTTTTTCCGCATAGTTCTCTCCAAGCCAACCCGCTACCGTCAGGAAGATCGTTTGGATCCATGGGATACCTGCCAGCATGACGACCGCTCCGATGCCAACAACCGCCAGATAAGCCCACGACGGCAATTTGATATTCAAGAGGAAATACAGCGGAATCATCAGCGCCGCTACGCGGTGGAATGTGCAGGCCAGCAGAATAAAGATCATATAGGGCACCATCCGTTTCGACGGGATGTACTGCAACGCAAAGAAACACAGCGCTACCGCCGTTGCCTGACGGATATAAATCATCTCCAAGTTAAAATACAAAATGCCGTAGTAGCACAATAATGCCACCACCGGATACTTCGTATATTTGCTCGCCGCACAAGCTATGAGGGTAATATTGATCAGACTTACCACGAAGAACAGATGCTGCACCGTGCCGCCTAAAGATTTCACCAACGCGCAAAGCAGCACAAATCCTTCTTCTACCGAAATATCCGCAAACTCCGCCGGTCTTCCTATCAACCGGCTAAAAGACGGAAAATCAGCAAACAAGGTGGTATAGGAATCCCAGTCTCCTCCGGTCTCGTATCGCAATCCCGCGATGCAAATCAGCATAATCGCCGCCAGACCGTTCAAGATCTGCGTACTCAACTTGTCGTGCATCTGGACATTCAGTACCGCCAACACGCATAATATGCCAAAACAAATCAAATAAAACATTCCCTTAACCGTTAACCCGTAACCCGTAACCCTTAATCCTTAATCCTTCGTCCTTTAACCATTAATATTCCTCCGACAATAACGCATTCCATCACTTCCGCCACATTCCATCCGATACAAACCGCTTTCACTCCCAGACTCGGCAACAACCACAAATTGACGGAGATACACAGCAAGGCCAAAATAAGTCCCACATAAGGGGCAAAACGGTGTAATCCTAGACCATAGAGCCCCTGTACAGTTAACAATGTAGCAACCATTACTAAGAATGGAAGCGGCGAAAGCCATCGTAACACTTCAATCGCGGGTTCATATCCGCCGCCGTAAATAATAGGGATTGCGAACGGCGCTACTACAAATGTTCCCAACGACACGACTGCCGCCGCCAAAGCCGCATAAACCAATACACGTTTGAAGAATTGCATCCCTTCTGCGGGCGAAGCCTCGAAACGCCGGCTCATCTCCGGATAAATAGCAGTACTAACCGGCAAGACAACTACCATATTCAACGCAATAATCAGCCGCTGCGCCGCAGAGAAATAACCGATCATCTCATCCGTAGCGAAACCGCCCAACAAGGTCATATTGACCGTCGTGTACAGACTGACGAACACATTATTGATAAAGATCGGCATGCCGGCATGCAGCACCTCTTTCATCGTTTCGCGCGTACAGACATACCTGCCTATCTCAAAATGACGTACGACATAAATCATCGCGCCGATTCCCACCACAATACTCGCCATTGACAGCAACAACGGGTACCATCGGTACATCGATGCCTCGCGAACCAACGCAACCACCATCAATGCCCCTAACAGCTTCGTGAAGAAATTCGCCCAAGCCATCTTGTCCATCTGTTGCTCGCCTTGCAGGTACCAAGTCGGGAAAAATACAATGCCGATATTCGTCAACGCCGTATAGATATACAACCTCGGATCACAAGCCACACGCTCCACGAAAAGCGGCAGAAGAGCCAAAATGACAAACGAGAGAATGAGCAATCCCGCTTTCGCCGTGATAACCGCCCAGAATAGCTGCCGCTTCTTCTCTTTATCATCACCCGCCAAAGCCACTTGACGCGTAGCCGAATATTCAAAACCGAAATTGACCAAAAGCGTCAGATAAGAAACGATATTCTGCGCGTATCCGACGCTTCCGAAAAGCGTTGCGCCTAACACGCGACTCACCACCGGCAATACCAAAAGCGGAATCAGATAATTCGCTATCTGAAGCACCCCCAATGCCGTCATATTTTTCACTATCCGCCTCATCTATGCACGAACACTTTCGAATTAAATATTTCCGCACATTTATTCCATCCGTCTTGACAGACGCTCAGCAAACTCAATGCGCACAAACAAATACACCACATCGCTACAATAAACAACCATACGGATAAAGCACTTTCCAATGAAAGAATCTTTCCTAACAAGGTTGCAGTTACGAGCAAAACACCACCTTGTGGTATATAAAAAGTTAATGAATGACGACCGATAAACTCCAACGGCTTAAAATGATCTATCAGTTGCGCGCAACCTATCAATAAGGCAGAACCGCTAATCGCCAATACCATATAAAACGGCCAATGAGCAACGGTAAAGGATGTATTAATCATACCGTATTCCAATGTCGACCATCCTAACATGTGTGCAACCATCATCAATAGTATATATATTCCTCCACCACCAAGCATCCACCATTTGGAAACAGGATAGGATCTCAATAATTTACCAAAAGTGATAAATAGTGCAAACACGAAACCTTGGCAGTAGAACCATTGACTATTATGCGGTGCATGCGGCTCTATGAGTATGCCGGCAATAGCTATGAAGGTTAACATAATCAGTTCAACGCACCAATATAATCCGTTACGTTCTCTTGAGAGATATTGCGACAAGCGGTCTATCCCATAATATATTTGACGAGCGAAGAAGATGGCAGCTACAAACCAATTGCTAAAAATAATATCTAAAAAATGTATCGATAGCAATGTATGGAAAAACCATCCGACAGCCCCACTATTCCATAAACCTATTGATTGAATAAGAACATTAATAAATGTCAAAAGTAAGCCCACCAATAATAAATGCTTGACATCCCCCCATAAGAATTGCCAATAATTCATGGACGTCTTTGTAAAATAACCGGAAATAACAAAGAATACCGGCATGAAAAACGGCAATATATAGGTTCCAGCATGAATATGCGGAACCAATAAATCCGCAGCATCCGGATGGCAGATACGTATATATAGCGGCACATGATAAAAAATCACGAGCGGGATAGCCAAACCCCGTGCCACATCCAAATATGTAATACGTTCTCTCATCGTAGTTTATTCAATATCGGTTGTGTAAGTAAAATACGTATTTGATCTATTCCTACCGCCAACAAATAGAATGCAATCGTCACTCCTAATAGCAGTCCTAACTGTTGACATGGTCCAAACGCATGCGCATAGGGACGTAAAAAATCATACTGAATGACCATATCATTCAACATATATACACTTAAGGAGGACATTGCCAGCCAATTAATAATCCTACTTTTGAAATGCCAAGACATTATAAATAAGAAAAAAGCGATAGACGCAAGTAACAAGAACGGATTATTGTACCCCCATATATTCCAAGGCTGGATGGAATGACCGTATGCAAGACTCATTGCACTTGCTCCCCAAAGCAAGGAAGTGCCGACATATACACCGAAATAATACCACCTATGAGCACTTCTTTTTTCATCTGTGGCGACACGACGCAAAAAACTTCCAATCCAATACAAATAGACAAAATGAGCAATAGAATAGCCATTAGTATCAAATTGACTAATTTGCCAAAAACCTCCCAAATAAATACTTGCTATACTCAATAATATAAGCGAATATGCATGCTGACGAGTATTCATATGTTTAATGGCGGCATTAAGAATAGGTGCTAGCAAGAAAAGTCCGAGATAACAATTCATAAACCACATATTCCCGTGACTAAATGGCAAAAGCACATGTTGGAGTGTGTCCCATGAAAAAATATGATCGTAAGAATCTATAAGTGTATAAAATGCATATATCAAATATAAATTTACAAATCCACGCAAACGGGTTTTAATACCATACCAACCGGAAATAAGGATAAAACAATTGACTCCAAGATAGATAAAAGCATAGGAAGATAACAAGAAATGGCTATCCCATCCTTTACCGACCATATCAAGGGGTACTATTTCCGGATATAAAGCGTGAATACAAAAATGATGCAATAGAATTGCAAAGATACACAGAATTCTTAATAATTCCGCATTTGATTCGCGTTCCTTTATGTTAAATATCCCACAACTCATCTATAGATTGCGCATAAAAAGTGCGCAAAGATACAACAATTTTTGCATATATGCAAATAAAAGTAAAAAGTTTCGCGAATTAACGAATGAAAGAGCACAAAAAAAGCCCAAAACTTACGTTCCGGACTTCTTTTTCTTCGGTATTTCGATATGTCGATATATCGATATTCCGATTTTTAAGCTTCAGCCTCTGCGGGAGCCTCTTCGCCCTTAGCCTCTGCCTCAGCGGCAGCAGCTTCCTGAGCAGCCTCCTGTGCAGCAGCTGCGAGTTCTGCAGCCGCAGCAGCACGTTTCTCTGCGATAGCTGCAGCTTTGGCCTTATTGGTCTCTACCTCTTGAGCAAGAAGAGCTTTTGCAGCAGCAGCTTTCTTGTCTGCCTCTGCCTGGCTGATCTTACCAGCCTTAGCGTCCTTCTGAGCCTTCCAAGCGTCGAAACGCTTCTGAGCCTCTTCCTGGCTGAAAGCGCCCTTTGCTACGCCACCTTGGAGGTGTTTGCAAAGCAGTACACCCTCGTTAGAGAGGATCGTACGTACGGTGTCAGTCGGCTGTGCACCTACGCCTACCCAGTACAACGCACGCTCAAAATTGAGGATGACGGTTGCAGGATTAGTGTTCGGGTTGAACGAGCCAAGACGCTCAATGTACTTGCCGTCACGCGGCGAGCGGCTGTCTGCTACTACGATGTGGTAGAAAGCATAGTCTTTGTGACCATAACGAGCCAAACGAATTTTTGTTGCCATTTCTTTTTGTTGGTTTTATGGGCCGTGGATTACGCGAATCCTTGCCCGGGTTAATACTAATGACGTGCTTTTTACTCGAAAAAGCCTGCAAAAGTACAACAATTTTTTGATATACACAAATTATTCTTGCATTTTTCATTTTTTTTTTGTAATTTTGCACCCGATTTTACAAAATATGCGTATTTCGGACTCAAAAATAGAAAATCCTATCCTTCACTTGGTAGGCGAAGAAGCGGATCGCTTAGGCTTGGAATGTTACGTCATCGGCGGATGGGTGCGGGACTTGTTTCTCCATCGTCCCTCGGATGATATCGACATCGTGGTAGTTGGATCCGGTATCTCGTTGGCAGAAGCCGTAGCCAAACGGCTTGGCAAGGGTGCCCATCTGGCGGTCTTCAAGACCTATGGTACCGCACAGGTGAAGAAGAATGGGCTGGAACTTGAGTTCGTAGGTGCCCGGCGCGAGAGTTACACGCGTGACAGCCGTAACCCCATCGTCGAAGATGGTACGTTGGAGGAGGATCAGAACCGTCGCGACTTCACCATCAACGCCATGGCAATCTGCCTTAACAAAGGCCGTTACGGCGAACTATTAGACCCCTTTGACGGCATAGGAGACCTCGAGCGCTGTATCATCAAAACACCCCTCGACCCGGATATCACTTTCTCGGACGATCCCTTACGGATGATGCGCGCCGTGCGGTTTGCTACGCAATTAGGTTTTAACCTTGACGGCGAGACTTTCGACGCTATCGCGCGCAATAAGGAACGCATACGTATCATCACCAAGGAGCGCATCGCGGAGGAGTTGAACAAGATTATGCTCTCCCGCAGACCCTCCGAAGGATGGATCCTGCTGGACAAGACAGGTCTCTTGCCGCTCATCTTCCCGGAATTAGCCGCTCTCAAAGGTGTCGAAGTAAAAGAAGGTCGCGGACACAAAGACGTCTTTTACCACACGCTCAAAGTGCTGGACAACGTAGCGGAGTTAACGAGTGAACGAATGAACGAGTTAACGAATGAACGAAAGGACAAAGTCCTTTGGCTCCGTTGGGCAGCGTTATTACACGATATCGGCAAACCGCGCTCCAAGCAATGGGACCCGCAGGCAGGATGGACTTTCCGTAACCATAACTACCTCGGAGCGAAGATGGTACCGAAGATCTTTGCGAAGATGAAACTGCCGCTCAACGAGAAGATGGAGTACGTCAAGAAGATGGTGGATCTGCACATGCGCCCCATCAACCTCATCGAGGACACCGTGACCGACTCGGCAGTACGGCGGTTGCTCTTCGAAGCAGGAGACGACATCGACGACCTCATGCTTCTCTGCGACGCAGATATCACTTCCCGCAATGAGCAGAAAGTGGAGCGGTACCATCAGAACTACCAACTCGTGCGGCAGAAGATGGTCGAGTTGGAGGAACGGGACCGAATACGCAATTTCCAACCGCCTGTCAAAGGCGATGAGATCATGGAGATGTTCCATCTCGAACCTTGTTCGTTAGTAGGCGAACTCAAAGCTGCTGTCAAAGATGCGATACTCGATGGCATCATCCCTAACGAGTACGAGGCAGCGAAAGCATATATTATTGACTTATGGCAGAAGAAAACGAAATAAATTTGGCAGCCGTTTCGTACGGCGACGAGAACATTATTCACCTCGATGACATGTCCCATATCCGGCGACGTCCGGGTATGTACATCGGTAAGTTAGGCGACGGCAGTCACTCCGATGACGGTATCTACGTCCTCATTAAGGAGTCGATAGACAACTCTATCGATGAGTTCCGCATGGGCGAAGGCAAAGTGATCGAAGTGGACGTAGAGGACGGCAAAGTGCGGGTACGCGACTACGGACGCGGTATCCCTTTGGGAAAATTAGTCGAAGTGGTCTCAGTCCTCAATACCGGAGGTAAATACGACTCCAAGGCCTTCAAGAAATCCGTCGGTCTGAACGGTGTCGGTACCAAAGCCGTCAACGCCTTGTCATCTTTCTTCGCCGTACAGTCTTTCCGGGATGGCAGCACACGTCGAGCAGAGTTTGCGCAGGGCAAACTGACTTCCGATACCGGTATTCAACCCTACTCCGGTACCGAACGCCGCGGTACGATCATCGAGTTCGTGCCGGATAGCAGCAAAGGACTTTTCGAGAACTACCATTTCCGCGACGACTATATCGAGGAACTGCTGCGTAACTACGCGTACCTCAACACCGGTCTGACGCTCGTCTATAACGGTAAGAAATATACCTCCAAAAACGGTCTCTTGGACCTCTTGACGGAGAATATGACGGTCTCGCCGCTCTACCCGATCATCCACCTCAAAGGCGAAGATATCGAGATAGCGCTGACTCACACCGACCAGAACGGCGACGAGTACTACTCCTTCGTCAACGGTCAGCACACGATCCAAGGCGGTACGCATCAGGCTGCTTTTCGAGAGGCTATCGGTCGTACCATCAAGGAGTTTTTCAACAAGAACCAAGAGCTCGCAGACATCCGTAACGGCGTTGTCGGAGCGATTGCCATCAATGTGGAAGAGCCTGTCTTCGAGAGCCAGACCAAAGTCAAACTCGGTTCCAAAGACATGTCTCCTTCCGGCGGTATCTCCGTCAATAAGTTCGTGAACGATTTTGTCAAGACCCAACTCGACAACTATCTCCATAAGACGCCGCAGACCGTAGAGATCATGCTGCAAAAGATCCAAGACTCCGAGAAGGAGCGCAAGGCGATTGCAGGCGTGACCAAAGCAGCACGTGAGCGGGCGAAGAAGAACCTCGTCAACAACCCCAAACTACGGGACTGCCAGATCCACCTCAACGACGCGAAGCAAGTCAAGTCCTCCAAGGACGCAGACGACGATCTGAGGCTCGAGTCCTGCATCTTCATCACCGAGGGTCTCTCCGCTTCGGGTTCGATCACCAAGAGCCGCGACGTACGCACCCAGGCGGTCTTCTCGCTGCGAGGCAAACCGCTCAACAGTTATGGGCTCAGCAAGTCGGTCGTTTATGAGAACGAAGAGTTCAACTGCCTGCAATCAGCGCTGAATATCGAAGACGGACTCGACGAATTACGATACAATAAAGTCATCATCGCCACCGATGCCGATGTCGATGGCATGCACATTAGGCTGCTGATGCTCACTTTCTTCCTGCAGTTCTTCCCGGATCTCGTCAAGAAAGGGCACGTCTATATCCTCCAGACGCCGCTCTTCCGCGTCAAGGACAAGAACCAGACCATCTACTGCTACTCCGAAGAGGAGCGGCAAGCGGCGATCGCCAAGATCAAGACACCGGAGATCACACGATTCAAAGGACTCGGAGAGATCTCCCCGGATGAGTTCAAGGGCTTCATCGGCGATGGTATCCGTCTGGATCAAGTGAACCTCCGTAAGGATGATAACGTCAAAGAACTGCTCGCATACTACATGGGTAAGAACACCACCGAGCGCCAGCAGTTCATCATCGACAACCTCGTCATCGAGGAAGACCGGGTAGAAGAGGATTTCGAGTCATGAAAGCGCTAATAGCATTCATAGGTATGGCGCTCGTCATCATCGTTCTTATCGAGATCAACGAGCGCATCAAAGCCAAGCGGGCTCAGAATACCGATAAATCGGGATACCGAAATCCCGAAGACTGCCAAAAAGAAAATCCCGAGCAGGAGGACTGCTCGGGCTGCGGACTGATTGATGTCTGCGATAAAGAAGAAAAAAAGAAAACGGGCCGCTAAAGCCCGTTTTTTTTATTCCCTCACCGTAATGTGAAAACAACTCTGCTTCGCCTCGTATTTGACGAAGATCTTTCCTGCTCGCTGATGGTTCAGCAGCACCTGCCCCAACACTAACTTCAGGTTATCCTCGTGCATGTACATACGGGAGCGCGTAACCTTATTATATCGCATGTACGCGAGATCAAAAGTCGTGCCGTAACAATGGCAGGACAGCGTGACGGAGTTAATATTGCCGCTCTTCTGCAAGAACTTGATATCTTCTTGCGTACGCAGTACCGACGTGACGTAAAACTGATAATGCGGCAGACCGTTTCGGGCTAAAATATCCGCCCACTCTGCCCCGATGGCATCCAGTTCGCGTGCTGCGGAAGGGATAAGGTACGGCACCGAATGCGTCAGACTATCGACGATATAGTTTTCATTCGTCTTGATTTCCACCAATTGGTGGCGCATCGATGCGGCATCGTCTCTGTCTTTCGGCGGTCGCGACAAGCCGATACGACTCGCTACCTCATGCTGTTTGCTCTGCAGGTCGTTGAACTTGATCTTATAGCTAAACGTCCTTCCGGGATACCAAACGAGGCTGTCTTCTGCAATGACCGTCTCTTGCGTCTGATGACCACAAGAGACTAAAGGAATAAAGAATAAGGAATAAAGACTTAAATGCATCAGCAGAAACAAATAAGTCTTTACTCTTTTAGCGGAGCGGTCTTTATTCTTTATTCTATATAGACCACTCAAAGCCATCTTTGGTGTCTTTTATTTGGAAGCCGAGAGCCGTCAGCTCGTTGCGAATCTTATCGGAGGTTGCCCAGTCTTTGTTCTGCTTAGCTTGCAGACGGATACCAAGCAACAGATCAATCGCGCCGTTGAACGCCTTCATCTTCTCGTCTCCTCCTCCTTGTTCTTCGAGACGCAAACCTAAGATATCAATGGCGAAGGTTTTCCATACATCACGCAATTCGGCAAGATCCGACTCACTAATGGTTCCTTTGCCATCCCAAACGGTGTTGATCGCCTTCACGCTGTCAAACAGCGCTGCAATCACAAACGGCGTGTTGAGATCGTCGTCCATAGCCTCAGCACAGCGTTGGCGCAAGCCGCCTACCTCTACACTGGTAGCCGCAGAAGACGGGATCTTCAGCAATCTTGCGTATGCTTCCTGCATACGTTGCAGACCTTTCTCGGCTGCTTCGAGGGCTTCGGAAGAGAAGTCCACCGTCGAGCGATAGTGCGCCTGGAGGATGAAGAAACGGATGACCATCGGACCGAAAGGTTTTGACAAGAGCGGGTGCTCGCCCGAGAAGAACTGCTCCAGGGTGATGAAGTTATTATAACTCTTACCCATCTTCTTGCCGGCGATGGTGATCATGTTGTTATGCATCCAGTAATGCACGGACTCATGTCCGAGTGCTGCGCAGGACTGCGCTATCTCCGCCTCATGGTGCGGGAAGATCAGGTCCAGACCACCGCCGTGGATATCGAACTGCTCACCGAGGTACTTCGTTCCCATTGTAGAGCATTCCATATGCCATCCGGGGAATCCTTCCGACCAAGGACTCGGCCAGTGCATGATATGCTCCGGAGCGGCTTTCTTCCATAGCGCGAAGTCGTAAGAGTGCTTCTTCTCTGCCTGTCCGTCTAACTCACGCGTCTCGGTAACGATATCGTTGAGGTTACGTCCGGAGAGCTTGCCGTACGGATAGTCCTTGGCGTATTTCTCTACGTCCATATAGACGCTTCCGTTTGACACATACGCGTAGCCGCGATCGAGAATCTTCTGCACGAAAGCGATCTGCTCAATGATATGTCCGGAAGCGTGCGGCTCTATCGACGGCGGGAGGACGTTCAGCGCCGCCATGTCGCGGTGGTAGCGGTTGGTGTAGTATTGCACCACCTCCATCGGCTCGAGTTGCTCGAGGCGCGCTTTCTTAGCGATCTTATCTTCGCCTTCGTCCGCATCGTGCTCCAAGTGTCCTACATCAGTGATATTCCGCACATAGCGCACCTTATATCCCAGATGCTGCAGATAGCGGTAGAGGATATCGAAGGTGATTGCCGGACGGGCATGTCCCAAATGCGCATCGCCATAGACCGTCGGACCGCAGACGTACATGCCCACATGACCCTCGTGCAGCGGCTTGAAAGTCTCCTTGAGACGGGTTAATGAGTTATAAATCTCTAACATTACAGCAGCGTGTTCGGATCGAGGTTATTCTTCTCGATATCTTTGAAATAGTTGAACGTTCCTACTTTGAGTTCTTCGCAGGCAGCCTCGTCGCAGACGATGATACCGTGTTGGTGCATCTGCAGCGCAGAGACGGTCCACATATGACTGATCGGCTCCTCGATAGCATGTTGCAACGCACGGGCTTTGTTATGTCCGTTGACCATGATCAGCACCTCTTTAGCGTCCATCACCGTTCCTACACCTACCGTCAAAGCGGTCTTCGGCACTTTGTTGACATCGTTGTCGAAGAATCGGCTGTTAGCGATGATGGTATCGGTCGTCAGCTCTTTCTTACGGGTACGGCTGCTCAGAGACGAACCCGGTTCGTTGAAGGCTATATGTCCGTCAGGACCGATGCCGCCGAGGAAGAGATGGATGCCGCCGATATTACGGATTCGCTCTTCGTAACGCGCACACTCGGCTGCGAGGTCCTCGGCGTTACCGTTAAGGATATTCACATTCTCTTTGCGGATGTCGATATGGCTGAAGAAGTTATTCCACATGAAGCTGTGATAGCTCTCCGGGTGCTCTTCGGGCAGGTTCACGTACTCGTCCATATTGAACGTTACCACATTACGGAAGGACACTTTGCCTGCCTTGTTGAGTTCGATCAGGGCTTTGTACATGCCCAGAGGCGAACTACCGGTCGGCAGACCGAGCACAAAAGGCTTGCTCTCTTTGGGATCAAACTCATTAATTTTTTTTGCTACATAGTTCGCAGCCCACTGACTCAGCAGGTCATACGAAGGTTCAATAATTACTCGCATATATCAATTATAAATTATCAATTATCAATTAAATAAGATCTCCTGGATCTCCGGTTCCTCGAGGTTGACGCCGACGATCGTACCCTCGCTGTCGATGAGGACGGTATGAGGGATGAATTGTACACCGTATTTATCGGAGCAGGGATGCGCCTCATCTTCGCGCACTTGTACCCACGGCATATCTTCTTCGCTCAGCGCCGTGCGCCAAGCAGCCTCTTCTTGATCGACGGAGCAAGAGAGGATCTGCAATCTGCCCTCCGGCATGGAGGTGTAGATCTCCTTGAGTACCGGCACAAAACGACGGCAGGGACCGCACCACGATGCCCAGAAATCCACGAGCACATAATCGGTCTTGCCGACCAACTCGCTCAGCGACAGCTCTTTGCCTTCCGGCGTCACGCCCGTGAAATCCGTGAAATATGCACCTGCCGTATTACCGGTCTGTACCGTCACTTCTTCGACGATCACTACGGTGTCCGTAGCAGTCTTCTCCGATTCCTGAGCTTTCTTACCGCAGCCGACCATTACCATCGCCGCGAAAATAAATAATAGAGTCTTTTTCATTGTTGTTTGCTTTTTTCGAGATTAACGGGATCTCGATTTAACATCTCTTTAAAACCACTGCGCTGCGTGCCGGGAGGTACATCTTCAGCCATCCCTTGCCGTCCTTGGCGTAGAGGTCGTCATGTACCGTGAAATGCTCTACGCTGTCGTCCGCAAGACCAAAGCCTGCAAACTCCTTCGCGTCCGTATTGAGCACCACTTGGTACTTGCCTTCCGGCACGAGGATACCGTAGTCGGAGAAGGACTTCTGACCGTTCCAGTTGAAGATGAACAGCAGATCGCCGCGCGAATACGCCACTACCTGGTCACCCTCGTTGTCCCACCATTTCATCACCCATGGCAGGTGGTTGCCGACGTTGTATTTCTTCTCTTCTGCAGTCGGTTTCTGGATCAGCAGATGCTCCTTGAGCAGATGAATCATCGCCTCGTCGAAGCGGTTGAGGTCCGAGAAGAAATAGTTCGGGTTATCTACCAACCCCCATTGTCTCCGGGCGTATTTATAGCTCCATCCATTGCCCTCACGCGGGAAGTCGATCCATTCCGGATGGCCGAACTCATTCCCCATGAAGGTCAGGTAGCCGCCGTTGATGGTGGAGGCTGTGATGAGGCGGATCATCTTATGCAGGGCTATACCGCGGTCTGCCATATAGGTCGAATGGCCGTGCTCGAAATGCCAGTACATGTCCGAATCCACAAGGCGGAAGATAATCGTCTTGTCGCCTACCAGCGCCTGGTCATGGCTCTCGGCGTAGGAGATGGTCTTCTCGTCCTCGCGGCGGTTGGTCATCTCATAGAGTATATGTCCGGCTTTCCAGTCTTCGTCCTTCACCTCTTTGATATACTTGATCCAGAAATCCGGAATACCCATCGCCAGGCGGTAATCGAAACCCATGCCGCCATCTTCTATCTTCGCAGCCAGACCCGGCATGCCGCTCATCTCCTCTGCGATGGTGATGGCGTCCGGCTTCACCTCATGGATCACTTTGTTAGCGAGCGTCAGATACATGATCGCATCGCCGTCTTCGTTGCCGTTGAAATAGCTGCCGTACCCGTTGAAGTCCTCGCCTAAACCGTGCGAAAGATAGATCATCGAGGTCACACCGTCAAAGCGGAAACCGTCGAAGTCATACTCGTCGATCCAGAACTTGCAGTTGCTCAGCAGGAAATGCAGCACTTCGTTCTTGCCGTAGTTGAAGCAGAGACTGTCCCATGCCGGGTGCTCACGTCGCGGACCATCGTGGAAATACTGATACCCCGTGCCGTCGAAGTTACCCAGACCTTCCAACTCGTTCTTCACCGCGTGCGAGTGAACGAGGTCCATGATCACTTTCATGCCCCTGCCGTGAATATCGTCGATCAGCGCCTTGAGCTCGTTCGGCGTACCGAAACGGCTGGAGGCTGCGAAGAAGTTCGATACATGGTAGCCAAACGAACCGTAGTACGGGTGTTCCTGCACCGCCATGATCTGTACGCAGTTATAGCCGAGTTTGGCGATACGCGGCAGTACGTCGCGGCGGAACTCCTCATACGAGTTCACTTTCTCCTCCGACGAACTCATGCCTATGTGGCACTCATAGATAAAGAGGGCTTCCTTTGTACTTTGTACTTTGCTCCTTTGTCCCTTTGTTTTACGGTTCTTCCATTCGTATTCGGGCTCGTCCCATACCTGCGCAGAGAAGATCTTCGTCTGCTCGTCCTGCACCACGCGGCGCACGTAACTCGGTATGCGTTCGCCGTAACCGCCTTGCCATTCGACGAGGAGCTTGTACAACTGCTCATGCTTGATGGCGTCCTCCGGCATTTTGGCTTCCCAGACGCCGTTACCGATGGGTTGCAGACGGTAGGCTTCGTCTTTCTGCCATCCGTTCATATCGCCCTTGATATAGATCGCCGTGGCGTTCGGTGCCCACTCGCGCATGACCCACTGTTTGTTGTGGCGGTCATGGTGTAATCCGAAATACAGGTATCCGCTTGCCCAATCCGCAAGATCTTGTCCGCCGGTGATCTCCGCCTCTTTGCGGAGGGCATACTCGGCGCGTGCTTGCAGCGCACCCTCATACGGCTCCAGGTACGGATCCCGTGCCACTATCGGTAAATGTTTCGGGCTTTCAACTTTCTTCGTTGCCATAATATGTGTGTTTTTAATGGTTTTCTTCTGTACTCTGTCAGCCGAAGGCGGTCTTTTTAATCCACTCTCGCCTTGACGATGAGTTTCCGGTACTCTTTGCCCGGAGCGATACCGGGCTGGTGAGCATCTTCGGGGAAGAAGACTGCGAAATGTCCTGCCGGCACAGTGAATTTTGCGGTAGCCTTGTCGCCGTAGAACTCTACGTCCTTACCCTCGTCGTACTCCTGCGTCACGTCCTGACAATCGACCTGCGCTTTCCATCCCATCTCCTCGTCGTCGCCCAGCGGAATCTGGATATCCAAGTAGTCGCGGTGTGCCTCCATGCGGCATTTGGACTCCTCTTTGCCCTTGAAATCATTGATGTTCACGAAGAGGTTCTTGCCGTCCAGGAAGATCTTGCACGCCGGCATCTCTTCCAAGTCGTTTTCGTTGTAGAATTTCATGAATTGTTCGAAGCCCGGTACGCAATCGAAGTACCTGTCGGCGTTCTCTAATTTGTCCAGTATCATAAGATTTATATTTTGGTTATTGTAAATATTCGTATTTGGGCGCAAAGTTACGAAAAAATTTGCATATATGCAAGAATTTTTGTAATTTTGCAGTCGATTTTGAAAAATTCGATTATGAAAAAACTTATTTTTACTTTAAGCGCAGTAATGCTTATGACTACAGCTTGTACTAACAAACAGGAACAGACGACCGGTATCGACTTGGCGAACTTAGACACGACGGCGGTTCCGCAGAATGACTTCTATCAGTTTGCGTGCGGCGGATGGATGGCCAACAACCCCTTGACGCCGGAGTATGCACGTTTCGGTTCGTTCGACAAACTCGGGCTGACCAACCTGGAGCAGGTCAACGGCCTCATTCAGGACATCGCGAAGGACAAACACCCGCAGGGTGATATCGCCCAGAAGATCGGGGATCTGTATAACCTCGCGATGGACACGGCACGTCGTGACCGCGAAGGTATAGCACCGGTGCAGCATACCCTCGACGAGATAGCGGCTATAACTTCTCGTGAGGAGCTGTCGAAGCACCTCGGTGCGGCGATGGACTATCAGCTATGGGCGATGTACGTCGATGCCGACGCGATGAACAGTTCGATGAACATCCTCAACGAGTGCCAGGCAGGTTTTGCGCTCGGCGAGAAAGAGTACTACCTCGACACCGACGAGCAGACGACCGCCATCCGTAATGCCTACGTGGCGTACGTAGAGAAGATGTTCGGTCTGTTCGGTTTCAGCGACGGTGCAGCCCGCGCACAGACGGTGCTGCGTATGGAGACAAGGCTGGCGAAAGCGGCATATAACAACGTGGAGCTGCGTGACCCGATCAAGAACTACAACAAGATGTCCATCAGCGAGTTGCAGGAGCTCGTGCCGCAGGTCGATTGGAATGCATATTTCGATGCCTTGGGCGTAGAGTTAGACAGCCTCTCCGTAGGACAGATACCGCACCTGCAGGAAGCAGGCAAGATGCTGGCTGACGAGCCGTTGGAGGACCTGAAGACGCTGTTCACCTGGCAGGCTATCGAAGGAGCGGCATCGTACCTGACGACGGAGATATACATGACGAGTTTTGATTTCTACGGCAAGGTGCTCTCGGGGCGCGAGGAACCGAGTCCGCTATGGAAACGCGCCGTGGGTATCGTCAACGGCACGCTCGGCGAGGCGGTAGGACAGATGTACGTACAGAAATACTTCCCCGAAGAGAATAAGGAACGCATGCTCGCGCTCGTGCATAACCTGCAGAAAGCCCTCGGCATCCGCATCCAGAACTTAGCATGGATGAGCGACGAGACGAAGGCGAAAGCCCTGGAGAAGCTGAACGCCATCACCATCAAGATCGGTTATCCGGACGAATGGCGCGACTACTCGAAGCTCGACATCAACCCCGAGGACAGCTACTACACCAACCTCGAGCGCGCTGCTAAATTCGAGCAGGAGTACAGCCTGAGCTACCTCGGCAAGCCGGTGGACAAGAAGAAATGGTACATGACGCCGCAGACGGTGAACGCATACTATAACCCCTCGTCCAACGAGATCTGTTTCCCTGCCGGCATCCTGCAGTATCCGTTCTTCGACATGAGCGCCGATGACGCGTTCAACTACGGCGCTATCGGTGTTGTCATCGGTCATGAGATGACCCACGGCTTCGACGATCAGGGTTGTCAGTTCGACAAGGACGGTAACATGATCAACTGGTGGACGGCAGAGGACAAAGCCGCCTTCGACGAGCGCACGAAAGTGATGGAAGAAGCGTTCAACAAGATCGAAGTGGCGCCGGGTGTACACGCTAACGGTGCGTTCACGCTGGGTGAGAATATCGCTGACCACGGCGGTCTGCAGGTTAGTTACCTGGCTTTCTGCCTGAACGAAGAGAGCAAGCCCGAGAGTGAGCGTCTGCAGACCCGCGACGGCTTCACGCCGGCACAACGGTTCTTCCTCGCGTACGCGAACGTATGGGCAGGCAACATCCGTCCGGAGGAGATCCTGAACCGCACGAAGAGCGATCCTCACTCCCTCGGTCGATGGCGTGTCAACGGTGCTCTGCCGCAGATCAACGCATGGTACGAGGCATGGAACGTGACGGAGGAAAGCCCGATGTATATCGCTCCGGAGAATCGAGTATCGATATGGTAAACAATAAAGCCCGCAAATCTGCGGGCTTTATTTATTTCTTCTCTATCGCCTCGGCGATGGAGTTGGCGATGATCGCCATCTCTTCTGCCGGGAGAGAGAGCTTGGGGTTGGTGAAGAGCATGTCCTTCTCCGAGTTCATCGGCACGAGGTGGATATGCACGTGGTTCACCTCCATACCCAAGACGGCTACACCGACGCGTTTGCAACCCGTAGCGGCTTTGATTCCCACCGCCACTTTCTTCGCAAACGTGATCAGGCCTTGCAGCTGCTCGTCCGTCAGATCGAAGATATAATCTGCTTCCGGCTCCGCCAACTTCGGGATGACGAGCGTATGTCCCTTCACGAGCGGATTGATGTCCAGAAAAGCGTAATGCTTGTCGTCCTCGGCTACCTTGTAGCTCGGGATCTCACCTTTGATGATACGAGTAAAGAGAGTCATGACATTTACGATTTGGTCATTTAGAGGCTGATCTCGAGGACCTCAAGTTTGAGGACACCTGCGGGGACTTGGATCTCCGCAATCTCTCCTACTTTCTTTCCCATCAGACCTTTTGCGATCGGGGTGGTGACGGAAATCTTACCTTCCGCGAGGTTCGCTTCTCCTTCGGTAACGAGATGGAAAGTCTTCTCCATTCCGTTCGCCATGCGTACGCGCACTTTCGTCAGGATCTGCACCTCATCGGTCCGTATATCCGATGCATCGAGGACGCGCGCCTCAGCCAGACGGGCTTTCAGCACAGCGATCTTCGTCTCCAGCGCACCCTGCGCCTCTTTCGCAGCATCGTATTCTGCATTCTCACTTAAATCGCCCTTCTCACGCGCTTCTGCTATAGCGGCAATGATACGCGGGCGTTCCACAGTCTCCAACTGTTGGATCTCTTCTTTTAATTTCTTTAGACCATCAGCGGTCATGTAGGTTACTGCCATAATATTTCTGTTTTAATATTTTCGGTTCAAAATCTCGCTGGCGATAATCGCTTTGCGAGCCTCCTCCATATCTGTCAAATCCGGCAGAGAGGGAGTGTCTAAAAAATCATCTACTCTTTCCATACCTGTCTTCGCTTTGTTCAAAAAACAATAGGAAACTTCACAGCCTCCTATTGCCATCAAACCTAAACCTTAACTATGAAAATTTTGTTTTCGGTACAAAAGTACTGCTTTTTTATGACATGACCAAATTTTTTAGCAAAAAAATGCGAAATTTCTTTGTTTTAGGCTATTTCTCCGCGTAAAGTAGCGGCAGATGCCTCTTTTATGGTCACTTTGACGAGATCTCCGATCTTCTGGTTGGTACGGGGGAAGACGACGGTCTTGTACTGCTCCGTCCGTCCGTACATGTCGTCATGGCTGCGTTTGGAGAAGCCCTCGACGAGTACCTCCACGGTCTTGCCTATCTCCCGTTGGTTAGACTCCAGAGAGAGTTGGGTCTGCAGCGCGATGATCTCATTGAGCCGCCTTACTTTCTCCTCTTCGGGGATGTTATCCGGCAGGTACTTATGTGCATAGGTGCCGGGGCGCTCGGAGTACTTGAACATGAAGGCGGAGTCGAAACGCACTTCGCGCATGAGGGAGAGCGTCTGGGCGTGATCCTCGAGGGTCTCGTCGTGGAAACCGCAGAAGATATCCGTGCTGATGGCTGCAGTCGGCAGGATGCGCCGGATAGCAGCGATACGGTCTAAGTACCACTCGCGGGTATATTTGCGGTTCATGAGTTGGAGGATATGGTTCGAACCCGACTGCACCGCCAGGTGGATGAACTTACAGAGGTTCTTATGGCGGCTGATAGCCTCGAGGGTCTTGTCGGACATGTCCTTGGGATGGGAGGTCGTGAAGCGGATACGCATGTCCGGCACGGCTTCTGCGACGAGTTCCAGGAGGTCGGCAAAGTCAATATCCCCGTATTTATACGAGTTGACATTCTGGCCGAGGAGGGTGACTTCTTTATAGCCTTTCGATTGGAGGTCACGTACCTCATTGAGGATGGACTCGACGTCTCTGCTGCGCTCGCGTCCGCGGGTATAAGGCACGACGCAATAGGAGCAGAAGTTATTACAACCTCGCATGATGGACACAAACCCGCTGATGGAGCGTCCGATACGCGAAGGGATGATCTGGCGGTAGGTCTCTGTGGTACTGAGCTCCACGTTCATCGCCTTATGTCCCTGCTCGCATTGGGCAAGGAGGTTGGGTATATCGAGATACGCGTCCGGTCCTGCGACAAAATCCACGCCAAACGTATCAATCAGCTCCTGCCCCATGCGCTCTGCCATGCATCCGATGACGCCGATGATAGTCTTTTGACTTTCGGCTTTCGACTTTCGACTCTTCAAGTGCGCTTTTAACTCGCGGAGGCGGGCACCGACCTTCTGCTCGGCGTTGTCACGGATGGAACAGGTGTTGAGGAGGATGATGTCGGCATCCTCCCAGCGGTCGGTTATTTCCGCATCGGTAGTCTCCAAAATAGCCGCTACGACCTCGCTGTCTGCGACGTTCATTTGGCAACCGTATGTCTCAATATAAAATTTTTTTATCATTTTATGCTCTAAAAATTTGCGTATGTCAGAAAAAAGCAGTACCTTTGCACCCGCTTTCGTAAAAACGAACGCGGCGGGAAGTGGCGCAGCCCGGTAGCGCAACGGTCTGGGGGACCGGAGGTCGCGTGTTCGAATCACGTCTTCCCGACAAATGGAATCCTTACGGGTTCCATTTTTTGTTGGGAAGAATGGCACGCTTTACTTCCCGACTACTTCAATAAAGGCAGGTTTACTTCGGTGACTGCCTTTATTTGTATGCCTTGCAGGATCGTTTGCATATCTGCGTTCTTCTGCAGGAGGTCCATCCACCATTCTGCCTCATCCATATCTGCAAAACCGCTGACGCGCAGCGCGCATGTCTCGCCCCATACCGGCATCTTCTGCAGGTCGAAATCACGGATGAGGAACTGCGAGAAGTTGAACAGTGCCACCTCGTACAGGAGTTCGTTCAGTGCCTCTTCGGAAGCCTGAGGCAGTATCAGCACGACGACAGAAGGTTGTTTGCGGTCCTCGCTCCACTCCTGTGCAGCCGCCTCTTGTTCTTCGGGTGTCTCCTCGACCTGTCCGCGCATGTCAGCCAGGGACGACGTAGCGCCGCCTTTCTGGCTCTCCATACCCTGCCCCATCATCGCGAGCATATCTTTCGCCATGGTGCCTAACTCCGTCGAACCATAGTTCGCTACGAGGTTCTGCAGCTCGGCGATGAATGCCGGTTGTCCTTCGGTCTTGGCTACAGAGACAGCATTGAGGAACAGGAACCGCGGCATCAGAGAGCTCTGCGGGTAGGTCGTCTCCATGTAGTTCTTATTCGCCTTGACTTCGGCATACTGACCTTTGGTATAAGCAGCATAAGTAGCGGCATAGAGCGAGTCCTGGTCGGCTAACATCTTCTTCATTCGGGCTATATACGCCTCGTCATGGCGCAGCGCGCGGAGGTTCTCATCCTCATGGATCGCCAAGACGGAAGGATGGTTACCGAAGCGTGCATCGAGCGCACGGAGGGTCTCCTGCGCCAACTCTTCGTCCTCCAGCTTGTCGCGGTAGATATAATAGAGCGCCACCATCGCTTCGCGCCAGAGGCTGTCGCTCGCCGCAAAATCCTGCTCGGTACGCGGGATCTGCTGGAGGTAATACTCGGGCTTATGGGTATCGGTCTCTATCTTCGGTGCGGGTACAGCCGTGGAGTCGGTTGCTAAGGAGTCCGCAGACATTCCATCATTCTCCTCATTGAGCGCAGCGCTCATTTCATCACTAATAACGACCTGTTTGTTCTTCCGCCTCCAGTTATCCTCCAGCGGACGTGTGCCCCAACGGCGGCGCCATTCCTGCTGACCTTGCTTGACGAGCTGGGGGTTATAGAAATACCACTCTGCTTTCTGGTTTCCTCCACCGCCTAACATGTTCGCTGTATTGACCGACCTCGGTCCGTCATCGCCACGGGCGATAGCGAGTGCTTCTTCGGCCTGCTTGACAGAGTCGGCTTTTTCCGCCTCGATGAGGTCGGCGATGATCTTATCGACGATAGCGCGTTGCTCGGCCTCGGTCATGTGGCTGAGTTTCTGCAGGGAGTCCTGCAGCTGCGCCTGGGTATAAGAGACGATGAGTTCGTCGAGGACCTCGGAACGTTTCTGGATACGTGGATAATCGCTGTTCTCCGCCGTGAGGATGGTCACCGCTTCGCGGTAGCAAGGCTGCGCGTTCACGTACGCGCGTTGTTCAAAATAGATATCTCCCGCGCGCACGAGGATAGCAGCTTTCGCCGTACCGCCTTGGGTCGATTCGGCAATCGCTTTCTCATACATCTCCAAGGCTTTGGCGGTATCCGGAACGGATAGATAGATATTTCCCATTGCGCCGTAGATCTGATCCAAGCGGTCTTTGAATTTCGTCTGCTTGGTCATCGTACGGAGCTTTCGCAGGGAGTTCTTGCCTCCTAACTCCGCCATGCGGATACGCGCATTAAAATCCATCTCGTTAGGCGGCGCCATACGCACGACGGACTTATAAGCGCTGATGGCATCGTCTTTCTTACCCTCCCTCTCATAGAGTTGGCCTAAGACATACGCGAACCGCGGGCGGTAGATCTTCCGTTTCTCGTGCGGCAGAGCGATCTTCACAAACGGTATCGCTTCGTGATAATGCTCTCCATGCAGGAGCACATCGGCTTTGACGGCGGCATAGAGCTTTGCATGCTTGCGGCTGAGGGCGTCAATCTGCACACGGTTGAGCATGTCCTCCGCCTCGTATTGCCAACCTAACTCCGCATAGGCGCGCGCCACCCATAGCTGGCATTGCGCGATCATGTCCGGGTCGTTCTGGTAATGATTGATGATATAATTGAAGGTACTGACGGCACCGAGGAAATCGCCTTTGTGGAACTCCGCCTGGCCGAGTCGCAGCCATGCCAGATCCATATTCTTGTTGAACTCTTCGGATTGCAGCCAGAGTTTATATTTGGGATCGTTCGCCTTTTTAGGGTTACGTTTGGGTTTCGACTTGATAGAGTGCAGCTTGATGCACTTACGGCATTTATCGATGGTCTTATCCATCTGCGAGGCCCCTGCCTGCGCCGCCGTGTGGTTCGACACCGGATAGAGGTACAGCACGCGGCTGTAGTCATCGGTGTTGGCATCGCGGATGGCCTTCAGGCCTTCGTCATACGCGATGTTTCCGTTGTAAAGGATGTTATATTTGACTTTCGTCTGATGAAACGACCGGGTCGCCCATGTGTTTTTCTGGGTAGAGCAAGAGACAAAAGAGATTACGGCTAATCCCAAAATGATTAACCGTGATACTTGAATATGTTTGAGTATTCTATGCATTCTTAACTCTTATTCAGCCTTCATTCAGCCTTCATTTAGCCTCCAATCCCGCGACCATCCCGCGACCATCCCGCGACCTCATCGCGACCAGTACGTAGGGTTAGACTCTGATTTCTTCTAATTTAAACCTTTCACATGACTCGGTGCGGCAATAAACTCCTTCAAATAGAAGGGCTCGTAGTACGCCAGTTCCGCCCCGCTGATCATCTTTCGACTTTCGACTAACGCCCCCATATACTGCGCCTCCGGCACGATATTAGGGATGAAATGCCAGTTAGGCTTCGTAAATATCTTAGCGCACTTCGCTGCCCCGTCGCCGAAGTAGAAATAAGACCGCTCTGCTGCCAGACCGCCTTCGGCTGACTGAGCACAGACCGCAGGCTGAGCATGCTGACTGAGCACCGACTCCTCGTTCTCGACCACGACAGCACGCGCTCTTTCTTCTTTCGACTTTGTACTTTCGACTTTCGACTCGCTATCAAAGATAGCCGTATAGACTTCCATCCTCCGGGCGTCGATCATGGGAACGAGGACCGCGGGTTCTGCGGATTGTAATCGTGCATGAATGCACGGTATTTTCTCCCTCGCCGCTTCGCAGAGGACCTCCAGAGTCGGGATGGGGATCAAGGGTATATTAAGTCCGTAGCACAGGCCCTTCGCTGTAGAGGCGCCGATACGCAGACCGGTATAACTACCCGGTCCTTCGGAGAGGGCTACTGCCTCTATAGAGAGTCCCTGCTCCCGAGCCAACGAGAGCAGTTCCTCTATATAGCGAGGTAGCAACCGTGCGTGGTTGCTACCCTCATAGGATATACACTGTTTGACCGGCTCGCCATCCTTGCAGATGGCGGCCGAACAAACCGATGTACTAGTTTCGATACATAGTATCGTCATACGTTTTTAGAACAATTTGGAATCGTTGTTTTGACGTTTCTTCGGGAAGTTGAAATGGTATGCCAGTTTCACACCTGCATCGAAGAAGCCCAGACCCGAAGCATACGTTCCCGTCAACGGATTAACGTTAATCACAGCGTTCGAAGTGCTGGACGGAGCAGACTCGACACGGATCAGCGGATCGGTCGCAGGATCTTCTGGATTGTTCTTGAAGCTGTTATATACGCTATAGTTAGCATATGCTCCCAAACCGAGCGAGTTACCGCTATTCAGGATCCACTCGTAACCGATCTCAGCCGTCAGCATTACGTTGATGGTGAATTTGTTCTTGTAGTCCGTACCTTTGCTGGTATATTTGTCCTCAGCCAAAAGACCTGTGATCACGTCATTGGTTACGCGGACGCCTGTCTCCTGATAGTATGCCTCCACAAAAGTGTTCGGGTTATTCGAAATCGTTTGCTTGTACGGAGTGAATACCGGAAGCATGAATTTCGGACCGACATTGAAGAACAGACCGTTCTGGTGAATCAAGGAGAACATCAACGGCACCTCCAACTGGAGCTGGCCATCGTGCTCTTTGACTTCGTCTGCACGGATCGTATAATCAATATGCATCGGGTTAGCGGCATCAAGGTCTTCCACACCCGGACGCGTGGAGTTCACACTCGATTTTACACTACTCTGCGCATAGCCGAGACCTACGCCGGTAATGATACCCAGATCTACAGGACGTCCGTCTTTAGCCCAGTAGTGAGCATATTGCAGATCGAGCACTACGTCACCTCCGCAAGTCCAGTTACCTTCTTTGGTCTGATGCAGCAAGCCGGCAGCACCACCGCGCAGACCGATTGTGAAGCGGTCATAGTTGTGCTTGAAATTCTGCTGGGAGTGGAGAGTGTCGCCTTGGTTTGCCAGAACTGTTTGCGGTTCTTCTTTCTTAGGCTCCTCTTTCGGTTCCTCTTTCTTAGGCTCTTCTGCAGGCTGAACAGCAGGTTCCTCTTTCTTAGGCTCTTCTACAGGCAGAACAGCAGGTTCCTCTTTCTTAGGCTCCTCTACAGGCTGAACAGCAGGTTCCTCCTTCTTAGGCTCTTCTGCAGGCTGAACAGCAGCTACCTCCTTCTTAGGCTCTTCTTTCGGTTGAGCTTTCGGCTCTTCCTTCGGCTGTTCTGCTACTTCCTGCTCATTATGAGTTACAGGAATCAAGCACTCCTCGCAGATCCACGAGTAGATATTCATCAACAGAACACCCTCGGGGAAACGCTTGGTACCCAACTGACGTACGGTATGTACTTTATCCCACACCCATACGGAAGGTCTCTCTCCGGTCAGATACTCTACGCACTCGCGCTTGATCATAACGGAGTCGCCTACGGCTACCTTCCATTGGTGTTCTTTGGCAGGCTGGGCTGCCTGCTGTGCCGACAGACTCGACACAGCAGTAGCGCAAACCAGGGTAGTTGCAATCAGAATTGATTTAATAGTCTTCATTGTGCTACCTCCTATTCTTATTTAACGATATAACGTAATGTTGTCTTCAGGCTCTCGTTGCTCAGCTCAACCAGATAGAATCCGTGTGCGTCAGCAGCCTTGATAACGAATGTCGTCTCGCCGGAAACCACGAATGATTTCTGGAGCAGACCTTCGGTCGTATAGAGACGGATCGTAGTGGTCGTGTTCGGATCGAGGTTGATCACGCTAATATTCTCACCCGGACGAGCCAGCGTCGGCACGAGTGCCGGAGCAGCTGCAGCAGCCGCAATCGGATAGTGATCGGTCTCACCCTTCACTCCACAAGGAGTTCCGTCTGCTGCCGGGAGCGAAATCGTAGCGTAGTACGTACCGGCAGCCAGCGGTTCGCCGTTAGACTGGGTGTAGTAATATCCGCTACCGATCGATTCCGCCTCACCTTCTTTCCACCAGGTCACATTACCTTCCGTATCCACAGAATCCGGCAGGTTCTCCCATCCCGGTATCTTAACGATTGCGTTGCGGTCGATCATCAGCAGGCGGTCGCCATACTTAGCTACCATCGGGAGGGTAAAGATATACGGTTTCTGGATCGTCAGGGTCAGCGTTACGATACTATCGCAACCATTATAAGCGCCGCCGATAATCGTATCGCTGACGATGGTGTCGTTATAGTAAGGTACGCCATGCCATGTGTACATGTTACATGTATCTTTGGGGATAGAATACTTCACCGGTGGCAGGAGCGTTAGATGGAGCGTTACGATACTGTCGCAACCATTAGCCGCAGC
The DNA here is from genome assembly GCA_946626605.1 of uncultured Bacteroidales bacterium. Classification (GTDB taxonomy): domain Bacteria; phylum Bacteroidota; class Bacteroidia; order Bacteroidales; family Paludibacteraceae; genus Colicola. The sequence goes on along the minus strand of CAMOUL010000013.1, from coordinate 11,740 downwards.
GTCAACGAGCGTGTCGATAGCGGTAGTGTCCTTATCGTAGGTCACACCATGCCATGTAAAGCTCTTACATACGTCGTTAACGGTAGTATCACCCAGGGCTACCGGCAGTTTCGTGAGGCTGATATATGCGATACTATCGCCCCGGTAGAGACCACCTGCATAAGTTACAGAATCCAGCGTGTCCTTATCGTACGTATTACCTTCCCAAGTATAGGTCTTACAGAAGGTATCGTAGATGGTGTCGCGAACGGTATTCATGTACGTCGTATCGATCGTACCGCTACACTGGAGCGTAGCCGTGTACTGGAGGTTGATACGTGCATAAGGCAGCGGCGTAGCCGGTATATCTTCATAGGTAACACCATCAAGGCTATACTGCCATGTAATAGCAGTTACATCCTTCAGCGTATCGTTATCGTCCGCAGCATACTGCGCGTTAAGCCATGCTGTAACGGCGCTCAAGTCGAGTACTTCACCTTTCTTGATAGATACCTGCGATGCGATGTCATATAATTTAGGATCGCGCAATACGTATGCGTGTACGGTAGAGATTGAGTCGTACAACGCTGCTTTGGTCTCATCCTTGAGATCCGAGATGGTATCGTTCCAAACGGTATCCTTCATCACGATCACAGTATGCTCTTTACCGATAATAGGATCGCCTGCGCATACGAAGAAGGTAGTATCCGTACGAACGGTATCACGCGGCTGTTGATCGATCAGCTCAATCCAGAGATGGGTCGTCTGGTCGGAGGTGTAATCGAGGAACAGGAACGGAGGCCATCCGGCGTTTGCGATAAAGTCACGAGCGATATCTTTCCACTCGCCATCTTCCTGTGCAATGGTCTTCGTGATATGACCCTGCTCCGGATCTTTACACTTGAAATAGAGCGTAGCGTTTGCTGTAGCGGTCTCCGTCTTGGACCAGTTATCGAGGTGGATACGCAGATCCTTGCCTTCCGGAATCTTCGTAGAATCCAACATAGCTACATACCAGGTATGCTGACCTGCCGGGTTCACGTTACCATGTTCCCAGTCGAAGAACATCGGGTTAGTGAGACAGTCTTCAAGACCTCTTACCTGCGGGGTATTGATGCGGAACTTAATCGTCTGGTCAGTCTTGATACGAACGTAACCGGTTACGGAGTCCTTGGTGATGAACTTATGGAGCAAGCTGTCCACAAACTTATCCTGGAAGGACGATACATCGTATTTCATACCGGCTTTCTCCAGTGCCTTGTTCACCAACTCAGAGAGCGGTTTGGTACCCTTATGGAGGCCACCGGACTTATTGATTGTACGCTTACGAACCGGCATCTGGCAATCCATATTGTCCTGGAACGTAGCGGTAGCCTCGATAGTAGCGGTACCGTTCAACTCATAAGTCAGCGTGCTGGAGTCGGTGTAGATATAGTTATTCTGGATATACGGAGCGCAGACAAGATACCAATGTTCCTGGTTGTCACCCGGAATCTCATAATCCACGTTCGGCACGATCATCTGCGCTTCTTTTTGATTCGGATCTACCGGAGCCGGAGCATAATCAGCACCAAACGCGCTGGAGAAATAGATGGAGTCAGTGGTGCGAACCTTGATATAGAGCTCGAGATCGCCTACGGCATAGATAGCCTGTGCCGGAACATTATGCGATTTAGACGCACCTTTCTTGAGTTTGCGCTCTCTGTATTTCTCATCGATAGCGTATTCCTCGAAGAGGTCAGTCTCCGACAGCAGACCTTCGTAAACAGCCACTTTGACGGTCGTCTCACCGGCGCCTGCATTCTTAGCAATGACTTTCAGGGACCTGTTGAAGAGCGCCTTATCTGCTTTCAGATCAGCAGTCTTCACCTTATACCAGATCTCGGTATTAGCAGCCTGACCATAGGACTCGCCCATGCGTACAGGCAGCGCGTCGTAACGGCTGTTACCGCTGAAGGCCTTTACCAACTCTGCTTTAAACTGGAAGTTTGCAGTGCCGACAGGACGGGTAACGCGAATAATGATGGTATCTTTCTTGGGGTTGGCTTTTGTTCCTATGATCTGCTCAAACGTACTTGCCGGAACCGTGTCGGAATAATGCTGACCGGCTTTCAGTTCCTGACTCTTGGTCATCATCTTCTTCACGATCGGGAAAGCGTAAGCAGCCTCAGCCTTGATGGTATTCTTGGTAGAGCCAAGGTTTATCAGGTGAGCTACCGGTTTAAGCTTCTGATCTGCATTACGAACTTTATCAATCTCCTCTTTCGTAATGATATACCATGCGGTATCTACATCCTGCTCATAGAGGCTATCCCATTTCAGCGGAATCAGCGTCAAGCCCTCTCCTGTGATGGTATCGAACGGCTCTACCGGCAGTTTCTCCGCCCAGAAGCGAACAGACGTGGTGCCCTGAAGGTTGACAAATACGATGCTGTCCTCCAGTACGTCAAAGGTGCTGTTCTGAAGCGTAATTTTACGCTCGGCATTGGCTGCAAGCGAGAAGTCCTGAACAGACGGAGCCTCTTCTACCGGGCAGGAGAACACCAGTTGAGCTACGCCCTTACCGGCTTTATTCTCGCGGTTCTCGATATGAAGACGGATATCGTTACCGTCCTTCATCACCTCATGCAGATCCACTACGTACCAGAGGTTAGCGTTGGCAGCCTGCGTATTGCCGGAAACCCAGTTGAACGGAATAGCGGAAGCACAACTTGCACCTTCCGCCTCCTCGGTCAAACGGATCTGGAGTTTAACAGGCTGCGAAGAAATCACGCGTACGTAAATGGTATCTTGAACAATATTCTCAAACATGTTACGCGAGAGCTGACGGCTATAAGAACCGTTCGCCGCAATCGTCATAGTATGCTTCTCGTTCTCGATCGAGTCCGGACACTCAAGCGAAAGCTCGGCCTCTACTTTCAACTCATTGGTTGCGCTGAGGTTCTGCACGAATACAGTGGGGAACTTAGCCGACTGCTCACGTGCTTCTTCCATTGCAATCTTATACCAAATGGTATCATTGGCGCCTTGCTGCTCACCATCGACCCAGTTGAACTTCTTGGCTGTCAAACATGCGTCATCCGGCTCGTTGATCTTCGTCGGTCTTGTCGTAGCCCAGAACTTGATATCCTGGCTGGTCTCCAGACCAATCCAAACGGTATCGGTCATAGCTGCGTACATCGAGTAGTTGATAGCGCGCTCCGGAGCCGTCGAACCGGCAGCTACCGTACGGGTTATCTCCTGAAGATCAATATACGGGCAGGAGAAAGCAACCATTGCTTTGAGTTTTGCAGCCTCAGTACCGAGGTTTTGGACGTGTACCACGATGTCTTGCAGGTTATCACGAGCCGCAGTTACATCTACTGCGTACCACTGGGTCGTACGAGCCTCTTGGGTATGACCGGTCTCCCAGTTGAAGTCGATATTGGTCTTACAAGCCTTACCCTCACGTACGTGTTTGAAACGGCCGTAGAAGTTGATCGGCTGGTCAGTAGAGATAAGCAGATAGATCGAATCTACGTTATCAATCATACCATCGAGCATGTTCTTCTTGTAAACCACGATCTCTTCCCCGCCTGCAGCTATCTCATAGCTGGTGTTTGTCGTACCGTAAGCAGGACGCTCGAAGGCCATCTTGATAGTCATGTGAGCGGTAGCGGCACCTTCGTTACGATAGGTGAACTCCGGCTCGTACTTAGTCAGTGCATCCATGTCTTTCACGCTGAGAGCATAGAGCGTCTGACCGGCAGGAATAACTGTAGATTGGACGGTAGAGTCGGTCGGGTTAACATTCAAAACTACCGCGGGCATAGCGCTCGGTGCAGGGATGACCGGCACTATCGGTTGATCGATCATCTCGACCTTCATCTTCACCGGTTGCTCCAGGTTCTCGATGGTGAAGTAGAGTTCATCCGGATAGACACTCGCGATCATGCTCTGCGGGATAGTGTCGATAACCGACTCGCCTGCAGCAAGTGCATAGTCACGTCTGGTAGTACCGGACGACGGGCAGTCAAACGACTGACCGGTCCTCAGATTCACAGGACCCGAGCCGATGTTGGTAATCGTCACCTTAGCGTCCTTTTTGAGAGTCGCATCTTTGAATTGGCTGATGTCCACTTTCCACCAAGCAGCATAACCCTTGGTTTGGGTAGCCTCCGTGTCCCATTTCAGGACGCGAGCGTCCTTACAGGTCTCGTCAAGATCAGCTGACTCGAACACTTTTGCACTCAGGCGAACCTCACCGTCCGTAGTCAACGTCAGGTAGATCTCCGTCTGACGCATACGAACCAGTACGGTTGCGTTTGCTGTGTAAGTCTGGTGCTCATGAGGAGAAACTACATAGTGCTTCGTCTCAGTCTCACCTGCAACAGTAGCTTTCAAGTCTGCGTTAACTGAATTGCTACGGTCCGGGTTGGTCACAAAGAGGGTCAGCGACGGGTTCTCTTCCTCATAGAGGGGAGAGAGGTCAACATGGTACCATTTGGTACCGCTCATGTGTACATTTCCCTTGTCCCAGTCAAATTCAATTGCATTTGCTTTTGTACTACCGCTGCCATCACCCTTGGCCATCGCGAAGACGGTCATCAAGGAAGCCAACGTAAGTAAGAAAAACTTCTTCATGTAATTGGTTGTTTTTAAAAGTTAGTAATTATTGTTAATTTTTTATTGTATTTGCTGTCCTAAGACATTATATTTCTTCTCATCAATATAGATGACCATCTGGCCGTCCACGAACTGTTTGCGAGCCTTCTTACCGCCCGAAACCAGTTCCGTACCTTTGGGATCTACAGGTTTCTCCACTACTGTAACCTGAAAACGTTTAGTGCAGGTATTTGCTCTCACCACATTAAAGGTCGTGTCGCCAAACTGGCGCAGCACTACTCCGGAAGCCGGATGAACATATCCGCGGCTCAAATCCTGGGTCAACACCTGAACAGTATCATAGACCGTTGTCGGCGGAGTGAAAGTGAGAGACACGCTCCGCATTTGCAGTGTATCACGATTCATACAAATAGTATCCACAAAGGCTGTATCTGCCATGAAATCGCGTCCGTCCACTGTTATTTTCTTGCCCTCGCAGATCGTTTGATCAACCGGAGGAAGCGGATCAGCGTACTTGGGGTTGGTATAGTAGAAGAGTCGTCCGTTTACACCCTCCGCATGGGAGATATGTACCCATATATCTCTGTGGGCTTTGCGAGCGTTGACCAACATAGCGGAATCCGGCTGATAGACATGTATCGTATCGCTCATCGTTATGCGTGCCACTTCGTCACCGTTGCAACTATCCATCGTCAGCCATATCTCTGCCGGCTGAGGTTTCTGAGTCACATTCTTCGGCTTATGAATCCACCTCAAGAAAGCTTTTCCGGAAGAGGGGATGTTGCTCGACGGGAGGCGATAGACGTTCTCCGGCTCGCTGCATACATAAGTCATCCACGCACGCAAGTCCAAGGCTCTGTCGCAAGTCGAGTGAGGTCCCTGGTCATACGGATAGCAGAACACCTGTCCCGACCCGCCGTTCAAAGGATAGACGTGAATACGCGGCGTGAGGGCCTTAAGGAATTGGGCACTACCGCCGATCTCATCGAGCTTCTTGTTGATCTTATCCATATCCATCTCGCTCATTCGGTTAGGTCCAACCGTCACGGAGAAAGTAGGTGTCGTGCTGATGCAGAAAGCATAAACATCGATCGTAACCGAAGTATTGGAAAACCAATAGGCCGATATGCCCTGACGTATATCATCGATTGTAGCAGTAAACCACACATCTCCGGAGAGGACCGTATCGATGGGGAATGCAAATGTATTCGAGTTATACTCACACTCGCAATAATGAGCAGGCAGCGTGTCTTTCCATACCATAGAGAACGAGTCGCACGGATGTTCCAACCTCGCCATTACGCTCATCGGCAGAATCGCAATAAGCCCTATGATCAGTCTTTGAATTTTCATAAGAGATTGTTGTTCTGTTAGTTATGTCAATAAAAGTGAGTTATCGAATTGTTGCGCCAAGGACGTTATACCGTTTGCCGCCGCGGATGATCATCACGGTGCCGTTCTCCATAACTTTAACCGGCCGAGAGAGGGCTTCCACCTCCTCTACATCCGTCGTAAAACTGCTATAATATGGTGCGCCACATTGGAACCGAACGATCAGCGATACGGTACCGGATTCTACCCATTGAGGCTCGTTCTTTATCTCCATCGCATGGCTTTCGGAGTCATCCGCCGAACGGAACGACCACACGATATTCGATATCGGGACGAAAGGCAGTTGATAATACGCCTCAAGATTCTGCTCCGCACGACGGAAGTCCACCAGAGCCTTATCTGCCTGGGTTTCCAGAATCACGCCCTCCATATACCAATCGGGAGAGGGTGTCTCTAACTGATAAGCACGATAATCGATTCGCCATACGTCATCCTCCACTACTCCCTCCTCGTGCATTCCGGGGCAGAAATAGATGGTCGTATCCTTGAGGTTACGATGGATCGTCAGATGGAGCGTATCCGTCCAGGAGCAATACTCCGTGGTATTCTCATGCGTATAAACGCCACTCCGGGTATAGGTTGTTCCGTACCACTCGTAACTCTCCTGAGCATCATCGACTACGGTACTCGTATTCGCCGGACAGGAGTGATGAACAGTCAGATGGAGCGTATCGGTCCAGGAGCAATACTCAGTCGCATTCTCATGCGTATAAACACCACTCCGGGTATAGGTTGTTCCGTACCACTCGTAACTCTCCTGAGCATCATCGACTACCGTACTCGTATTCGCCGGACATAAGTGCTGGACCGTCAAGTGAAGCGTATCCGTCCAGGAGCAATACTCCGTCGTATTCTCATGGGTATAAACCCCACTCTCGGTATAAACCGTTCCGTACCATTCGTAACTATCCTGGGCGTCATCGACTACCGTACTCGTATTTGCCGGACAGAAGAACGGCTCCACTAAAATAGTAGCATTCTCATGAGCACGGATCTCAATGATTTTCGACCGGTTGTCACGCCCGGCCTCCCAGGTCCAAGTCATAGCACAATCATGAAAACTCATCCTCGTCAATAAAGTGTCTTCATCCATTATCGCCATCGGGATTGGACCAAAAGCAGTATCCGGCATGTAGGTAATCACTGCCGGCAGGTTAGCGGCAGCGACACGAACAAAGTTCTCTCCGGACTGAACCGATAGAGTGGTTGTATCCGTCACACGGGTAGCCTGATCATAGGTAGTACCCGCCGGTTTAAGCGTCTGTCCCATTGCAGAAACCGACACCAAAAGCAATAATATTATCGTACGTATATAACGCATATATGTATGCACGCAAAATATTTTGGGCGCAAAGGTACAAAAATTTTTTGAATTCACCAAATAAATTTTCCTTTTCGCCAATTTTTACACAAAATTTTTATAATTTTAACTCTATTTCGTCATTTTGTCCACGTAAGGTATATGTTCCTGCAGGTAAATCAGAGATAGTATAGGTCTGACCGACAACCGCATCGAAGGACTGTTTTTCGGTTGTTCCTTCTAAGATTACGACATGCTGATCCTCGCTCACACGGAAGTACGCATTCCCCGATTCGTCGCACGATACCGCCACCGACGACGATGGATAAACAGGATCCTTCTCCTTCGGAGCGGTAGAGGAGAGAGTGATATAATAGGTACCGGTATAGGTGCAATTAAAACGGAAATAGACATACCCCTCTTCATCGACACGAGGAGACCAACTCGCAATATTATCAGCCGTAAAAGTTTTACTACGGCTACTATTTACAGATCCAGTTGCTAATACATTAGCAGCCGTAGGAGAAGTGGTAATATTGCAATCGGTAGCGATAAAGACATTACATGTATTCGTAGAAGAGAACGAAACAGTAAGATCTCCACCTAACATTTGCGCGTAAGTGGCACGATAGCGGAAACTAGAATTTCTCGTAATTCTGAAAGTAGTATCCAACTTGGCAATATAGATTGTTTGGGTTGATTTAACGCATGAGGACGCCACCCATTCGGACGGGGTAACAGTCGTTGCCTCCGAGCATATAAAGCGGATATAGAGGTATTGATCTTTAGTTTTTTTCCAAAAATTTACCAATTCGGATCCCAATATTCCTTGCCAATGTCCACCCACTATTCTCTCATATACATATTCACCCAGCAGGTGATCTCCTTGCATATCCGGAGCGGTCGCTATCTGCATTTTGAACACATGCGCTGTAGGAGTCGAAAATTTCACATCCTTATTCCACGACCGAGGGATAGCAAAGAGCGCTGTGTCATTCGCGTTAAGCGGATAGGTCTGGTCGTACCTAAGCAAAGTGGCATTTTTACCGGGAAGAGCCCTGGGGGCTTTCACCACCTGGATCGTTCCGGGCGCTGTGCTATAAAACTTCGCGAAATACATACCGGCTTCGTTGGGATATTCATCATCATGGACGTAGCTATACAAAAGGTCTGCTGTAACGGTGAACGACTCTCCCGGTTGTAAATCAAAAAATTGCAGTACATTCTCGTTTCCTGAGAGCTCGGTATCAGTTGCAGAGGGATCAAAATCACAGGAATTACCTACCACTCCGCGACACGGAGTAGTACCGGTCCATACATATCGGATGGTATCTTCCTGCCATTGTACGTACGGCACAATCACATGGCGGTTAACATCCGAAGCCGCCACATTAACTGTATCGCCGTAATGCATGAACTTAGCCTTATCTACACAATTGGAGAACAGGTTATCCGGCGCAAGAGAAATCGTTCCGGCACTCTTATACGTTACCTTTACAAAAACCTCAACGTTATAATCGATACCTACCTGTAGCATAAGATCGCGGTAACTCTTACCAAGGGCGAGATAATACACGAACGTACCATCGTCTAAGGTTTTTGACTTCAATTGTGGCTTATGCGGCAGGTCAAACGATATGCCACTGGAGCCGGATGTAGCACAGAACAAACTACAGAGGATGGAATCCTCATATACTCCAGTTGTACAACTAAAATCCATCTCTACAAGGGGAGCCGGATCCGACGCACCGTTTGCGGGGGCGAAGGTGACCGTCAGCGGCAAGTCAAACGTCCATGCGGAATACCAGATAGACTGCCCGTTCTGAACTTGCGCACTGTAGTCGCTTCCCATCGGGATAGCATCAGCGCACGACGAACCGGGTGTTCCCGCGTACGCAGGTATGCACGTTCCTATTAAGAACGCACACACGCACCAAAAACCTCTTAATCGTTTCATAGGCTTTTCATTTCTAAGTTCACGTTAGAACACTTTCGTTCGGCGAGCAGGAGCTGGATTAGCCGCAGTTCCTCCTCCCGAGATTTCTTCAGTGAATCCCATCAACTCCTTTGTACTCAAGATAGTTATTTCCGCGAAGGGAACAATATATTTTTTCTTTTCCATAATTCTAATGTTTTTCCGTCTTTTCGTTATTACGTCATTGCGACCTTACGACTGTTATTTTACCAATCGACCATCGATGCTATAGATTTGATTAGCACGGATGATGAGGACTTTGTCATCGACAATCACTTTGCGGATTGCATCACCGTTTAGGATTGAGGTTTCCTCAATGCCGGTAGTGATTTTCGGTGTGCGAACGATACGCAGGCCGTAATGCGTATTGGTCCCTTTCTCCAGGTTAGCTATATATCCTCCATAGCTCAAGTTCCAAATTGCCTCCCCGTCATAGGTCAGATATAGCATCGTCTCGTCATCCGGCTGATCATTAATAAAGATGTCGTACTCTCCGGCCTTAGGAGTGGAAATGACAATCGGATAGTCAGCCTTGTTGTTAATGAAAGAGGTAGTATTCTTACACAACTTCTCTCCGTAACGATCCACCCACATCTGAGCACGCACAGGGCTGACTCCTGCTTTGGCGAGATCGGAGACAATCACATATTCATCTGCTTTATCCTCGTCTGTAAGTACCAACAGACGGTCAGCAACCTCTTCTTCCGAAGGAGCAATTTGCACATCATAGCGAGTACCCTGAGACGTTGTCAGCTTCGCGCGACGAGGTGCATGGATCTGTTGTATAGCATCTTGCGTTGTTGCTTCGTTTATGACAACAGAGCTCTGTTCTGACGGTACCTGAACAAAGGCGGACTTACCAACAAAGAACTTCTTGCCGCTCATGTCGTAGGTATAATATCCATCCTTGCCAATCTCACCGCCATCATGTACTTGACACTCCGTTACTCCGGCATCTAATAGCGCATGGTACATCTTCGGGTTCGCAATGCCGTTCCAGTTATTATTTCCGGCTGCCTCACCCGTGATAACAAGATCCAAATTACCATCATAATTAATGGATGCGTTAGTTGCCTTCGTAAAGCGGACGGTGTACACATGTCCTTTCGGTTTGTTGAAGGCTATCATATATTGCACGCCGGGTATCAGTTTATGTTCTTCCTGATGATCCACATACTCCCAGCAATGCGAGCCCGGACCTTGCTCAGCACGCTTGATCGTATTATAATAGATAATATCATAATCCGTACCAAGTGCCAGCGGAGTTTCTTTCTCCTTTAACGGTGCTGCCTCATCCAGATCAATCACAAACGGAACACCGAATGCGCTCCAATGCCATGGATCGACGTTGAACTCATAGTCGAAGTAAGCTTTGCTGCTAACGGTAATATTCTCTATACCGCTTATCGTGCCCGAACTCGTCGGCGTTGCTTCCAGTATGAGGTCTTCTGTAGTAAGAGTTGCCCCTGAATTCACACGGAGACGACCTTCCACGCGAACCCTAGTGGACGTGACGGTATAACTATCATCAATTACAATGTTATTATTAGACACCACATCTATAGCCGTTATACGGAAATGCGCATAATAGATAGCATCACCGGTAGCATCCGGTAAATTATCTATACTATAGAACGAGCCTGCCCCATTTACTTCGGTCGTCCATCCGTCCCATTCATAGGTTTTGCAATCGGAAGCTTCGCGAGTAGGTTTACCATTGTTCACGGTAGAATATCCCGGCGTTCCACCGTGCTGAATAGTTGTTATTATGGACGGTTCTTTTAACTGAGATCCATCCCAATTCAGCCAAGTTATATGATATTCACTCATTGTCCACTTCGCCCAGTATTCTTTATTGGCGGTGGCTGTTGTAGAGATCGTTGTTACGGCCTCACCGTTCAAACCGCTATTGTCATACCAGCCATCAAAGGTATAACCCTCTTGCGTTACATCGGTCGGCAAGGTCGCGCCGGTACCATATGTATATTTCTCCACATTACCAGAGTTAATCGTACCACCATTCACGTGAAGCGTAATATTGTATTCGCGATAGTGTTGGGTAAATTTAGCCGTATATTCTTTCGCTGCCGTAACAGGTTCCAATTCCGGTTCCCAACCGCTGAACGTGTACGTGTATTGTTCCGTAGCAGTCTTCGTCGGTGTTTCGCCTGTGTAAGACGGTGTCTGACCATACTCTACCTGCTCGGTCTTCAAGGTCGCACCGTTACCGTCAACCCACGTGATGGCGTACTTGTTAACCGTGCTACCGAACTGAGCCGTATAGGTAGCTGCGCCTGTTACAGATACAATTGCGGGCGACCACGTGTTATTGAACGTGTACGTGTACTGATCAGTAGCAGTCTTCGTCGGTGTTTCGCCTGTGTAAGACGGTGTCTGACCATACTCTACCTGCTCGGTCTTCAAGGTCGCACCGTTACCGTCAACCCACGTGATGGCGTACTTGTTAACCGTGCTACCGAACTGAGCCG